>NZ_JADDKQ010000005.1 GCF_016464425.1 Actinotalea solisilvae
CCCCCCCCCCCCCCGGCGCCGGGGGGGGGGGGGGGGGGGGCGGGGGGTCGCGGGGGCGGCCCCCCCCCCCCGCGGCGGGGAGGGTCAGGCCGGGCGGCGGGCCGTGAGCTCGCGGACCGCGGCGTACTGCTCGCGGATCACGGGTGCGTGGGGCGCGGTGAACGTCTCGCTCGGGGCACCCGCCCACGACGGCGCCTCGGTGGCCCCGCCCCGGGCCGCGAGGACCCACGCGGCCTGGCGCGCGGCGCCGTCGGCGACGTACTCGCCCGGCTCGGGCACCGTGACGTCGAGCCCGAGCACCGCGGGGGCGATGCGGCGGACCGCCTCGGACTGCGCGCCGCCGCCGATGAGCTGGACCCGCTCGACCGGCACGCCCTGCGCGCGCAGCGCGTCCAGCCCGTCCGCGAGCGCGCACAGCATGCCCTCGACCGCGGCGCGCGCGAGGTGCGCGGGCGTCGTGTTCGCGAGCCGCATGCCGTGCAGCGCGCCCGTGGCGTCGGGCTTGTTGGGCGTCCGCTCGCCCTCGAGGTAGGGCACGAGCACGAGCCCGTCGGCCCCCGCGGGCGCCGAGAGCGCGAGCGCGCTGAGCCCCGCGTGGTCGACGCCGAGCATGCGCGCGGCGGCGTCGAGCACGCGCGACGCGTTGAGCGTGCACGCGAGCGGCAGGTAGGCGCCGGTCGCGTCGGCGAAGCCCGTCACCAGGCCGGACGCGTCCGCCGTCGGCGTCGCGGAGATCGCGGACACCACGCCGGACGTCCCGATCGAGATCGCGACGTCGCCCGGGCGCATGCCGAGGCCGAGTGCCGCGGCCGCGTTGTCACCCGCCCCGGGCCCGAGCAGCAGCGTGGAGCCGTCGGCCCGCGCGACCTCGTACGCGACGTCGGACGGGCCGAGCACGCGCGGCAGGACGGCGTCGTGCCCGAGCGCGAGGGTGAGCAGGTCGCGCCGGTAGTCCTCGGTGAAGGGCGACCAGTAGCCGGTGCCCGAGACGTCGGAGCGGTCCGTCACGAGCGCCGCGAGGTCGGCCGCGCCCGCGTCGTTGCCGGCGAGGCGCCAGGTCAGCCAGTCGTGGGGGAGCGCGACGGCCGCGACGCGCGCGGCGTGCTGCGGCTCGGCGTCGCGCAGCCAGCGCAGCTTGGTGACCGTGAGCGAGGCCACGGGCACGGACCCGATCGCGGACGCCCATGCGGCCGCCCCGCCGTCGGCGGGCGTGTCCTCGGCCGCGGACCCGCCCAGCTCGCGCACGAGGTCGAGCGCGGCCTGGGCCGAGCGCGTGTCGTTCCACAGCAGCGCGTCGCGCACGACGGCGCCGTCCGCGTCGAGCGCGACCATGCCGTGCTGCTGGCCGCCGACGGCGAGCGCGGCGACGTCGTCGATGCCGCCCGCGGCCTCGAGGGCGGTGCCGAGCGCGTCCCACCAGTGGCGCGGGTCGACCTCGGTGCCGTCGGGGTGGCTCGCGCGGCCGGTGCGCACGAGGGCGCCGGTCTCGGCGTCGCGGACGACGACCTTGCAGGACTGGGTGGACGAGTCCACCCCGGCGACGAGCGTCATCGCTTCTCCTCGGGGTTCAGGGGTTCAGGGGTTCTCGGTTCGGGGGTGGTGGTCACGCGGGACGCGTCAGGCCCCGGACGCGGCGCGGTGCGCACGTCCGGGGCCTGACGACGGCGGGCTGTGGGTCAGCGGGCGCCGAGCGCGTGCTCGAGCGCGAGCTGGTTGAGGCGCACGAACGCGAAGCCGTGCGCGCCCACCTCGTCGGTGTCGACGTCCTCGAACGCCGAGCGGTCGGCGAGGAACGCCTCGAGCGTCTCGCCCTCGCCGAGCGTCGGCTGCGCGAGCTCGAACACGCCGGACGCGTGGAGCGCCTCCTGCACCTCGGGGTCGGCGCGGAACGCGAGCGCCCGCTCCTTGAGCAGGATGTAGGTGGCCATGTTGGCGGCCGCCGAGTCCCACACGCCCTGCATGTCCTCGGTGCGCGAGGGCTTGTAGTCGAAGTGGATCGGGCCCTCGTAGCGCGGGCCGCCGCTCGGGAAGCCGTTCTCGAGCAGGTCCACGGTCGCGAAGGCGGAGAACAGGTCGCCGTGGCCGAAGACGAGGTCCTGGTCGTACTTGATGGACCGCTGGCCGTTGAGGTCGATGTGGAAGAGCTTGCCCTGCCACAGGGCCTGCGCGATGCCCGTCGTGAAGTTGAGGCCCGCCATCTGCTCGTGCCCGACCTCGGGGTTGAGGCCGACGATGTCGCCGTTGTCCAGCGTCGAGATGAGGCCGAGCGCGTGGCCGATGGTCGGCAGGAGGATGTCGCCGCGGGGCTCGTTCGGCTTGGGCTCGAGCGCGATGCGCAGGCCGTAGCCCTTCTCCTTGATGTAGCCGGCGACGGTGTCGATGCCCTCGGCGTAGCGCTGGTGCGCGGCGAAGAGGTCCTTGGCGGCGTCGTACTCGGCGCCCTCGCGGCCGCCCCACATGACGAACGTCTCGGCGCCCAGCTCGGCGGCGAGGTCGACGTTGCGCAGGATCTTGCGCAGCGCGAAGCGGCGCACGCGGCGGTCGTTCGACGTGAACGCGCCGTCCTTGAAGATCGGGTGCGAGAACGTGTTGGTCGTGACCATCTCGACCTTGATGCCGGTCTCGTCGAGCGCGCCGCGGAAGCGGTCGAGGATGCGGGTGCGCTCGGCGTCGTCCGAGCCGAAGGGCACGACGTCGTCGTCGTGGAACGTCACGAACGACGCGCCGAGCTCGGCGAGGCGGTGCACGGACTCGACCGGGTCCAGCTCGGGGCGCGTGGCGTCGCCGAACTGGTCGCGGGCGGCCCAGCCGACGGTCCACAGACCGAACGAGAACCTGTCCTCGGGGGTGGGCTTGCGGACCATCTGGCGTCTCCTCGATGAGAGCGGGCGGGGCGGTGACCCCGATTTGTTGGATGACTAAACATATCCGCGGATCGTCGGTAGGGTCAAGGCATGACGGACGTCGAGGAGGGTGCGCGCCCGGCGCTGCACCGAGCGTCGGGGACGGGCCGCGGCCGCCGCGCCCCCGAGGCGGTCGCCCGCCAGCAGAGCCTGCGCCAGCACAACCTCGGCGTCGCGCTGCGGCACGTGCTCGACGCGCCCCGGCCCGTCTCGCGGGCCGACATCGCGGGCGCCACGGGCCTCACGCGCGCCACCGTCTCGGCCCTGGTCGACCGGCTCCTCGCGCTCGACCTCGTCGCCGAGCTCGCCCCGGTCGCGGCCCAGCGCGCGGGCCGGCCCGCGGTCCCGCTGGTCCCCGCGCGCGGCACGGTCGCGGCGGTCGGCATGGAGGTCAACGTCGACTACCTCGGCGTCCGGGCGGTCGACCTCGCGGGGGAGGTCGTCGCCGAGGAGGTCGAGGGCGGCGACTTCCGCGGCAGCGACCCGGCCGACGTCCTCGACCGCCTCGCGCGCCTCGCGGGGCAGGTGGTCGCGCGTCTGTCCGCCGACGGCGTCGCGCTCGTCGGGACGGCGCTCGCGCTGCCCGGCCTCGTGGACAGCGTCACCGGCCCGCTGCGCCTCGCCCCCAACCTCGGCTGGCACGACGTCGACGTCGTGGCCCTGCTCACGCGCCACCCGGTCCTCGCGGGGCTGCCGCCGCGCCTGGCCAACGAGGCCAACCTCGCCGCCGGCGCCGAGGCGCGAGCGCGGCGCGGCGACGGCCCGTCGAGCTTCGTCTACGTCTCGGGTGAGGTCGGCGTCGGTGGCGCGATCGTCCTCGACGGGCAGATCTTCGCGGGCCGGCACGGGTGGAGCGGCGAGATCGGCCACATGGTCCTGGGCACCGCGGGCACCGCCGGCACCGCCGACGAGGGCGGCACCCTCGAGAGCTACGCGGGCCAGGACGCCGTCCTCGCGCGGGCCGGGCTCGACCGGTCCGCGCCGCTGTCCGCGCTCCTCGCCGCGGCCGACGACGGCGACCCGCGCGCGCTGGCCGCGCTCGACGTCGCCGGCTCCGCGCTGGGCGTCGCGCTCGCCAACGTCGTCAACGTCGTCGACGTCGAGCAGGTCGTGCTCGGCGGCATCTACGCCGAGCTCGCGCCGCGCCTCGCCGACGCCGTGAGCGCTCAGCTGCGGCGCCGCGTCATCTCCGCGGCGTGGTCGAGCGTCGAGGTGAGCGTCGCGCGCGCGGGCCGCTACCCGGCCATGACGGGCGGCGCGCTGTCGGTGCTCCAGGCGCTCGTGGACGACCCGGCGGGCTGGGCAGGCGAGGACGCCGTCGTCGCGGCGGGCGCCGACGCCTGAGGGACACGTGCCGCCCCTCGGTCGGCGGTGCCGGGGCCGCGGTCGCCGCCCCTAGGCTCACGCCCTGTGACCTCCGCCACGCCCCCCACGCCGGCCCGCCCGGCCGACGCCGAGGCCGGGGCGCGACCCGTGCGCGTGTGGGTCGGCACGTACCCCGCGGACGGCCCGGGCGGCGCGGTGGGCACCGGCGAGGGGATCTGGCTGCTCGAGCTGGACCCGGCGAGCGGTCGCCTCGAGGGCCGGCTCGCCGCGGCCACGCCGACCCCGTCGTTCCTCGCGACGCACCCCGGCGGCGGGTGGCTCTACGCCGCGGGCGAGTGGGACGAGGGCAGCCTCACGGCGTTCGAGGTCGCCGAGGACGGCACCCTCACCGAGCGCCAGCGCCTCTCGAGCGACGGCGGCTGGCCGTGCCACCTGCTCGTCCACCCCGCGGGCCGCGCGCTCTGGGCGACCAACTACGAGACCGGCTCGGTCGTCGTCGTCCCGCTCGCGCCCGACGGCGGCTTCGCGCCCGAGGTCGTCGCGACCGGCCGCCCCGCCGCGACGTTCGGCCACCGCGGCTCGGGGCCGCGCGCGGACCGGCAGGAGGGGCCGCACGCGCACTCGAGCACGCTCGTCGACGGCGGGTGGCTGCTCGTCGCGGACCTCGGCACCGACGAGCTGCGCCGGTTCCGCGTCGACGGCGACGGCGGGCTGACCGAGCAGGGGACGGCGTTCCGGTTCGCCCCCGGCACCGGGCCGCGGCACCTCGCCGTCGGCCCCGGTGGGCACCTCTACGTGGTCGGGGAGCTCACGGCGACCGTGCACGTGCTCGCGTGGGACGCGCCCTCGGGGACGGCGACCGAGCTGCAGGTCGTGCCCGCGTGCGCGAGCCCCGTCGTGTCGGGCCGCCACCTCTACCCCGCGCACCCGGTCGTCGCGGGCGAGCAGCTGCTCGTGGGCGTGCGCGGCGCCGACGTCGTCGCGCGGTTCGCGCTGCTCGACGGCGGCGCCCGGGTCGAGCACCGCGCGGACGCACCCGTCGGGGGCGCGTGGCCGCGCCACCTCGCGCTCGTCCCGGGGGACCACGGGTCTGCCGCCGGCTGGGTGGTGGTCGCGGTGCAGAACGCCGGGCTCGTCACGAGCCTGCCCTGGGACGGCGCCGCCGTGGGCGAGGTCGCGGGGTCGCTCGCCGTGCCGTACCCCGCCTGCGTCGTCCCGGCCTGAGGTGCCGCGGCCCGTCCGGCCGCCCGCTCCGTGGGCCCGGTGAGCGCGCACGCCCCGGACGACGGATACTTGCTCTGTCAACGGTGGACGGCGGCCTCCGTGCGCGCCGGCGACGAGGAGCGGCGGGTGAGGCAGCGGTGAGGGACGAACCACGCGTGGCCATGCTCTCCGTGCACACGTCGCCGCTGGACCAGCCGGGCACCGGTGATGCCGGCGGCATGAACGTCTACGTCACCGACCTCGCGCGCGCGCTCGCCGCGCGCGGCGCGGAGGTCGAGATCTTCACGCGCGCGACGGCGTCGTCGCAGCCCGACGTCGTGCCGCTCGACGAGCGCGTGCTCGTCCGGCACGTGCCCGCCGGCCCCTACGAGGGCCTCGACAAGAGCGAGCTGCCGGGCCAGCTCTGCGCGTTCACCGCGGGTGTCCTGCGGACCGAGGCAGCGCGGTCCGCGGGCTGGTACGACGTCGTCCACGCGCACTACTGGCTGTCGGGCCAGGTCGGCTTCCTCGCGGCCGACCGCTGGGACGTCCCGCTCGTGCACACCATGCACACGCTCGCCAAGGTCAAGAACGCCGCGCTCGCGCCCGGCGACGCCCCCGAGCCGCACGGGCGCGTCATCGGCGAGGAGCAGGTCGTCGCGGCCGCCGACGCCCTCGTGGCGAGCACGGCCGAGGAGGCGGGAGACCTCGTCGAGCTCTACGACGCCGACCCGGCCGCCGTCCACGTCGTCGCCCCGGGCGTCGACCTCGACCTCTTCGGGCCGGACGCGCGGGCGCGCGACCCCCACGACGCCCGTGCGCGCGCGCGCCGCGAGGTCGGCCTGCCGCCCGACGAGCACGTCGTCCTCTTCGCGGGCCGCGTGCAGCCGCTCAAGGCGCCCGACGTCCTCGTCCGGGCGCTCGCCGCCCTGCGCGCGCGGGCGCTGCCCGTGCCGCTCCTCGTCGTCCTCGGCGGCGCGAGCGGGGGCCGTGCCGCGGTCGACGACCTGCGTGCGCTCGCCGCGTCGCTCGGCGTCGCGGACCGGGTGCGCCTGCGGCCACCCGTCGCGCGGGCCGCGCTCGCGCGCTGGTACCGCGCCGCCGACGTCGTCGCCGTGCCGTCGCGCAGCGAGTCCTTCGGGCTCGTCGCGGCCGAGGCGCAGGCGTGCGGGACGCCCGTCGTCGCGGCCGGCGTCGGAGGGCTGCGCACCGTCGTCGTCGACGGCGTGACGGGTGTGCTCGTGCGGGGTCACGAGCCCGACGCGTGGGCGCGCGCGCTCGCCGACCTGCTGGCCGACCCGGCCCGTCGCGCGCTGCTCGGCGCCGGGGCGCGCCGGCACGCGCGCGGGCTCGGCTGGGACGCCGCGGCGGCCTCGATGCTCAAGGTCTACGAGCTCGCGGCCGAGCGTCGCCGCGCCCTCACGGGGCACCCCCGGCACCGGCGGCCCGTCGCGCGCTGACCGCGCCTACCGCCGCGCGCGGCACGTCTGCTGGACGGACGTCCCGGAGGCGGCCCGCGGGCCGTGCGGCAGGATGGACGCATGACCTACACCCTTGTCCTGCTCCGCCACGGCGAGAGCGAGTGGAACGCCAAGAACCTGTTCACCGGCTGGGTCGACGTCGCCCTCTCCGAGAAGGGCGTGGCCGAGGCGAAGCGCGGCGGCACGCTGCTCACCGACGCCGGCGTCCTCCCCGACGTCGTGCACACGTCGCTCCTGCGCCGCGCGATCACGACCGCGAACCTCGCGCTCGACGCCGCCGACCGGCACTGGATCCCCGTCAAGCGCAGCTGGCGCCTCAACGAGCGGCACTACGGCGCGCTCCAGGGCAAGGACAAGAAGCAGACGCTCGCGGAGTTCGGCGAGGAGCAGTTCATGCTGTGGCGCCGCTCCTACGACGTCCCGCCGCCCGAGATCGCGCTCGGCTCGGAGTTCTCGCAGGACGCGGACCCGCGCTACGCGGGCGAGCCCACGGTGCGCACCGAGTGCCTCAAGGACGTCCTCGAGCGCGCGCTGCCCTACTGGGAGAGCGCGATCGTCCCCGACCTGCGCGAGCGCAAGACCGTGCTCGTCGCGGCGCACGGCAACTCGATCCGCGCGATCGTCAAGTACCTCGACGACATCGACGACGAGACCATCGCCGGGATCAACATCCCCACGGGCATCCCGCTGCGCTACGAGCTCGACGAGGAGACCCTCAAGCCCGTGACGAAGGGCGGCCAGTACCTCGACCCCGAGGCCGCGGCCGAGGCCATCAAGGCGGTCGCGAACCAGGGTCGCTGACCCCTCCGCCGGCGCTGCCGGCGCACGTCCGACGACGGTCCGTCACCCCTCGCGGGTGGCGGACCGTCGTGCGTCGGGCCGCGACCCGTGGAGCGCGCTAGGCCTCGTCCGAGAAGACGGTGAGGTGGACGGCGTCGGGGGTGTCCAGGCGCGCGTTGAGGGACCCCCACGGGGTGCGCGTCGGCGGCGCGACGACCGCGGCACCGGCCGCCTCGAGCGTCCCGGCCGCGTCGGCCGCGTCGGCGACGCCGAGCGCGACCCGCAACGCCGGGGCCACTCGCCGGCCGACCTCGACGTCGTCGATGTAGGCGGCCTGGTCGGCGTCGACCAGCTCGAGCGTCGCGCGGCCCGCCTCGAGCAGCACGACCCTGCCCTGCGGGCCGCTGAAGTCGGCCGACTGCGGCAGGCCGAGCCGGTCGCGCCAGAGCGCGACCGCCGCCTCGAAGTCCTGCACGGTCATGACGAGCCGCAGCTCGTGCACGGCGGGGATGGGCGTGGTCGGCATCGCGCTCGGCTCGGTCATGTCCCCGTCAACCGCGCCCGGCCCGCGGTGCTTCCGCGGTCGGGTCCGGACGAGACGTGCGGCGCACGGTGCTCGTGATGCCGGTGTGACGTCGCGGCAGGCCGGTGGCGTGCCACCGGCACCAGGGGCACCGCGCGCCGCACGTCCTGAGCGGACCGGGTCGCCGGAGGGGCTCCGGCGCGTGCGGGTGGGGCGCCGCTGGTGCGGGTCAGGCGCCGCGGTCCTCGGCGAAGTCGCCCGTGACGAGGTAGACCACGCGGCGCGCGACGGCGACGCCGTGGTCGCCGAAGCGCTCGAAGTACCGCGCGCACAGGGTGACGTCGACCGTCTCCTGCGCGGTGAGCTGCTGGGTGCCGCCGAGCGTCGCGCCGAACGTCTCGGCGTGGAGGTGGTCGAGCAGGTCGTCGGCCTTCTCGATGGCAGCCGCCACGTCGAGGTCGTGCGAGGCGAGCACCTGGGTCACCGCCTGCGCGACGGCGACGGCCCCCTGGTGCATCTGCGTGAACGTGTCGACCAGGCCGGCCGGCACCGCGGAGGCGGGGTAGCGCAGGCGCGCGACCTCGGCGATGTGCCGCGCGAGGTCGCCCATGCGCTCGAGGGACGCGCTCATCCGCAGCGCGGAGACGACGACCCGCAGGTCGCGCGCGACGGGCTGCTGCTGCGCGATGAGCAGCACGCAGCGCTCGTCGAGGTCGCGCTCGATGGCGTCGATGGTGTGGTCGTCCGCGATGACGCTCTCGGCGAGCGGGAGGTCCGCGGTCAGCAGCGCGGTGCCCGCGGACGCGATCGCGGACTCGACCAGCCGGCTCATCGCCGTGAGGTCCTCGCCGAGCGCCGTGAGCTCCGCCGTGAAGATGTCCCGCATGCTGTCCCTGCCTGTCGTCGGCCGCGTGCGGCCGGTCGTCGGACCGTCCGCGGACCGTCGGTCCGGGCGGCGGTGCGCCGCCCTCCGGGTCGGCGCGCACGCGGTGGCGCGTGCTCCACGGCGGAGGTTCGCAGGGCGAGGTGAACGGTCGGCCACCCCGAGGTGAACATCAGCGGGCGTCGGGGCGGCAGGGGCTCGTCACGCGACGGAGGGGTGCCGCGGCGACCGTAGGGTGGCGATGTGATCGATGGGATGACGGCCCTGGTGGCGGGCCTGCTGGGCCTCGCCGTGGGGCTCGCGGCCGCGCTCGCGTTCCGGGTGAGCGAGCGCGAGCAGCACGCCGAACCGCCCGAGCCGCCCACCGACGGGCTCGACGAGGGCGTCGCCGCGGTGCTCGCCGTGCTGCGCTCGGCCGCCGTCGTCGTCACGCTCGACGGGACCGTGGTCCGCGCGAGCGCCGCGGCCCACGCGTTCGGCCTCGTCCGCAGCGACCGCGTCGCGCACGAGGAGGTGCGCGCGCTGACCGCGGCGGTCGCGCGCGACGGCGAGATCCGCGACGCCGAGCTCGAGCTCCCGCGCGGCCCGCTCGGCGGGGCGACGATCCTCGTGCAGCTGCGCGTCGCACCGCTGGGCATCCGGCACGTCCTGCTGCTCGCCGAGGACCGCACCGAGGCGCGCCGCGTCGAGGCGATCCGCCGCGACTTCGTCGTCAACGTCTCGCACGAGCTCAAGACGCCCGTCGGCGCGCTCGCGCTGCTGGCCGAGACGGTCGAGCAGGCGGCGGAGGACCCCGAGGCCGTGCGGCGGTTCGCAGCGCGCATCCAGACCGAGTCGACGCGCCTGAGCCACCTCGTGCAGGAGATCATCGAGCTGTCGCGGCTCCAGGTCGAGGACCCGCTGAACCAGGCGCGCACGGTCCCGCTCGACGACGTCGTCCACGAGGCGGTCGACCGCGCGCGGACCGGCGCGGCGGCCAAGGACATCGCGCTCGAGTCCGGCGGCGACCGGGGCGCGCACGTGTGGGGCGACCACGACCTGCTCGTCACCGCCGTCCGCAACCTGCTCGACAACGCGATCGCCTACTCCGACCCGGGCACGCGCATCGCCGTCGGCACCACGCTGCGCACCGGCGACGGCCTCGTCGAGGTCGCCGTCGTCGACCAGGGCATCGGGATCCCGACCGACCAGCAGGACCGGCTGTTCGAGCGGTTCTACCGCGTCGACGAGGCGCGGTCGCGCGACACTGGCGGCACGGGCCTCGGCCTGAGCATCGTCAAGCACATCGCGGCCGACCACGGCGGCGAGGTCACCGTGTGGTCCGAGCCCGGCCAGGGCTCGACCTTCACCATCCGCCTGCCGCTGGCGTCGGCCGGCGTGCCCGAAGAAGGAGACGGCGCATGACGCGCATCCTCGTGGTCGAGGACGAGGAGTCCTACCGCGACCCGCTGTCCTACCTCCTGCGCAAGGAGGGCTTCGACGTGTCGGTGGCCGCGACCGGCCCCGACGCGCTCGACGAGTTCGAGCGCGTGGGAGCGGACCTCGTCCTGCTCGACCTCATGCTGCCCGGGCTCAGCGGGATCGAGGTGTGCCGCCGCCTGCGCCAGACGAGCAACGTGCCGGTCATCATGCTCACCGCGAAGGACAGCGAGATCGACAAGGTCGTGGGCCTCGAGATCGGCGCCGACGACTACGTGACCAAGCCGTACTCGTCGCGCGAGCTGCTCGCGCGCATCCGTGCGGTGCTGCGCCGGCGCACCGAGGCGCCCGAGGCGCTCGACGACGGCGCGCTCGAGGTCGGGCCCGTGCGCCTCGACCCCGAGCGGCACACGGTCGAGGTCGACGGCGTCGCGACCGCGTTCCCGCTCAAGGAGTTCGAGCTCCTCGAGTTCCTCATGCGCAACGCGGGCCGCGTCCTCACGCGCGGGCAGCTCATCGACCGGGTGTGGGGCTCGGACTACGTCGGCGACACCAAGACCCTCGACGTCCACGTCAAGCGCATCCGCGCGAAGATCGAGGCGGACCCGGGCAACCCGGTGCGCCTGCAGACCGTGCGCGGCCTGGGCTACAAGCTCGCCGACCACTGAGCCCGCGCCCGGCGCAGCGTCGCGCCGGGCACGTCCCCTCGGACCACGCCGTCCCGCCGGACCGAACCGTCCCGCCGCGTTCACCCTGCGTTCACCGTCGCCCGGGTCCCCGGTCACCCGCGCTCCCTACCGTCCGGAGTGCTGGGGGCAGACCCCGCCCCGGGCACGGATCGACAGGACGGAACACAGTGAAGATCGACCGACTCAGCCGGAAGGCGACCGTCGTCGCCATCGGCGCGCTCTCGCTGACCCTCGCAGCGTGCGGCTCGGACAACGCGGTTGAGCCTGACCCCGCCGCCTCGGGTTCCCCCGACACCGAGGAGGTCTCGACCCTGAGCGGCCAGCTCGAGGGCGCCGGCGCGAGCTCCCAGGAGTCCGCGATGCAGGCCTGGATCGCCGGCTTCCAGAGCTCGAACCCGGACGTCTCCGTGGCCTACGACCCGGTCGGGTCGGGCGGCGGGCGCACGCAGTTCCTCGAGGGCGGCACGCAGTTCGCCGGCTCGGACGCGGCGCTCAAGGAGGACGAGCTGGCCCAGGCCGCCGACCGCTGCGTGAGCGGCGAGGCCGCCGAGCTCCCCCTCTACATCTCGCCGATCGCGGTGATCTTCAGCCTCGAGGGCATCGACTCCCTGAACATGTCGCCGGCGACGATCGCGGGCATCTTCGACCAGAAGATCACGACGTGGAACGCCCCGGAGATCGCCGCGGAGAACCCCGACGTCGAGCTCCCCGACCTGCCGATCACGCCGGTCAACCGCTCGGACGAGTCCGGCACCACCGAGAACTTCACCGAGTACCTCGCGGCGACCGCCCCCGAGGCGTGGCCGCACGAGGCGAGCGGCGACTGGCCGGTCGCGGGTGGGCAGTCCGCCCAGGGCACGTCGGGCGTCGTCCAGACGGTGACCGACGGCGACGGGACGATCGGCTACGCCGACGCGTCGAAGGCCGGCTCGCTCGGCACCGTCGCGGTCAAGGTCGGCGAGGCCTACGTGCCGTACTCGCCCGAGGCCGCGGCCGCGGTCGTCGACGCGTCCCCGCGCGCCGAGGGCCGGCCGGAGGCCAGCCTCGTGGTCGAGCTCGACCGCACGACGACGGCCGAGGGTGCCTACCCGCTGGTCCTCGTCTCCTACTCGCTCGCCTGCACGCAGTACGAGGACCCGGCCGAGGCCGAGCTCGTCAAGGCGTTCCTCGGGTACGTGGCGAGCGAGGAGGGCCAGACGACCGCGGCCGAGGCCGCGGGCGCCGCCCCCATCTCGGACGAGCTGCGGGCCGAGGTCGAGTCCGTCATCGAGTCCATCTCCTGACCGACGCCCGCACGGTGGCCGGCCCCGCTCGGGCCGGCCACCGTGCGCCGTCCGTCCGTCAGCGCCTCCCCCTCCCCGGAGCACCCGTGAGCAGCAGCACCCCCCGGCTGGTCAGCACCCCCGAGACCGAGCCCCCCGCCCGCCACGCGTCGGCGGCCGGGCCACCCCCTGCCGACGGCGGGACGCCACCCGGTCGCGAGCGGTCCGGCGACACGGGCCGCGCCGTCCGCTCGACCCGCCGCGACCTCGCGGGACGCCTGTTCGCCACGACGGCGACCGGCGCGGGTGCCACGATCCTCGTGGTGCTCGCGGCCGTCGCCGTCTTCCTCGTGCTCCGGGCCTGGCCCGCGATGTCGGCGTCGTCGGAGGAGCTGAGCGAGGGCGTCCAGTGGTTCCCCGAGGGCGAGACCCTGCTGGGCTTCGTCGGGCCGCTGATCTTCGGCACGGTGCTCGGCGCGCTCGTGGCGCTCGTCATCGCCGTGCCCCTCGCGGTCGGCATCGCGCTCTTCACGTCGCACTACGCCCCGCGCCGCATCGCGTCGGGGCTCGGGTACGTCGTCGACCTGCTCGCGGCCGTCCCGAGCGTCGTGTACGGCCTGTGGGGCGTCGTCTGGCTCGCGCCCCGCCTCTCGCCGCTGTGGGAGTGGCTCGCGGACACCCTGGGCTGGATCCCGCTCTTCGCCGGGCCCGCGAGCCAGCCGCCGCGCACGATCATGACGGTCGGCCTGGTGCTCGCCGTGATGATCCTGCCGATCATCACGGCCGTCTCGCGCGAGGTCTTCCTCCAGACGCCGCGCCTGCACGAGGAGGCGGCGCTCGCCCTCGGCGCGACCCGCTGGGAGATGATCCGGATGGCCGTCCTGCCGTTCGGACGCTCGGGCCTCATCAGCGCCTCGATGCTCGGGCTCGGCCGCGCGCTCGGCGAGACGATGGCCGTGCTCATGATCCTCTCGCCCGGGTTCACCTACTCGTTCGCGCTGCTCCAGGCCGGTCGCCACCAGACCATCGCCGCCAACATCGCGAACCAGTTCCCCGAGGCCAACCCGCTGGGCGTCTCGACGCTCATCGCGACCGGTCTCGCCCTGTTCGTCATCACGCTGGCCGTCAACATGGCCGCGCGCTGGGTCGTGTCCCGGCGCAAGGACTTCTCCGGAGCGAACTGATGGCCACCACCACCCCCACGGCCGACCGGTCGCCGAGCAGCGCGACGACGCGCGACCTGCTCACCTCCTCCGGCGGCCGTCGCCGGTTCACGGACCGCGCGATGACGGTCGTCGTCGCGCTCGCGTTCGGCGTCGCGCTCGTGCCGCTGCTCTCGCTCGCGTGGACCGTCGTGAGCAACGGCGTCGAGCGGCTCTCGCCCTACTTCCTCACCGTCTCGATGCGCGGCGTCTTCGGCGGCATGGACGCCGGCGGCATCTACCACGCGATCGTCGGCACCGTGCTCGTCACCGGGGCGGCGACGGTCATCTCGGTGCCCATCGGGATCATGGCCGCGGTCTACCTGGTCGAGTACGGCCGCGGGCCGCTCGCACGGGCCGTGACGTTCTTCGTCGACGTCATGACGGGCATCCCGTCGATCGTCGCCGGCCTGTTCGCGTACGCGCTCTTCGCGGTGTTCTTCGGACCCGGCGTGCGGTTCGGCCTGGTCGGCGCCGTCGCGCTGTCCGTCCTCATGATCCCCGTCGTCGTCCGGTCGTGCGAGGAGATGCTGCGGCTCGTCCCGAACGAGCTGCGCGAGGCGTCCTACGCCCTCGGCGTGCCCAAGTGGCTCACGGTCGTCAAGGTCGTGCTGCGGACCGCCGTCGGCGGCATCGTCACGGGCGTCATGCTCGCGATCGCGCGCGTCATCGGCGAGACCGCGCCCCTCCTCGTCACCGTGGGCGTCATCGACTCGATCAACACCAACGTGTTCGAGGGCCGCATGATGACCCTCCCCGTCTACGTGTTCCGCCAGTACGCGCAGGGCCTGGTCCCGTGCACGGAGGGCGCCACGGACTGCATCGAGACGATCAACATCGACCGCGCCTGGGCCGCGGCCCTCACGCTCATCCTCATCGTCATGGTGATCAACCTCGGCGCCCGCCTCGTCGCGCGGTACTTCGCGCCGAAGGCCGGCCGCTGACGGCCGACGCCGCCCCCTCGACCTCACCCCGCACCCCCGGAAGGACGCCCTCGTGGCACAGCGCATCGACATCAAGGACCTCGACGTCTTCTACGGCTCGTTCCGGGCCGTCGCCGACGTCGCCATGACCATCGAGCCGCGGTCGATCACCGCGCTCATCGGCCCCTCGGGCTGCGGCAAGTCGACCTTCCTGCGCACGCTCAACCGCATGCACGAGGTCATCCCGGGTGCTCGGGTCCAGGGCACGGTGCTCATGGACGGCGTCGACCTGTACGGAGCCGGCGTCGACCCCGTCGCGGTGCGCCGCCAGGTCGGCATGGTCTTCCAGCGACCGAACCCGTTCCCGACGATGTCGATCGCCGAGAACGTCCTCGCGGGCGTCCGGCTCAACAACCGCCGCATCTCCAAGGGCGACGCGAACGACCTGGTCGAGTCGTCGCTGCGGGGCGCGAACCTCTGGAACGAGGTCAAGGACCGTCTCGACCGCCCGGGCTCGTCGCTCTCGGGCGGGCAGCAGCAGCGCCTCTGCATCGCGCGCGCGATCGCGGTGAAGCCGCAGGTGCTGCTCATGGACGAGCCGTGCTCGGCGCTCGACCCGATCTCGACGCTCGCCATCGAGGACCTCATGGCCGAGCTCAAGGACGACTACACGATCGTCATCGTCACCCACAACATGCAGCAGGCGGCCCGCGTCAGCGACCGCACCGCGTTCTTCACGATCGAGGGCACGGGCAAGCCCGGCCGGCTGGTCGAGATGGACGACACGCGCACCATGTTCTCGACCCCGACGCAGCAGGCGACGGAGGACTACATCTCCGGCCGCTTCGGGTGAGCTGATCTGCTAAGGCCTTGTTTCGAGGATCTTCTAATGAGAGGATCGTCGAAACAAGGAGGCGGCCCATGACGACGACCGACGTCGGTCCCCAGCACGCGCTCTCCCGCGACGCCGCGGAGGGGGTGGCGGGAGTGCTCCGGGCGCTCGCCGACCCGCTCCGGCTGCAGATCGTCTCCGCCGTCGCCGGCGCCGCGTCGGGTCGGCTCCCCGCCGGCGCGATCGCCTCCCTGACCGAGCTGACCGCGCCGACCGTCTCGCACCACCTGCGCGCGCTGCGGGAGGCCGGCGTCCTCGTCGCCGAGCGGCGCGGCACCTGGGTGCTGTACGGCCTCGCCCCGGGCATGGACCGGGTGGTGTCCGACCTGCTCGACGCACTGGCCGCCGCGGCGGCGCGGTCGACGGGACCGGGTGCCGGGCCGACGGCGCGCGACGGCGACGACACGGACCACGTGCTCCTCGACGTCGACGCGGTGCTCGCGCGCACCACGCGCCGCCTCGCCGCCCGCTTCGCCGACCTCGACGACGAGCTCGTGACGCGCGTGGTCCGGGGCTCCTACACCGCGCTCGGCCGGACGGCGCGCGTCACGCAGCACCTCCCGGTGCTCGCCGAGCGGTTCGCCCGGCAGCGGCTCGAGGACATCGCGGCGGCCCGCGCGGGCGACGGCGACCGCAGGCCGCGCGTGCTCTTCGTCTGCGTCGCGAACGCCGGGCGCTCGCAGCTCGCCGCGGCGCTGCTGCGGCGGGTCGCCGGCGACGCCGTCGTCGTGCGCTCGGCGGGCTCCGTCCCCGCCGCCGAAGTGCACGCGACGGTCCGGCCCGTCCTCGACGCCCTCCTCGCCGACGGCGACGAGGAGCCCTTCCCCAAGCCGCTCACCGACGACGCCGTCCGTGCGGCGGACGTCATCGTCACCATGGGCTGCGGCGACGCGTGCCCGGTGCTCCCCGGCAAGCGCTACGAGGACTGGGCGGTGGGCGATCCCGCGCTCGCCTCCCCGCTCGGCGTGCAGGCGATCCGGGACGACCTCGAGGCCCGGGTCCGGGCGCTCGCCGCCGACCTCGTCCCGCCGTCCGGCGGGCAGCGATCCCAGGAGGACGCATGACCGAGAGCACCACGCCGACCACCGACGCCCGACCGTCCGCCCTGTTCGTGTGCGTGCACAACGCCGGCCGGTCGCAGATGGCGGCCGGGTTCCTCACGCACCTGTCGGGCGGTGCCGTGGAGGTGCGCTCGGCGGGCTCGATGCCGGCCGACCAGATCAACCCCACGGCCGTCGACGCCATGCTCGAGGTGGGCATCGACATCCGCGACCAGCGACCCAAGGTGCTCACGACGGAGGCCGTCCAGGCGTCCGACGTCGTCATCACGATGGGGTGCGGCGACGTCTGCCCGATCTTCCCCGGCAAGCGCTACGAGGACTGGGCGCTCGACGACCCTGCCGGCCAGGGGATCGAGCCCGTCCGCGTGATCCGGGACGAGATCCGTGGGCGCGTGCTGCAGCTGCTCGACGAGCTGGGGGTGGAGCCCGTCGCCGTCTGACCCGACCGGGGCCACGGGCGCGTGGTGAAGGGTTCGTCGCGCGGGGCGCGACCAAGCCTTCACACCCCCGACGGAGTGCCGGGGGTCAGCCCTCGTCGTCGCCCGACGGGACGGCGTCCGCGTACTCGGGCAGCGTCCCGTCGAGCACGGGGACCCCGACCGTCGTCGACCCGGCGTCGGACGTCACCGTGAGGTCGATGAACGCTCCCGGGGGCTCCTCGACGCTCTCGACCTCGAGGGTCTCGCCGTCCTCCTGGCCCAGCAGGACCGTGCCGCGGCCGTCGACGCGGAACGTGCCCGCCTCCGCGCCGGCGACGGCGATCGTCACGCTCGTCGCCTCGCCCGCGTCGTTCGTCACCGAGCCGACGACGGCGCCCGGCTCGCCCTGGCCCGCCGAGAGCACGATGAGGTTGCCGAGCCGCAGGTCGCCGAGCTCGACGTGCGAGCCGTCCGACGCCGCGTAGTTGTTCTGCGTCGTGATCGGGTTCGTCGCCGAGCACCCGGTCAGGAGGAGCGTGGCGGCCGCGAGCGCGGCGGTCGTGGCCGTGGCGACGGCGCGACGAGGACGGCTGATCACACGGGGCTCCTGGAGTCCTGGGTCAAGGCGGTCGGTGCGGGGTCAGCCTAGTGCCTGCCGGACCCCGCGACGGGGGCGGGTGCCCCTGACCTGCGCAAACGGTCGCCGGAGCCGGTCCGATGGGGCAAAAGGCATGCTAAGATGGGCATCCGCGAAAGGGGACGCCTCCACATGACCTTCACCGTAGGCGAGACCGTTGTCTACCCGCACCACGGGGCAGCGCTGATCGAGGAGATCAAGACCCGCACCATCCGGGGTGAGGACAAGCTCTACCTCAAGCTCAAGGTGGCCCAGGGCGACCTCACCATCGAGGTCCCGGCGGAGAACGTCGACCTCGTCGGCGTCCGTGACGTCGTCGGCCAGGAGGGCCTGGAGCGCGTGTTCGACGTGCTGCGCGCCCCGTACACCGAGGAGCCGACCAACTGGTCGCGCCGCTACAAGGCGAACCTCGAGAAGCTCGCGTCGGGCGACGTCATCAAGGTGGCCGAGGTCGTCCGCGACCTGTCGCGCCGCGACGCCGACCGCGGCCTCTCGGCCGGCGAGAAGCGCATGCTCGCCAAGGCCCGTCAGATCCTCGTCTCGGAGCTCGCACTCGCCGAGCACACCGAGGAGGAGAAGGCCGAGGCCATCCTCGACGAGGTCCTCGCCTCCTGACCGGCGACAGCGCACAGGCTCCTGCAGCCGGGCTCGCGCCCGCGACGCAGGGGCCTGTCGTGCGTGTGGCGGCCGTGCTCACGGCGGCGGGCAGCGGGTCGCGCCTCGGCAGCGACCTGCCCAAGGCCCTCGTCCCGCTCGCGGGTGAGCCGGTCGTCGCGCACGCGGCCCGGGCGCTCGTGGCCGCCGCCGACCTCACGCACCTCGTCGTCACGGCGCCCCCCGCGCACGTGGTCGACGTCGCCGCGGCGCTCGCGGGCCTCGCCCCGGGCGGCTGCCGGGTCGACGTCGTCCCCGGCGGGCCGTCGCGCCAGGCGTCGGTGGCCGCGGGGCTCGCCGCCGTCGTCGCGTCGGGCGACCTCGCCCCCGCCGACGTCGTCCTGGTGCACGACGCCGCGCGGCCGCTCGTCGGCGCGGACGCCGTCCGGCGCGTCGTCGCGGCCGCGGCCCGGCACGGCGCCGCGATCCCCGGGCTCGCGGTGACCGACACGGTCAAGGTCGTCGACGACGCCGGCCGCGTGACCGCGACGCCCGACCGCCGGACGCTCCGCGCCGTGCAGACCCCCCAGGGCTTCACGCTCGACGTGCTGCGCCGGGCGCACGAGGCGGGGCGCGACCGGGCGCACGACGAGGCGACCGCCGCGACGGACGACGCGGGCCTCGTCGAGGCGCTCGGGCTCGAGGTGCGCGTGGTCGACGGCGACCCGCGCGCGGTGAAGATCACGACGGCGGCCGACCTCGCGCTCGCGGAGCGTCTGCTCCACGAGGACGCCGCGCCCATCACGACCGCCCCGGGAGGGCACCGATGAGCACGCCCGATCCCGGCGCGGGCCGCGCGCTGACCCCGCCGCTGCCCCGCACCGGCATCGGCGTGGACGTGCACGCCTACGCGGCGTCCGACGCCCCCCGGGACCTGTGGCTCGCGGGCCTGCACTGGCCGGGGGAGCGCGGCCTCGACGGGCACTCCGACGCCGACGTCGCCGCGCACGCGGCCGCCGACGCCCTGCTCGCCGCCGCGGGGCTCGGGGACCTCGGCTCGACGTTCGGCACGTCCGACCCGCGCTGGGCGGGCGCCTCGGGCGTCGCGCTGCTCGGCGAGGCCGCCCGCCTCGTCCGCGCCGCGGGCTTCGCGATCGGCAACGTGTCCGTCCAGGTGATCGGCAACCGTCCCCGGCTGGGCCCGCGCCGGGCGGAGGCCGAGGCCGCGCTGTCAGCGGCCGTCGGTGCCGACGTCCACGTGTCCGCGACGACGACCGACGGGCTCGGGCTCACGGGCCGCGGGGAGGGCGTCGCCGCCCTCGCGACGGCGCTCGTCGTCCCCACCGCCTGACCCACCCGCCGCCGTCGGCCCCGGCGTCCGCGCCGCGCCTGCCGGCCGTCCGCGCCCTCCCCGGCTCCCCAGCAGCACGCCGCCGACGACGAGCGTGCCCAGGGCGAGCTCGACGCCCGAGACGCGCTCGCCCAGCACGAGCCCGGCGACGGCGATGCCGACCACCGGGACGAGCATCGAGAACGGGGCCACGCTGCTCGACGGGTTCCGGGCGAGCAGCGCGGTCCACAGGCCCGAGCCGACCACGGTCGCGACGACGACGGTGTAGGCCAGGCCCAGGAGCGCCGGAGCCGCGGCTGGGGCGTCGAGGGTCGTCAGCGAGCGGCCGATCGCGGCCGGCCCCTCGATCGCGAGGGAGAGCGCGAGCATCGGCAGCGGCGGGACCACCGACATCCAGAGCATGAGGCGCAGCGGGCTGTCGGGCCGCGCCTGGCGCGAGGCGAGGTTGCCCAGGGCCCAGCCGAGCCCACCCGCGACGGTGAGGAGCACGGGCACCAGCGCGGCCTGCCCGCCCAGGAGCCCCCGGTGCACCGCGATGCCCCCGAGCCCCGCGACCGCGACGAGCGCGCCGGCCACCTGGCGCCTTCCGAGGCGCTCGCGCAGCAGCCACGCCGCGAGGACCACGGTGAACGGCGCGGACGACTGGAGGACGAGGGAGCTGAGCCCCGCGGGCATGCCCGCCGCCATCGCCAGGTAGAGGAACGCGAACTGCAGCACGCCGAAGCCGAGGCCGTACCCGAGCAGCCAGCGCGTGGGCACGCGCGGGCGCGGGACCAGCAGCACGGTCGGCACGGCGATGACCGCGAACCGCAGGGCCGCGAGGAAGAACGGCGGGAAGTGCTCGAGCGACGCGTGGATGGCCGTGAAGTTGGCGCCCCACAGCACGGCGACGACGACGGCGAGGAGGCGGTCGCGCGGGCTCATGCCACGAGGATGGACGCCACGGACCGTGCAGCACCATCGACATCTGCTCCACCCACCGTTTAGCGTCGCTGCATGGACGTGCGTCAGCTCGAGGCCCTCCGCGCCGTGCACGACCACGGCGGGGTCACCGCCGCCGCGCGCGCCCTCCACGTGACGCCGTCGGCCGTGTCCCAGCAGCTCGCCGCGCTCCAGCGGCGGACGGGCGTCGCGCTCGTCGAGCGCGCGGGGCGCGGGGTGCGCCTGACGCCCGTCGGGCTCGAGCTCGCCGAGCGCGCGGTCGACGTCGCCGTCGCGCTCGCGCGGGCCGACGCCGCGTGCGACGCCTACCTCGGGCGGCCGACCGGGCACGTGCGCGTCGCGGCGTTCCAGAGCGGCGCGACCCTCCTGTTCCCGGGCCTGCTGACGCGCCTCGCGGCGACCCAGGGCGAGGACGGCGGCGCGGTCACGGTCGAGCTCGCGGACGAGGACGTCGCGCAGAGCGACTTCCCCGCGCTCACCGCGTCGCACGACGTCGTCGTCGCGCACCGGCCGGACGCCCCCGTCCCGCCGGGCACGGCGTGGGGTGCGGGCGTCGTCGTCGTGCCGCTGCTGCGCGAGCCGCTCGACGTCGCGCTGCCGCCCGGGCACCGGCTGGCGGGCCGCGCGTCGGTGACGCCGGCCGACCTGGCCGACGAGCCGTGGATCGCCGTGCGGGAGGGCTTCCCGGTCGCCGGTGTGCTCGACGCGGTCGCACGCAGCGCGGGCGCGCCGCCGCGGGTCGTCCAGCGGATCAACGACTTCCGCGTGGTGGAGGGGCTCGTCGCCGCGGGGCACGGGGTCTCGCTGCTGCCGCGCTGGTCGACCGACGACCGAGGCGGCGAACGGTTCGCGCTCGTGCCGCTCGCCGACGTCCCCGCGGCGCGGCGCGTCGACGCGCTGCTGCGGCCGGACCGCGCCGAGCGCCGGGTGGTCCGGCGCGTGCTCGACGCGCTCCGCGACGAGGCACGCGCCCGCTCGGCCGCGTGACGCGCGCGACGGACCGGGTCGGCGCCGGGTGCGGCCGGGCGATGGTCAGGGGTGGAGGATGATCTTGCCGTCCACCTTCCCGGCGATCCCGGCGCGGTGCGCGCGGGCGACGTCGGCGAGCGCGAACGTCGCGCCGATGCGGACGTCGATCCGGCCCGCGTCCCACAGGCGCAGCAGCTCGGTGCGCGCGCGGCGGCGCACCTCCGTGCCCGGGTCCGAGCCGGCGCCCGCGCCGAGCAGGCGGATCCCGGTCCCCGTCGCGTGCGCGTGACCGGCGACCGTCGCGATGCGCTGCGGGTCCGGCACGACCGCGAGCGAGACCTCGATCGCCTCGGCCGTGCCCACGCAGTCGATCGCGGCGGTCACGCCGCGGGGCGCCGCCCGGCGCACGCGCTCCTCGAGGCCCGGGCCGTAGGTGAGGGGGACGGCGTGGAGGTCGGCGAGGTGGTCGTGGTTCGCGGGGCTCGCCGTGCCGAGGACCCGCGCGCCGCGCGCGTGGGCGAGCTGGACGACCGCCGAGCCCACGCCGCCCGACGCGCCGTGGACCAGCAGGGTGTCCCCGGCGCCCACGTGCGTCGCGGCGAGCGCGTGGAACGCGGTGACGCCCGTGACCATGATCCCGGCGGCCTTCTCCCAGCTCCGCCCCGCGGGCTTGGGCAGCACCGACGTCGCGCGCACGAGGAGCTGCTGGGCGTAGGCGCCCGCGGTCGGGTACGCGATGACCTCGTCGCCCGGGGCCACGCCCTCGACGCCCTCGCCCACGGCCGCGACGACGCCGGCCGCCTCGTTGCCCAGCCGCATCGGCAGCCGGTCCGGGTCGGTGCCCCAGAACCCCGAGTACTGCTTCCAGTCCGCGGGGTTGACCCCGATCGCCCGGACGTCGAGGAGGACCTGGCCCGGGCCGGGCGGCGCGACGACGACGTCGACCACCTGCAGGACCTCGGGGCCGCCGTAGGCCCTCGCCACCACCGCGCGCACCATCTCTCGATCATCGCCCCCCGGGCCGCGCGGCACCACCCTCCCTCGCGACCGGACGCCGCCGAACGCCCGCACGGAGCGGACGGTCGGCTCAGGGCCTGAGGACCGGCCCGAGGACGCGGTCGGTGTACGCGTTGCGGAACAGGCCGTCCGGGTCGTGCTCGGCGCGCACCGCGCGCGCGTCGTCGAACCGCGGGTAGAGCTCCGCGAGCCGCGCGGCGTCGAGCCCGTGCAGCTTGCCCCAGTGCGGCCGCCCGTCGACGGTGCGCACGATCGCCTCGACGGCGTCGAAGTACCGCGCGTGCGGCAGCCGGTGGTACTGGTGGACCGCGAGGTAGGCCGAGGGCCGCTGGTACGCGGTCGACAGCCAGACGTCGTCGGGCGCGGTGAACCGGATCTCGACGGGGAACGGCACGGGCTCGCGCGTGCGCCGCAGCCACGCGTCGACCTCCTCGACGACGTCCCGCAGCGCGTCCCGCGGCACCGCGTACTCCATCTCGCGGAAGACGACGCGCCGCCGCGTGACGAGGACGTCGGCCGACGGCGCGCAGTAGGTGCGGTCCGCGAGCGCGCGCGCCGCGACCGCGTTGAGGGCGGGCACCGTGCGCGGCAGGGCCGCGGCGACCCGGTTGGTGAGCTCGAACGCGCCGTTCTGGAGCAGCTCGTCCTCGAGCCGGCGGCGCACGGCGAGGCGCGGGCCGCTCCCGGCGGGCACGCGGTCGTTGCGCTTGACCAGCGCGCGGCGCGTGAACGGGAACCAGTAGAGGTCCACGTGGTCGGTGGTCGCGACCCACCCGTCCGGCCCGTCGAGCCGGTCGAGGACGTCGACGAGGTCGTGCGCCTCCTCGCGCGCGCGCAGCGTGAAGGCAGGCACGACGCGCAGGGTCACCGCGACGAGCACGCCGACGCTGCCGAGGCCGAGGCGGGCGACCTCGAACAGCGCGGGGTCGCGCGTGGCGTCCACCGCGCGCACCTCGCCGTCGGCCCCGACCAGGCGCACCCCCACGACCTGCGTCGCGAGCCCGCCGAGGCGCGCGCCCGTGCCGTGCGTGCCCGTGGAGATCGCGCCCGCGACGGACTGGCGGTCGATGTCGCCGAGGTTCTCCATCGCGAGCCCGTGGGCGGCGAGCAGGCGGTTGAGGGTGCGCAGCCGCGTGCCCGCGCCCACGGTGACGTGCGCCGTCCCGTCGGGCCTCCGCTCGAGGTGCTCGAGCCCGCTGAGGTGGTCGAGGCTCAGCAGGACGCCGTCCGTCACGGCGGCGTCGGTGAACGAGTGCCCGCCGCCGACCGCGCGCACCCGCAACCCGGCGCGCGCCGCCCAGCGCACCGCACGCACGACGTCGGCGGCGTCCCGCGGGCGCCAGAAGCGCTGCGCGTGCGCGGTGGCCGTGCCGGACCAGTTGCGCCAGGCGGGGCCGGGGCGGGCGGCGGCCGTCGTCGTGCGGGCGCGGCCCGCCGTCGTCGTCATGTCCGGTGACTACCCGCGCCGGGTCGTCACCGTCAAGATGGCCCGGTGATCACCACCACGCGGCTCGCCGGGACGTCCGGGCTGCCCGCGCCGCTCGCCGTCGTCGACCTCGAGGCGTTCGACGCGAACGCGGCCGAGCTGCTGCGCCGCGCGGGCGGCCGGCCCGTGCGGCTCGCGACCAAGTCCGTGCGCGTCCCGGCGCTGGTCGGGCGCGCGCTCGCGGCCGGGTTCAGCGGCCTCATGGCCTACTCGGTGCGGGAGGCCCTCTGGTGGGTGGGCCGGGGCGCGACCGACGTGCTGGTCGGCTACCCGAGCGTCGACCGGGGAGCGCTCGCGGACCTCGCTGCGGACCCGTCCGCCCGGGCAGCGATCACCCTCATGGTCGACGACGCCGCCCACCTCGACCTCCTGGCACGGGTCGAGGACCAGGTCGCCCGCCCCGGGCGGCCGGCGGGCGAGGCCCCGCTGCCGCTCGGCGTGTGCCTCGACGTCGACGCGTCGCTCCGGGTCGGTCCGGGGCTGCCGTCGCGCCTGCGCGCGCACCTCGGCGTGCGGCGCTCGCCGCTGCGCGAGCCCGCCGAGGTCGCCGCGCTCGCGGCCGACGCGGCGGCGCGCGGGTTCGCGGTGCGCGGGCTGATGTTCTACGAGGGGCAGGTCGCCGGCCTGCCCGACACCTCCGCCGCGGTGCGCGCGGTCAAGCGCGCGTCGCTCGCCGAGCTCCGGACGCGGCGCGGCGCCGTGGTGGCCGCGGTCCGTGCGGCGCCGGGCGTGGGGCGGCTCGACCTCGTCAACGGCGGCGGCACGGGGAGCCTCGCGGCGACGGCCGCCGACCCCGCCGTGACCGAGCTGACGGCGGGGTCGGGGCTGCTCGCGCCCACGCTCTTCGACGGCTACCGGCTCGCGCCCGGCGCCGCGCCGCTCGTGCCGGCCGCGTTCCTCGGGCTCGACGTGGTGCGGCGGCCGGCGCGGGGCGTCGTGACGGCGTTCAGCGGCGGGTTCGTGGCGTCCGGCCCGGTGGGTCCGTCGCGCGCGCCGCGGCCCGTGCTTCCCGCGGGCCTGAGGCTGCTGCGGTCCGAGGGTGCGGGGGAGGTGCAGACGCCTCTGCGCGGCCGCGCCGCGGACGGGCTCGCCGTCGGCGACCGGGTGTGGTTCCGGCACGCCAAGGCGGGCGAGGTGATGGAGCGCTTCGCCGAGGTCGCGCTGCTGGGCCCCGACGGCGGCGTCGACGTCGTGCCGACGTACCGCGGGCTCGGCCTGGCCTTCGGCTGAGGTCCGCCCCGCGATCCGGCGCCCGGCCGGGGGCGGGGCCGTGCGCGGCGCGCCGGTACCCTGGCGCGTGTGACCCTCCACCTGTTCGACACCGCGACGCGCGCGACGCGCGAGCTCGTCCCCCTGCGTGCCGGTGAGGTCGGGGTCTACGTGTGCGGCGCGACGGTGCAGGGGCCCCCGCACATCGGCCACATGCGCAAGTCCGTCGCGTTCGACGTGCTCGTGCGCTGGCTGCGCCGGGGCGGCACGCGCGTGACCCTGGTGCAGAACGTCACGGACATCGACGACAAGATCCTCGCCAAGGCCGCCGAGGCCGGCGAGCCGTGGTGGGCGTGGGCGCAGCTGCACGAGCGGCGCTTCGCCGAGGCCGAGCGGGCCCTCGGGGTGCTCGCGCCGACCTACGAGCCGCGTGCGACCGGCCACGTCCCCGAGATGGTCGAGCTCATGACCGAGCTCGTCGAGCGCGGGCACGCCTACCCGGGCGACGAGGGCAACGTCTACTTCGACGTCCGCTCCTACGCCGACTACGGCTCGCTCACGAACCAGCCGCTCGCCGACCTCACGACGGCCGACGACGACGCCGACACCGACAAGCGGGACCCGCGCGACTTCGCGCTCTGGAAGCGCAACCGCCCCGGCGAGCCGGCGACGGCGTCGTGGGCGACCCCGTGGGGCCGCGGCCGCCCCGGGTGGCACCTCGAGTGCTCCGCGATGGCGCGGCGCTACCTGGGCCGGGAGTTCGACATCCACGGCGGGGGCCTCGACCTGCGCTTCCCCCACCACGAGAACGAGCAGGCCCAGTCCCGGGCCGCCGGCGACGCGTTCGCGCGGCTGTGGATGCACAGCGCGTGGGTGACGCAGGGCGGCGCGAAGATGAGCAAGTCGCTGGGCAACTCGCTGCTCGTCGAGGCTCTGCTGGCGCAGACGGACGCCGCGGTC
Organism: Actinotalea solisilvae; assembly: GCF_016464425.1. Classification (GTDB taxonomy): domain Bacteria; phylum Actinomycetota; class Actinomycetes; order Actinomycetales; family Cellulomonadaceae; genus Actinotalea; species Actinotalea solisilvae. Next base: position 26,132 of record NZ_JADDKQ010000005.1, read on the forward strand.
CTGCGGTACGCGCTGACCGCCGTGCACTACCGGTCGATGCTCGAGTGGACGGCCGAGACGGTGCCCGACGCCGAGGCGACGTGGGCCCGGCTCGAGGGCTTCGTCCGGCGCGCCACGGAGGTCGTCGGGGCGGTGCCCGACGACGAGGTGACGTCCGGGGGGCTCCCCGCCGACTACGTCGCCGCGATGGACGACGACCTCAACGTGCCGGCCGCGCTCGCCGTCGTGCACGAGCACCTGCGGCGCGGCAACACCGCGCTCGCCGACGGCGACGCGACGGCCGCGCGCGCCGCGCTCGTCGCGGTGCGCGGCATGCTCGACCCGCTCGGGCTGGACCCGGCGGGCTGGGCGGACGCGAGCAGCGGGTCGCGCGCGGAGCACGCGCTCGGCGCGCTCGTCGCCGCCGAGCTCGAGGCGCGTGCGGCGGCCCGCGCCGCCAAGGACTGGGCCACGGCCGACGCGGTCCGGGACCGGCTCACCGCCGCCGGCATCGCCGTGGAGGACTCACCGACCGGTGCTCGCTGGTCGCTCGCGCACGATCAGGAGGACTGATGGCCGGCAACTCCCAGCGCCGCGGGGCGACCCGCAAGACGGGCAGCAAGAAGGGTGCCCAGGTCGGCACCGGCGGCAAGGGCCGGCGCGCGCTCGAGGGCAAGGGCCCCACGCCCAAGGCCGAGGACCGCACCTACCACGTCGCGCACAAGCGCAAGGCGGCCGCCGAGCGGCTCGAGGCCGCGAAGTCGCGCGGCCGCCGGACGGCACCCGTCGCGGGCGAGCGCGCCGCGACCGAGCCGCGCACCACGTCGTCGCGTCCGTCGCGTCCGGGCGGCGCGTCCGGTCGCGGGTCGAAGCCGGCCGCGGGCGCCGAGATCGTCGCGGGCCGCAACTCCGTCGTCGAGGCGCTGCGTGCCGGGGTGCCCTGCTCGGGCGTGTGGGTCAACCACAAGATCGACGCCGACGAGCGCGTCCGCGAGATCCTCAAGATCACGAACGACCGCCGCCTGCCGCTGCTCGAGGTCACCAAGCCCGAGCTCGACCGCCTCACCGACGGCCTCGTCCACCAGGGCGTCGCGATCCAGGTCCCGCCCTACGCGTACGTGGGCGTCGACGCGCTCCTGGAGCGCGCCCGGTACGTCGGTCAGCACGCGCTCGTCGTCGCACTCGACGGCGTGACCGACCCGCGCAACCTCGGGGCCGTGCTGCGGTCGGCGGGCGCCTTCGGGGCCCACGGCGTCGTCGTGCCCGAGCGTCGTGCGGCGGGCGTCACCGCGTCGGCGTGGAAGGTCTCGGCGGGTGCCGCCGCGCGCGTGCCCGTGGCCCGCGTGACGAACCTCGTGCGCGCCCTCACGGAGCTGCGCGACGCCGGCTGCTTCGTCGTCGGCCTCGACGCGGGCGGGACGATGGAGGTCGGCGAGCTGGAGCTCGCGACCGGGCCCGTGGTCCTCGTCGTCGGCTCCGAGGGCAAGGGCCTCGGTCGCCTCGTGCGCGAGACCTGCGACGTCGTCGCGTCCATCCCGATCAGCAGCGCGGTCGAGTCGCTCAACGCCGGCGTCGCGGCGGGCATCAGCCTCTACGAGGTCGCCCGCCTGCGCCGCCAGGAGGCCTGACCCACCCCGAGGTCGCTGGTTGCGGCGCGTCCGAACCAGCGACCTCGGGGGAGTCGCCGGCGGCGCGGGTCAGCCGAGGTCGCTGATGCGCGGCATGACCGCCGTGTCGACGCCGAGCACCGACTTCTCGTCGGGGCGGTGCTGGAGCACGGTGTCGACGTAGCTGCGCACCGCCTCGGCCATGGGCACGTCGCGGCCCTGCTCGCGCGAGACGAACCACCGGTGGTCGAGCATCTCGTGGAACATCTGCGCGGGCTCGAGCTTGCCGCGCAGCTCGCGCGGGACCGCGCGGACGGCCGGCTCGAACACCGTGGTGAGCCAGTCGTGCGCGGCGAACTCCTCGTCCTCGCCCTGCCGGTCCGCGGCCGCGCGGTAGGCGTCGAGGTCGTTGAGCAGGCGGCGCGCCTGGTTCTCCTGGACGTCGAGGCCCGTGAGGCGCATGAGGCGGCGGCTGTGGTGGCCGGCGTCGACGACCTTCGGCCGGATGCTCACGGTCGTGCCGTCGACGTCGGTGATGATGTCGAGCTCGCCGACGTCGAAGCCCAGCTCGTTGAGGTGCTCGATGCGCGCCGCGACGCGCCACCGCTCGCCCGTGCCGAAGGACTCGGCGTCGGTCAGGGCCGCCCAGAGCTCCTCGTACCGCTCGACGAGGCGCGCGCCGATCGCGACCGTGTCGACGCCCTCCTCGAGCAGCTCGCCCGCCTCGAGGTCCATGAGCTCGCCGATGATGTTGACCCGGGCGACCTCGAGGTCGTAGGACCGCTGGCCGTCGGAGAGGCGCTCGTGCAGGTCGCCCGTCTCCGCGTCGACGAGGTAGGCGGCGAACGTCTCGGCGTCGCGCCGGAAGAGCGTGTTCGACAGCGACACGTCGCCCCAGTAGAAGCCCGACAGGTGCAGGCGCACGAGGAGCACCGCGAGGGCGTCGATGAGGCGCGTCGTCGTGTCCGGCTGCAGCGCCGTGCTGAACAGCGCGCGGTAGGGCAGCGAGAACTGCAGGTGCTTGGTGATGAGCACGGCCTCGAGGCGCTCGCCGTCGGGGGAGCGGCGGCCGTTGATGACGCCGACCGGCTCGACGCTCGGCACGTCGAGGCGGCTGAGCGCGCGCAGCAGCTCGTACTCGCGGTAGGCGACGGTCTCGCCGATCTCCTTGACCGCGATGACGCGGCCCGAGAGCTTGACGAACCGCACGACGTGGCGCGAGATGCCTCGGGGCAGGGCCGCGAGCACGCTCTCCGGCCACTCCTCGAGCGGGATGTGCCACGGCAGGTCCAGGAGCGCCGGGTCCGGCGCGGCCGCGGTGATCTGCAGGGAGTCGGGCATCGGGTCCTCCGACGCGAAGGGCGGGACGGCTGCTCGCCGCCCCGCCCTCCGGGTGATCAGGTGGTGCTCAGGTGGTGGTGCTGGTGCCCAGGCCCGGTCAGACGTTGATGCGGGCACCGCTCGCGGACGAGAACACGTGGCGCTCGCCCGGGCGGATGGCGACCCAGATCGTGTCGCCCTTCATGGGCACCTGGCGGGGGTCGACGCGCACGATGATCTGCGCGTCGCCGGCGCCGGAGTGGATCTCCTTGGCCGCCGCGCCCGCGTTCGCGAGCTCGCCGTAGACGAACGCGTCCGAGCCGAGCTCCTCGACGAGGACGACGCGGATCGGGATCGCACCCTCGTTGGCCTGGGTCACGACGTCGAGCGACTCGGGGCGGAAGCCCATCGTGATGTGGCCCTTGTCCTCCGGCTTGATCGCGGCGATGACGTCGCGCTCGAGCGGGATGCGGGTCTGGCCGAGCTGGGCCGCGCCCTCGGACACCTGGAAGGAGCCGATGTTCATGGCCGGCGAGCCGATGAAGCCGGCGACGAAGACGTTGGCCGGGGTGTCGTACATGTCGCGCGGCGTGCCGACCTGCTGCAGGACGCCGTCCTTGAGGACCGCGATGCGGTCACCCATGGTGAGGGCCTCGGTCTGGTCGTGCGTGACGTAGACCGTCGTGACGCCCAGGCGGCGCTGGAGCGAGGCGATCTGCGTGCGCGTCTGGACGCGGAGCTTGGCGTCGAGGTTCGACAGCGGCTCGTCCATGAGGAACACCTGGGGCTGACGCACGATCGCGCGGCCCATGGCGACGCGCTGACGCTGGCCGCCGGAGAGCGCCTTCGGCTTGCGGTCGAGGTACTCGGTGAGGTCGAGGATCTTCGCGGCCTCCTCGACGCGCTTGCGGATGTCGGCCTTGGGGGTGCCGGCGATCTTCAGCGCGAAGCCCATGTTGTCCGCGACGGACATGTGGGGGTAGAGGGCGTAGTTCTGGAACACCATCGCGATGTCGCGGTCCTTCGGCTGGACGTCCGTGACGTCGCGGTCGCCGATGAGGATGCGGCCGGAGTTGACGTCCTCCAGGCCGGCGAGCATGCGGAGCGAGGTGGACTTGCCGCAGCCCGAGGGGCCGACGAGGACGAGGAACTCGCCGTCGGCGATCTCCAGGTCCAGCGCGTCGACCGCGGGGCGCTCGGTCCCCGGGTAGATCCGGGAAGCCTTGTCGTACGTGACCGTAGCCATGATGAAACCGATCCCTCCACCGGCAGGTACGTGCCGGACGATCCGTCGTGAATGGGAGTTGTCAGGTGTCGTCGATGACACCGACACGGGGGACCCGGACCGCGTGCGGTCCCCGTCCGGACCGACGACGGTCCGGGGCGGGGTGTGGTCCACGTCACCCGTGCGACGTGGCCATCCTGCCACACCGTTCGCGGAGGTCGGCACGGACCGGGCGCCGTGACCCGACGTCGGCCCGCGGCCGTCAGGCTCCCGCGAGCCGGTCCGCCAGGCCCGTGAGCAGCGCCGTCATCCCCTCGGGGTCGGGCACCCGGAAGCGCGCCGCCGTCTCGCCCGGGCCCACCTTGACCGTCACGTCGTCCGGCCCGAGGCTCGCGAAGGCGCGCTCGTCCGTGACGTCGTCGCCCGCGTAGGCGACGAGCGCGACCCCCAGCTCGGCGCGCAGCGCCGCGAGCGCGTGCCCCTTGGTCACCTCGAGCACCCCGAGCTCGACGACGTCCTTGCCGTGCATCGCGTCCGCCGCGCGCTCGCCGAGCGCGAGCGCGAGCGTGGTGAGGCGGTCGGCGTCGTGCGCCGACGCCGTGCGGGTGTGCAGCACCACGGACGCCGGCTTGTGCTCGACGCGCGCCGTCGTGCCCTCGACCGCGGCGTCGAGCGCCTCGGTCAGCTCGGCCAGGAGCGCGGCCTGCTCGGCGTCGAGCTCGAGGTCGACGCGCACGAGGCCGCCGTCGCTCCACCGGCCGCGCTCGGCCCCGTGGCTGCCGACGAGCCAGGTGCCCTCGGGGACCTCGGCGAGCGCCGCGAGGTCCTCGACGCCGCGCCCGGAGACGAGCGCGAGGTGCAGGCCCGGGACGCCGGCGAGGCGCGCGAGGGCGTCGACCGAGCCCGGCAGCGCCCGGCTCGCCGAGGGGTCGTCGACGAGCGGCGCGAGCACGCCGTCGAAGTCGAGCGCGAGGAGCACCCCATCGCCCTCGCCGACGGCCCGGACGAGCCGGTCGACCGCCCCGCCGAGGTCCGCGCCGCTCATGCGTCGTCCCCGCCGCGCGGGCCCTCGCCGTGGGGCTGGTGCGCGTGGCGGAGGTGGTCGACGTCCTGCTCGGGCACCTCGGCCCCGTCCACGCCCGCGCCCAGGGCGGCGAGGAAGCTGTCCGACCACTTGGTGACGTCGTCCGCCAGGACCCGGCGGCGCAGCTTGCGCATGCGGGCCCGCATCTCCTTGCGCTCCATCCGGGCCGCACGCTCGATGGTGTCCTTGAGCCCGTCGATGTCGTGGGGGTTGACGAGGAGCGCGCCGGAGAGCTCGTCCGCGGCGCCCGTGAACTCGGACAGGACGAGGACGCCCCGGTCGTCGACGCACGCCGCGACGAACTCCTTGGCCACGAGGTTCATCCCGTCGCGCAGCGACGTCACGAGCATGACGTCGGCCGCGAGGTAGAGCGCCGCCATCTCGTCGGGCGGGTAGGAGTGGTGCAGGTAGTAGACGGCCGCGGACCCGATGGCGCCGAACTCGCCGTTGATCCGGCCGACGAGGCCCTCGACCTCGTCGCGCAGCTGCTGGTACGCCTCGACGTTCTCCCGGCTCGGGCTCGCGACCTGCACGAGCGCCGCGTCCGGCACGCTGAGCCGCCCCTCGGCCAGGAGCTCGCCGTAGGCCTTGATCCGGTGCCGGATGCCCTTGGTGTAGTCGAGGCGGTCGACGCCGAGCAGGAGGACCGCGGGGTTGCCCAGGTCCGCGCGGATCTCCTCGGCGCGGGCCCGGACCTCGGGCCGCCGCGCCATCGCGTCGAAGCGTGACGAGTCGATCGAGATGGGGAAGGCCGCGGCGCGCACGACGCGGTCCTCGCCGCCGTCGTGCCCGGGCACGGTGACGAGCTGGCCGCGGGCCGCGAGGTCGGTGAGGCGGCGCACGACGCGGATGAAGTTGCCCGCGTCGCCCGCGCGCTGGAAGCCCACGAGGTCGGCCCCCAGCAGGCCCTCGACGACCTGACGTCGCCACGGGAGCTGGGCGAAGATCTCGAGCGGCGGGAACGGGATGTGGTGGAAGTACCCGATGCGCAGGTCCGGCCGGAGCTCGCGCAGCAGCGCGGGGACGAGCTGCAGCTGGTAGTCGTGCACCCACACGACGGCGCCCGGGGCGGCGAGACCCGCGGCAGCCTCGGCGAAGCGGCGGTTGACGCGGCGGTACGCGTCCCACCAGTGGCGGTGGAACTCCGGCGGGCTGATGACGTCGTGGCTCAGCGGCCACAGGGTGTCGTTGGAGAAGCCCTCGTAGTAGTCGGCGACCTCGTCCGCGCTCAGCGTCAGGGGCACGAGGTGCATGTCGTCGGCGTCGAACGGCTCGGCCTCGACGTCGGGCGAGCCCGTCCAGCCGATCCACGCGCCGTCGGCCGCCTGCATCACGGGCTCGAGCGCGCTGACGAGCCCGCCGGGGGAGCGGCGCCACGACGTGCTGCCGTCCTCCTCGACGGTGAGGTCCACGGGGAGCCGGTTGGCGACGACGACGATCTCGTACTGCTGGGGGCCCTGCGCCTCACCCGTGCCCGCTGCTCCCGCTGGTCCCGTTGTCTCTGTCTGTGTGCGCGTCACCGCGACGACCTCCCCCGTCTCGCGCCCGAGGCTATCGAGGGGGCGGTGCGCGCGCCTGGGGGACCGGCCGCCCGGCCGCCGCTAGCGTGCCGCCATGGAGCGCATGGACGTGGCCCCGGGCACCGAGATCGGTGGCTACCGCGTGCTCGGCCCGCTCGGTCGCGGCGGCATGGGCGCGGTGTACCGCGCGGTCGACGCCGACGGCACCACCGTCGCGCTCAAGCTCCTCCACCCGCACCTGGGCGAGGACCCCGCCGCGCGCGAGCGCCTGCAGCGCGAGGTCCGCACGCTCCAGCGCGTGCGCCACCCCGGTGTCGCGCGCGTGCTCGACGCCGAGATCGAGGCGGGCGAGGCCTTCGTCGTCACCGAGCTCGTCGACGGCGAGGACCTGGGCACGCGCGTCCGCACGCGGGGCGCCCTCACGCCCGTCGAGCTCGCCGACCTCGCCGAGCGGCTGCGCGGCGCGGTCGCCGTCGTGCACGAGACGGGGGTGCTCCACCGCGACCTCACCCCGGGCAACGTCATGGTGACCGAGCGCGGGCCCGTGCTCATCGACTTCGGCATCGCGCAGGACGCCGACGACCTGCGCGTCACCTCGACGGGGCTCGTCATGGGCACGCCCGGCTTCGTCGCCCCCGAGGTGCTCGAGGGCGGCGAGCCGTCGGAGGCCGGCGACTGGTGGAGCTGGGCCGCGCTGCTCGTGCTCGCGGCGACGGGACGCCCGCCCTTCGGCGGGCCGCCGCTGCAGGCCGTGCTCGCCCGGGCGCGCGCGGGGGAGCCGGACCTCGAGGGCCTCGACCGGCGCACGGCGACGGCGCTGCGCGCGGCGCTCGCGGTCGACCCGTGGCGCCGGCCCGCGCCCGAGCACGTGGTCGCCGAGCTGCGCCTCGCCGCGCAGGGGGAGACCGAGCCGGACGCGGGGCCGGAGGGCGACGACGACGTGACGCGCGCCGTGCCGCCGCCCCCGCCGCCCCCGCGCGACGGCGGGACGCGCGTCCTCGACGCGGGCGTCCCCGCGACCGCGCTGCTCGCGACCGGCGCCGCCGCCGGGCCGGCGGGCGCCGACGCCGCCGACCCCGGGGCCGACGACGCCTGGGACGACGACGGCACGGACGCGTGGGACGACGACGCGGACCCCGACGCGGACCTCGACGGCGACGACGATGCCGGCGACGGGGGCGTGCTCGACGAGGAGACGGGCGACGCCGCGCCGCTGCCCGAGCCGCGGCGGCGGACGGGCACCGTCCTCGCGCTGGGGTCCGTGCTCGTCGCGCTCGGTGCGACGCGACCCGCCGTCGCGCTCCTCGTCGCCGTCGGCGTCGCGGTGCTCGTCCGCAGCGTGGGCCTGGACGTGACGGCGCTGCACCGCCGCCGCGCACGCCGCGGGGCCGGACGCGCCGACGCCGCGCGCGCCGTCGGCGCCTGGCCCTGGTACCTCGTCCGCTCGGTCCTCGGCGTCGTCCCCGCGGCCGTCGTCGCCGCGAGCGTCGTCGTCGTGGTCGGCGGCGTAGGCTGGTGGCTCCTCGACACGGGCCGGTGGGTCGCGGTCGACCGTGCGCCCGGCGAGCCGGCCGGCCTGGGCCAGAACCCGGCCTGGGTCACCACGGCCCTGCTCGCGCTCGCGGTCCTCGCCGGCCTCCTCATGCTCTGGTTCGGGCCGCTGTGCCGGGCCACGCGCGTCGGCGCGCGCTGGACGCTCGCGACGGTCGCGCCGGGGTGGCCGGGCGCGCTCACCGCGAGCGTGCTGGGCCTCGCGGCCGCCGCCGTCCTCGCCGTCCTCGCGCTCACGGGCGCCGACGTCGTCTGGTGGCCGCTGCCGGGTCCCCCTGACCTCGGCTGACCCCGGCTGACCTGCGCCGTCGCGGCGGACGGGTGACCCACGGGAAGTCCCGGGTCGGGTCCGGAGCCCTCGCGTACCCTGGGCGGGTGAGTCCGGAGCGAGCACCGGGACGGCCGCAGCGGCGATGGCCGCTCGTGACGGCCGCGCTCGGCGCCGCCCTCGTGGCCGTGGTCGCCGTGCTCGGCGCCGCCGGGGCCCTGCTCGTCCACCCGTGCCTGCCGGGCGACGGCCTGGTCGGCGCCGTCGGCCTGCGCCTCGCGGTCCTCGGCCCCGACGCCGAGTGCCCGGTGGGCACCCTCGGCTTCGCCGCCGACGGCTCGCAGGCCGCACGCCTGGTCGTCCTCGTCGCCCTGCCCGTGCTCGTCGCGCACCTGGCCGCGGCCCTCGCGGGCCTCTCCGTGCTCGTCGCGGCGCGCGCGCTGTGGCGCGGGGTCCGCTCGGCGGTGCGCGTGCTCGCGCGTCGCCTGCCCGTCGCGGCCGGCGTCGTCAGCCGCGTGGTCCGCACGCTGCCCGCCGTGCCCGCGGGCACCCCCGTGGTCCGGCCCGCCGTCGCCGTCGTGCGGCGGCGCGGCCCGCCCGCCCTGCTGCCCGTCTGACCCGCCGGAGGAGGGGCCACCCGCCCCGCGACCGCGGCGCACCGACGCCCGACGCCTCCCGTCGCCCGCCCACCGGGCCGGCACCGCCCGCCAGCAGCGAGCAGCACGACGACAACCGCACACCGACCGCGCCGCGGTCGCCCAGCCGGAGGACCACGATGTCCAGCACGTCCCGCCCCACGGGGCCCACCCCTCGCCCGACCAAGGCCGCACGCCGCGACGAGGCGCGTGCCGACGCGCTGCGCCTGCGCGAGGAGCAGCAGCGCCAGGCGCGCCGCCAGCGCTCGATCGTCATCGCGCTGCTCGTCGTCGGGCTCGTCGTCGTCGCGGGCGTCGTGGCCTTCATCCTGTCGCGCGCGCCCCAGACGTCCGACTACGCCGACCTGCCCTCGTCCGACGACTTCGCCGACGTCGAGGACCCCCTGGCCGACGTCGCGGCCCCCGCGACCGCGACCGACGACGGCGGCATCCGGGTCGGTGAGGACGGCGTGGCCGGCCTCACCGAGGTCCCCGAGGACGCCGTCGTCGTCACCGTCTACGCCGACTTCATGTGCCCGGTCTGCAACATGTTCGAGCAGAGCAACGGCCCGGTGCTCGACGAGCTCCGCGAGGCGGGCGAGGTCGTCGTCGAGTACAAGCCCGTGAGCATCCTCGACCGCGCGGCCCAGGGCACGCGGTTCTCGACGCGCGCCGGCGCGGCTGCCGCGTTCGTCGCCGACCGCGCCCCCGAGGCGTTCGTCGGCTTCCACAGCGCGATGTTCGCCAGCCAGCCGGCCGAGAACACGCCCGGCCTCTCGGACGAGGAGATCGCCGAGCTCGCGACCGCGGCCGGCGTGCCCGCCGCCGTCGCCGACGCGATCGCCGACGGCAGCTACCTCGAGGGCGAGGACTCGTTCGCCTCGTGGGTCGCCGCGTCGACCCAGGTCGCCTCGCGCGAGTTCGCGCCCCAGTTCGGGACGCCGACGATCCTGGTCGACGGCGAGAACCTCAGCGAGATCGGCGTCGACTGGCGCATCGAGGGCGCGCTCGAGGCCGCCATCGAGCAGGCGCGCGGCTGACGGCCATGACCACGACCCTCGACCGGCCCGCCGACGGGCTCATCGCGCGGATGTTCCGCGTACGTCACGACAACCGGTTCATCTTCACGACCATGCTCATGTCGGCGTGCGTGAGCCTGCTCGCGTCGTTCGTGCTCTCGGTCGACGCCGTGGTGCTCGCGGCGAACCCCGAGGCCGAGCTGAGCTGCAACATCAACGCGGCGCTCTCGTGCGGTGCCGTCGCGCAGTCGTGGCAGGCCCAGCTCTTCGGGTTCCCCAACGCGTTCCTCGGCCTGGTCGCGGAGCCGGTGGTCATCACCATCGCGGTCGCGTCGCTCGGTGGCGTGCGGTTCCCGCGCTGGTTCATGCTCAGCGCGCAGGTCGTCTACACGCTCGGCGTGATCTTCGCCTACTGGCTGTTCACGCAGTCGATGTTCGTCATCGGTGCGCTGTGCCCGTGGTGCCTGCTCGTCACGGTGTCGACCACGCTGGTCTTCACGACGCTCACGCACGTCAACATCCGGGACCGGAACCTCTTCCTGCCGCCACGCGCGCAGGCCAGGGCGCAGTGGGCGATCGACCACGAGGTCGACGTCATCGTGGTGTGGACGTTCCTCCTCCTGCTCGCGGCGCTCGTCGCCCTCAAGTACGGACCCTCGCTCCTGGCCTGACCCACGGTCCCGGCCGGCCCCGCCTGCTCTGGCAGACTGGGCCGGCCGGTCCGCGGGCGCGCTCCGTCCCGCCCCGGCCCGGCGGTCCCGCGCCCGCCCGCCGCCTTAGCTCAGTGGTAGAGCACCCGCCTTGTAAGCGGACGGTCGTCGGTTCGAATCCGACAGGCGGCTCCCCGACCCGGCGTCCCCCCGCGACCCGGGACCTTCGTCCTGTTCCCGGACCGTCACAGACCTGCGCCGATCGGGTGAGCGGTGGGTCCGGCGGAACGCCGTGGTTGTCCCGTTCCGTCCCGGCTCGTCGGGTGAAAAACGGCTGGCCGTCCGGGTGAACCTGCAGGTCGCAGGCCTGCCGGTGGGTCGTCCCACGCCATCCTCGTGGCACCCCTTCAAGCGGCGGCCCCCACCGCCCGATGAAGATCAGGACCGGCCACCCACCGGTCCCGCACCCCCCAGTGGGCAGCTTCCCCAGGCTGCCGTCACCCGACCGAAGGACACCCCCATGGCTTCTGCACGCCGCAAGTCCGCTGCCGTCGCGCTCGCCGTCATCGGCGTCGCCGGCCTCTCGCTCGCGTCCGCCGCCCAGCTCAACGTCAACTCCGCGTCGCTCGGTGCCGCGAACACCGTCGTGGCGTCCTGCCAGCCGAGCGACAACAACCCGGCCACCACGACCGACGCGATCGGCGTCGGCTTCACCAACGGCTGGAACGCGGGCGCGTACCGGACGACCGAGGTCAAGCTGACGAACGTCAACGCCGCGTGCGCCGGCCTCGCCGTCCGCGTCGCCCTGGTCGGCACGACCGGCGCGGTCCTGCACGAGTTCACCGGCACGGCCACGGCGGACACGACGACCCTCACCCTGCCCGCGGGCTCCGTGTCCTCCGCCGACGTCGTCTCGGCGTCCGTCGTCATCGCCGGCTGACCGCTCCACCCGCCCGGACCTACCCGTCCCGACGTCCGTGGGACCCACTGGGAGCACCGAGCACGCCGGCGCAGGTCACCTGCGCCGGCTGCTCGGCCATGCCCTGACGGTCCTGTGGGTCGCGGCCGCGGTGGTCGCGGGCTGGCTGCTGTGGCCGAGCTCGCTCGGCGGCTGCACCACCCTGACGATCGTCTCGGGCCGCTCGATGGAGCCCACGTTCTACACCGGCGACCTCGTGGTCTCCCGGTGCGGGCCGGTCGAGGTCGGCGACGTCATCACGTACTCCCCGCCGGACGTCGGCGGCGCCCGAGTGATCCACCGCATCGTCGACGGCACGGCCGACGGCTGGGTGGTCCAGGGCGACAACAACGACTTCCTCGACCCGTGGACGCCGACCGAGGAGAACATCCTCGGCTCCGCCGTCCTGCACCTGCCCCACGTGGGCCGGTTCGCGTCGATCCTGCTCAGCCCGCTGACGTGGCTCTCGCTCCTCGTCGTGGCGCTGGCCGTGATGGTCTGGCCCGGCAAGGACCCGGCGGACCCCGACACCCCGGACGCCCCGGACGCCGACGGCGGCTCCGGGCCGGCCACGCAGGAGCGCCCCGCACCGCGCGCCGGGGCTCTGCTCGACGGCGTCGGCGCGGCCACGCGGACCGCCCTCGGCGTCGCCCGCGCCGCCGTGCGCGCGGCGGTGGCCTCGGCGAGCCGGCGCGCGCTCGGCACCCGCCGGGGCCGACGTGCCGCCGTGGGCGCGGCCCTCGCGCTCGCCGTCGGGCTCCCGCTCGGCGCGGGCGCCGGCGTGGCGCACGCCGCGTCCCTCTCCCTGCGCGCCGCGTCGCTCGGCACGTTCTCCGCGGGCCACCCGTGCCCGACGACGGTCCAGGCGGTCTCGTCGGCGGTGTCCGGCGGCACCTCCACCAGCGTGAGCCTGACCTTCGCCTCGGCGGCGTGCTCGGGCCGCACCGTGCGGCTCGCCGTCGTCACCGGCAGCACCGTGGTCCAGGGCACCGCCCTGGTGAGCGGCACGTCGGCCGTCGTCCCCGTGGCGCACAGCCCGCAGGCCACGACGACGGTGGTCGCCACCGTGGACGGCTGGCACCTGCAGCCGACCTACACGCCGCCCGCCGCGCCGGCCGGCAAGCCCATCGACGTCGGCAACCCGACGACGGTCCTGCAGCCCGTCGTCTACACGACGGTGAGCCCGACCCGCTTCTGCGCCGCGATCGACGTGCAGCCGACCGCCGCACCCGCCACGTGGGCGCTCCGCGTCGACCTCAACCAGCGCCCGTTCAACGGCGTCTCGCCCTACGCGCTCGAGCTCCCGGGCTGGCTCAAGGTGGTCGTGGGCGCCGGCGGCATCGTGCACCTCGAGCCCAACGGCTCCCACGCCTTCGAGCAGCGCTCGTTCACCCTCTGCGCGACCACGCCGCCTGCGCCCTGACGCCCAGGCGTCAGCCTCCGCTGCGCTCGTGGGCGCGGCGGTCGTCGACGCGCTCGACCGGCGTGAGCTCCGGGCGCTTGGGGCGCCGCGCGTCCCCGCTCGACCGGCCGCGGAGGCGGCGCGTCGCCCACGGGTAGGCGTGCTCGCGGAACCACTGCGCGTCCTGCTGGAGCTGCGCGGCGCGCGGCAGCGGGGGGAGCGGCGTGAGGGGGTCGTCCCACGCGGCGTCGTCGGGCTCCAGGCCGAGCGCGACGAGCGCGGCCTGCGCGACGCGTCGGTGTCCCTCGGTGGTCAGGTGGATCCGGTCGGGTGCCCACATGCGCCAGTCACGCAGGGAGCGCATGCCCCACACGTCCATCACGGCGGCGCCGTGCCGGCGGGCGATGGACCAGACGTGCGCGTTGAAGACGCCGACCCGCGCCCTGGTCCGCCGCACCACCGGGCTGTCCTTGGCGTCCATGCCGGTCGCGAGCAGCACGTCCGCCCCGGCGGCACGCAGGCGCACCACGGCGGCCTCGAGGGAGGCGGCGAGGGCGTCCGGGTCCACGGCGGGGCGCAGCATGTCGTTGCCGCCGCCGACGAGGCTCACGAGGTCGGGGCGGAGCTCGAGGGCGGCGGGCACCTGCTCGCGCAGGATGGGCCCGAGGAGGCGCCCGCGGATCGCGAGGTTCGCGTAGAGCAGCGGCTCGGCCAGGGCCACCGCGCCGTCGCCGGCCGCGTCACGCCCGTCCGCGCCCCGGCCGCCGTCGGCCGCGCGCTCGGCGAGGTGGACGGCGAGCAGGTCCGCCCAGCCGCGGCACGCGAGCGCCGGGTCGACCGCCGTCGTCGTCGCGGGCGGGGCGCCCCCGGGCACGTCCCACAGCCCCTCGGTGAAGGAGTCGCCGAGGGCGACGTAGCGCCGCCAGGGCGCGCGGGGAGCGTCACCCGGAAGCGGGTTCTGGTCGGAGCCGTGCGGCAAGCGGGTGAAACTCACGGGGGCAAGTGTGCTCCGATGCCCCAGCAGCGCCCAATCCGGGCACGTCGTGCGGGTGAGAGCGCTGGACGCACCGGGGTGCCGGGGGCATCCTGAACAGGTCAGCGACAAAGGCAAACCCTCCGCGAGGTGGGGACGCAAAGCCACGGGGCCCTCGAGGTCAGCCGGGTTACCGAACGTGAGGTGTCACATGAGCAGCACGCTCCCCCAGCGGTCCCGCTCCACCCTCCCCTCCCTCTGCGCCGAGCGCGCGTCCCTCGGGCTGTCCGCCCCACCCGCGTCCTGAGCCTCGTCTCGGGACGCTCTTCCGCATCCCCCACGCGGGGCATGCTCCCGCCGGCAGGACGCCGGCACACGGGATCACCGGACGGAACCGGTGAGCGGGACCACCAGGAGGGTGGAGATGGACAGCAGGACCCGGAAGGCGGCGTCGGTGGCCCTCGTGGCGCTGGCGCTGGTGGGGGTGCGCACGGCGGCCGCAGCGGGCGCCGACCAGGGCCTGGGGGCCCAGGAGATCGTGCTCGGCGCGGACGAGCTGCAGGGGTGCAGCGAGTCCGAGGTCGGGATCGACTACGACGTCGCCTACGACGCCGCACTGCAGGGATACGGGGTGAGCGCGGCCCGGCTGTCGGGGCTGGACGCGGCTTGCCAGGGACGCGACGTCGTCGTGACCCTCAGCGGACCCGGGGGGGTCCCGCTGGCCGAGGTGTCCGCAGTGGTCGGTGCGTCGGAGATGACGATCGCAGTGCCGGCGGGTTCGCCGGTGGCGGCCGAGCAGCTCACGGGGGTGAGCGTCGTGCTCGGCGACGCCGAGGTCTGAGGACCTCGGCCGGCTGACGGGGCGCCGCCCCCTGGGGAGGGGGCGGCGCCGTCGGTCAGCAGGGGTGGACGGCCTTCAGGGCGCGTCCGGAGCCCCGCCCGGGGGCTGGTCGGGGGACCAGCGGACGGGCGGGGCGCCCTGCTCCTGCAGCAGCGCGTCCACGCGCGAGAACGGCCGCGAGCCGAAGAAGCCGCGCGAGGCCGAGAGCGGGCTCGGGTGGACGCTCGCAACCACGGGCACGCGGCCCAGCAGCGGACGCACCTCCTGCGCGTCCCGCCCCCACAGCACCGCGACGAGCGGCCCACCGCGCTCGACGAGCGCCGCCACGGCGCGGTCCGTCACCTCCTGCCAGCCGAGCCGCCGGTGGGACCCCGGCTCGCCCGCGCGGACCGTGAGGACGCGGTTGAGCAGCAGGACGCCCTGCTCGGCCCAGTCCGAGAGGTCGCCGTCCGGGCCGCGCACCGCGCCGACGTCGTCCGCGAGCTCGCGGTGGATGTTCTGGAGCGACCGCGGCAGCGGGCGCACGCCGCGCGCGACGGAGAAGGAGAGGCCGACGGCGTGCCCGGGCGTGGGGTAGGGGTCCTGGCCGATCACCAGCACCCGCACCTCGGCGAGCGGACGGGCGAAGGCGCGCAGGACGGCGTCGGGCGCGGGGAGCCACGCGCGTCCCGCGGCCGTCTCGGCGCGCAGTGCGTCGCCGATCGCCCGCAGCCGGGGTTCGACCGGCGCGAGCGCGTGCGCCCAGTCCGGCGCCATGAGCGCGTCGAGGGGCTGGCGGACCACGCGCCGACCCTAGTTCGGCCCGGCCGCCGGGAGGCGTGCGCGACGCGCCGGGGCGACGCGCCGGGCGAATGACACGTCTGTCATTCCGCGTCTACCATGGCCGAGCAGGACAGGCACGAAGGCACGACCCGGCCTCACCACGGGCAGCACCGAGGAGGACGCATGGACGCGACGGGCGCGACCGCCACCGCCGAGCGGGCGGTCCCGAACGGCAGCCGCACCGGCGTCGGCGAGCTCTCCGAGCGCGACCAGGAGATCCTCGCGTTCGAGCGGCAGTGGTGGAAGTACGCGGGCGCCAAGGAGCAGGCCGTCAAGGAGCTCTTCGACATGTCCGCGACGCGGTACTACCAGGTGCTCAACGCGCTCATCGACTCGCCCGCCGCGCTCGCCCACGACCCGATGCTCATCAAGCGCCTGCGCCGCATGCGGTCCTCGCGCCAGCGGGCGCGTACCGCGCGTCGCCTGGGCATCGACGCCTGAGCCCCCTGCCCGGCCGCTAGCCTGTCCGCCGTGAAGGCCGGCGACTACCCCTACCCCGCGGACGAGTTCGACGCTGCGGACGCCCGGGGTGGTCCTCGCGGAGTGCACCGCGCGCCGCGCTCGAGCCGTAGCCGCTGGCTGCCGTTCCTCGTCGTGCTCGTCCTCTTCCCCCTGCTCGCCTACGGCGTCGTGACGTGGCTGTCCGACTGGCCCGGGCTGGGCGGTGCGCAGGAGACGCCGTCGGACACGTCCGACGGCGGCGAGGACGAGGGCACCGCGGAGGAGCCCACGACGGACCCGGCCGCGACCGACCCCGCGACCGAGGTCCCCGAGCAGCCGGAGGCGCCCCCGCCGCCGGTCGCGGACCTCGCGGCGCCCGTGGCGGTCTACAACTCGACCTCGACGTCGGGCCTGGCGGGCGGCGCGGCGGGCCGGCTCGAGGACGCGGGCTTCACGTCCGTGACGCCCGACGACTGGGAGGGCGACGACCCCGACGCGTCCGTCGTCCTCTACGCGACCGCGGCCGACGTCGCGACGGCGCAGCTCGTCGCGTCGACGCTCGGCATCGCGGCCGTGCAGGAGGACGCCGCGCAGGCGCCCGAGGGCGTCGTCGTGGTGCTCGCGGACGACTACGAGCCCTGACCCGCGCCGCCGGGCCGTCGTGACCGCGGCCGTCCGGTCGCCGCCCGGGCGCAGAGCCCGGAGGATGGGTGCGGGCGACGACGGGAGGCGGGCATGACGCGGGTGCTCGACGCCGTCGTCGTCGGCTCGGGGCCGAACGGTCTCGCCGCGGCGGTGACGCTCGCGCGGGCGGGCCTGAGCGTCGAGGTGCTCGAGGCGCAGCCCCACCTCGGCGGCGGGGCGCGCACGGCGGACCTGGGCCTGGCGCCCGGCGTCGTGCACGACACGTGCAGCGCCGTGCACCCCATGGCGATCGCGTCGCCGTTCTTCCGCCGCTTCGACCTGCGCTCGCGCGGCGTGCGGCTCGTCGCGCCCGAGGTCTCCTACGCCCAGCCGCTGCCCGACGGCGCGGGCGTGGCCTACCGGGACCTCGCGCGCACGGCCGCGGGGCTGGGGCCCGACGGCGACGCGTGGCTCGAGCTCTTCGCGCCGCTCGTGGCGCACGCGGACGCCGTCGTCGACCTCATCATGAGCGACCACCGGCGGCTGCCGCGCGACCTGGTGACCGCGGTGCGGTTCGGGCTGCGGACGCTCGAGCAGGGGCTCGGGCCGACGTGGGACCGGCGCTTCCGCGGCGACGCCGCGCCCGCGCTGCTCACGGGCGTGGCCGCGCACTCGATCACGCCGCTGCCGTCGGTCGCCGGGGCGGGCACCGCGCTGCTTCTCGGCACGCTCGCGCACGCGGTCGGCTGGACGGTGCCCGTCGGCGGCACGCAGGTCATCACGGACGCGCTCGTGGCGGACCTGCTCGCGCACGGCGGGTCGGTGCGCACCTCCCACGTGGTGCGCACGCACGCCGACCTGCCGCCCGCGCGCGCGGTCGTGTTCGACACCGTGCCCGCGACCGTCGCCGAGGTCATGGGCGCGCGGCTTGCGCCGCGCGTGGCCCGCGGCTACCAGGCGTACCGGCACGGCAACGCCGCGGCGAAGGTCGACTTCGTCCTGTCCGGGCCCGTGCCGTGGGCGGACCCGCGCGTGCGCGAGGCCGGCACCGTGCACGTCGGCGGCACGCGCGCGGACATGGTCGCGGCCGAGCGTGCGCTCGTCCACGGGCGCCACGCGGAGCACCCCATGGTGCTCGTCAGCGACCCGTCGGTCGCCGACCCGAGCCGCGCGGCGCCCGACGGCAGCCGGCCGCTGTGGACGTACGCCCACGTGCCCGCCGGGTCGCGCGTCGACGTGACCGAGGCGGTGACCGCGCAGGTCGAGCGCTACGCGCCGGGCTTCCGCGACGTCGTCGTCGCGGCGCGGTGCGTGCCGGCGGCGCGGCTCGAGCTGGACAACGCCAACTACGTCGGCGGCGACATCGCCGCGGGCGCGGTCACGCTGCTGCGCGCGCTGGCCGGGCCGAGGCTCGCCTGGGACCCGTACGTCGCGGGCGACGGCGTCTACCTGTGCTCCGCGTCGGCGCCCCCAGGGCCCGGCGTGCACGGCATGGGCGGGTGGCTCGCGGCGCGGCGCGTCCTGGCGGCGCGCGGCATCCACCGCCCGCCCGACCTCGCGCCCTGAGCGGTGCCCGCCGGCGCTCGCCGCGCCCGACGACGACCGTCCCCGACCGGGCGTGCGTCGCTTGCACTCGCCCGTGGAGAGTGCCAATAATGAGTTAGCACTCTCGACCCGAGAGTGACAGAAGACCCTGGGCCTGGTGAGGCCGGGACCGCCGGCGGGACGTGACCGCCGCGGGGCCGGCCGTCCGTCGCGGGCGCCACACCCGGGAACCACGCCACAACCGGAGGACCATCCGAATGGCCAAGATCATCGCCTTCGACGAGGAGGCCCGCCGCGGCATGGAGCGGGGCATGAACGCCCTGGCCGACGCCGTCAAGGTCACCCTCGGCCCCAAGGGCCGCAACGTCGTGCTGGAGAAGAAGTGGGGCGCCCCCACGATCACCAACGACGGCGTCTCCATCGCCAAGGAGATCGAGCTCGAGGAGCCCCTCGAGAAGATCGGTGCCGAGCTCGTCAAGGAGGTCGCCAAGAAGACGGACGACGTCGCTGGCGACGGCACCACCACCGCCACCGTGCTCGCGCAGGCGCTGGTCCGCGAGGGCCTGCGCAACGTCGCCGCCGGCGCCAACCCGATCGCGCTCAAGCGCGGCATCGAGAAGGCCGTCGAGGCCGTCACCGAGCAGCTCCTCAAGGCCGCCAAGGAGGTCGAGACCAAGGAGGAGATCGCCGCGACCGCGGGCATCTCCGCCGGGGACCCGGCCATCGGCGAGCTCATCGCCGAGGCGATGGACAAGGTCGGCAAGGAGGGCGTCATCACGGTCGAGGAGTCCAGCGCCCTCGGCCTGGAGCTCGAGCTCACGGAGGGCATGCGCTTCGACAAGGGCTACCTGTCGGCGTACTTCGTGACCGACCCGGAGCGCCAGGAGGCCGTCCTCGAGGACGCCTACGTGCTGCTCGTCGAGTCCAAGATCTCGAACGTCAAGGACCTGCTGCCACTCCTGGAGAAGGTCATCCAGGCCGGCAAGCCGCTCTTCATCGTCGCCGAGGACATCGAGGGCGAGGCCCTGGCCACGCTCGTCGTCAACAAGATCCGCGGCACGTTCCGCTCGGTCGCCGTCAAGGCGCCCGGCTTCGGCGACCGCCGCAAGGCGATGCTGCAGGACATGGCGATCCTCACGGGTGGCCAGGTCATCTCCGAGACCGTCGGCCTCAAGCTCGAGAACGCGGGCCTGGAGCTCCTCGGCCAGGCGCGCAAGGTCGTCGTCACCAAGGACGAGACCACGATCGTCGAGGGCCTCGGCGACGCCGAGCAGATCGCCGGTCGCGTCGCGCAGATCCGTGCCGAGATCGAGAACTCGGACTCGGACTACGACCGCGAGAAGCTCCAGGAGCGCCTCGCCAAGCTCGCGGGCGGCGTCGCCGTCATCAAGGCGGGCGCGGCGACCGAGGTCGAGCTCAAGGAGCGCAAGCACCGCATCGAGGACGCCGTGCGCAACGCCAAGGCGGCCGTCGAGGAGGGCATCGTCGCCGGCGGTGGCGTCGCCCTCATCCAGGCGGGCAAGCTCGCGTTCGAGCAGGACGACATCACCTCGCTCAGCGGTGACGAGGCGACGGGCGCGCGCATCGTGCAGCTCGCCGTCGACGCCCCGCTCAAGCAGATCGCCATCAACGCCGGCCTCGAGGGCGGCGTCGTGGCGGAGAAGGTCCGCAACCTCCCGTCGGGCCAGGGCCTCAACGCCGCGACCGGCGTGTACGAGGACCTGCTCGCCGCGGGCGTCAACGACCCGGTCAAGGTCACGCGCTCGGCGCTGCAGAACGCGGCGTCCATCGCCGCGCTCTTCCTCACCACCGAGGCGCTCGTCGCCGACAAGCCGGAGCGCCACCCCGCGCCGTCCGGTGGCGACGGCGGCGGCATGGGCGGCATGGACTTCTGATCCCTCGGGACTGAGTCCGGGCCCAGCGCTCGCACGACACGACGGCGGGTGTCCCCTTCGGGGGGCACCCGCCGTCCGTCGTCCCCGGCCACCCGCGGCGACCCTGCGCCGGCCGTTGCGCCCGTCCGGGCGTCCGGATGCTCGCCTGGGTGCCCGGTCGAGCAACGGTGCATCTGGCCCCGTACTGTCCCCCTCCACCTGCACGGATGCTCGACTCGCCGGAGCGCCCGCGGGCGCGGCGCCGTGCCCCCGCGCGAGCCCGAGGGCGGGACCGTCCGCCCGGGGGAGGGCGTCAGGGGCGGTCGCGGGCGGGGACGCGCAGGCCCGAGCCGCGCAGGCGGCGGACGAGCTCGCGGCTGTCGACCAGGGTCGCTCCGAGGGCCACGAGGTCGGCGTACCGCTCGGTCGGGACGTCGTAGTGGTCGAGGTCGAACGCGCGGCGGGGGATCCCCGCGGCGGCCGCGAAACGGTGCAGCTCGTCCAGCGACGCGTCGCTCACGAGGTGACCCCAGACCGTGCCGTGGCGCGGCCACAGGGGCGGGTCGAGGAGCACCGTCATGGTCCCCGATCCAACCACCGGCCCGCGGCGACGGCGCGCCGCCCGAGGCGGGCGCGGGACGCGGACGACGCCGTCGTCCACAGCCGTCGCGTGGCCGACGCCTGCCCCCAGGCCCCACGGTCCCTCGCCCCCCGGCGAGCACGGCCGCCCTAGCGTCGGCGGCTCGACGACACGGGAGGGCCACATGAGGTACGAGGTCGACAGCGCGCGGGTCGCGCAGGCGAGCGCGGCGGCGGGCACGTCCGTCGCGGCGATCCGGACGGAGGTCGCGGCGCTGCTGCGGCACCTCACGGAGCTGCAGGGCGGCTGGCAGGGCACGGCGGCGACGGCGTTCGCCGGCGTCCTCGCGGACTGGGCGGCCACGCAGCGGACCGTCGAGGCGAGCCTCGACGGGATCACGGCCGCGCTCGGCACGGCCGCGCAGCACTACGCCGACGCCGAGGACCAGGCGGCACGCCTGTTCGTGCGGTGATACCCCGCGCCCGCCCCTCGCAGGGCGGTCAGGCCCCGCGTGCGGCGGTCAGGCCCTCTCGGGGCGGTCGGGCTCGCGCAGCGCGCTCGGGCCGCAGCCGGCGGTCAGGCCTCGCGCGCGGCGGGGGCGGGCTGGTGCGTGGTCGCGTCGCCCGAGGTGGCGGTGCCGTTCTCGGCGGACGGCGGCGCCGCGGCCTCGATCTTCGCGAGCTCCTTCTCGAGGCGGTGGAGCTCGGCGCCCACGTTCTGGCGCGCCGACTCCTCCCAGGCCGCGCCGAGCGGGCTGACGAAGAGCGCCTGCCGGTCGGCGAGCTTGCGCAGGATCTTGATGCGCGCGCGGACGAACTCCTCGAGGGGCAGGTGCGCGTACTCGGCGCGCACGTCGGCGAGGTACGCCTTGTACCGCTGCGGCTCGGCCGCGAGCATCGCGAGGTCGGCGTCGCACAGCACGGCGCAGTCGAAGTCCTCGGGGTCCGGCAGGTGGCGCCGCAGGGCGGTGACGAGGTGGGCGACGCGGTCGACCGAGGCGTCGGGGACGCCCAGCCCGCCCAGCTCCTGGCGCGCGAGCGCGGCGCTCGCGACCTCGTCCTCGCCGCCGCGCTGCGCGTACGACGCGCGCTCGGCCGCGTCGAAGACGGCGCCGTGGTACCAGGCGGCGAGCCGGACCAGGTCGGGCTCGTGCGTCTCCTCGGCCAGCTCGTCGACGCGCGCGAGCACGTCGGTGAGGTGGCGGACGTTGTGGAAGTGGCGGTGCGGGGCCGACCAGCGGTCGAGGAGGGCCTCGCCGACCTTCTCGATCTCCTCGCTGGACGCGGTCGCGCCGGCGGCGACGCACGAGCGCGTCCAGGCCGGGACCAACCACTGCGGTGCGTCGTGGACGCCCATCGGGACTGCCTCATCGTGTCGGGGACAAACGATCAGTCATCGTAGCCCCGCCCGGCGACGGTGGCGTCGCGGGACCCGTCGCGGGCCCGGCGGGCGCGGGACGGGATGCCGCCCGACGTCGCTAGCCGGCAGCCGGCAGCGCCACGCGCACCGTCGCCCCGCCGCCCGGCGTGCGGTCGATCGCCACCGTCCCGTCGTGCGCCGCGACGATCGCGGCCACGATCGCCATGCCCAGCCCGGCGCCGCCGGACTCCCGCCCGCGCGCGACGTCGACGCGGTAGAAGCGCTCGAACACGCGCGCCGCGTGCTCGGGGTCGATGCCCGGCCCGTGGTCGCGCACCTCGACGACCACCGAGCCGTCGGCACGGCCGACGGCGAGCTCGACCGCGGTCCCGGCCGGGGTGTGCCGCGCCGCGTTGCCGACGAGGTTGGCGAGCACCTGGCGCAGCCGGTCCTCGTCGCCCAGGACGACGGCGCCCTGCGTCGACCCTCCCGCCGCGAGCGGCTCGACGCGCACGGGCCGCGCCGGGTCGAGCGCGCGCAGGTCGGCGGCGGCGTCGTGCACGGCGACGGCGAGGTCCACGGGCTCACGGCGCAGCGCGCGGCCCTCGTCGAGCCGGGCGAGGTCGAGCAGGTCCTGCACGAGCCGTCCCATCCGGGTGGCCGCGTCCTCCATCCGGCGGACGGTGTCGGGCACCGCGTCGGGCGGCACGGCGCCCATGCGGTACAGCTCGCCGTAGCCCCGGATGGTCGCGAGCGGCGTGCGCAGCTCGTGGCTCGCGTCGCTGACGAAGCGGCGCATGCGCTGCTCGGACGCCGTCCGTGCGCCGAACGCGGCCTCGATCTGCGCGAGCATGCCGTTGAGGGCCGCCGCCAGCCGGCCGACCTCGGTCGTCGTCGGTGCGTCGGGCACGCGGCGCGACAGGTCGCCGGCCGCGATCGCCTCGGCCGTGTCCTCGATCTGCCGGAGCGGCCGCAGGGCGCGCCGGACGCCGACCGATCCCGCGAGCGCGCCGAGGCCGACGACGCCGACGCCGAGGGCCACGAGCACCCAGCGCATGCGCGCGAGCGTCGCGTCGGCGGCGGTGGTCGGCAGGGCGACCGCCACGGAGCCGAGCACGCGGCCCGAGCCGGACTCCACGATGGGCCGCGCGAGGACGCGCCATCGCGGGCCCTCGTCGACCGATCCCACGGTGAAGGCACGGCCCTCGCGAGCGACCACCTCGGCCGTGCTGAGCGCCGGGATGTCCGCGACCGCGTCCGTGCCCGTGCGCGAGGCCCAGCGCTGCCACACCTCGCCCTCGGGCGTCACGAAGACGGCCTGGTAGTCGCTCGGGAGGTCGGCCTCCGAGGTGCTGCGGGGCAGCGCCCCCGTGATCGCGACGAGGTCGCGCGACGCGCGGTCGAGCTGGTCGTCGAGCTGCGCGACCAGGCTCTGGCGCAGCATCGCGAGCGCCGTCGCGCCGGTGAGCGCGAGTCCGGCGACGAGGACCAGCGCGAACAGGAGCGAGAGCTGCGTGCGCAGCGGGAGCCGCCTCCACCCGCGGTCCCGAGACGCCCGGGCGGGCTCCGGGCCACCCGGGGCGGCGGTCATCCCTGCCCCGGAGGCAGCCGCAGGACGTACCCGACGCCGCGCCGCGTGTGGATGAGGGGGACGGGCTGCTCGCCCTCCACGCCGTCGGGCAGCCGGTCGACCTTGCGCCGCAGGTAGGAGATGTAGGACTCGACGATGCTGCCGTCGCCGCCCCAGTCGTACTGCCACACGTGGTCGAGGATCTGCGCCTTGGAGAGCACCCGTCCCGCGTTGAGCAGGAGGTAGCGGAGCAGGGCGTACTCCGTGGGGGAGAGGTCGACCGTGCGGCCGCCGCGCCGGACCTCGTGCGCGTCCTCGTCGAGCTCGAGGTCGGCGTAGCGCAGCACGGACGCGTCCGCCGCCACGGCCGCCGACGTGCGGCGCAGCACCGCGCGGATCCGCGCGACGACCTCCTCGAGGCTGAAGGGCTTGGTCACGTAGTCGTCGCCACCGACGGTGAGACCCGTGACCTTGTCGGAGGTGTCGTCGCGCGCCGTGAGGAAGAGGACGGGGACCTGCTGGCCGCGCTCGCGCATCCGGCGGGTCACGGTGAACCCGTCCATGTCGGGGAGCATGACGTCGAGCACGACGAGGTCCGGCTCGACGTCGCGCACGAGCGCGAGCGCCGAGGCGCCGTCGGCGGCCGCGTGCACCTCGAAGCCGGCGAAGCGCAGCGACGTCGTGAGCAGCTCACGGATGGTGGGCTCGTCGTCGACGACGACGAGCCGGGCCTCGGCGGACATGGCACCAGTCTGGCGCGCGAGCCTGGGAACCACCTGGGAGCCCGCTGGGAGCACCGCGGGCCGGCCGCCGAGAGGACCGGCACCACGGGCCGGCCCCCGAGAGGACCGGCCCGCGGAGGTCAGCGCGTCACTGCTCGATCTGCGCGGGCTCCGTGCGCGCACCGAGCTTGAGCTGCGCGAGCCGCGCCTCGATCTCGGCGGCCTCGGAGTCCACCTCGAGCTCCTCGAACTGCGCGTCGAGCGACGACGCCGCGATCTCCTGGTGGCCGGCGACCCGGGCCTCCTCGCGGCGCACCTTCTCCTCGAACCGCGCCACCTCGCTCGTCGGGTCGAGCACGTTGATCGAGGAGATCGCCTCGTGCACCTGCGACTGCGCCTCGGCGGTCTTCTGCCGCGCGATGAGCTGGTCGCGCTTCGAGCGCAGCTGCTCGAGCTTGTCCTTCATCTGGACCAGCCCGTCCTTGAGCTTCGCCACGACCTCGGTCTGCGAGGCGATCATCGGCTCGGCCGACCGGGCCTCGCCCTCGAAGGAGATCTGCTTCGACAGCGCGACCTTGGCGAGGTTGTCGAACCGGTCGGCCTCGCCCGCGTTGCCCTGCGCGCGCAGCTGGTCCGCCTTGCCGGACGCGGCGACCGCCTTGCGGCCCCAGTCCTCCGCGGCCGCGACGTCCTCGGCGTGGTCCGCCTCGGCCAGGCGCAGGTTGCCGATCGTGAGCGCGACGGCGTCCTCGGCCTCGGCGATGGAGTTCGTGTAGTCCCGGACGAGCTGGTCGAGCATCATCTCCGGGTCCTCCGCCCGGTCGATGAGCGCGTTGATGTTCGCCCTCGCGAGCTGCGCGATGCGGCCCAGGACGGTCTGCTTCTCAGCCATCGGTGTCTGCCTTCCGGTAGGAGGTCGGGTGGTCGGTCGTGGTCCCGGCGCGGTGCGCCACCGGGGTCGTGCGGGGAGTCCTCGGGCGGGTGCGGTGCGTCAGAAGCGCCCACCCCCTCCGCGGCGCCCGCGCCCGCCGCCGCCGCGGCTGCCACCGGAGCGGCTGCCACCGGAGCGGCTGCCGATCCCGCCGCCCCCGCCGAAGCCGCCGCCGAACCCGCCGCCCGAGCGGCCGCCGCCGTAGCCCCCGCCCCAGCCGCCGCCGGAGCCGCCCCACCCCCCGCCGCGGCCGCCGCCGCCGAGGATCTGGTCGAGCAGGATGCCGCCGAGCACGAGCGAGCCCGCGTTGGAGCCGCCGAACCCGCCGCCCCCGCCGAGGCCGCCCTGCTGGGACTGCCACCCGGCGACGTCGCGCTCGGCGAGCTGCTGCGCCGACACGACGAGCTGCTCGGCGCGGCCTGCGGTGGCGAGCGCGGCGACGGGGTCGGTCGTGGCGGCGGCCTGGGCCTCCTGCGCGAGCCGCGCCGCCTCGGCGAGCCGCGTGCGCGCCTCGGCACCCACGGCGCCGCGCCGCGTCTCGATGAAGTCGGCCACCGCCCGCACCTGCGCGGTGACGCGGCCCAGCACCTCGCGCAGCTGCGCCTGGGCGCGACCGGCGTGCTCCGCCTGCTCGCGCGCGGGAGCCAGGACGGCGTCGAGCGCGGTCTCGGCGTCGGTGAGGCGGCGGAGCGTCGCGAGCGGGTCGCCCGACGCGCGCTGGGCCCGCGCGGCCGCGAGCGCCTCCTCGGCCGCGGCGGCCGCGGCGACGACCCCCGGGTCCTGCGGCGCGAGGCGCTCGGCGTCCGCGACGTCGGCCGCGAGCGACGCGATCCCGGCGTCGATGCGTGCGCCGGCCCCGGCGAGGTCCTGGCCCGCGCGACCGACCGCGTCGAGCAGGGTCACGGCCTGCGCGACGGCGTCCTGCGCGGCCCGCGCGAGGCCGACGGCGGCGCCGCGGTCGGTCGCGAGCGCCGCGCGTCCCTGCTCGACGGTGCTCCGGACGCCGTCGAGCAGGGCCGCGGCCTGCTCCACGTTCCCGCGCACCGAGGCGAGCGCCTCGGGCGCGTAGGTCGTGCCGAGCTGCTCGAGGGTGGCGCGCGCGGCCGGCAGCCGGCCCTGGACCTCGCCCGCGCGGCGCGCCGTCTCGTCGAGCACCTCGGGCGCGCGCGCCTGCAGGTCGCGCAGCCGGTCGAACTCGGCGGTCTGGGCGTCGAGCGAGGAGTCCACCTGGTCGCACAGGCCGAGGATCTCGAGCAGCATCGCGCGCCGCCGCTGCTCGTCCTCGGGGCTCGTGTCGTCGAGCTGCTGGCGCAGCGCGAACGCGCGGCCCATCGACTGCTTCGCGGTCGCGATGACCTCGGCGAACACGCGCGTCGACTCCGCCCCGAACTGCGCCTGGGCGAAGCCGAGCTCCTGCTCCGAGGTGCGCACCGCGTCGTCGCACGCGACCAGGGCGCTGCTCGCGCGGCGGTTGAGCTCGTCGGTGGGCAGGGCGGCCGGTCCCGCCGCCGCTCGACCGTCGGGACCGCGGACGGCGCCCGCGGGCGCCCGGCGCCGGGACCGCACCACGAGCACGACGACGCCGACGAGCAGACCGCCGACGAGCAGCACGGGCAGGAGCGGGATGCCGCCGGCCCCGGCCCCGGCCGTCCCCGTCCCGGTGCCCCCGCCCGCGGCGTCGCGCAGGCCCTCGGCCGCGCCGATCGCGGCGCCGGCCCAGTCGTCGGCGGACAGCCGCGGCTCGACCCGCTCGGAGTCGATCGCCTGGAGCTGCGCGTCGGTCAGCGGGATCGCGTCGTCGACCGAGATCGCGTACTGGCGGTCGTCGACCGCCACGGCGAGCAGGACGTCGTCGACGCCCATGCCCGAGTCGATCGCGCTCTGCGCGGCCCAGTCGAAGGGGTCGGTCCCGTCGAACGAGCCCACGAACACGACGAAGAGCTGGTAGGGCGTCTCGTCGGCGAGCGCGTCGAGCGCGGCCTGCACCTCGTCCTCGCGCCCGCTCAGCGCGCCGACGCGGTCGGTGATGTCGCCGTCGACCTCGCCCGGCGGCTCCGCGCGCAGCGCGGTCCTTGTGCCGCTCGCCACCGTGAGCTCCCCGGTGGACCCACCCGCCCCACCGGCTCCGACGGCCCAGGCGGCCGTCACGCCGCCCGCGCCCAGGGCGGCCGCGAGGACGACGGCGACCAGGGAGCGCGCGCTGCGGGGGAGCCCCGCCCCGGGCGCGGCGGTGCGGCGGGTGATCACCGTCCGATCCTGGTTCACCGGGGGTGCAGCCGCAACGGAGGGCGGCGCCCGCCGCCGGGTCGGCCGCGCACCGGGCGTGCGGCGCACGGTGCGGGTGGGGCTGACGACGACCCGGCAGCCCGGCGCCGGGCCTCAGGGGACCCACGAGCCCCACGCGCCGCACGTCCGAGCGCAGCAGGCCGCGCGGACGGGGGACGTGGCGGAGCGCACATGGTGACCATGGTTGCGCTCCCAATACGATGTCTCGGTGATCCTCACCGTCATCGAGCACATGGCCTCCTGCCCGCTGGACCGGTTCGCCGGCTGGCTCGCCGAGGCCCAGCCCCTCGAGATCCGCACCGTCCGGCCCTGGGCCGGCGACCCCCTGCCCGCCGCCGACGCGCTCGGCGACGGCCTCGTCATCCTCGGCGGCCGCGGCGACGCGTACGACGACGCCGGCACCCCCTGGCTCCCGGCGACCCGCGAGCTCCTCGCCGCGGCCGCCCGCGCCGGCGTGCCCACGCTCGGCATCTGCCTCGGCGCCCAGCTCCTCGCGGTCGCCACGGGCGGCCGGGTCCAGGTCGACGCCCCGCCCGGGCGCGAGGCGGGCGTCGTCGACGTCCACCCGCGCCCCGACGCCGCGCGGGACGCCCTCTTGGGCCACCTCGCCGCGGACGTGCCCGCGGACCACCCGCTCGCCGGCGGCGTGCTGCTCGCGATGCCGTCCATGCACGCGGACGCCGTCGTCGACCTGCCGGCCGGCGCGGTCTGGCTCGCGTCGTCGCGGCTCTACCCCTACCAGGCGTTCCGCGTGGGCCGGGCCGCGTGGGGCCTGCAGTTCCACCCCGAGGTCTCGCGCGAGACGTTCGCCGCGTGGGCCGCGTCCTACCCCGAGGTGGACGCCGCCGCGGCGGTCGCCGACTTCGACGCCCGCGCCGACCAGGTCGAGGCGGGCGGGCGTGCCGTCGCGCACCGCTTCGCGGAGCTCGTCCGTCGCCACCACGAGGGGCTGCCGCTCACCGACGCCGCCCCCGCGGCCGCCGACCGCACCGCGGAGCCCGCGCTCCTGGGCTGACCCTGCACGCACGACGACGGCGCCGCCCGGGCTCGGGTCGGCGCCGTCGTCGTGCGGGGCGGACGTCAGCCCGCGACGAGGTCCTCGGCGTCGACGATGCGGTACGCGTAGCCCTGCTCCGCGAGGAACCGCTGGCGGTGCGCCGCGAACTCCTGGTCGACCGTGTCGCGCGAGACCACGGCGTAGAAGTGCGCCGTCCGACCGTCGGCCTTGGGCCGCATGATGCGGCCGAGCCGCTGGGCCTCCTCCTGGCGCGAGCCGAACGAGCCGCTCACCTGGATCGCGACGGCCGCCTCGGGCAGGTCGACGGAGAAGTTCGCGACCTTGCTCACGACGAGCCGCGAGACCTCGCCCGTGCGGAACGCCGCGAACAGCCGCTCGCGCTCGCGGACCGTCGTCGCGCCCGTGATGAGGGGCGCGTCGAGGTGGTCGGCGAGCAGCTCGAGCTGGTCGATGTACTGCCCGATGACCAGCACCTGGTCGTCGGGGTGCTTCGCCACGAGCTGCTCGACCACGCGGTTCTTGCCCTCCGCGCTCGCGGCGAGGCGGTACTTCTCCTCGGGCTCGGCCGTCGCGTAGGCGAGGCGGTCGGCGTCGGGCAGCGTGAGGCGGACCTCGACGCAGTCCGCGGGCGCGATGTAGCCCTGCGCCTCGATGTCCTTCCACGGCGCGTCGAACCGCTTGGGCCCGATGAGCGAGAACACCTCGTCCTCGCGGCCGTCCTCGCGGACGAGCGTCGCGGTGAGCCCGAGGCGGCGCCGCGCCTGGAGGTCGGCCGTCATGCGGAAGATCGGCGCCGGCAGCAGGTGGACCTCGTCGTAGAGCACGAGGCCCCAGTCGCGCGCGTCGAGCAGCTCGAGGTGCGTGTAGACGCCCTTCCGGCGCGTGGTGAGCACCTGGTAGGTCGCGATCGTCACCGGACGGATCTCCTTGCGCGCGCCCGAGTACTCGCCGATCTCGTCCTCGGTGAGCGTCGTGCGGCGCAGCAGCTCGTCGCGCCACTGCCGCGCGGAGACGGTGTTCGTCACGAGGATGAGCGTCGTCGTCTTGGACCGGGCCATCGCGCCCGCGCCGACGATCGTCTTGCCGGCGCCGCACGGGAGCACGACGACGCCGCTGCCGCCGTGCCAGAAGCCCTCGACCGCCTGCTCCTGGTAGGGCCGCATCGCCCAGCCGTCCTCGTGCAGGTCGATCTGGTGCGCCTCGCCGTCGACGTAGCCCGCGAGGTCCTCGACGGGCCAGCCGAGCTTGAGCAGCACCTGCTTGAGGTGCCCCCGCTCGCTCGGGTGGACGACGACGTCGTCCGGGTCGAGGCGCGTGCCCACGAGGCCGGCCGTCTTGCGCGACCGCAGCACCTCCTCGAGCACCGCCCGGTCGAGGGCGTGCAGCACGAGGCCGTGCGTCGGGTGGCTCACGAGCTGGAGGCGGCCGTAGCGCGCCATCGTCTCCGCGACGTCGACGAGCAGCGCGTGCGGCACCGGGTAGCGCGAGTACTCGAGCAGCACCGAGACGACCTGCTCGGCGTCGTGGCCCGCGGCGCGCGCGTTCCACAGGCCCAGCGGCGTGAGGCGGTACGTGTGCACGTGCTCGGGCGCGCGCTCGAGCTCGGCGAACGGGGCGATCGCGCGGCGGCACGCGGCCGCGTCGGGGTGGTCGATCTCGAGCAGGAGCGTCTTGTCGCTCTGCACGATGAGCGGCCCGGGGGCACCCTCGGTCATCGGTCTCCTCCGGTGGGGGTGACGCCGGCGATGCGGTGCACGGCGACGGTGAGCTCGGCCTCGCGCTCCGGGTCGATCGCTCGCACCCGGCCCGCGTCGACGCGCACCGGGCGCACCCGGCGGCGGCTGGAGCCTCCGTCCGGCCCGACGATGTCGAGCCAGACCTCGCGGCCCTCGGCGACGGCCTCCCGCAGGAGGGCCAACGCGAGCACGGGGTCGGGTGTTCCCTGGTCGGCGGGCGCCGG
Source organism: Actinotalea solisilvae (assembly GCF_016464425.1). Lineage (GTDB taxonomy): Bacteria > Actinomycetota > Actinomycetes > Actinomycetales > Cellulomonadaceae > Actinotalea > Actinotalea solisilvae. The sequence goes on from NZ_JADDKQ010000005.1 coordinate 56,896, forward strand.
GCCCGCCGGTCCGCCGGACCGGGCGGCGATCACCTCGGCGTCGTGCGCCTGGACGGCGGCCGTCGCCTCCCGGCGGTCGGCGGCGAGCACGTCCTTGGCGACCCGGCGCAGGCGGCGGTCGCGCGCGTCGTCGGCGGTGACCGCGGGCGTCCCGGCTGGCCCGGTCGGGCCGCCGGAGCGCCGGCGCGCGCGACCGCGCACGCGCGTCACGGACGGCCCCACGACGACGACGGCGCCCGTGGAGTCCTCCGTGACGGGCGCGAGGCCGCGCTCGCGCAGCGCCGCGAGCAGGGCCGACGGCGCCGCCTGGGACGCGATCACCGTGGGCGCGAGCAGGAGGAGGCCCAGCCCGCGCAGGGCCTTGTCCTCGACGAGGCCCGCGAGGAGCGCGGGGTCGTCCGCGCGCAGGTAGGACGACGCCATGCCCACGCGGACGCGTCCGTGCCGCCGCGCGACGTCGAGCACGAGGTACTCGAGCGGCTGGGGGACGCCGTTGCGCGCGGCGTGCGACAGGGCGGCGAGCAGCTCCTCGGCGGTCCGGCCGCGGTCCAGCGCGCGCCGGACGCTGGCCTCGGTGAAGCGGACCGTGAGCGCCGCACCCCGCGACTCGACCTGCGCGGCCGACTCGACGAGGTCGGCGAGGGCGTCGCTCGGGCGCCCGGGGACGATGCCCGTGAGGTCGCCCTGGAGGAGCAGGTCGTCGACGGCCGGCGGCAGGCGGTCCGCGAGCGCCCGTGCGGGCGTCCCGTCCCCGCCGAGCAGCGCCCCGCCGGCCGGCGCGAGGGCGCCCCCGCCGAGCACGCCGAGCGCGGTCGCCTCGGCCAGCACCGCCTCGACCGCGTGCAGGGGCGGGGCGGAGCGCGGCGCGCGCCACGCGAGCACCTCGTGGACCTGCGCGGCCGTGAGCGACGCGAGCGTCGTGCTCCCGGCCGGGCCGGGCGGCCCGAGCGGCCCGGTCGACCCCGCGAGCACCTCGAGCACCGTGCGCCGCAGCCGCGGCGCCCACGGGCGCCGGGCCTCCGGGTCGAGCGCCGGACGCACCGTCCCGCGGTCGTCGCGCGTGCCGACGAGCCACGCCGCGCGCTCGGACGCGAACCACGCGGCGACGAGCTGCTCCCAGCGCTCGGGTGCCGGCCGGCGGAGCCAGTCGTCGGCGTCGGCCGTGGGCGCGACGGAGGCGGGCTCCTCGCCGTCGTCGACGACGAGACCGGCGGCACCCGCGACCTCGACGACCAGGGCCGCGCGCGCGTCGTCGACCTCGAGGCGCGTCGCGACGCGACGCAGCTCGCGCGTGCCGAGCCCACCCGCGCGCAGCACCGGCGGCGGCTCGGCGCCCCACGCGTCGAGCAGCACGCCGACGAGGCGCACGACCTCGAGCGCGTGCTGCGCCGACTCGGCGTCGACCGTGCGGACGTCCACCGCCCCCGGCGTCGGGTCGGGTGCGGCGGGCGGTTCGCGGTGCGTCCGGTTGCCGCGCAGGACGAGCGCGACCTCGCGGGGCAGGACGACGTGCTGCGGGTCACCCACCGACAGCAGGCCGTGGCGCAGGAGCCACTCGACCGCCGTGCGGCCGGGACCGGCCTCCTGCCCGGGCGGGGGCACGGGCGAGCGCCCCACGGGCGGGCCCCACGTCAGCGCCTCGAGGACGGAGCGGGCACCCGACGGCGCGCGGTCGAGGAGCGCGGACACGGTGGGCGGGTCCGCGAGGTGGGCGGCGACCGCGTCGAGCACCGCGTCGTGGCCGGCGTGAGCGCCCTCCGTGGCGAGCCCGAGGTCGGCCACGAGGCGCGCGAGGCCCTGCGGGCTGCGCCGGGCGAGCGCCTGGCGCAGCGTCGGGCCCAGGCCGGCGGGGTAGGGGCCGAGGACGTCCTCGAGCCCGGGCGCGGGCAGCAGGCGCGTGGTGGGCGTGGCGGGAGCGGGGACGCCGGCCCGGGTCTCGGGCGTCCAGACGAGCGCGAGGCGCAGGGCCGCCGTCGCGGCGCGCGCGGCGTCGTCCGGGTCGGCGCCGCCGAGCGCGACCACGTCGCCCAGGGTCACCGCGCCGCGGCCGGCGGTGCCGTGCAGCGCGAGGACCGCCTCGAGCACGTGCAGGACGGCGGCGTCGACGGTGCCCAGGGCGCGGTCGAGGCTCACGCGGTTCGCGGCGCGCGCCGCGAGCGCCCGCAGGCTCGCGGGCGGCGGGGCGGCCAGGTCCGGGCGCTCGGCGAGCAGCGCGGCGAGGCCCTCCTCGCCGCGGGCGCGCAGGTGCTCGGTGAACGTGGCCATCCGCACCACGATACGTGGGCCGGGTGCGCCGCGGGGCGGCCCCGCGGCGCCCCCGCAGAGCGGACGGGCCCGCCTCCACCCACCGCTCGATCCCCCGCACGACGGGACCCGGGCAGGGGTCGGCGCCGGGTAGGCTGGGCGCACGTGATGACACGGCGTCAGATCCCTGGACGGGGCGGCGCCGACGACGCAAGGAGAACCATGGAGATCGTCCGGGACGTGCTGCTCGTCCTGCACTTCGTCGGCCTCGCGAGCCTGCTGGGCGGGTTCCTCGTGCAGATGAAGCCGAGGACCAAGAAGGTCGTCGCGGCGATGGTCCACGGCGCGCTCACCCAGCTCGTCACCGGCGTCGCCCTCGTCGGCACGGCGTACGCGCTCGGCCACGGCGACGACGTCGACAACGCGAAGATCGGCGTCAAGCTCGTCGTCCTGCTCGTCATCACCGCCCTCGTGCTGCGCGGCCGCCGCCAGGAGAGCGTCTCGACCGGCGTCTGGGGCGCGATCGGCGCCCTCACCCTGGTGAACGTGGTCGTCGCCGTCGTCTGGTGACCTCGGGCGTCGCCGCAGGCCGGTAGCCTGGGCCGGTACATCTCCGCCCGATCCGTCAGGGGTTCACGTGCCTACCGGCAAGGTCAAGTGGTTCGACGCCGAGCGCGGCTTCGGCTTCATCGCCAGCGACGAGGGCGACGAGGTCTTCCTGCACGCGTCCGCGCTGCCCGCGGGGTCGGCGTCGCCCAAGCCCGGCACCAAGGTCGACTTCGGCGTCGCCGACGGCCGGCGCGGCCCGCAGGCGCTCTCGGTCAAGGTCCTCGACCCGCTGCCGTCCGTCGTCAAGGCCCAGCGCAAGCCGGCCGACGACATGGCGGTCATCGTCGAGGACCTCATCAAGGTGCTCGACGCGGTGGGCAACGGCCTGCGCCGCGGCCGCTACCCCGAGAAGGCCAAGGCGACCCAGGTCGCCACCCTGCTCCGGGCCGTCGCCGACGACCTCGAGGCCTGAGATGGCCGCCGCCACGAAGGACGCCGTCCTCGCCTCCGCCGTCGACCTCGCGCGCGAGGCCGCGCAGGAGGTCGCGGACCGCCCCGAGCTGGTGGGCGAGCACCTCGGCCTGGTCGTCGAGGGCGAGCGCCTCGTCACCCACCGCTTCGCGACGACGGCGCCCGGGTACCGCGGCTGGCACTGGGCCGTGACGGTCGCGCGCGTGCCGCGCGGCCGGACGGCCTCGGTGTGCGAGGTCCACCTGCTGCCCGGCGACGACGCGCTCCTCGGGCCGGCCTGGGTGCCGTGGGCCGAGCGCCTGCGCCCCGGCGACCTCGGGCCGGGCGACGTGCTGCCCTACCTGGCCGACGACGAGCGGCTCGACCAGGGCTACGAGGCGACGGGTGACGTCGACGCCGACGAGCTCGCGATCGTCGAGCTGGGCCTCGGTCGCGAGCGCGTCCTGTCCCCGCTCGGCCGGTCGGAGGCCGCGCAGCGCTGGTACGCCGGCAGCCACGGCCCCATGGCGCCCCAGGCGCTCGCGGCGAGCGCGCCGTGCTCGACGTGCGGGTTCCTCGTGCTCATGGCCGGCTCGCTGAGGACAGAGTTCGGCGTGTGCGCCAACGAGTGGTCGCCCGACGACGGCCGGGTCGTGAGCATGGACCACGGCTGCGGCGCGCACTCGCAGACGGACGTCGTGCCGGGGCCGAGCGACTGGCCGGACGCGCCGCCGTCCGACGACCTCGACCTCGAGCTCGTGCGCCTCGTCGACGAGCACCGCGCGGGCGACGAGGCGGCGCGCGAGGAGCCGGCCGCCGAGGTCGACCAGCCGGCCGAGGAGCAGCCCGCGGACGAGCAGCCCACGGACGTGCCTCCGCTCGACGAGCCTGCGGACGAGCAGCCCGCGGACGAGCAGCCGGTCGACGAGCAGCCCACGGCCGACGCGCCCGACGAGCCCGGGTCCGCGCCCGCCGAGGGGTGACGGCGGACCCGTTCTCGACCGCGCGCCTGCGGCGCGCCGTCCTCGACGCGTGGACGGCGCACCCGCCGCGCTTCCGCGAGGACGCGAACGCCGAGGAGGACAACGCCCGGCGGTACTACCGCGACCGGGTGGTCGTCGAGCTCGCCCAGAACGCGGCCGACGCCGCCGCGCGCGCGGGGACCCCCGGCCGGCTGGCGCTGCGCCTCGAGCGCACGGCCCGCGGCGCGCAGCTCGTGGTCCTCAACACCGGCGCCCCGCTGGACGCCGACGGCGTCGCGTCGCTCGCGTCGCTGCGCGCGTCCGCCCAGCGGGACGACGCCGGGGTCGGCCGGTTCGGCGTGGGCTTCGCCGCGGTGCGGTCGGTCGCCGACGTCGTGAGCGTGGCGTCCACGTCGGGGGCGGTGCACTTCGACCTCGGGGCCACCCGCACCGCCCTCGGCGCGGTGCGCTCCGACCGGCTCGCGGCCGAGGTCGCGCGGCGCGGCGACGCGCTCCCCGTGCTCCGCCTGCCCGTCGCCGGTGCCGCGCCGGGTCACCCCGCGACCCCGCCCGAGGGCTGGGACACCGCGGTCGTGCTGACGCTGCGGGACGACGTCGCCGTGGGCCGCGTGCGCGCCGAGCTCGCGGCGGTCGACGACGTGCTCCTCCTTGCGCTGCCCGCGCTCGCCGAGGTCGAGGTGGTGCTCGACGGCGAGGCGCGGACCGTGCGCGACGTCGAGGACCGCTGGGTCGTCGCGCGCGGCGGGGGAGCGCTCGACCCGGCGCTGCTCGCCGACGCGCCGGTCGAGGAGCGGGGCCGTACCGCGTGGGCCGTGACGTGGGCCGTGCGCCGCGGCGGGCCCGCCGCGCACCCCGGCGTCGTCCACGCGCCGACGCCGACCGACGAGCCCTGTACGCTGCCCGCCCTGCTCGTCGCGACGCTCCCGCTCGACCCCTCCCGGCGCCACGTCGCGGCCGGCCCGGTGACCGACGCCGTCGTCGCCGGGGCGGGCGCGGTCTGGACCGACCTCGTCGCGGCGTGCCGGCGCGAGTCCGACGCCGCGGGTGCGTCCGCGCACGGGTCCGTCACCGACCCCGCGGACCTGCTCCCGCCCGCGCTGCCCGCGGGCCCGCTCGACGCCGCCCTGCGCTCGGCCGTCGTCGCCGCGAGCCGTGACGTCCCCCTGCTGCCCGCGGCCGACGGCGGCCGGGTCCCGGCGTCGGCGGCCGTCGCCCTGCCCGCGGGGACCGACGGCGCCCTCGTGCTGGCCCTCGCGCCGTGGGTCGCGGGGCTCGTCGACCTCGCGCCGCACCGACGCCACCTCGTCGGCCTCCTCGGCGTCCGGACGACCGAGCTCGCGGAGGTCGTCGACGGCCTCCCCGCGGGCGACCCCGCAGCGCTGCGCGCGCTGCTCGACGTCGCGCCGACCGACCCGCGGACCCTCGAGCAGCTCGCGACCCTGCCCGTGGCCCTCGCCGACGGCCGCACGGTCCGCGGCGCGCGAGGGCTTGTGCTCGCCGAGGACGTGCCCGAGGACGTGCTGCGCGTGCTCGGCGGCTGGGGCGTGCGGGTCGTCCACCCCGACGCGGCGCACCCCGTGCTCGAGCGCCTCGGCGCGGCACGCGTCGAGGCGTGGGGGCTCCTGGCCCATCCCGCCGTCCGCGAGCGCGTGCTCGGCGCCGACCCGGACGAGCCCGCCGACCCCGCGGACGTGCTCGCGGGCGAGCCCCCCGACGGGCCGTCCGACGACGCCGCCGCGGTCGCCGACGTCGTGCTCGGGCTCGTGCACGCCGGCCTCGCCGCGGGCCGCGCGCCGGACGTGGCGGCCGGGGAGGGCGAGCCGTGGTGGGGCGAGCTCGTGCTCGAGGCGGCCGACGGCGACCGGCTCCCGGCCGCCGGGCTCGTGGTGCCGGGGTCCGACGCGGCGCGCTGGTTCGACGCCGACGTCCTGCCGCCCGTCGCCGACCACCTGCTCGCGCGGTGGCGCGACGAGCTCGAGGTCGTCGGCGTCCGCACGGGCCTGCGCGTGGCCCGCGCCCCGTCCGACGCCGACGCCGACGCCGACGCCGACGCCGAGGGCGCCACGGCGGTCCTCGACGGCCTCGACGGCTGGCCCGACCACCTCGAGGACCTCGCGGTGCTCGGCGGCGGCGCGCCGGCGCCGTCGTCGGACCACCTCGTGGTGCCCGACCTCGACGCCGTGCGCCCCGACGCCTGGCCCGAGGTGCTCGCCGCGCTCGCCCGCGGGCCTGCGCGCCGCGCCCTCGTGGAGCGCGTCCCGCTCGCGACCGGCGGGCACGCGCCGTCGTACACCGCGTGGTGGCTGCGGCGGTCCCTGGGGCTGGGCCGCCCCTTCCGGCTGCCGGGCGGCGCGGGCCGCCCGGGCGACCCGGGGTCCGTGCTGCTCGGCGACCTGCCCCCGCTGCTCGCCGCACTGGCAGACGACGAGGACGTGCTGCGCGCGCTCGGCGGGGTGGCGTCGCCGGACGAGCTCGACGCGACCGGCTGGGCCGACGTGCTCGACCACCTGCCCCCGGCGGGCGAGGAGGTCGCGCTGCCCGCGGCGGCCGCCGTCTGGCGCGCGCTCGCCGCCCTCGCGACGGCGGCGGCGCCGCTCGACCCCGACCGCGTCCCCGCGTGGTCGGGCGGCCGCGCCGTCGTGGCCTTGGTCGACGACGTCGCGGTCGCCGGCCCGTGCTGGGCGCAGCACCCGGGCGTCGGACCGGTCGTCGTCGTGCCGGACGCCGCCGCCGAGGACGTCGCGCACGCGCTCGACGTCGACCTCGCGGCCGAGCGCGCCGACGGCCGGGTCACGTCGACGGGCGCGCCCGCGGCCGTGCCGCCCGCCGTCGCCGCCCTCGCGCCGGGCGCCCCCGCACGCTGGGTCGAGCACGAGGATCTGCGCGTCGACGGGGAGCCGGTGGAGTGGTGGGTCGAGGGCGACGTCGTCCACGCCTGCACGACGCGCGGCCTCGCGCAGGGCCTCGCGCACGCGGCGGGCCGGTGGGCCGACCGCGACGCCGTCGAGCGCGTCCTGCTCGCCCCCGACGACCTCGCGGCCGTCCTCCTCGAGCGGGCGGGCGAGCCGTGAACCGCACGCTCGTCCTGGGCGTCTACGTGCCCGTCGTCGTGTTCGAGAGCGGCATGGGCGCCGTCCTCCCGGTCGTCGCCATCAGCGCGACCGAGCTGGGGGCGTCGCTCGCGGGCGCGGGGCTCGTCGTCGCGCTCATCGCCGTCGGGCACATCGTCGGCGACGTGCCTGCAGGCGCCCTCGCGGCCCGGGTGGGGGACCGGCGCGCGATGCTTCTGGGCGCGTGCGCCGCCGTCGTCGTGCTCGCGGGTGCCGCGCTCGCGACCCACGTCGTCGTCCTCGGTGCGTGCCTCACCCTGCTCGGCGCCGTGTCGGCGGTCTTCACGCTCGCGCGGCACTCCTACCTCGCCGAGACCACGCCGGTGGAGCGGCGCGCGCGCGTCCTGTCGACGCTCGCCGGCCTCCAGCGCGTCGGCACGTTCCTCGGCCCCTTCCTCGGCGCCGGCCTCATGCACGTGTGGGGCCTCTCCGCGGCCTGGTGGCTCGCGGTGGGGACGTCGCTGGTCACGGCCCTGCGCGTCGCGCTCGTGCCCGACGAGGACGAGCGCCTCGGCGGGCCGCCGTCGGCCACGCTGCGCCAGGTGGTGCGCGACCACCGGCACGTGTTCGCGACGCTCGGCGTGGCGGTGCTCATGGTCGGCGCGGCCCGCGGGAGCCGCCAGACCGTGCTGCCGCTGTGGTCGGAGCACCTCGGCCTCTCGCCCGCGACGACGAGCATCGTCTTCGGCATCTCGGGCGCCGTCGACATGCTGCTCTTCTACCCGGCGGGCAAGCTCATGGACGCGCGCGGGCGGCTGTGGACCGCCGTCCCGTCGATGCTCGTGCTGGCGGCCGGGCTCGCGCTCCTCCCCGTGACCGGCGCTGTCGCGTCGCTCACCGCCGTCGCGATGCTCATCGGCCTCGGCAACGGGATGGGTGCCGGGATCCTCATGACCCTGGGCGCCGACGTCGCGCCGCCGTCCGTCCGCGCCCAGTTCCTCGGGGTGTGGCGCCTGTGCGGCGACGCCGGGTCGGCCGGGGGGCCGCTGCTCGTCGCCGCGGGCGCGGCGCTCGGGTCGCTCGCCGCGGGCATCTGGTCGATGGCCGGCGTCGCCGCGCTCAGCGCCGCAGCCCTCGCCCGGTGGGCCCCGCGGTACTCGATCCACGCGAACCGCACCACGCGGCGGCTCGCCGCCGAGCGCGCGCGGGGCGGCGGCCCGCCCGGCGGCCCCGACCACCCCGGCTGACCCCGGTCAGCGGGAGGCGTCGCGGTGCCGGCGCTCCCACAGGAGCGCCGCGCCGCCGAGGACCACCCCGGTCGCGCACGTCGCGACGCCGGTCGCCGCCGCGGCGCCCGACGCCGCCATGACGCCGACGACGACGAGGGCCGCCGTCCACAGCGCGATGCCCGCGAGGAACACGCGGCGCAGGTCGAGGCGCACCGGCTCGAGCCGGCTCGGCCGGACGAGCGCGCGCAGCACGCCGCCGGCCTCGGGGGCGGGCCCGCCGGCGGCGTCGGGGGAGGTCACGAGCGCAGCGTAGCCGCGCCCACCCCGGGCCCGGAGGCGGGCGGCGCCGCGCACGGCGGCCACGCCCAGCGCGGCGCCCGCCGTGTTCATCACGACGTCCTGGACGGTCGCGACACGTGTCGGCCAGAACGCGAGCTGTGCGAGCTCGATGGCGACCGAGAACGCGAGCCCGAGCGGCACCGCGACCCACGCGCGGCGCACGCCGGCGAGGGGGACGAGCACGCCGAAGGGCACGAACATCACGACGTTGGCGAGGGCCTCGACCACCGCGACGTCGACCGCCGCGGGCAGCCCGCGCGCGTGCAGCCAGGCCAGCGCGTCGGCGAGGGCGCGGAAGGCGTCGGGGTCGGCGAGGGTCGGCCACTGGGTCACGCGGAGCACCGCGAGCAGGTACGCGACGAGCGCGACGCGCACCGCCACGAGCCCGCGACCCCGCAGGCGCGCGACGCGCAGTTCGGGGTGCGGACGTGCACTCACGCGAAACACAGGTCTGCCACGCTGTGCGCCATGACGCAGACCCCCACCACCGTGGCGCGCCGAGCGGGCGGCATCGACGGCTTCTTCCGCATCACCGAGCGCGGCTCGACGATCGGCACCGAGGTCCGCGGCGGCCTCGTCACCTTCTTCACCATGAGCTACATCATCGTGCTCAACCCGCTGATCATCGGCACCGTCCCGGACGGCACGGGCCAGTTCCTCGGCGGGGGCGACGCCCCGAACCTCGGCATGGTCGCCGCGGCGACCGCGCTGGTCGCGGGCATCCTCAGCATCCTCATGGGCGTCGTGGCGCGGTTCCCCCTCGCGCTCGCCGCCGGGCTCGGGCTCAACGCCGTCGTCGCCTACTCGATCGCCAGCCGCGAGGGCATGACCTGGGCCGACGCGATGGGCATCGTCGTCCTCGAGGGCCTCATCATCCTCGTGCTCGTCCTCACGGGCTTCCGCACCGCGGTCTTCCGCGCCGTGCCGATCGAGCTCAAGACGGCGATCAGCGTCGGCATCGGCCTGTTCATCGCGTTCATCGGCCTGGTCGACGCCGGCTTCATCCGCATCCCCGCGTCGCAGGCCACGCCCGTCGAGCTGGGCATCGCGGGCTCGCTCGCGGGCTGGCCGACCCTCGTCTTCGTGGTGGGCCTCCTCCTCGCGATCGTCCTCATGGTCCGCAAGGTGCGCGGCGCGATCCTCATCGCGATCCTCAGCGCGACGGTCCTCGCGGTCGTCATCGAGGCGATCGCGAAGGTGGGCCCGCAGGGCTTCGACGCCGACGGCAACCCGACCAACCCCACCGGCTGGGAGCTCAACACGCCCGCCGTGCCCGAGGGCGGCCTCGTCGCGACGCCGGACTTCGGCCTGCTGGGCCAGTTCTCGCTGCTCGGCTCGTTCGAGAAGATCGGCATCGTCGCCGTCCTGCTGCTCGTCTTCTCGCTGCTGCTCGCGGACTTCTTCGACACGATGGGCACGATGGTCGCCGTCGGCGGCGAGGCCGGCCTGCTCGACGAGGAGGGCAACCCGCCCCGGACCAAGCAGATCCTCGTCGTCGACTCCATCGCCGCGGCCGCGGGCGGTGTCGCGAGCACCTCGTCGAACACCAGCTACATCGAGTCCGCCGCGGGCGTCGGCGACGGCGCGCGCACGGGCCTCGCGTCCGTGGTCACGGGCATCGCGTTCCTGCTCTCGACCTTCCTCGCGCCGCTCGTCGACATGGTCCCGTTCGAGGCCGCGACGCCCGCGCTCGTCGTCGTCGGGTTCCTCATGGTCATGCAGGTCTCGGGCATCGACTGGAAGAACATGGAGGTCGCCGTCCCGGCGTTCCTCACGATCGTCCTCATGCCCTTCACCTACTCGATCACCGCGGGCATGGGCGCGGGCTTCATCGCCTTCGTCGTCATCAAGGTCGCGATGGGCAAGGCGCGCCAGGTGCACCCGCTCATGTGGGTGACCGCGGTGCTCTTCGTCACGTACTTCACGCTCGGCCCGATCCGGGACCTCCTGGGCGTCTGACGTCCCGCGGCCCGACCGCCGTGCGGCCCGACCTCCCTGTGGAAGGATCCGAGCCGCCGGCGGTCGGCCGGCGCGGGCGGCTGCCCGGCGCGCACCGCGCCGGGCGTGCGAGGAGGACGACGTGCGCATCTCGGTGATCGGCTGCGGCTACCTCGGTGCCGTGCACGCCGCCTGCATGGCGAAGCTCGGCCACGAGGTGGTCGGCGTGGACGTCGACGCCGAGAAGGTCGCGCTGCTCGCGAGCGGGCGGGCCCCGTTCTACGAGCCCGGCCTGCCCGAGCTGCTCGCCGAGACGATGGCCACGGGCCGGCTGACGTTCGGCACCGACGTCGCGGCGGTCGCGGGGGCGCGCGTGCACTTCGTGTGCGTGGGCACGCCGCAGAAGCGCGGCGAGAACGCGGCCGACCTGCGCTACGTGGACGCGGCCGTGGACGCCCTGCTGCCGCACCTCGCGCCGGGCGACGTCGTCGTCGGGAAGTCGACGGTGCCCGTCGGGACCGCGGAGGCGGTCGCTGCGCGCGTGGCCGCCGTCCAGCCCGAGGCCGTCGTCGTGTGGAACCCCGAGTTCCTGCGCGAGGGCTTCGCGGTGCAGGACACGCTGCACCCCGACCGCATCGTCTACGGGCTGCCGCCGGGCGCGGCGGGGGAGACGGCGGGCGCGCTGCTCGACGAGGTCTACGCGACGCCGCTCGCGGACGGCACGCCCCAGGTGGTCACGGACTACGCGACGGCGCAGCTGGTCAAGGTCGCGGCGAACTCGTTCCTGGCGACGAAGATCTCGTTCATCAACGCGATGGCCGAGCTCTGCGAGGCGACCGGCGCCGACGTCACGCAGCTCGCGGACGCGATCGGCCACGACGCGCGGATCGGGCGCCGGTTCCTCAACGCCGGGCTCGGCTTCGGCGGCGGGTGCCTGCCCAAGGACATCCGGGCGTTCATGGCGCGCGCCGGGGAGCTCGGCGTCGACCAGGCGCTGTCCTTCCTGCGCGAGGTGGACTCGATCAACATGCGCCGCCGCGTGCGCATGGTCGACCTGGCCCGCGAGGTCTGCGACGGGTCGATCGTCGGCCGCAAGGTCGCCGTGCTCGGGGCCGCGTTCAAGCCGGACAGCGACGACGTGCGGGACTCGCCGGCCCTGAGCGTGGCGGCGCAGATGGGCCTCCAGGGCGCCCACGTCGTGGTGACCGACCCGGAGGCCGTCGCGAACGCCGCGCAGCGCTGGCCGGACCTGCGCTACGCCGCGACGGCGGAGGAGGCGGCAGCCGGGGCCGACGTCGTGCTCCTGGCGACCGAGTGGCAGGAGTACCGCGACCTGGACCCCGTGGCGTTCGGCCGGGTGGTCGCCGGCCGGCGGATCGTCGACGGCCGCAACGTGCTCGACCCCGCGCGCTGGCGCGAGGCCGGCTGGGTGTACCGCGCGCTCGGCCGCCCCTGAGCGGGGGCCCGGGGTGGTGACCGTCACCCCCCGCCGGCCCGTCCTTACCTGAGGTAATGACCTAGGATAGGGACATGCCTCCCGCCCCCCCTCCCGTCGTCACGCCCCCGGGCGACGCCGCCGGCGCGGGGACCGCGACCCGCCGCCTGCCCGACGTCGCCCCCGCCGACTGCCGCCCCGCGGCGCTCGCGGGCGACCTGCGGGTCTCGCTCACGCACGCCGTGCGGCGCCTGCGGATGGAGCGGTCGTCCGAGCGGATCACCGACGGTCAGTACGCGGTGCTCGCGGCGCTCTCCAACCGCGGCCCCATGACGCCGACGGCGCTCGCCGAGGACCAGCACGTCCAGCCGCCGCCCATGACGCGGACGGTCAACGCGCTGGTCGAGGCCGGCCTCGTGCGGCGGGACGAGCACCCGACCGACCGGCGCCAGGTGCTCGTGCACATCACGGAGGCGGGCCAGGCCGAGGTGCGCGAGACGCGCCGGCGGCGCAACGAGTGGCTCGCGCGCCGCCTCGCGACGCTCGACCCGGCCGAGCGCGAGGTGCTCGCGCAGGCGTCCGTGATCCTGCGCACGGTGATCGCACCGTGAGCCCGACCTTCGCCTCGCTCCGCTACGTCAACTACCGCCTGTGGTTCGCGGGCGCCATCGTCGCCAACATCGGCACGTGGATGCAGCGCGTCGCCCAGGACTGGCTCGTCCTCACCGTCCTCACGGACGACTCGGGCGTCGCCGTCGGCATCACGACCGCGCTCCAGTTCGGGCCGGTGCTGTTCCTGTCCGCGTGGGCGGGCCTGCTCGCGGACCGGCTCGACCGGCGCAAGCTGCTCATGGCGACGCAGGTCGCGCTCGGGGTGCTCGCCGCGGCGCTCGGCCTGCTCGTGCTCAGCGGGCACGTCGAGCTCTGGCACGTCTACGTCTTCGCGTTCCTGCTCGGCTGCGTGTCGGCCGTCGACGCACCCGCGCGCCAGACCTTCGTGGCCGACATGGTCCCGGCCGAGCGGCTCGCCAACGCGGTGAGCCTCAACAGCGCGTCGTTCAACGCGGCGCGGCTCATCGGGCCGGGTGTCGCGGGCCTGTCCATCGCGTGGGTCGGCATCGGCTGGGTGTTCCTCATCAACGCGGTGACGTTCGCGTCGACCATCGTCGCGCTCGCCCGGATGCGGACCGCGGAGCTCCAGCCCACCCCGCACGCGCAGCGCGGCAAGGGGCAGATCCGCGAGGGCATCGCCTACGTGCGCGGCCGCTCGGACATCCTCGTCGTCATGGCCGTGGTGTGCGTCGTCAGCACGTTCGGCCTCAACTTCCAGCTCACGAGCGCCGTCATGGCCCGGACGGAGTTCGGCAAGGGGCCGGAGGAGTACGGGATCCTCGGCTCGGTGCTCGCCATCGGCTCGCTCGCGGGGGCGCTGCTGGCCGCGCGGCGCGAGCAGCCGCGCGTCCGGCTGGTCATCGGATCGGCCCTCGCGTTCGGCGTCGCGACGGGAGTCATGGCGCTCATGCCGACGTACGAGACGTACATGCTCGCGTGCATCCCGGTCGGGCTCGCGTCGCTGACCATGCTGACGTCGGCGAACTCGACGATCCAGACGTCGACCGACCCGACGATGCGGGGCCGCGTCATGTCCCTGTACATGGTCGTGTTCCTCGGCGCGACGCCCGTCGGTTCGCCGCTGGTGGGCTGGGTCGCGGAGACGCTGGGGCCGCGCTGGGCGATCGGCGTCGGGTCGATCGCGTCGCTCGTCGTGGCGCTTGCCGCTGGCGTGTGGGCCGTGCGGCGCTGGAACGTCGAGGTGCGGTACCGCATCACCGCGCGCCCGCACCTCACCATCCGCCACCGCGACCGGGAGCCCACGGAGGCCGAGCGGCGCGCCGCGGCGGCGGACAGCCTGCGGGCCCAGCAGCTCGGGGACCGAGCGGCCTGACGGGGCGCTCACCTGCGCGGACGCTCGCCGGGGCGCGTGCCGCCGCGAGTGGCCGCCGTCCGTCGAGCGGGTGAAATCTCCCGGTTCGACCGTGCCCGACATGTCCGATATGGGACCCTGGACGCATGGTCAGCCCGGTCGACGTCGACGCGCACGGCGCTCTCGCGCCGGCCTCCGACGCGCCTGCCGACCCTCCCGCCGACGTCCCCGAGGAGCCGGACGCCCTGGCCGCGCGGACCGCACGCGGCCGTCACCGGCGCGGTGGGAGGGCCCGGACCGTGCGCCGGGCCCTCGTCGTCGTCGGGGTGCTCGTCCTCGTCGCGGCGGGCTGGCTCGCCGTGCGCGGCGTGCAGGTGGTCCACGCGCTGCGTGCCGCCGTGCCCGGCGTGGACGCGGTCGGGGACGCCCTGCGTGACGGCGACGTCGACGCGGCGTCCGCCCGTCTCCCCGAGCTTCAGGAGCACGCGGCCACCGCGCTCGCCGCGACGCGCGACCCGGTGTGGCGCGCGGCGTCGGCCCTCCCGTGGCTCGGGACGCAGCTCGACGCGGTGCGCGACGTGTCCGCCGCGCTCGACGTCGTCGCGAGCGAGGTCGTGCCCGCGCTCGCCGACGCCGCCGGCGCGGTCGGCCCGCGTGACCTCGTGCCGGTCGACGGCGCCGTGCCCCTCGCGCCGGTCGTCGGGGCGCAGCCGGCCGTCGCGGCCGCGGCCGACGCCGCCGCCCGCGCGGACGCGCTCGTCGCGGGCATCCCCACCGACGGCCTCGTGCCGCCGCTCGCGACCGCCGTCGCGCAGGCGCGGGGCCCGCTCGCGGAGGCCGCGCTCCTGCTCGACCGCGTGGACGACGCGGTCGCCCTGCTCCCGCCGATGCTCGGCGCGGACGGACCGCGGACGTACCTCGTCCTCGTGCTCAACCCGGCGGAGCTGCGCAGCGGCGGCGGCATCGTCGGGTCGGTCGCGGTGCTCCACGCGGTCGACGGCCGCCTCACCCTGGGCGAGCGCCTGGCGAGCCGCACGCTCCCGCGCCTCGACGCGCCGCCCGCGCTCGGCGCGGAGGAGCTCGCCGTCCACGGCGACCGCCTCGGCAGCATCATGCAGAACGTCACGATGACGCCCGACTTCCCGCGGGCCGCAGAGCTCGCGGTCGAGGTGTGGGAGGCCGGGGGCGGGGCGCCCGTCGACGGCGTGCTCGCGGTCGAGCCCGTCGCGCTCGCCCACCTGCTCGACGTCACCGGCCCCGTCACCGCGCCCGACGGCACGGTCCTCGAGGCCGACGGCGTCGTCCGGACGCTGCTGCACGACGCGTACGCGCGCTACCCCGACCCGGACGCCACGGACGCGTTCTTCGCGGCGTCCGCCGCTGGCATCTTCGACGCGCTCGTCACCGTGCCCGGCTCCCCGGCCGGGCTCGTCGACGCCCTCGGGCGGTCCGTGGCCGAGCGCCGGGTCGCGCTGTGGTCGGCGCACGCCGAGGAGCAGGAGCGCCTCGCGCCCTCGCCCCTCGGCGGCTCGTTCTTCGACCCGGCGGCGGCCGACCAGGCCGGCGTCTTCCTCGACGACGGCACGGGGACCAAGCTCGACTACTTCCTCGGCGCCGAGGTCGCCGTCGCGTGCGCCGACCCCGTCCCGGGGCAGGGTGCGCGGGCGGTCCTCGTCGTCGACCTCGCCTCGACCGTCCCGGCCGACCCGGCCGAGCTGGCGGCGCTGCCGTCCTACATGTCCACGAACGGCCTCGGCGGCACGCCGACCGGGGTCACCCGCACGAACCTGACGTTCTACAGCCCGGTCGGCGGCCGCGTCGCCGAGATCCGGAGCGACGGCGCCGCGGTCGGCGGGCTCCGCGGCACGGAGGCGGGACGCGACGTCGCCGTGCTCACCGCGACCCTCGCCCCAGGCGCCTCGGTCCGCTACGAGGTGACCGTCGAGCTGCCCGCGGGCGCGACGGGTCTGGGCGCCTGGCGCACCCCCGGGCTGGAGGAGGCGGGCACCGTGCCGGCCACGACCTGCGAGAGCTGACCCGATCCCCCGACGCCGGCTGAGGGGGCCGGCCCGTCCACAGTCACCCGTTCGCCGCGCGACACACGCGCCGGCCGATGAGACACTTGACCGAGTTGTCCGATTTGCCCGATCCACCCCATCCGGGCGGTCGGAGAGAAGGGGAAGACGAGATGAAGCGATTCTGGCGCACGGCGGCAGTTCTCCTGCTCGCCCTGATCGGCGGTGTCGGCGTCGCCGGCTCCGCCACCGCATCCGTGGCGAACGGCTGCACCGACGACGGTGGCTACTGGGCCCAGGGCGTCTGCGGCCTCACGGTCGAGGCGACGCCCACCTGCACCGGCACCGGTACGCCGCGGCTGGAGTACGTCGCGACGCCCACCGGGACGTCGTCGACCACCCTCACCCTCACCTGGGTGAACCCGACCGGCCCGGACGTCGTGCAGACCGGCCTGCCGCTCAGCGGAGCGGTCGACTGGCCCTCGGGCGCCTGGGCGGACCGCTCTCTCGAGATCGTGTTCGCGGTCAACCCGACAAGCGCCGTGACGGTCGAGCACCCGTCGGGCGTCGGGTGCTCGAGCGTCCTCGCCTCGTCGCTGAGCGGCACCGGCTCGGAGACGACGCCGCTGATCGCCGGGGCTGCGGCCCTCGTGGGCCTCGGCCTTGCCGCCGTCCTCGTGACGCGTCGCCGCTCCGCCGCCACCGCCTGACGGCGCGGGCCCCGGCCCGCCTCACCGGAGGCCGCCCGACGACGTCGGGCGGCCTCCGTGCGTCCGCTCCGGAGGGGCGGCGGCGCCGTCAGGCCGTGGGGGTGCGGGCCGCCTGGTGGACCGAGCGCAGGCCGAGCGCGACGGCGACGGCGCCCACCAGCACGAGCACCGGGATGAGCAGGAACGCCTGGTGCGCGCCGAACACGTCGGCGAGCGAGCCGAGCAGGAACGGCGCGACGGCGACCGCGGCCCCCGTGCCGACCGAGGCGCGGGCCTGGGCGTCGTCGGGCCGGCCGTCCGAGGCGCGCAGCGTGAGCGAGACCGCGAGCGGGTAGTGCGTGCCGTACCCGAGCCCGGCGACGACGAGACCGACGATGGCGAGCCACGGCGTCGTCGCGAGCCAGAACACGAGCCAGCCCGCGCCCGCGAGGCCGTAGCCGATGAGCAGCAGCTTCTCCGGCGCCTTGCGCGTCGAGAGCGGCCCGACGACGAGGCGTGAGAGCGTCATGCCGCCGACGAGCGCGGAGATGCTCGCCGCCGCGAGGGAGGCCGGCGCGCCCGTGCGCTGGACGATGAGCTCGGACGCCCAGAAGGTCGTGCCGAACTCGATCGCGACGCCGGCCAGGAGCGCGGCCCAGAAGAACCAGAACGTGCGCGAGAAGGACCGGTCCGACCGGTCGGACGGCCCCTCGGCGACCGGGACGGACCGGGTCACGGCGCCCCGTCCCAGGGCGCCGTCGCCGCGGATCGGCAGCAGGACCACCGCCGCGACCACGGCCAGCACGACGACGAGCGCCACCGCGGGCCGCCAGCCGAGACCGCTGCCGACCGCGGCGCCCAGCGCGAGCGGCGCGAGCAGGCCGACCATCGCGCCCATCGCGTTGGCCTCGGTCACGGCGGCCGGCCCGGAGGGCCCGTTGTGCACGGACAGCGCGGGCTGCGCGGCCGAGATGGTGAGGTTGCCGCCGACCGAGGTCACGAAGCACGCGAGCAGCGTCGCGGGCAGGGTGCTGCCGGCGAGCAGGAGCGCCACGCCCACGCAGAGCACGACGCCGCCCACGAGGGCCTGGGCCTTGCGGCCGAACCGCTGGGCGACCCGGGAGCTCACGAGCCCAGTGGCGATGGTGCCGAGGGCCATCGCGGTGCCGTGCAGCCCGGCCTGGCCGCGCGAGATGCCCTGCTCCTCCGCGATGAGCGGCACGGCGGGGGAGAACCCGTAGAGGAACCAGCCCCACGTGATGAAGGGCGCGTAGAGCGTGAGGGTCAGGCGGTCGCGGACGAAGCGCGCGGGCACGGCGGCGCCACCGCCCGCATCGGTCCGTGCGCCGGCCCGTGGCTGGCTCATGCGAGGCGCTCGACGACGTGGTCGACGCACGCCGTGAGCGCCTGGACGTCGGCCGGGTCGACCGCGGGGAACATCGCGACGCGCACCTGGTTGCGCCCGAGCTTGCGGTACGGCTCGACGTCGACGACCCCGTGGCGACGCAGTACGCGGCACACCGCGGCCGCGTCGACCGCCGCGTCGAGGTCGATCGTCCCGACGACAGCGCTGCGCGCGGCCGGGTCGGCCACGAACGGCGTCGCCCACGCGCGCTCCTCCGCCCAGCCGTAGAGGTGGCCGGACGACTCGGCGGTGCGCGCCGCGGCCCACGCGAGACCGCCGTGGCCGAGCATCCAGTCGAGCTGCTCGGCGAGCAGCACGAGCGTCGCGATCGCGGGCGTGTTGAGCGTCTGGTCCTGGCGCGAGTTCTCGACGGCCGTGGTGAGGGAGAGGAACCGCGGCACCCAGCGCTCGCCCTCGAGCCGCGCCGCGCGCTCCACGGCCGCGGGCGAGAGCGCGGCGAGCCACAGGCCGCCGTCGGCGGCGAAGCTCTTCTGCGGCGCGAAGTAGTAGACGTCCGTCTGCGCGACGTCGACCGCGAGCCCGCCCGCCGCCGACGTGGCGTCGACGAGGACGAGCGCGCCGTCGTCGACGCCCGCGGGCCGCTCGACCGGGGCCGCGACGCCCGTCGACGTCTCGTTCTGCGGCCACGCGTAGGTGTCGACGCCCGCCTGCGGCTCCGGGCGCACGAGCGAGCCTGCCGGCGCGGTGCGCAGCACCGGGTCGCCGAGGAACGGTGCGCGCCCGACCGCCGTCGCGAAGCTCGCGCCGAACTCGCCGTAGGAGCAGAGCTGGGCGCGCTCGGCGACGAGGCAGAACGTCGCGACGTCCCAGAACGCCGTCGACCCGCCGTTGCCGAGCGCGATCTCGTAGCCCTCGGGCAGGCCGAGGAGCTCGGCGAGGCCCTCCCGCACCCGCCGGACGAGCCCGCGCACGGGCGCCTGGCGGTGGGACGTGCCGAGCAGCGTCCGACCGACCGCCGCGAGTGCGTCGACCTGCGCCGCGCGGACCTTCGACGGCCCGGACCCGAAGCGACCGTCGGCCGGGAGCAGGTGCGCGGGGAGCTCGATCCGGGTCTCGTCGGTCACGCGCCCAACCTTAGGCGGCGCCACCCCCACGGCCCCCGGGACGAGCGTCGGGGGCGGGGGTGAGACCGCCATCTGGACCGCGCGGACCGCCGCCCGGGACCCTTCCGCCAGCACGTAACCTTGGGGCCGACGGCCGACCGAGGAGAGCAGCCCGCGTGAGCGACCTGATCGACACCACCGAGATGTACCTGCGGACCATCTACGAGCTCGCGGAGGAGGGGATCGTCCCCCTGCGCGCGCGCATCGCCGAGCGCCTCGGCCACTCCGGTCCCACGGTCTCGCAGACGGTCGCGCGCATGGAGCGCGACGGCCTGGTCGTCGTCAGCGGTGACCGTCACCTCGAGCTCACCGAGGCCGGACACCTCAAGGCCACGCGCGTCATGCGCAAGCACCGCCTCGCCGAGCGCCTGCTCACCGATGTCATCGGCCTCGAGTGGTCCTTCGTCCACGACGAGGCCTGCCGCTGGGAGCACGTCATGAGCGACCGCGTCGAGCGCCGCCTCGTCGAGCTGCTCGACCACCCGCACCACTCGCCGTACGGCAACCCCATCCCGGGCCTGGCCGAGCTGGGCGAGGACGGCCACGTCGAGGGGTTCCTCGACGGCGTCGTCTCGCTCATCGCCTACGCCCGGGCCGCCTCCGTGGCCGACGGCACGCCCGCGGACGTCACCGTGCGCGCCGTCGTGGGCCGGCTCGGCGAGCCGCTGCAGACGGACACCGACCTGCTCGAGCGCCTGTCGAGCGCGGGCGTCCTGCCCGGCGCGGAGATCACGGTCGAGCGCGGGCAGGGCATCGTCACGGTCGGGGCGCCGGGCGCGGACATCGTGCTCGACCTGCCCGACGACGTCGCCCGGCACGTCTTCGTGGTCGCGCCCGCCTGAGCGGTCCGTGCTCCCGGTCCCGGCCGGGCCGCACGGCAAGGGACCGGACGTGTGGGATACCGCACACGTCCGGGCCGTGACCAGAACGTGACAATCGCGGGTCGCGGCAGGTACCTTCGGTCTCGCTCCACGATCCCTCCTCGTGGCGCCCTCGGACGGAACGCCTAGTCCTGCCACCGTCCGTGGTCCGCAGAACTCGCTGGCAGGAGCGGGGGAACCACCGTTTTCTCGGGCACGGCCGGAGCGATCCGGCACGGCCCTCGGGGTGAAGCCGCGTGAGAGCTGTCCGGACCTGGTCCGGGCGGTCCGATCGAGGCCGGGTGATCTCCCACCCGAACCCGACAGCTCACCTCGTAGGCGTCGGAGAGGTACCGCGTGTCTGAGACCCCCCAGCGCGCCCGGCATCGCGCCGCGCGCCGTCCCGTGACCCCGCTCGACGACCTCGCGACCGCTGCCACGGGCAGCCTCGCCACCGTCGGCCGCCGCTCCGCCGTCGTCGCCGCGTCCGGTGGCCTCGTCATGAGCATGACGCTCCCGGCCTCCGCCGCCGCCGCGCCCGCCGAGGGCCCGAGCAGCGTCCCGGCCGTCGACGTCACCGCGCTCACGGCGGACACCCGCGCCGCGCTCGCGACGTCCCCCGTCGTCAGCGTCCCGACCGACGCCGCGTGGGGCTTCGACGCCCCGGCGATCACGGTCACCCCGAACCCCGAGCCCGAGCCCGAGCCGGAGCCCGAGCCCGTCGTCGCGAGCACCGCCCGGTCGGCGTCGACCGAGCGCGCGCCCGTCGCCGAGGCGGCCGAGGCCCCCGCGGCCGCCGCCGTCCCGCAGTCGGTGTCCGGCAACGCGGTGCTCGAGATCGCGGCCCGCTACGTGGGCGTCCCGTACGTCTCCGGCGGCACGACGCCCGACGGCTTCGACTGCTCGGGCTTCACGTCCTACGTCTACGCGCAGCTCGGGATCACGCTCTCGCGCAGCTCGGCCGACCAGCGGTACGACGGCGTCGAGGTCTCGCGCGCCGACGCGCAGCCGGGCGACCTCATCTGGTCCCCGGGCCACGTGGGCATCTACGCGGGCGGCAACCAGCAGATCGACTCGCCCCGCCCGGGCAAGACGATCCAGTTCCGCGACATCTGGCAGAGCAACCCGATCTTCATCCGCGTCACCGGCTGAGCCTGCGTCACCGGCTGGACCTCTGGCGGCCGGGCAACGGCGCCCGGACCTCCTGGACGGCCCCTCACCTCACGGTGGGGGGCCGTCGTCGTGCCGGGGCCTGCCGGCCCGGGCGCGGCCCGGCGCGGCCGCCGGAGGGTGGGCTCAGGGGAGCGAGGGCGGGAGCCGGAACGGCCCCGCGAGCGCGGGGTCGAGGAACGACGCGACGTCGCTGACGCGCCCGTCCCGCACGGTCAGCACGTTGACGGACCACAGCGTGTGCGCCTGCGCGCCCTCGTCCCACCGGTAGCTCGCGACGGCGGGCTGGGCGTTCGCCGCGGTCGGCAGGTGGCGCCAGGAGCCGCACGAGGTCAGGGGGACGCGGACGGCGAAGTCCGTGACGGCCGCCAGGCCGCGGTACCAGCGCGGCAGGGGCGGCATCGACCACGTGACGTCCTCGGTGAGGAGCGCGACGAGCGCGTCGGCGTCACCCGCCTCCATCGCCGCCGAGAAGCGCGCGACGACCTCGCGGTGCTCGTCCGCCGACGCGCGCGGGGCGTCGCGGTCCGGCGCCAGGCGCGCCATGGTGCCGCGCGCCCGCTGCAGCGCGCTCGTGACGGACGCGACCGACGTGACCATGACCTCGGCGATCTCGGCCGCGGAGAAGCCGAGCACCTCGAACAGCAGGAGCGCCGCGCGCTGGTTGCCGGGCAGGTGCTGGAGCGCGGCCACGAAGGCGAGCTCGACCGCCTCGCGCTGCTCGTAGCGCGCCTCGGGCGTCGCGCGCCCCGCGGGCAGGCCCGCGTCCGGGTACGGCCCGAGCCAGGCGACGTCGGCTGCGGGGGTGTCGCCGAGCACGGCCGCGTCGCTCGCGGGACCGAGGTCCACGGGCATCGCGCGGCGGCCGCGCTGGGCCACGAGGTCGAGGCACGTGCGCGTGCTCACGGTGTAGAGCCAGCTCCGCAGCGAGCTGCGACCCTCGAACCGCGCGATGGCCCGCCACGCGCGGACGAGCGCCTCCTGGAGGGCGTCGTCGGCGTCGTGCGTCGAGCCGAGCATGCGGTAGCAGTGCGCGTGCAGCTCGCGGCGGAGCGGGGCGACGAGCCGCGTGAAGGCGGCGTCGTCGCCCTCGCGCGCGCGCTCGAGGTCCGTCGGCGCGGAGGTCGCCGTCATCGGGTGCCCACCGATCGATGAGTCGACGTCATCCGCACAGTCTCCACCTCGACACCGACGACAGACGACCACGCCCCCGGAGGCCCCCGTGAGCACCTCGACCGCCGCACCCACCGGCACCACCGCACCGACCGGCTCCGCCGCCGGGCCCGGCCTCACCGCCGCGACGGGCACCCCCGCCCCGCCGCGCACCGGCGTGCTCCGCGTCCCGGGCGCGACGCTCCACCACGAGCTCCGGGGCGACGGCCCGCTCGTCGCGCTCGTCGCGGCGCCGATGGACGCGGACAGCATGGCGCCGCTCGCCGACCTCCTCGCGACCGACCACACGGTGCTGACCACCGACCCGCGGGGCATCCACCGCAGCACCGTCGACGACCCGGAGCGGGACACGACGCCAGAGGACCGCGCCGCGGACCTCGCGCTGCTCCTGCGGCACCTGGACCGCGGGCCCGCCCACCTGCTCGGGTCGAGCGGCGGAGCCGTCACCGTGCTCGCCCTCGCCCAGGCCCACCCCGAGCTCGTCGGCACGGTCGTCGCCCACGAGCCGCCGCTCCAGCAGCTGCTGCCGGACCGCGAGGACCTGGCCCGGCGGACGGACGCGATGCGCGACGCCTACCTCGCCGGCGACGTCCGGGGTGCGTGGCAGGCCTTCCTCGAGGCGGCGGCGATCGAGCTCCCGCCCGAGGTCGTCGACGCGATGGCGTCGCCGGACCGACCGGCGGGCGCGCTGGCGGACGAGCGGTACCAGTTCGAGCACATGCTGCACGGGACGTCGCAGTGGCGCCCGGACGTCGAGCGGCTGCGTGCGCTCGGGTCACGGGTCGTCGTCGGCATCGGGGAGGCGTCGGCGGGTCAGCTGTGCGACCGGGCGTCGCGCGCGCTCGCGGCCGCCCTCGGGACGTCGCCCACCCTCTTCCCGGGCGACCACCTGGGCTTCCTCGAGGAGCCGGTGCCGTTCGCCGCGCGGCTGCGCGAGGTCCTCGCGCCCGACCCGTCGGCGCTGGACGCGCGCTTCAGCGCGCCGATCGAGAAGGACGGCGCCTTCGCGACCTACCTCACGGTGCCGGGCTCGGCCGCGCTGCTCGGCACGCGGCGTGCGGTCAAGGTCGAGGGCCTGCTCGACGGGCACCCGTTCGCGGCGACGCTCATGCCGTCGGGGGAGGGGCCGCACTGGCTCCCGCTGCGCGCCGCCCTGTGCCGCGCGATCGGCAAGGGCGCGGCGGGCGACGTCGTCGACGTGCGGCTGCTGCGTCGGCTCACCTGAGCCCGACGCCGGGCGGGCGCCGTGCCGCCCGTCCGGCGCGCCCCGCGGCGACTCACCTGCGTCCGCGCCACGGCGCCGCGTAGTCTGACAGCGCTGCTCCACCAGCCGAGCCCGGCAGCCAGCCGGGCTCGACCGCACTGGTCAGGGAGAACGCCGTGCGCCAAGACACCGCGACCGTCCGCGGGGGTGTGGCCGCGCGGCCGCACCACCGCCCCACCGATGCCCCCCACCCCGGCCACCCCGCCCGCACGGCCGAGCCGCCCGCCGAGGGGCCGCGTCCCGCGGTCGCCACGCTGCGCCGCGTGCTCCTGCTCAACGCGAGCCGCGAGCCCCTGTGCGTCGTGAGCGTCCACCGCGCGGTCACGCTCGTGCTCAGCGGCAAGGCGGTCGTGCTCGAGGAGGACGCGGCGCTGCTGCGCTCCGAGCGGCTCACGCTGCCCGCGCCGCAGGTGCTGTGCCTCACGCGCTACGTGCACGTGCCGTACCGGAGCGCCGTGCCCCCGACGCGCCGCACGGTCCTGCAGCGCGACGGCCACCGCTGCGCGTACTGCGCCGCGACGGCGGACACGGTCGACCACGTGCACCCGCGGTCGCGCGGCGGGCGGCACGAGTGGACCAACGTCGTGGCCGCGTGCGCCCGCTGCAACCACCGCAAGGCGGACCGGTTGCTGTCGGAGATCGGCTGGCAGCTGCTCGTGACGCCGAGCGTCCCGCGCGCGAGCTGCGCGCTCATCGCCGCCGCCGTCCGGCCCCACCCGTCCTGGACGGCCTACCTCGCCGTGTGAGGTCGCCGGCCAACACGCGTGCCCGACGTCGCCCGGGCGCGCCCCGGTGCGGGCAGACTGAGGGTGTCAGCCGCATCGACCCGGGGAGGCGGACATGAGCCACGACGACGTGGTGCTGGTCGGCGTCGACGGCTCTCCCGCGAGCCTGCACGCGGCCGACTGGGCGGCGGAGCACGCCCGTCGCCACGGGTACGGCATGCACCTGGTCTGCTCCTACGCGGTGCCGTCCTTCACGGCGGCCGCGCTCGACGGCGGCTACGCGGCGCTCGACGACACCGCGATCGCCGCGGGCGCGCGCGCCGTCCTGGACGAGGCGACGGAGCGCGTGCGGGCCACGGGGGTCCGGGTGACGTCCGCGGTCGCGACGGGCGACGCCGCGGCCGTGCTCGTCGACCTCTCGCGCGGGGCGGCCACCGTCGTCGTCGGCACGCGCGGGCGCGGCGGCTTCGCCGAGCGCCTGCTCGGCACGGTCTCGTCCGCGCTGCCCGCGCACGCGCACTGCCCGACCGTCGTCGTGCCGCTGCACCAGCACGACGAGGACGAGCGGGCCGCGGAGCCGCCGCGCGTGCGCCGCATCGTCGTCGGGGTCGACGGCTCGCCCGCGGCCGAGGTCGCCCTCGAGCACGCGATCCGCGAGGCCGAGACGTGGGGCGCGGAGCTCACCGCCGTCGCCGGCGTCCCGGTGGGGACCGGCGCAGGGATCCTCGCGTGGCTCCCGGCCGCCGTGGACCACGAGGCGATCCTGCGCGACGCGGCCGAGGGGCTCGACGTCGTCGTCGACCGCGCGGTGGCGAAGCACCCCGGGGTCCAGGTGCGGCGCCACGTGCTCGACGGCACGGGCGCGGCGCTCCTCACCGAGTTCTCCACGGCGGTCGACCTCGTCGTCGTCGGCTCGCGCGGCCGCGGCGGGTTCGCCGGCCTCCTGCTCGGCTCGACCAGCCAGGCCGTGCTGCACCACGCCGCGTGCCCGGTCATGGTCGTGACGCGCCGGTGCGAGGAGCGCGAGAACGGCTCGCACGACCCGCTGGGCCGTCGCCCGGGCTGAGCGCCGGCGCCACGGGTGCGTGCTGCGCCGGAGGGTTCGGCACGCATGGCGGTCCGAAGCCTCCGCGGGAGCCGGCCGTCAGGGGACCAGGTGGGCGTCCTCGCCAGCACGCGCGTCCCGGGACACGAGGTCGTCGGGTCGCGACACCTCGGCCCACAGCGCGTCCAGCGAGAGGCCGAGCACCGCCGCGAGCGCCGCGACGGTCGAGAACGCGGGCGTCGCGACGCGCCCGGACTCGATCTTGCGCAGCGTCTCGGGCGAGAGGCCCGCGTCGAGCGCGGTCGTGAGCATCGACCGCGATCCGCGCGCCTCGCGCAGCAGCGCGCCGAGGCGCCGGCCGCGCTCGATCTCGGCGGGGGTGAGGGGAAGGCGGACCATGCACCGATAGTAGTACCGGGATACTCTTACCGGGATCGTCGTCGAGCCAGACCGGAGTGCCGTGATCGAGATCCTCAGCCCGTCGGAGCTGCCGCGGGCCCGTGCCGCGGGTGCGCTCGTCGCGCGCATCCTCCAGACCCTGCGCGAGCGCTGCGCGGCGGGCACCACCCTGCTCGACGTCGACGACTGGGCGCGCACGATGATCCTCGAGGCGGGCGCCGTCTCCTGCTACGTCGACTACGCGCCGTCGTTCGGGCGCGGGCCCTTCGGGCACTACATCTGCACGTCGGTCGACGACGCCGTCCTGCACGGGCTCCCGCACGACCGCGCTCTCGCCGACGGCGACCTGCTCACCCTCGACCTCGCGGTCTCCCTCGACGGCGTCGTCGCGGACTCCGCGGTGAGCTTCGTCGTGGGGGAGTCGCCGGACCCCGAGGCCGCCGCGCTCATCGACGCGACCGAGCGCGCGCTCGCGGCGGGCATCGCCGCAGCCGGGCCGGGCGCGCGCGTCGGGGACCTGTCCCACGCGATCGGCGAGGTGCTGCGGTCCGCCGGCTACCGCGTCAACACCGAGTTCGGCGGCCACGGCGTCGGCTCGACCATGCACCAGGACCCGCACGTCCCCAACGCCGGCCGCCCCGGCCGCGGCTACCGCCTGCGCCCCGGGCTGCTGCTCGCGCTCGAGCCGTGGGTCATGGCGGACACCGACCGGCTGGTCACCGACCCCGACGGCTGGACGCTCCGCAGCGCGTCGGGCTGCCGGACGGCCCACAGCGAGCACACGATCGCGATCACCGACGACGGCGCCGAGGTCCTCACCCTGCGCGCGCCGACGCCCTAGGTGTACTCGGCCGTCACGTTGGTGACAGTCGGGTGATCGGGGCGGCGCCGACGGCGTGGTGGTGCCGGCCAGTGTTGTAGTGCTCGAGCCAGGTTGTGAAGGCCGCGGTGCGCTCGTCGTTGGACACGTAGGGGCGCCGATAGGCCCACTCGGTGGCCAGGGTGCGGTTGAAGCGCTCGACCTTGCCGTTCTGCCAGGGGCAGTGGGGCTTGATGAACCAGTGCTCGGTGCCAGCGGCCGCCAGGACCAGGCGCAGCTGGCCTGAGTGGGCGAAGGACCAGTGGTTGTCGGTCAAGATCGCGCGCACCGGTGCGCCGAGGGTGGCGAAGTGAGCCAGAGCGCGGGCGGTGAACTCGGCGCAGGTCGCGGCCTTCTCGTCGGGCAGGATCTCGGAGTAGGCCAGGCGGGAGTGGTCATCGACGGCAGCGTGGACGTAGTCGAACCCGACTCTCGTGTTGCGCCTGCGGGCACTCGACCCGGCCGCACGGCCGCGGGACTTCCATCCACCACCGTCGGGGATGCGGCCGATCTTCTTGACGTCGATGTGCACCAGGTCCCCGGGCCGGTCGTGCTCGTAGCGGACCGCGGTGACCTTCGAGGCGCGGATCTGCTCACCGGTGAGCGGGTCGCACTGCCACAAGTACGGGACTCCCGCGCGGCGCAGGATCCGGGAGACCGTGCGTGCTGGAACACCGGTGAGCCGGGCGACCTCGTCCGGCCCACACCGAGCCGTCGAGCGCGCGGTGAGCACTGCCTGGACCTGCTCTGGCGCCGTTGCCCTGACCAGGCGCCGCGGACGCGACGACCGGTCGACCAGGCCGGCGCGCCCCTCAGCGTCGAACCGGGCGACCCACCGGTGCGCGCACTGACGAGACACGCCCAACTCACGGGCGACGTGCGCGACCGGGCGACCTTGCACCCTGATCCGCTGGACCAGCAACCACCTGCCATAGGCATTCAACCGCGCGTTAGCGTGGGGCACGAGGACCTCCGGAAGCGTGAAGACGAGACATCTCCACTACGCCGGAGGTCCTCCCTCACATCAAGACCCCGTCACCAACCTCTTGGCCGAGTACACCTAGGCGCGGGGCACGTCCGGCCGGCGCACCAGCGGCGTGAGCACGACGGTCGAGCGCGTGCGCTCCACGAAGGGCTCGGCCGCGATCCGCTCGACCACCTCGTCGAGGTGCCGCACGCTGTGCGCGCGCACGTGCACGACGGCGTCCGCCTCGCCGGTCACGGTGCTCGCCGCGATGACCTCGGGGTAGCGCTCGAACGCCGCGCGCATGGTCGCGGGGCTCGTGCGGCCCGCGCAGAAGACCTCGACGTGCGCCTCGGTCGCCCAGCCGAGCGCCGCGGGGTCCAGGCGCACCGTGAAGCCGTCGATGACGCCGCGCTCGCGCAGCCGGTCGACGCGGCGCTTCACGGCCGGCGCGGACAGGTTCACGCGTGCCCCGATGGTCGCGAAGCTCGCGCGCGCGTCGTGGGCGAGGTGGTCGAGGATCGCGGCGTCGATGCGGTCCAGGACCGCCTCGCCGCCCGTCCCGGTCCCGTCGCTCCGCACCCCGACAGCATGCCCGACGCCGGTCCGGCCGTTCGAGATGCGGGGCCGCGACGCGCGACGTTCACTGGACGGGAGGCGGGGGAGGCCCGCCGGAGCCGAGGGCACGAGGGGGTCCGATGGGCATTGAGGACATGACCGAGAAGGCCAGCGACGCAGGGATCGAGAAGGCCGGCGACGCCGCCGAGCAGAAGGCCGGCGGCCACGGCGACAAGATCGACCAGGCGCAGCAGGCTGCCGACGACAAGATCGGCGGCTGAGCGACCAGCCAGCGCCCTTCACTGACACGCCGACGCCCGGCTCCCTCGTGGGGCCGGGCGTCGTCGTGCGTGGGGGCGGCTGCGGCTCAGTGCAGCGCGTCGACCAGCTGGTCGAGCCCCCAGTCGAGGTCGTCCTGCGCGATGGTCAGCGGCGGCGCGAGGCGCACCGTCTGGCCGTGCGTGTCCTTGACGAGGACGCGCCGCGCGAGCAGGCGCTCGCTCAGCGCGCGGCCGGTGCCGCGCTCGGGCGCGAGGTCGATGCCCGCCCACAGCCCGGCCGTGCGCGTCGCCACGAGCGAGCCGTCGGCCACGAGGGCGTCGAGCCGCGCGCGGAGGTGCGTGCCGAGCTCGGCCGCGCGCCGCTGGTGCTCGCCTGTCTCGAGCTGCGCCACGACCGCGAGCCCGACGGCGCACGCGAGCGGGTTCCCGCCGAACGTCGAGCCGTGCGTCCCGGCCGTGAGCACGCCGAGCACGTCGTGCCGCCCGACGACGGCCGAGACCGGCACGATGCCGCCGCCGAGCGCCTTGCCGAGCGTGACGAGGTCGGGGCGCACGCCCACGAGGTCGGCCGCGAGCGTGGTGCCCGTGCGGCCGAGGCCGGACTGGATCTCGTCGAGTACGAGCAGCACGTCCCGCTCGTCGCACAGCGCGCGGACGGCCGGCAGGTAGTCGGCGGGCGGGATGATGACGCCGCCCTCGCCCTGGATCGGCTCGAGCAGGACGGCGACCGTCGTCTCGTCGACCGCCTCGGCGAGCGCCGCCGCGTCGCCGTAGGGGACGACGCGGAAGCCGGGCGTGTACGGGCCGAACCCGCGCCGGGCGTCGTCGTCGGTGGAGAACGAGATGATCGTCGTCGTGCGGCCGTGGAAGTTGCCGTCGGCGACGACGATCGTGGCCTGCTCGGGGGCGACACCCTTGACGTCGTAGCCCCACTTGCGGGCGGCCTTGATGGCGGTCTCGACCGCCTCGGCGCCCGTGTTCATCGGCAGGACGAGGTCCATGCCGACGAGCCGCGCGAGCCGGTTGGCGAACGCCTCGAGCAGGTCGTGGTCGAACGCGCGGGACGTGAGCGTGAGCCGGTCGAGCTGCGCGTGCGCGGCCGCGACGAGCGCCGGGTGGCGGTGGCCGAAGTTGAGCGCCGAGTACCCCGCGAGGAGGTCGAGGTAGCGCGTGCCGGCGACGTCGGTCATCCACGAGCCCTCGCCCGAGGCGAGGACGACGGGGAGCGGGTGGTAGTTCGCGGCGAGGTGGCTCGTGAGCGCGGGGGCGGTCATGGCGGGCCTCAGGCGCGGATCTCGAGCGTGCAGCACTTCGCGCCGCCGCCGCCCTTGAGCAGCTCGGTCGTCGCGACCGGGTGCACCTCGAACCCGCGCTCGGTGAGCGCCGCCTGGAGGTCGACGGCCGCGGGCGCGACGACCACGTGCAGGCCGTCGGAGACCGCGTTGAGGCCGAGGGCGACGGCGTCGGCCTCGGTCGCCATGACGGCGTCGGGGTAGCGCTCGGCGAGCACGGCCTGCGAGGCCTCGGAGAACGCCGGCGGGTAGTAGGCGACGAGCTCGTGGCCGGGGCGGCTGTCGAGCACGGTGAGCGCGGTGTCCAGGTGGTAGAACCGCGGGTCGACGAGCTCGAGCGTGACGACCTCGCGGCCCGTGAGGCGGGCGAGCTCGCCGTGCGAGGCGGTGTCGGTGCGGAAGCCCGTGCCGGCGAGGAAGGTGTCGCCGACGAGCAGGATGTCGCCCTCGCCCTCGTTGACCTCGGTGGCCGTCTGGGTCATGTAGCCGTGGTCGGCGAACCACTTCTCGTAGAGGGGGCCCTCGGGGGCGCGCTCGGGGTAACGGAACAGGGCGGAGTAGACGAGGCCGTCGACGACCGTCGCGCCGTTGGCGGCGAACACCATGTCCGGCAGGCCCGGGACGGGGTCGATGAGGTCGACGGTGTGGCCCCAGGCGAGGTAGGTCTTGTAGAGGGTCTCCCACTGCGCGACGGCGAGGGCGCTGTCGGTGAGGCGGGTCTTGTCCATCCACGGGTTGATCTCGTAGCTGACCGTGAAGTGCTCCGGTCGGCACATGAGGAAGTGACGCGGGGTGGCGGTACGGGTGGAGTGGGTGGCGCTCATGGGGTCCTCGCTGCGGTCGGCGGTCCAGCTGGATCAGCGGCCCGGCAGCGGCGCCGGCCTCGTCCACGAGCGTAGGACCGGGCACCCGCGCGGACCGGTTCACGACGCTGCGCGCCGACGCACGAAGCGTTGCGCGCTGACCACGCCCGACGGCGATTCGTTGCGCGCCGTGCTCCACCTCCCGGCCTTGGGTCCCGCCAGGGACGCGTGGGTCAGGGAGCAGTGGTGTCGGCGACGGCCGGGTGGTCGCCCGCGACCTCGGTGGCGACGCGGTGCAGGACGAGGCGGAGCATGCCCGCCATCGTCGCGGCGACGAGGGCCGATCCGACCGGCCGGGGGAGTCCGCGCACGTGGACCCGCTCGACCCACGTCACCGTGCAGTGGCGCGGCCCGAGCGGCCGGACGCGCACCTCGGCGTCCCCGAGCAGCACCGGCCCCTGCTTGCGGTAGACGGCGACGCCCTCGCGCGCCGGCTCGCGGCCGCGCGCCGGGACGGGCGGGTCGAACCGCTCGACGACCATGGCGTCCGCCATGCCGCGTCCCCCGCGGGTCGCCGTCGGGCCGGTGACGCCGACGAAGCGCTCGCCGATGCGGGACGCGGGCGCTGCGTCGGGCGGGCCCGGCTCGACGTCGACGCGCGTGAGCGGGATCCAGCGTGCGTGGTTGCGGACGTCCGTGACGACGCCCCACACGACGTCGGCCGGCGCCGCGACGACGCGGCTGACGGTGACCTCGCGCAGGGTCATGCCCCGGCCTGCCCGCTGCGCTCGGCGTCGAGCCGCGCCACGAGGCGTCGCGGCGCGTGCTGCCGGTAGGACGACGCGAGCAGCTCGCCGACCTCGTCCCAGTCGGTGTCCTCGCCGAGGTCGAGCGCGAGCCAGCCCGACGGCCCGTAGTAGGGCGGCGACCAGAACCGGTCGTCCTCGACCAGCGCCGGGCGCTCGTCGTCGTCGGGCGTGAAGATCAGTGCGGTCGGGTGCTCGGCGTGGCCCGCGGCGGCGCCGCTGCCGTAGACCGCGTAGATCTTCGGGGCGCGGAACGTCGGGCGGCCCCACGCCTCCTTCTCGGTGCTCTCGGGCAGCGCCGCGCACAGTGCGCGGACCCGGTCGAGCAGCGGGTCCGCCTCGTCGTACCTCCGCGGGTGGGCCACGGTGCCTCCGGGGTGTGTCCGTGCTGGTGGGGCGATCGTCCGGCAGGAGCGGCGCCCGCGCCCACGGTAGCGTCACGGCCATGGAGAAGCGTGTGCTCGGACGGACGGGACGTGAGGTCGGCGTGGTCGGCCTCGGCTGCTGGCAGCTCGGTGCGGACTGGGGCGAGGTGAGCGAGGAGCAGGCGCTCGCCATCCTCGAGACCGCCGTCGACGCGGGCGTGACGCTGCTCGACACCGCCGACGTCTACGGCGACGGCCGCTCGGAGCGCCTCGTAGGGGAGCTGCTGCGCCGCCGGCCCGACGCCGGCCTCACGGTCGCCACGAAGATGGGCCGCCGCGCGAACCCGCACGTCGCCGACGCGTACACGCTCGACGCGTTCCGTGCCTGGAACGACCGGTCGCGCGAGAACCTCGGCGTCGACACGATCGACCTCGTCCAGCTGCACTGCCCGCCGACCGAGGTCTACTCGCGCGACGAGGTCTACGACGCGCTCGACACGATGGTCGCCGAGGGCCGCATGGCGGCGTACGGCGTGAGCGTCGAGACGGTCGACGAGGCGCTGACGGCGATCGCGCGGCCGAACGTCGCGAGCGTGCAGATCATCCTCAACGTCTTCCGTCGCAAGCCGCTCGAGGCCGTGCTGCCCGCGGCGCTCGAGGCGGGCGTGGGCATCCTCGCGCGCGTCCCGCTCGCGAGCGGCCTGCTCACGGGGAGGTACGACGAGTCGACGACGTTCGGCGAGGACGACCACCGGAACTACAACCGGCAGGGCGCCGCGTTCGACGTCGGCGAGACGTTCGCGGGCGTGCCGTACGAGGTCGGCGTCGAGGCCGCGCGCGAGGTCGCCCGGTTCACGCCCGAGGGCGCGACGACGGCGCAGCTCGCGCTGCGCTGGATCATCGACCAGCCCGGCGTCTCCATGGTGATCCCGGGCGCGAGCCGCCCCGAGCAGGCCCGGAACAACGCCGCCGCGGCGGAGCTCGCGCCGCTCGACGTCAAGACTCTCGCGGGGCTCGAGCGCGTCTACGACGAGCGCATCCGCGAGCACGTGCACGGCCGCTGGTGACCCCCGCCTGAGCGCGCCCGCGCGGGGTCAGTCGCGCGGGGGCGCCGACGGCTCGGACTCGCGCGACTCGACGAGCCGCAGCGGCGCCGCCGACTCGTCCGGCCCGGAGATCGCGAGCTCGATCTGGCGCGGGAACGTCGCGGGCGGCGGGCCGAAGGCCTTGTACGCGCCCTGGACGACCGTCCGGCCCATGGCGCGCGCGCCGGTCGCGCCCACGACGGCGCCGATCCCGAACGGCGCGAGCCGCCCGATCGCGAGCGCGCCCTGCTTGCCCGCCTGGCGCCGGATGAGCCGCCGCGTCAGCGCGCTGTTGACCCGCTTGATGGTCTGCGTCGGCATGTTGACCAGCAGCGTCTTCGCCCAGGCCCGGCCGTTGATGCCCGCCTCGCTGCCGACCGTCGAGGCGCCCTGCTCGCCGAGCACGGTGGCCATGAGGAGCGCGCGACGGCGGGCCGTCTCCTCGACGCCGATGCCGTGCACGTCCGCGACCGCGAGCGAGAAGGCCGCCGACGCCGCGAAGAAGGTGCCGACCTCCGTCGTCGTCAGCGCCATGCCCACGCCGGTGCCGACCGCGGGCATCGCCGCGGCCGCGCCCACCGCGCCGCCCGACGTCGACACCGCGAGCAGGTACTGCTTCTCCAGCAGGGTGATGATCTGGGCCGGGCTCGCGTAGGGGTTGCGGCGACGCAGGCGATCGACGTGCGCGTGGATCGCCGACGACGGGATGCCCACGGCCTTGTCGATGAGGTCGTCGACGAAGCGGATGCCGGTCACGCCCGCGACGGCGACCTGGTTGCCCGGTCCGGGCACGGGCGTCTGGACGTGCGCTCCGGGCGGGCCCGCGGGGGCGGGCGTGGCCGGGCTCTGCCAGGTGTTCTCGTGCGGCGACGACATGGCCCGATGGTCGCACGCGGTCCCGGGCTCGTCGCGCCGTCGCGGCACCGGACACGCCCCGGACACGCCCCGGACGACGTCGGACGGCGTGCGTACGCTCGGTCGCGGCGCCCGGTGTCCTCGCGCGGCCCGCCCGCGCGTCGTCAGGGTGAACGGGCCCGCCGGGCCCCGACGACGGGACGTGCGACATGGCGAAGTACCTGGTCCTCATCTACGGCGACGAGCAGCGCTGGGAGGCGCGGACGGACGACGAGCGGCGCGCGCTCGAGAGGGCGCACGCCGACTTCGCGGCGGGCGCGGACGGGGCGGTGCTCTCGGGTCTGGAGCTCGCGTCGACGTCGACGGCGACGAGCATCCGCAGCGGCCCGTCCGGCCCGGTGGTCACCGACGGCCCGTTCGTCGAGACGCGCGAGGTGGTGGGCGGCCTGTACGTCGTCGAGGCGGCCGACCTCGACGAGGCCCTCGCGATCGCGCAGCGGGTGCCGGAGGTCGCCGAGCAGGGCAGCGGCGTCGAGGTGCGGCCCGTCGTGAGCGGCTGACCGCCCGGCCCGGTCGGGCGGGCCGGACGGCCCTGGTCCGCCGCGGGCGCGCGACGGACGCTCGGACCGCAGCACTCGAGAGGTGAGGTGGTCGACGTGACGAAGAGGACGGTCACGACGCTGTTCGTGCGGAGCCTGGTGGCGTTCGCCGTCGGGCTCCTGGTGCTCGTGGGCGCGGGGCTCATGACGCTCGCGACGCAGGGCTTCGTCATGGACGGGCCGGACGTCGTCGGCGTGGAGTCGACGCCTGTGACGTGGACGGCGGCGCTGCTCGCGGCGGTCGGCGTGCTGGCGATGGTCGCGGCGGGCGTGGCCCAGGTGGTGGCGTGGGTCTTCGCGGTGCTCGCGACGGCGCGGCTCGAGGACAAGATGTGGTTCGTCGTCCTGCTCGTGCTGGGCGTGCTGAGCCTCGGCTTCGTCGGGACGCTCGTCTACGTCGCCGCAGGTCCGGACCCGGACCGCGTGCCGCCGTCGGGCCGGACGGCGCCGGCGCCTCCCGCGACGTCCGGGTTCCCGGTCGCCACGGCGCCGCCGTCCGTGCGGCACGACGGGCGCGCCCCCGTGGGGTGACGCGCGCGCGTGGCGCCGCCGCCGTGCTGGCGGCGGCGCTCGCGCTCGCGGGCCTCGCGGCGTGCACGCCCGGGCCCGAGCCCGCGCCGTCGCCGTCGCCCGTGAGCAGCCGGCGCACGCCGCCCCCGCCCGCGACCCCGCCGTCGACCCCCGGGACGCCCGCGCCCACGACGCCGCCGCCGCCCGCGCCGACGCCGCCGCCCGCGCCCCAGCCCGTCGAGCCGCCGCCTCCGCCCGCCCCCGTGCCCGCGCCCGACGCGCTCCCGCCGGGGCTGCTCGGCACGGACTGGGAGCGCGTGCCCACGACGGACGCCGTCGTCGCGCTGACGTTCGACGGCGGCGCGAGCGACGCCGGCGTGCCGTCGATCCTCGCGACGCTCGCCGACCGTGACGTCCCCGCGACGTTCTTCGTCACGGGCGACTTCGCGCGGCGCTACCCCGAGCGGGTCGCCGCCGTCGTCGCGGCGGGCCACCGGGTCGGCAACCACAGTGACGCCCACAAGCACTACCCGGCGCTCACGGACGCGGAGATCGCGGTCGACCTCGAGACCGCGCGCGCCGCGATCGTCGCCGCGGGCGCCGAGCCACGGCCGTGGTTCCGCTTCCCGTACGGCGACCGGACCCCGGCCGACGTGCGGGCGGTCAACGCCGCGGGCTACGTCCCGGTCCGCTGGACGGTCGACAGCCTCGGCTGGAAGGGCACGAGCGGCGGGCTCACCGCGGCCGCCGTCGTCGAGCGCGTGCTGGCCGCCGCGCAGCCGGGCGCGATCGTCCTCCTGCACGTCGGAGCGAACCCGGACGACGGCACGACGCTCGACGCCGACGCGCTGCCCGCCGTCGTCGACGGCCTGCGGGCGCGCGGGTACGGCTTCGTCACGCTCGATCGCCTGCTCGGCTGAGGCGTCCCCGGCACGCGCGGCGTCGGTGCGCCTTGGTAGAACGGGCGCATGGCGGGCGTGCACCTCGAGGTCGAGGCGAAGTACGACGTCGACGAGGGGTTCGCGCTGCCGGACCTCGTCGACGTGTTCCGCGCGGGCCGTGAGCCCGGCGCCGACGACGCCGCCCCGTGGGCCGAGGGTGCCGCCGCCGAGCACGACCTCGCCGCCACCTACTACGACACCGCCGACCTCCGCCTCGCGGCCGCGCGCCTCACGCTCCGGCGCCGCACGGGCGGCGAGGACGCGGGTTGGCACCTCAAGGTCCCGCGGGCTGACGGGGCGCGGTCCGAGGTGCGGGTCGACCTCGCGCCCGGGGAGGACGCCGGCACCGACGGGCCCGTCCCCGAGCAGCTCGTCGCGATGACCTGGGCGGTGACGCTGGGGCACCCGCTCGTGCCGGTCGCGCGCCTGCGGACGCACCGTGCCGTCCGCCGCCTCGTCGACGTGACGGGCCGGGTCCTCGTCGAGGTCGCCGACGACCACGTGACCGCGCGCCGCGTGCACCCCTCGGACGCGCCGGGTGACGTCGTGGGCGCCGAGCAGGCGTGGCGCGAGGTCGAGGTCGAGGTGGTCGACGGGCCGCCGGACCTGCTTGCGACCGCCGAGCCACGCCTGGTCGAGCTCGGCCTGCGGCCGTCCGCGTCGGCGTCCAAGCTCGCGCGGACGCTGGGCACGGAGGGTGCGGCGCCCGACGAGGTCGGCCCCGCGCTGACGGCCGCGTCCCCCGCGGGCGACGTCGTGCTCGCGCGCCTGCGCGCGCAGGTCGAGCAGATCCGCGCGCAGGACCTGCCGGTGCGCCTCGACACGCCCGGTGCCGTGCACGCGATGCGCGTCGCGACCCGGCGGCTGCGCAGCGCGCTGACGACGTTCGAGCGGCTGCTGCACCGCTCCGCGACGCGGCCCGTGCGGCGCGAGCTGCGGTGGCTCGCGCGCGAGCTGGGCGCCGTGCGGGACGCCGAGGTCATGCGCGACCGCCTCGCGGGGGCGATGGCGGACGCGGTCCCGGACGCGCCCGCCGCCGTCGCGCGCGAGGTCTCCGCGAGCCTCGACGGCGCCTACGCGACGGCGCGCGAGCGCCTACTCGGCGCGCTCGACGGCGACCGGTACCGCGCGCTGCTCCGTGCGCTCGACGCGCTGCTCACCGAGACCCCGTGGCGCGGGCGCGCGGCGCGTCCCGCGTCCGACGTCCTGCCCCGCCTGGTCCGCGCCGCCGACGACGACGTCCGCGCCGCCGTGCGTGCCGCGCGCCGCGAGGAGGACCCGGCCGCGCGCGAGACGGCCCGGCACGAGGCGCGCAAGGCGGCCAAGCGCGCCCGGTACGCGGGGGAGGCGGTCGCCGTCGTGCTGGGTGACGATGCCGCGGCCTACGCGGAGGCCATGGAGGCCGTCCAGGAGGCGCTCGGCGAGCACCTCGACGCCCGCCATGCGGGGGTGCTCCTCGAGCG
This sequence comes from Actinotalea solisilvae, assembly GCF_016464425.1. Lineage (GTDB taxonomy): Bacteria > Actinomycetota > Actinomycetes > Actinomycetales > Cellulomonadaceae > Actinotalea > Actinotalea solisilvae. The sequence goes on from NZ_JADDKQ010000005.1 coordinate 94,287, forward strand.
CCTCGCGCACGACGACGCGTCGGCCGCGACCGCCTTCGCCTACGGCCGCCTGCACGCGCACGAGGAGCGCCGCGCCGCGCACGCGGAGGCCGCGGTCGACGCCGCGTGGGACGCCGCGTCCGGCAAGGACCTGCGGCGCTGGATGCGCTGACGGGCCGGCCGCGGTCCGCGCAGCCCCGGCGCGGACCGGGTCTGCGCACGAACGTCACCTGATCGGACGAACGGGGCGTTGACGGCGAATTGGGCACGTGCGACGGTGCCGGTCCAGCGCATCGCAGCGCGCATGGCCCGGGGGGGACACGATGAGGGGCATCATCCAGGCACGCCGAGGCGCGGTCGTCACCGTGATCCTCCTGGGACTCTCCGGGGCGCCGGCCGCGGCCGCCGCGGCGCCGGCCGAGGACGCGCCGGTCGAGTGGGTCGTTGGCTCGGACGACTCCTTCGCCGACGCCGTCGAGCACGCGGTGCGGCGCAACGGCGCCGGGGCGGTGCGCCACGGGCTCGAGGCCCTCGCGGACGCCGCCGCGTCGGGCGCCGACGTCGACTTCCCCGGCCTGGACGCGCTCGCGCCGGCCGCGGCCGCGCGGGTGTTGACCGACACCGCGACCGCCGTCGCCGCGGGCACCGCGCTGCCCGCGGCCGCGCACGACCTGGCGCTCGCGACCGAGCCCGCGCCCGACGAGGAGCCGCCCTTCCCGTTCGACCCCGACCAGACGTACGGCCGCGTGCTGCTCCACGGCCACGCCTACGCGCAGACGAACTGGCTGCGCCGCGGGGTTTCGGAGCCGGACGGCTCGGTCCGCTGGACCGACGTCGTCCAGCTGCGGTGGGTCACGCACCCCGGGGCGAGCGCGTCGCGCGTCGACTACTGGCTCACGCGGCCGAAGAACCAGACCGGGTTCTTCGGGGCGGCCCGCGCCCAGACGTGGGCGTTCGTGGGTGACGCGGTGGTCGGCGTCGGGCGCGAGACACCCCTGGCCTACGGCAGCGCCTTCGCGCGGTACGTGCGCAACGACCCGGCGACCTTCGGCGCGCAGCTCTGGCACGGGACCACGCTCACGGCGCTCTCGCCCGACGGCAACGAGTGGTCCTCGGGCTACCGGACGATCGCCGCGACGTGCCACGCATACCCCGACCGGACGTGCACCTACGCGCCCTGACGGGTCGGCGCCGGGTCAGCCGGGCGCGTCGGTGAGGCGCACCTCGGTGCGGGTCGTCGCGCCCGGGACCAGGTCCTGCGCGAGCTCGTAGAGCGCGCCGGCGAGGTCGAGCAGCTCGGCCGAGTCGGGGAAGCCGTCGCCGTCCGGGACCTCGACGTAGACGGCGACGCCGCGCGAGTGCGAGCGCTCGGGCAGCGCGGGGCGGTCGTGGGGTGCGCGGGTGCGCCGGGGCTGGGTGCTGGTGCTCATCGGGTCTTCCTGGGCGACGCTCGGCCGGTGGGCCGCGGGTGGGACGGTGGGTCGGTCAGCGCGTTCGACAGCGCGTTCGACGGGATACCGGGAGGGCGTCAGCCGGATACCAGGCGCGCGCGAACGTGCCCGGGCGGGGCGTTCGGGCGGTGGTCATGCGTCGATGGTCCCCCACGCGCGCGCAGGAAGCCAGGCCGTTCCAGGGCGCGGGCACGTGTTCGCCGCGGGCGGACGCGCACGACGGCGGTGCGGCGGGCCTGAGGCGCGGCGTGGACGCGCCGGCATCCGTCGACGCGCGGCTGCCAGACTCCGCGCCGTGGGTACCGAGGGCTGGGTCGTGCTGGGGATCGCGCTGGTCGTCGGCGGCTCGATGATCGCCGGGGCCGTCGCGCTCTCGCGCAAGGAGAGCAGGGTCCGTCGCATCCAGCTCCCGGCCCGGCTCGTCGACCGCGTCTACGCGGTCTCGGGGTACATGCTCACGCTCGAGTTCCCCGGCCCGGACAACGAGCCGAGGCGCACCGTCGTGTTCTCCGCGATCCGCCGCGGGATCGGCGCGACCCCGGAGTTCCAGGGCTGGGTGTGGGTCAACCGCGACGACCCGAGCGACGTCATCGTGCGGCCGCGGGCGCGCTCGTTCTGGCCCGTGTTCCTGACGGCCTTAGGCGCGGCGGTCCTCGCGGCGGGCGTCATCACGGCCTTCGTCCTGTGGGGCATCCACGCGATGGACGACCTGCCGACCCAGTAGTCGGCCCCCGCCGCCCCGCCGTCAGACGCGGGCTCCCCGCCGGTTCGGCGGCTCGAGGGGGCCGGCGTCGACGAAGGTCCTCGCGATCGTCGCCCCCGACTCGTCCTCGAACCACACGAGCAGCCGGGCCGCGCTCACGTCGCCCGGCGCGGGAACCTCGAGCGTCACGGCGGGCGAGAGGACGAACGGCTCCGCCTTGAGCGCCTCCGACTCGGCGGCCACGGCCGCGACCGGCTCGCCGAACCGCGTCCCCGCGGGTGCCCACGCCGCTCGTACGCGGCCCGCGACGGGCGCCGTGCCGTGGTGCGAGACGTGGGCGCCGAGCCGCCAGTCGCCGTCGGGTACCGGTACGTCGGCGCCCGCGTGCCGTGGCACGACGTCGAGCACCAGGACCGTGTCGGCGTTGACGTGGGCGGGATCCAGCCCGCCCCCGTCCTTGGCGCGGCGGTCCGCGTCGACGAGACCCGCCATCTCGTGCTCGACGTCGGCGAGCTCGGTGTAGACGTACCCGGCGAAGCGGTCGTGGCGACGCAGCTCCTGGGTCTGCCAGCGCATGCTCCACGCACGCTCGAGGCTCGTGAAGCCCGCGCCGTACTCGCTGTTGAGGACCGGGACGCCGCGCCGCGGGAACTCGGACGACCCGTAGAGCGACTTGTCGACGACGAAGTCCGGGCCCAGCCGCACGGGGAAGTCGTCCCGGCTCCCGTCGGCCAGGCCCGCGACGTTGTCGGCCCAGGCCTGCGGGTCCTCGTCGTAGTAGTGCCAGTCGACGAGGTCGGTGCGCACGTGGGCCCAGCCGGAGTTCTCGACGATCGGCCGCGTGTCGTCGAGCGCGCGCAGGGCGTCGTACGCCGAGGCCGCCGCGGCCGCACGCTCGGGGGAGCCGGGGATGTCCCAGTCCAGGCCCCACTCCTCGTTGTAGAGGCCCCAGACGACGAGCGACGGGTGGTTGCCGTCCCGCTCGACCATGGGCGCGAGCTGGGCCACGAACGCCGCGTGCGCGGCGTCGCTGAACCGGCTCGGACCCGGCGGCTCGGCCCACACGAGCATCCCGAGGCGGTCCGCGTGGTGCAGCCAGCGGGGCTCCTCGAGCTTGAGGTGCTTGCGGACGAGGTTGTAGCCCGCGCGCGCGGCGATCTCGAGGTCGCGGACGAGGGCGGCGTCGTCGGGCGCGGTGAGACCCGTCACGGGCCAGTAGCCCTGGTCCAGGACGCCGCGCACGTAGAACCGCTCGCCGTTGAGGAACAACTGCTCGCCGCGGGTCTCGATCCGGCGCAGGCCGCCCGTGACGACGACGCGGTCCGCGGATCGCCCCTCGCCCACGGTCACCTCGACCTCGTAGAGGTACGGGTCCGCGGGGCTCCAGGGGCGCGGGTCGGTGACGTCGAGCCGTCCGGCGAAGCGGCCGTGGGCGTCGGCGACGAGCGCGACGCGCTCGCCGGTGGCGAGCTGAGCGACCACGTCGGCGCCCGCGGGCGCATCGCCGACGAGGACGCCGTCGACCTCGAAGCCGGCGAGCGACTCGCCGCGCAGCCGGACCTGGGCGGCGTAGGTCCGCCCGCGCGCCTCGAGCCACACCGGCTGCCAGATGCCGGACGTCGGTCGGAAGGAGACGCCGTCGTAGTCGTCGCGCGGGATCGAGCGCTGCTTGCCGTGGGGGATCGACCGCTTGTCCGCGGGCGCGTCCACCTCGACCTCGAGCGTCGACTCCTCGCCCGGGTGCACGACGTCGGTGACGTCCAGCTCGAACGAGTCGTGGCCGCCGACATGCGTGCCCACCTCGACGTCGTCGACGAGCACGCGCGCCCGGTGGTGGACGGCGCCGAAGCAGAGGACGACGCGCGCCCCCGCCCACGCGGCGGGCACCGCCACCGTGCGGCGGTAGGTGGCGCGCTCGAGCCACGTCCGCTCGACGCCCGAGGCCGCCGTCTCCCACGCGAACGGGACGGTGATCGGCACCGCGCCCCCCGGGGTGTCGAGCGACCAGGTGCCGTGGAGGGAGAGCCATCGTGCCGAGCGGTCGCGATCGGGCCGCGGGTACTCGGGACGAGGAAGATCGACCGTCACAGCGGTCGCAGCGGCGAGCTCGGTCATGTGGTGGTGCCTTTCGGACATGGCAGCTCAGCCCTTGACGCTGCCGGCGAGGATGCCGTTGATGAAGTGGCGCTGGAGCAGGACGAAGACGACGAGGAGCGGCACGAGCGCGACGGACGCGGCGGCGAGCAGCTCGCCGGTGACCGTCGCGTAGTCCGCGCCGATGCGGTTGCCCGTGATGTTCTGCGCGAGGGTCGACAGGACGACCTGGAGGGTCGCCATGCGCTCGGAGCTCGCGACGACGACGGGCCAGACGAAGTCGTTGTAGATGTTCATCACGGTGAGCACGCCCAGGCCCGCGAGCGCCGGGCGGATGACGGGCACCACGATGCGCGCGAAGATGCCGAGCTCGCTGCAGCCGTCGACCCGCGCGGCGTCGAGCAGCTCGTCCGGCACGGCCGCGACGACCTGGCGCATCCAGAAGATCGCGAACGCGTCGACCGCACCGGGCAGGACGAGCGCCTGGTACGTGTTGACCCAGCCGAGCTCCTTCATCTCCAGCAGCAGCGGGATGATGAGGACGATGGTCGGGAGCATGAGCGTGACGAGCACCGTGCCGAAGATCAGCGTCTTGCCGGGGAAGTCGTACTTGGCGAACGCGTAGCCGGCGAGCGGCGCGAAGACGAGCGTCAGCGTGCCCTTGAGGACCAGCACGATCGCCGTGTTGAGGAAGCCCTGGCCGATCGGCACGTCCTCGAACATCCGCGCGAAGTTCTCGAGCGTCGCGTCGCCCGGCGCGAACCCGAGCGGGTCCGCGACGATCGCCCGGGCGGGCTTGAACGCCGAGAGGACCGCCCAGACGACGGGCGCGAGGAACGCCACCGTGAGCAGGACGAGGAACAGCTGGGAGGCGGCGGTCGCGACGAGCCCGCGCCCGGGCCGGGCGGTCCGCGCGGGGGAGGGCTGCGCCCCGGGCGACGTCGTGCCCGGCGTCGGCGCGGTGAGGGTCGGTGCGCTCATCGCTCAGTCCTCCGACCGCAGGAGCCGGACGAAGAGGAGCGACAGTCCCATCACGACGACCACCAGGAGGAACGAGTTGGCCGCGCCGGTGCCGAGGTCGGCCCGCGTGATGTGGTCGTAGAGGTACAGCCCGGCGGTGGTCGTCGAGCCGTAGGGCCCGCCGTCGGTGACGACGAACGGCTCCGCGAACATCTGGAACACCGCGAGCGTCTGGAGGACGACCGAGAACATCAGCGTCCGCCGCACGAGCGGCACGGTGATGCTCCACAGCTGGCGGGCGGGGGAGGCGCCGTCCAGGGCGGCGGCCTCGTACACCGTCGCGTCGATCGACTGCAGGCCCGAGAGCAGGATGATGACGATGAAGCCCGTGGTCTTCCACAGGAAGAGGAGGGCGAGCGTCGGCTTGGCCCACGCGCTCGTCGTGAGCCAGCCGACGTCGGGCACGCCCACCGCGTTGAGCAGGCCGTTGACGGCGCCGTAGTCCTGGTCGAAGACGACGACCCAGATCTGCGCGACCGCGACGAGCGGCGTGACGAACGGGACGAGGAACGCGACGCGGTAGAAGCCGCGCAGCCGCAGCTTCGCGTTGTCGAGCAGGACGGCCACGACGAGCGCGAGCAGCATCTGGACCGGGACGATGAGCAGCCACAGCGCGGCGGAGTTGCCGAGCGAGGCCCAGAACGTCTCGTTGCCGAGGAGGTAGGTGTAGTTGCCGAGGCCGACCCACTCGGCCGCACCCGACCCGCGCCAGCTCGTGAAGCTGAGCCGCAGCGTGAAGAGCATCGGATGGACCCCGAAGGCGGCGAAGAGCACGAGGAACGGGGCGACGAAGAGGTACGGCGCGACCCGACGTCGGCGCGACGAGCGCGAGGCCCGGGGCCGCCGTGCCGGCGCAAGAGCGCGGCGCCGGGGCGGTGCGGTGGTGGCGGTCACGGGAGTCCTCCGGTCCGGGGGCGGGTCGAGCGGTCGGGGGCGCGCGCCGCGCCGGGGGAGCGGCGCGCGCCCGGACGACTACTGGCGGTCGACCAAGTTGGCCTGGATGTCCGCGGCGGACTGCTCCATGACCTCCTGCGGAGTCATCGCCCCGTCGAGCATGCGCTGGACGTTGTTCCCGAGGTAGTCGACGGCGCCGGCCCACCACGCGGGCGTCGGCGTGCCTCCGGGGATCTCCTGACCGGCCTCGACGGCGACGGTCCACAGGTCCTGGCCGCCGAGGGCGTCGAGCGGGCCGAACAGCGGGCGTGCCGGGTCGGCGGCCGGCTCGTACGCCGGGATCGACGTGTTGAGGCCGTCGGGGTAGACGTCGTTCGGGCCGTACACGGCGGTGTAGCCCGCCTCGTCGAACATGAGGAACTCGTAGAAGAGCCACGCGAGCTCCGAGTTCTCGCCGTCCCGGGGGAGCACGAAGGACGAGCCGCCCATCGCACCGCTGCGCGCGCCGCCCTCGCTCCACGCGGGCAGCGGCATCGCGCGCCAGTCGCCCTGCGTCTCGGTGAGCTGCTGCTGGGGGGCGAAGTTGAACCAGATCGCCCAGGGGTAGAAGACCTGCTTCCCCGACTCGAGCGCCCCGACGTCGCTCTGGCTGAGGTACTCAGCGCGCGTGCCCAGACCCTCCCGCTGGACGGTGTCGAGGAAGGTGAGGATCTGCTCGTACTCGGGGGAGGCGATCCGCAGCTCGCCGTTCTCGTCCGCGAGGCTCGTGCCGAGCTGGCTCGCGTACATCTCGAGCTGCAGCTGGCCGAGGAAGGCCGACTGCTCGAGGTGGATCGGCCCGGCGTCGGGCACGGCGGCCTTGTACTGGCGCGCCGCCTCGAGCAGGTCGTCGTACGACTCGATGGCGGTGGCGTCGACGCCGGCCGCCTCCAGCGCCGTCGCGTTGTAGTAGAGCAGGCCGGGGTCGAGGTCGAACGGCACGCCGTAGATGCCACCGTCGAGGGAGTTGACGTCGACCTTCTGCTGCGCGATGTCGCCGACGTAGGGCTCGAGCACGGAGCCGAGGTCCCAGAGGTAGTCCGCGAAGCCGGCGACCTTGGCGTCGTCGAGGAAGACGCCGTCGGGCACGTCCGTGCCCGTGATCAGCGTGTTCTGCAGCTTGGCGTCGATGTCGACGGCCTCGTGGTTGACCGTGATGTCCGGGTACTTCTCGTTGAACGCGGCGATGGCCGCGTCGAAGACCTCGTAGAGGTCACCCGAGCGGTCCCAGATGGTGATCTCGCCCGACGGCGACTCCTCGGTGGGGGCCTGGAGGACGTCCGGGTCGCCCGCGGCGGTGCTCTCGTCGGGCTCGTCGCCGCCAGAGTCGATCGCGGGGCCGCAGGCGGCGAGCAGGGTGGCGGTGGTCAGGACCGCGACCAGTCCGGCCGTGCGACGGGCGACACCGGTGTGGGTGGCTCGACGCGGGCCACGATGGAGCAGGTGCATGAGCACTCCCTTGTGCGTACCCGGCGCGGTCCGTCCGCGTCGGTTTGCCAACGTGTGCAAACGTACCCCTCGTTTGCACACGTTGCAAGCCCTATGCTGAGCACACCACGAGGAAGGGAGCCGGGATGGCGGCAACGCTCCGCGACGTCGCCGAGCGCGCGCAGGTCTCCGTCCGGACGGTGTCCAACGTCGTGAGCGGGTACGAGCACGTCAGCGAGCGGATGCGCCAGCGGGTCAACGCCGCGATCGAGGAGCTCGACTACCGGCCGAACCCCGTGGCGCGCACGCTCCGCACGGGACGCACCGGGGTCCTCGCGCTGGTGGTCCCCGAGATCGATGTGCCGTACTTCGCAGAGCTGGCGCGCGAGATCATCAACGCCGCGGCGGCTGTCGGGTACCGCGTGATGATCGACCAGACGGGCCACGACCACGAGCGCGAGAAGGAGCTGCTCACCGGAGCGGACCGCACCATGCTCTTCGACGGCGTCCTGTTCAGCCCCCTGGTGACCAAGGCCGAGCTGCTCGAGATGAACGCGCGGACGTCGATGCCTCTCGTCCTCCTCGGCGAGCACGAGTTCGACGGCCGCTACGACCACGTCGCGATCGACAACGTCCGGGCGGCGCGCGACGCCGTGGACCACCTCGTTGCGCTCGGCCGCACGCGGATCGCCGCGATCGGCGCCCAGCCGCTCGAGGACTACGCGACGCCCCAGCAGCGGACCGCCGGCTACGAGCGGGCGCTCGAGGCCGCGGGCCTCGAGGTCGACTCTCGGTACCTCCACCCCGCGGCGCACTACCGACGCGCCGACGGGTACGACGCCGCGTCTGCCCTCCTCGCGCTGCCCGAACGGCCGGACGCGATCTTCTGCTACTCGGACCTGCTGGCGATGGGTGCGATGCGCGCGGTGTTCGACGCCGGGCTGAGCGTCCCGGAGGACGTGGCGATCATCGGCATCGACGACATCGAGGAGGGGCGCTACTCGCGTCCGAGCCTCAGCACGGTCTCGCTCGACACACCGTTCATCGCGCACCACGCGGTGGCGCGGATCGCCGAGCGGATCGCGGATCCGGAGGCGCCGGCGATCGAGGTCGTGGCGCCGCACGCCGTCGTCGCACGCGAGAGCACGGGCGGCGGTGACCGTGCGTTGCGGTGACCGTCCGCGCTGACCGTGCGCTGTGACGGTGCGCGGCGACGCGCGTCAGGCGAGCTCGCGGCGCATCACCCAGCGCACACGGCCGCCGCTGTGGCCGGTCGTCTCGGCGACGCGCGTGAACCCCGCGCCCTCGAACAGCCGGACGGTCCCGACGTATCCCGAGATGACGTCGACCTTCTCGCGCCCGACGTCGACCGGGTATCCCTCGACCACCTCCGCGCCCGACGCGCGAGCGTGCTCGACGGCGCCGTCGAGCAGCCGGTGCATGAGGCCCTGCCGCCGGAAGCCGGGCCGGACGACGAAGCACACTGCGCTCCACGCGTCGCGCTCGTCGACGAAGGGGATGGTGCGGGAGTTCATGAGTCGCCGGTAGGTGCTGCGCGGCGCGACCGAGCACCAGCCCGCGACCTCGCCGTCGACGTAGGCGAGCACGCCCGGGCCCGGCTCGCGCGAGCACTCGGCGCGCATGTAGGCGGGGCGCTCGAGGTTCGCCACGCGGCTGTCGCGGTACGACATGCACCAGCACCCGCCGGCGTCGGCCCGCTGCGTCCCGACGACGGTCGCGAAGTCCTCGAACCGCCCCACGGCCGACACCACCTCGACGTCCATGGTGGCGACGCTACTCACCCCCTCCGACACGCCCCCACCCGCGCGCACCCGCGCCCGCCACGACGCTCCACCCTCCCCGCGCGGAGCGACGTGCCCGGACACGCCGGCGAGTCGTGGCACGCCGCTCCGCGGCTAACGGGGTGCGGAGCGTCGTGCCCGGACACGCCGGCGAGTCGTGGCACGCCGCTCCGCGAGGCCCCGGGGC
>NZ_JADDKQ010000006.1 GCF_016464425.1 Actinotalea solisilvae
GTGTGGGGCCCCGCCGCCCCGGGGCTCTGGGGGGGGGGTGGGGGGTCCCGGGACCCGCGGGCGGGGGGGGCCCCGCCGCCCCCCGAGGCCCCGGGGCAGGGGGCGCGGCGCAGCCCGGGGTCAGGGCGTCGTCGTCGGCGGGACCGGGCCGTAGAGCGGCTGCACCTCGGCCATCTCGAGGTCCGCGGTCGCCTGGATGAGGGCGAGCAGCTCGGTGTCGAGCCCGGGCGAGAACTCCTCGAACCGCTCCTCGGCGATGGTGATGGGGACGCCCGCGGGCGCCTGCTCGCTCGCGTCGAGCGTCGTCCCGTCCTTCGACGGCGACATCCCCTGGAAGATCTTCCCCGCCTCGGACTGCGCGGTGAGGTCGAACGAGTACTGCTTGCTCTGCAGCCCGAGGTCGGTGAGCTTCTTCACCTCGGGGAAGCGCTCGGCGTTGGTCTTCGGGATCGGCAGCACCTTGCCCCAGTCGACGCCGAGCGTCTCGAGCGCCCGCGCGTAGGCGTTCTCGTGCGCCTGGTCGCGCACGATGAGGTAGCTGATCGTCGAGCGCGCGGTCTTGTTGTCCGTCATCTCGTAGATCCGGCACTTCTGCAGCCGGCCGGTCGACTCGAGCATGAGGTTGTAGAGCAGGTCGAGCACGAGGTTGCCCGAGTTGTAGACGTAGCTGCCCATCCACGGGTTGCCCGCCGCGTCGACGGGCAGCGCGCCCTGCGAGGCGACGAGGTAGTGGTGGATGTTGCTCGTGTCGAGCGCGATGCTCAGCGGCGTGTCCCCACCCGCGCCGGGCTTGTCGAGCGGGTCGGTCTTCTTGCCCTGGTAGCGCGGCGACCCGTCGAGCAGCCGCGCGATCGTCGTGCCGATGAGCTCGACGTGGCTGATCTCCTCGGTGCCGATGCCCTGGAGCAGGTCCTTGTACGGCTTCCCCGCCGGGCCGCGGAAGTTCATGCTCTGGAACAGGTACTGCATCATCGTGCGCATCTCGCCGAACTGGCCGCCGAGCCCTTCCTGCAGCGCGTTGGCGGCGGCCGGGTCCGGCTCGTCGGGGACGATCTCGTGGATGAGCCTCTGGACGTGCAGGTACATGCCGACCCCCCCGGTTGGGTGGTGGCACCGCGACCGGGGCCGCACCGCCACCGTCTGATCCCTCACGGTGCGCCCGCCCCCGCCATCCGGCACCTCGGGGGGACGCCGCCGTCTCGCGGGCTGGTCAGTAGGCGACCGGGTCGCGGAGGATCGGGCTGGTCATGCAGTGCGCGCCGCCGCGGCCGCGGCCCAGCTCGGCCCCGACGATCGGGATGACCTCGACGCCCGCGGCACGCAGGCGCGCGTTGGTCGTCGTGTTCCGGTCGTAGGTGAAGACGACACCGGGCTCGAGCGCGAAGGCGTTGTTGCCCGAGTCCCACTGCTGACGCTCGGACTCGTACGTGTCCCCGCCGGTCTCGACGACGTTCAGCGACGACAGCCCGAGCGACCGCGCGACGACGTCGGTGAACGCCGCCTGCCCCTCGTCGGTGACGTGCACGCCCGTCGGGCCCTCGTCGGGCCGCAGCGTGAAGGAGTGGATCTGGTCGACGATCTTCGGGTGCACGGACACGATGTCGCGGTCCGCGAACGTGAATACCGTGTCTAGGTGCATCGCCGCGCGCAGCCTCGGCATCCCCGCGACGACCAACCGCTGCGCCGCGCCGCCGTCGAACAGGGCCTTGGCGACCTGGCTGATCGCCTGGCGCGACGTGCGCTCGCTCATGCCCATGAGGACGGTCCCGTTGCCCACGGGCATGATGTCGCCGCCCTCGAACGTCGACCGGCCCTGGTCGGTCTCCGGGTCGCCCCACCAGACGTTCGCGCCCACGAAGTCCGGGTGGAACTCGTAGACCATCTTCATGAGCAGGGTCTCGTCGTGCCGGGCCGCCCAGTACAGCGGGTTGAGGGTCACGCCGCCGTAGAGCCACGACGTCGTGTCGCGCGTGTAGAGCGTGTTGGGCAGCGGGGGCATGAGGTACTCGCGCGCCGAGGGCTGGTACTCGGCCAGCGCGCGGTAGCCGCCGCCGACGCCGCCCGGCAGGTCGTCCGTCGCGAGCCCGCCGATGAGGTGCTCGGCGAGCGTGCGCGGATCCAGCCCTTCGAGGAACTGGCGCGTCGGCTCGACCAGGCCGAGCCCGACGACGTCGGCCACGATCTTGCGGTCCAGCACCCAGTCGCGGGCGCCGGGCACGGCGAGCGTCTGGGCGAGCAGGTCGTGCAGCTCGACGACGTCGACACCCGCCCCGCGCATCATCGTGACGAACTCGGCGTGGTCCCGCCGCGCGTTGTCGACCCACATGACGTCGTCGAACAGCAGGTCGTCCGCGGTCGACGGCGTGAGGCGGCGGTGCGCGAGGCCGGGCTCGCACACGAGCACCTTGCGCAGTCGGCCGACCTCCGAGTGGACGCCGTAGGTCTGGGCGACGGGCTGGGTGGTGGTCTGCGTGGGCTGGCTGGTCATGGCTGGTCTCCTTGAGGACGGATCGAGTGTGGTCCCGCGGCGGTCCCGCGGGGTAGGGCTCCGGCCGCGCGGCCGGCGGTGGACCGGGTAGGTCGGGGGCAGGGGCAGGGGCAGGGGTGGGTCAGAGGGCGATCACCCCGGTGGCGAGCGCGACGACGGCGGCCAGCGCCCCGACGACGGTCGCGGCGAACAGCACTCGCTCCCGGCCGACGAGGACCGGGCGGCCCTGCTCGCGTCGGGGCGAAGAGCGCGGTGGCCGGCGCGTAGAGGAGGAAGGACAGGAGCAGGAAGCCGAGGCCCGCGGCCCAGACGAGGAAGGCCGTGTAGAGCGTCGCGAGCACGCCGACGACGAGCTGCCGCGTCCGGGCCGCCGAGCGCCCGTCGTAGGTCTCGCCCGTGACGGCGAGCCGCAGCGCGTAGCCCGCGGCGAGCAGGAACGGCACGAGGCTGAGGACGGCGGTGAGGTCGAGCGCGAAGTTGAAGGCGTCCCGCGAGAAGAGCGTGACGACGAGCAGCAGCTGGACGGCGACGCTCGACATGAGGAGCGCGGAGCCGGGCGCGTCGGCGGCGTTGGTGCGGGCGAGGAAGCGCGGCAGGTCGCCGTCCTTGGCCGCGACCATGAGCACCTCGGCCGCCATGAGCGACCACGCGAGGTAGGCGCCGAGCACCGAGACCACGAGGCCGACGCTCACGAGCACCCCGCCCCACGGCCCGACGGCGGCCTCGAGCACGCCCGCCATCGAGGGCTGGCGCAGGCCGGCGATCTCCTCGAGCGGGAGGATGCCGTAGCTGACGATCGTCACGGACGCGAAGATCGCGAGGACGCTGAGGAAGCCGAGGATGGTCGCGCGGCCGACGTCGGACCGCTTGCGGGCGTGGCGCGAGTAGACGCTCGCGCCCTCGACCCCGAGGAAGACGAAGACGGTGATGAGCATCGTGCCGCGCACCTGCTCGAACAGGGTCCCGGCGTCGGCGGTGCCGTGCAGGTTGCCCGCGAAGACGGCCGGGTCGAAGACCGTCAGGGCGAGCACGACGAACACGAGGATCGGGACGAGCTTGGCGATCGTCACGACGCGGTTGATGCCCGCGGCCTCCTTGACGCCGCGCCGCACCAGCAGGAAGAACGCCCAGACGCCGATCGACGAGAGCACGAACGCGAGCGGCGTGTTCCCCTCGCCGAGCGCGGGGACGAGCGCCCCGGCCGTGGACATGATGAGGATCCAGTAGGTGACGTTGCCCGCGCACGCGCTGGCCCAGTAGCCGATCGCCGAGAAGAAGCCGGCGAACTGGCCGAAGCCCGCCTTCGCGTAGGCGTAGACGCCGGCGTCGAGGTCGGGGCGGCGCATCGCGAGGTTCTGGAAGACGAACGCCAGCAGCAGCATCCCGGTGCCCGCGACGAGCCACGCGACCAGCGCGCCGAGCACGCCCGTCGAGCCGGCGAAGCGGGCGGGCAGCGAGAAGACGCCCGCGCCGACCATCGAGCCGACGACCATCGCCGCGAGCGTCGCGACGCCGATCGTCACGGTGGTGCTGGGTCCGCTGGACGCGGGCGCGCCGCCTCCCGCGGGGGCGGGCGCGACGGCGGTCGCGGCCGTGGTCTGCGTGCTCACGGGTTCTCTCCTCGGTGCGGCGGTGGCCGCTGTCGGTGTCCGGCCGGGTGGGGCCGCTGTCGATGACTCGAGGGTGCTCCGGGCGCGGGGAGCGCGTGCGACGCCGTGGGTGGTTCCACTCAAGGCCTGCCCGACGTCGGTTCCCGCGCCCGGGGCGTTGACGCGCCGGGGTACCGCGCAGGACCGTCGGGGTGACGGGGGAAGGCGGGGGAGATGGCCGACGCTCTGGCGCCCGAGGCGGCACCCGGCACGGCGCCCGACGACGCCCGCGCGCCGCGCGGGATCGCGGTGCGCGTCGCGGTCGTCGAGGACGAGTCGCTCATGCGCTGGATGGTCCGCAAGATCGTCGAGGCGCGGCCGGACATGGTGCTCGTGCACGAGGCCGCGGGCTTCGCGGCCGGTCGCGACGCCGTGCAGCCGGGCACGGCCGACGTCGTCGTCATGGACATCGACCTGGGTGACGGCAACGGCGTCGCGCTCGCGACCCTGCTCCAGCAGCGCGACCCGCGCCTCGGCGTCCTGCTCTTCTCCTCGCACGACGTGCTCGACCTCGTGCTTGCGGTCCGCGACACCATGCGCCGGCCGTGGAGCTACCTGTCGAAGAAGTCGTCGCTCGAGCCGGTGACGCTCGCGCGCGCGATCCACGCGACGGCGCGGGGCGAGGTCGTGCTCGACCCGGAGCTCGTCAACAAGGCCGAGGCGCGTCAGGGGTCGGCGCTCGCGGCGCTGACCAAGGGTCAGATGAAGGTGCTGCGCCTCGCCGCCGAGGGCTACTCGAACGCGTACATCGCCGAGACGCTCGCGCTCTCGCCGCGCTCGGTCGAGAACCACCTGCACGCGATCTACAAGGCGCTCGACATCCCCACCGAGAACGCGAACCCGCGCGTCATGGCGGTGCTCGCGTTCGTGCAGCAGTCCAGCCGGTACTGAGCGGTGGCCGACGTCGCGCCCGCGGGCCCGGCCGCCACGGGTCCCGAGCTCGCGCCGGTCGGGCGCATGCCACGCCAGGAGGACGAGCGCGAGGCCGCCCGGCGGGCGCTCGTCCTCGGGCTGGTCAACGTGCTCGCGGCCTCGCTCGCCGCGGCGGGGCAGTGGGCGTCGTGGCGCACGGAGAACGAGCTCGACCTGCCGGTGACCTCGCCGGACTGGTGGCGCGTGCTCGCCGTGTTCGGCGCGAACCTCGTGCCCTCGGCCCTGGCGGTGGTCGCGTGCCTGCGGTGGGCGCAGGTGTGGCGTTACGGCTGGCGACGCCGGCTCACGGTCCTCGGGGTCGCGGCGCCGACGTCGGCCGTGGTGCGGCTCCTGCTCCTCGCGACGCTGCGCTACTCGCCTGCGGACGTGTGGTTCGTCGTCGTCGAGGTGCTGTTCGGGGTGCTCGCGGTGACGCTCGCGGTCTCGCTCGCGCTCTACGACCACGACGTCGGTGCGGAGCTCCGGGCCGCGGAGGGGCGGCGGCGCGCGGAGGAGGAGCGCGCGGTGGCGGCGGCGCGCGAGGCCGAGGAGGCGGAGCTCGCCGTCCGGCGCGACGTGTCCCGGCGGCTCCACGGCAGCCTCCAGCAGCGGCTCGTGCTCCTCACGCACCGGATCGAACGGCTGTCCGACGGCGGCGCGGACGGGTCCGGCGACACCGCGGCCGAGCTGCGCGCGCTCGCCGACGAGCTCGACGACGTGCGCGAGCGCGACGTGCGCGAGCTCAGCCACGCGCTCGTGCCGGTGGGTGTGGAGATCGGGCTGCGGGAGGCGCTGCTGCTCGCGCTGGGTCGGTTGCCGGCCACGGTGTCGACGTCGCTCACGCTCGACCCGGTGATCCTCGAGCACCTCGACGCGCCGGGCCGCCCGCGCATGGCGATGGCGGACCGGCTGCTCGTGCTCGACGTCGTCGAGGAGGGCGTCACGAACGCGGTCCGGCACGGCCACGCACACGCGATCGCGGTGCACCTGGGCATCGAGCTTCCGACGCTCACGCTCGCCGTCACGCTCGACGACGACGGGGACGGGCTCGCGGGCGAGGTGGCGCGCGAGAGCGGCCTCGCGCGCCTGCGCGACCGGCTCGAGCAGCGCGGCGGCGCGCTCGACCTGATTCCGGGCTCCGACGGCGGCTGCCGGCTGGTCGCGCGCCTGCCGATGCCGGCGTGGCAGGAGGGACGTAGAGACAAGGCGTGAATTCGTTCGGGTACGTGGCGAGCCGGATGAGTGGCTCTGAATGTGGCGCTCCGTGCGGGCTGGACGTCCCTTGTGATAGGCGCAAGGCCGATGCTAAGCGGTCACACCTCACGGTAACCCATAGCACTGAATCAGCCACATGACTGTGACCCGGCGCCTAGCGTGCGTTCTGCGCAGCAACGACGCGGCGCTTCAGTCACAAGGGGGAAATGGTGCGAACACGTCGCTCTTCGGCCTCGGGAGTGCTCATTGCGCTCTCCGTCACGATGAGCCTTGTCCCTACCGGGTCGGCATCGGCGGCAGAGGGCCACGCCGCCGCGGTCGATGAGACGGTTGCAGCGGTGGCGCCGGACGTCGACGTGCTGGAACCGGTACGCGGGGTCGACGGACGCCTTGCTGCAGCCGAGAGCGTCACCAGCGTTCCCGCGCTGGGTGATGGTGACCTGCTCGTGGCCAACGGCGCGCTCGACCAGGCTGCAGCCCAGAAGGCACTCGACGTGCCGGACGTCGTCCTGTCCCTGCCCGATGAGGCTCAGGTGGCCGACTCGGCCGCCGTGGTCACGGAGAGCGGCACCGTCGTGTACGCCGGCGAAGCGTCCGTGGACGTCGCGGTTCAAGCCACTCAGTCCGGCGTGCGAGTGCAGACCGTGATCGCCGACTCCACAGCTCCCACGCAGTACACCTACGCCTTCGAAGGAAGCACCCCGGTGCTCAACGCCGACGGGTCCGTCGATCTGGTCGTCGCCGTGGACGACAACCTCACCGCTACCGTCGGGCACCTCGACGTGCCGTGGGCGTTCGACGCCGCTGGAGCTCCGGTGGCGACGTTCTATCGCGTCGAGGGCTCATCGGTCGTCCAGGTGGTCGACCTCTCCTCCGTCGGCAGCTACCCGGTCGTTGCAGACCCGAACATCTCCTCCAGCTGTGTCTGGTACGGAATGTGCTTCATCAAGTTCAACCGCAGCTACACCAACAACATCGCCGCGGGCACGGGCATCGCAGGGATCGTGGCCGGTCTGACTGCCGTGTCCGGGGGCATTCTCGCCCCTCTTGCTGCGGTCGTCGGTGCAAAGCTGGGGATCGACGCGATCTTCGCGGGATGGGTGCTCAACAGGGGCAATTGCATGGGGTACCAGTTCCCGGTGACGAACTGGCTGCAGCCACTCACCTGGGGTGCGTACGAGGTCAAGAGGGGGCAATACAATTGCGCGTGATTCCGATCGTCGTCTTCGTCATCGCCATGGGTATCGCGGCCTGGCGGTTCTCTCGGTCGCAAGGTGCCGCGCCCCAGCAGTGGGTGCGCGATCAGGGACTCGCCGTGGGAGCGATCCTCGTCTCCGGCGTAGTGGGCGTCGCCCTGCAGCCCGGGCCGGTGCGCTTCGTGTGGCTCGCCCTCGCGCTCGCGGCAGCGGTGCGCCTGGCGATCCTGCCGCGCCAGCATCGGGCACGCGTCGCGGCAGCCCGACCGTGATCCGGCGTCACGACCTCGCTGCGACGGTGGCGTGACGCACGCGGAGCCCGGCCTCTCCGGGGCCGGGCTCCGCGGTGCGCGTGGCGTGCTTCGGGCGCGTCGAGGTCAGGCCTCCGTCTCGACGAGGACGAGGCCGTTGTCGGCGTCGCCGATCGTCAGCGTGGCGCCGTCGAGCGTGAGGGCGGGGCCGCTCGCGAGCAGGTCGCCGAGCCACGCGTCCTGCGCCATGCGGTCGGGGGAGCAGGCCATCATCGTGCTCGCGAGCTGCGGCGCCTCGAGCACGCCGTCGGTCCACGTCGCGCCGCCGAAGAGCGTGTTGCAGCCGGCGCGGGCGCTGACGTGGCCCTCGTCGAACGCGAGGCGCACCTCGGTGCCGGCGACGAGGTCGTGGCCGGGCGTGTCGGTCGAGACGAACGTGCGGCCGACGAGGTCCGGCGTCCGGCTCGAGCCGTCGGCGGTCGAGGCGATGCCCACGACGACGAGTATGACGACCGTCGCCAGGGCGGCGATCGCGAGGACGAGCGGGCCGCGTCGGGTCGAGCGGCGGGCGGCAGCGGTGGTGCTCATGGGGTTCTCCCTGTCACTGGTGGTGGGGCCCGGTCGGGCGCCTGGTGATAGTTCTAGGGAGCGCGGCGCGGCGGCGTGCGCGGCCCTGAGTGGTTCCACTCGGGCCGACGTCGGCCGCGTGCTCGAGGAGGCGGGTTCAGAAGGCGATCGCGCCCGTCGCGAGCAGCGCGACGCCCACCACCGCGCCGACGACGGCGACCGCGAACACCACGCGCTCGCGCGCCGAGAAGACGCGCCGCCCCTGCTCGCGCCGGGCCATCGCGAACAGCACGGTCGCGGGCGCGTAGACGAGGAACGAGACGAGCAGGAACGCCCACCCCGCGGCCCAGAGCAGGAAGGCCGCGTAGAGCGTCGCGAGGCCGGCGACGACCAGCTCGCGCGTCCGGGCCGAGGGTTGGCCGGTGTAGGTCTCGCCGGTGGCGGCGAGCTGGAGCGCGTACCCCGCGACCAGCAGGAACGGCACGAGGACGAGCGCGCTCGTGAGGTTGAGCGCGAACGAGAACGCGTCCTCGGAGAGCAGCGTGACGACGAGCAGCACCTGCGTCGTGATGGTCGACAGGAGCAGCGCGTTGCCGGGCGCGTCGGCCTTGTTGGTGCGCGCGAGGAAGCGCGGCAGGTCGCCGTCCTCGGCCGCGACGAGCAGCACCTCGGCCGCCATGAGCGTCCACGCGAGGTACGCGCCGAGCACGGAGATGACGAGGCCGACGCTCACGAGCCCCACGCCCCACGGCCCGACGGCGGCCTCGAGCACGCCCGCCATCGACGGCTGGCGCAGCTCGGCGAGCTCGGCCGCGGGCAGCACCCCGAAGGACACGATGGTCACGGACGCGAAGATCGCGAGCACCGCCAGGAAGCCGAGCACGGTCGCGCGGCCGACGTCCGTGCCGCGCCGCGCGTGGCGCGAGTAGACGTTGGCGCCCTCGACGCCGATGAACACGAACACCGTGGTGAGGACGGTGCCGCGCACCTGCTCGAGGAGGGAGCCGGCGTCGGGCCCGCCCTGAAGGTTGTCCGCGAACACGGCGGGGTCGAAGACGGTGAGCGCGAGGACGATGAAGACGACGATCGGGATGACCTTGGCGACCGTGACGATCCGGTTGAGCGTCGCCGCCGCGCGCACGCCGCGGCGCACGAGCAGGAAGAACGTCCAGACCCCGACGCTCGCGAGGACGAGGGCCAGGGGCGTGTCCCCGGCGCCGAGCGCGGGCAGCAGCGCGCCCGCGGTCGACATGATGAGCACCCAGTAGGTGACGTTCCCTGCGCAGGCGCTCGCCCAGTAGCCGATGGCCGAGAAGAAGCCGACGTACTGGCCGAAGCCGGCCCTGGCGTAGGCGTAGACGCCGGCGTCGAGCTCGGGCTTGCGCACGGCGAGGCTCTGGAACACGAGAGCGAGCAGCAGCATCCCGGTGCCCGCGATCGCCCAGGCGACGAGCGACCCGACGACGCCGGTCTCACCCGCGAAGGTCGCCGGGAGCGAGAAGACGCCCGCGCCGACCATCGAGCCGACGACCATCGCGGTGAGAGTCCCGACGCCGAGCGTGACGCCGCGGTGCGGGGCGGTGGCGGGTGGCAGCGTGGTCCCGGTCCCGGTCCCGGTCCCGGTCCCGGTCCCGGTCCCGGTCCCGGTCCCGGTGCCGGTGCCGGTGCCGGTGCCGGTCCCGGTCCCGGTGCCGGTGCCGGTGCCGGTCCCGGTCCCGGTCCCGGTCCCGGTGCCGGTGCCGGTGCCGGTGCCGGTGGTGTCGGGCGTGCTCACGGAGGTCCTCGGGGTGGTGCGGCGGTGGTCGGGAGCATCCTGATCCCCGGGCGGCGTCGGCGTCACGTCAGCCGGTACGCTCGTGGGGCTCGCCGACCGCGGTCGCGTGGGCGTGTGGAGGGCTCGGCCGAGGTGGCCGGGCTCCCGCGCCTGTAGCTCAGGGGATAGAGCACCGCTCTCCTAAAGCGGGTGTCGGCAGTTCGAATCTGCCCAGGCGCACAGAGGTGTTTGCGCAGGTCAGAGGCGGTATCGCTGCCTCGGTCGCGGCGGGGGCCGTGTCCGATTTGCCGGGCATTGGTCAGCGTGTGGTCAGCGACTTGTCTCGGTACGTGGACGGCTGGTCGAGGACGTGGACGGACGTCGCCGGACACGGTCGTCGTCGAGTCTTACCGCCGCCTATCTGCGTCGCTTGGCGACGCGGGCGAGGTCGATCTCTGGCGGTGCCAGGTCAGGCATCGCGTAGACTTCATCAAGACCAAGCGCGCGCAGTTCGCGCTCCACATCGGACAGTGCCGCCCGGAGCCGTCGGTTGATGTGAATGACGAATCTCTTGCAGAGGCCGACGAGGTCTAGGAGGCGGTCTTCGCTAACGGGCAGGATCTCAGCGTGCATTTGTCCCAGTCGTGAGATATTACGACGCTCGAAGGCTGAGTCGGCCAGGTACGCGACCACGACGGCGTGCTCGAAGTTGTTGACCGCGTGGGCGACAAACTTGTTCCGCATGTCAAGTAGGAACCGGTGCGAAGCGCGCTCGTCGTCTTTGAGCCAGTCGTCAGTCAGGCGTTCCGATGCCCGTACCGAGCTGCCGAAAGCCCGCCCATACATCACCAGCGCCGACATCCACTGTGCGTCGTCAGGGAACCGCCCGCCCTCGGGGCGCGAAGAGGCCCGATCCAGATATGTCTCCGCGAAGAGGCGCGCAAGCTCGAGATCCCGGCGGAGACTGGCCAAGTCCCGAACCCTGCTACACGACTTTGTATCCACGACGACGACCCGGTATCCCGGCGGGGGGGCGAAGCGAGCTTCGGAGCTGGCCGCCCAGGTTTGGGTGCGTTGCCAGCCCAGACTGCTGCTACCAACCGTCTTTGCCACGTCGAAGGACACACCGGAGGGCGAAGGCGGCTCCAGGCCGTCCGGCGCGCCTGCGGCCGTGAGAGTTGGTGGCGTGTCGCCGCCCGCATCGTCCTCTGTCATCTCGGCTCCCCAGTAGTCGCGCCCAAGTCGGGGCTGCTCATGTGCGATGCATCAGCACGGCGCACATCGCCGTATTCGCTCCGCGCGCTGAGCGGTGTGTGGTCGTAGCTGCGTCCGCTGCTAGCGCACCTCGATCTTGGGCGCCATACTGCTCGGGTGTCCAGGCGTCGCACTGCAGTGTCGGACCTGATCGAGCTCGCTGCTATCGAGGGTGACGGGGCGCAGGAGCACCTAGCGACGGTGTACGAGTGGCGCCATGGGCAGAGAGTTGCGCAGGGCAAAGCGTTGGCTGCGGCTGGCCTCTCCGTTGTCTTGGCCATCATTCTGCCGATTGTCCAGCCGGACTCGTCTAGGCCGGTCGAGGGCCTCGCGATTGCGATTGCGCTCGGGTCCGCGGGAGTCCTTCTCGTTGCTGGCGCGATCGTGTTCTATTCAGCAGCGTCGCTTCACCGCGAGTACATCATGGCACAAGCGCTCCTGGAAGAGCTCAAGACCGTCCGCGGGTTCCTGAAGTTGTACCGAACGAGGCGCTGAAAAGTGGGAATCGAGCCGCTGATTGCGGCGGTCGCCTCCGCGCTTGCGGGCAGTACGATCGCGGTCTCCATCTTCTCTCTGGTTCAAGACTGGGTTCGGCGCTTGCTTCAGATGCGCGCGCTGTCGCGTGTTCGAACCGCTGACGTTCTGGCTGCGAGTGAGATCGACCGTCTCGGTCAGCTTCTCTTTGTAGATCTCGGGGCAACGAGTCTCGCGGACTACACGAAGAACAAGGGCGTCCGTGATTCCGTCCAGGCGGCCTTCGACGAAGTCGCGCGATTCCTAGGTGAGCGCTCTGATGAGTCAGTCGGCCCGGTGGGGCCGCCCTCGTCTGAAAGCGGTGGAGGTGCCGGCCCACGCGGCGACGCGATGCCAGGCCGGGACCTCGCCTGGGCACTTGGCGACAGGGGCGACTCCTGGGAGGCCCTAGCTCGGGCGCGCCGCGCTCTTGAGATGCGCCTCAGAGCACTACTCACGCCCGAAGATCGCGACAGGGGCGCGCGCCTCGGTGCCGGGGCGCTCTTGCGGCTGCTCAACCGGCGCGGGGCGATCGACGAAGGGATAGCGGACCAACTTCGCTACGCCGTGAGTGTGATGAACCGGGGCATCCACGGTGACGATGTCTCGCAAGAGGAGACCCTCGAGGCGCTCTGGATCGTCGACCGGTTCCTCTCGACGAGCCGGGCGATGCCCTGACCCGGTGAACCGCAGGTCAAGGAGACCTCCCTGGCCGTCAGGCCTCGGACGGCGGCCAAGCTGCGGGCGGCTCTTCTACACTCGACGAGTGGCGCGGCTCGATCGCTCGCGGCGCCTGCATCAGCGGTATCACGGGCAGCCGTTCCATCGCCTGCCAGGTCGCCTCGTTGAATAGGTGCCCGTAGAGGTCCATCGTCATCGTCGCGGTGGAGTGCCCGAGGATGACCTGCACGGCCTTGACGTCCGCGCCGGCGGCGATCAGCAGCGAGGCGGCGGTGTGCCGCAGGTCGTGGATCGTCGTCCCCTCGACACCCGCCCGCCGCGTCGCGTCCATCCACCCCGACCGCGCCCGGAAGTTGGTGTTCGTCCACACGCCGCCGGTCGGGCTCGGGAACAGGTACCCGCCCGGCGCCGTCCCCGCGACCCGCGTCCGCACGTACTCATCCAGCGCCGCCGGCACCGGCACTGTCCGGGTCTGATGCGTCTTCGTTGGCCCGAACACCGCCCCGCTCGTCCGCTTCGACTGCGTCGCGGCCCGGTGCACCCGGACGCCGAGCCCGTGCGGGGTCTGCACGACGTCGTCGACCCGCAGCGCGGCCATCTCCGAGAACCGGCACCCGGTGGTCCCGAGGAACAGCACGACCGGCTGGCACAGCGGCGGCACCGCCATGACCAGCCGGCCGAGCTGCTCAGGCCGCAGCCAGTGCGGCTCGCGCTTGGTCCCCCCGCGCGGCAGCGCCACCATCCGTGCGACGTTCACGCTCAGCCGCCGGTCGCGGATCGCGTAGTCGACGACCAGTCGCATCATCGACAGCGCCCGGCGCCGGGTCGCCGTCGCCAGCCCACGCGCCGTCAGGGCGGACATCACCCGCTCGACGTCGGCGGCCGAGATCCCGGAGATCGGGTATGCCCCGATCTCCGGGATCACGTACTTGTCCAGCAGGAACCGCGTGGTCTCCTGGCTGCGCACCGCCAGGTGACCACGCGAGGCCTGCCACTCCTCGGCCAGCGCCGCGAACGTCATCCGCCCGCGCGCCGGGTCGATCCACGAGCCGGCGTCGAGCTTCGCGAGCTGGTCAGCCTCCCAGCGCTTCGCATCGACCCGGCGCCCGAACGACCGCTGCGCGATGACCCGGCCCTCGAAGAACACCTTCGCGCGCCAGGTCACCTTGCCCGTCGGATGCTGCCGTCTGGTGACGGACATCAGCGCCGCTTCACCGGCATCGTCGGCTCGCGCTCGACCCACGCCGCCGGGAGGAGGATCACCGTGCCGAGGCGCCGGTACGGGATCTGCTCGTGCTCGACCAGGTGGGCAGCGTCCGGGGCGGCACCCCGAGCACCCGCGCCGCGTCCTTCACGCGGTAGTACTGCCGGGCCGGAGTGGCGGGGACGGCGTGCTGTGCGGTGGTGGTCATGACCTTCTCCTTCTGTTGGGTTGGGTGTGGCGGTGGTCAGCGACCGAGCACCGGTCCATCGGCGGACGACGGCGGCGGCGCGGTCAAGCGGTGCGGCGCGGGCTGTGGAGGCTGCGGGTTCCACGGTTGCTGTGGACGCACGGGCGGCACGAGGGGCGCGGTCCGACCGGGGTGGTAGCTGTCCCAGGTCTCGGTTGCGCTGGGCTCGGCGTGGCTGGTCGCGAGGATCTGCTCGAGCACCTCGCGGCCCGACGACGGCGCGTGGCCGGGCAGGCAGTCCGGGTCGCCGTGGTCGATGACGACGTAGGCGCGGTTGGTGTGGCGGCCGCGGCTCATCGCGACGTAGAGGTCTTCGCGGCCCATGCCGGGGGTCGCGATGGTGTGGGTCTCGTCGACGGTCATGCCTTGGGTGCGGGCGATGGTGGTGGCGTAGCCGAGCTCGACGTGGTCGGCGACGTAGTCGGCGGGGAGGCGGACGGTGGGCGCGTCGGCGTGGTTGGCGGGTCGGACGCGGAGGGACCCGTCGGGCAGGACGGCGGTGACGTCCCACAGGGCGCCGTTACGGACGAACCCGTCGGCGGTGGCCAGGCGTCGGTGGTTGCGGCGGGTGACGATCCGGTCCCCGACGCCGGCGGTCAGCCCGTCGTGCAGGCTCACCCCGGCGGGGAGGGCGTCGCCGCTGGTGATGCGGTCGGCGCGGATGCGGGCGTTGAGCTCGCGGACGGTCCGGTTGTCGACCGCCTGCAGGACCGCGACTCGGCCCTGCTCGCTCGCGGTGGTGACGGCCTCGATGGCGGCGTCGAGCATCGCGTCGTGCCCGCCGGAGGCGATCGCGCCGTGCGCCTCGTAGGCGTCGAGCGCAGCCGGGTGGGCGCGGCGCAGCTCGAGGCTGGCGCGCGCCTCCCACGGATTCGCGAACCGCCAGAGGCTGGTGAGCTCGGCGGTCGGCCCCCGCCGGGCGAGCATGCCGAATGCGCCGCCGGCATCGACCGAGCCACGCTGCAGGTGGTCCCCGACCAGCAGCACCTTCGCCCTCGCGGCGCGTGCCTGCTCGACGATCGCGGCGAGGGTGCGGGTGTCGGCGAGGGAGGCCTCGTCGACGATGACGAGCTGCCTGGGGCAGAACCGCCACTGGTCCTGCTCGGCGCGCAGCCGCCAGTGCTCCTCGTTGGCCGCCCGCTGCCCCTGGTAGTCACGCGTCGCCATCCGGGCAACGGCGTCGGCGTAGCGCAGGGCCCGGGTGGTAGCGCCGTCGCCGGTGGACTCGTGCAGCCACTTCGCCGTCGTCTCACACGGCACCCCGAGCGACTCCGCCAGCGCCCGCGCAGCGGTGGCCGACGGCGCGAGCCCCACGACGGACCCGATGCCGTGCCGCCAGAACGAGGTGATCGCCGCGAGCGTGGTGGTCTTGCCCGACCCCGCCGGCCCGACGAGCACGTCGAGGAGCCGGGCGGAGGTGATGACGGCTTCGGCGGCCGCGCGCTGGTCGGGGGCGAGGGCGCCGAGGTGGTGCTCGGTGCGTAGCGGGATGGCGCCGAGCATCTCCGCCGGCCGGTGCGGTGCGCCGGTCGTCTCGGCGGCGTCGATCAGTACCTTCTCCGCCCCGAGCAGCTCGGTCGAGGTGAACGGCGACTCCCCGACGCGCCGCGTCGTCGGGTCGCGGCTGTCGTCCAGGTGCACGCACGCCGCCGCGGCCTCGGTGGTGATCTCGTTGAGCAGCTCGCGCCGCTCGGCGGCCGAGGCCATCCGCAGCAGCTTCGAGGCGCGGACGGCGGCGGCGCCGAGGTTCCACGTCGTCCACACCGACCGCCGTGTCGAGACGTCATCGAGGACCTGCGCGACCATCGCCGCCCGCACCTCTGGGCCGACGTCGTGCGCATGCAGCGGCCGCCCGTAGGCGCCAGTCAGAGCGCGGGCTGCGAGGTCGCGGGGCTCGAGCCCGGTGAGCGCGCCGGCGCGGTTCGCCCAGTCCGCCAGCAGGTCCGCCAGCGGTCGGACCGTCTTCGGCGGCCGCGTGGCGCGGGTCAGGTGCTGCCGCGCCCGCGTCGTCTCCACCCGCGTCGGCGCCCGGCCATGGCTCTCCTCGAACTCGGCGAGCCACTCCTGCTCGGCGCAGTGGATCGCCTCCGCCCTGGTCGAGAAGTGCGCGAGCAGGTCATCGCCGACCCCGTCGACCTCGAACGCCAGGTTCCGCCGGGGTCCGCGGTCGCGCGTCGACCACTCCACCGGCAGCCGCCGCGCGAGCTCGTCCGCAAGGAGGGCGTCATAGAGTTCGGACACGGTGACGACGGCGGCGTGCACGGTCCGCCCGTCCAGGCTCCGCCAGGCGCCGTCGGGGCCTTGGACCTTGTTGGCGATGACGACGTGGGTGTGCAGGTTCGGGTCAGCGGCCCGGGTGTCCCAGTGGTCGAACGCCGCGGCGAGCATCCCGCGGGTGCGGACCTGATGACGCCCGGCGTCGCCGGTGCGCGTGCGGATGACGCGCTGCTCGACGAACTCCAGCGATGACGCCAGCGCCGCCCGGTGCGCGTCATAGACGATGACGCGCGTCGCGTCATCGGCCAGCGCCCAGAGGACGGATACGGACTTGGGCGCGGTGAACGTCAGGTCGAACCCGACGACCGCATGACGCTTGCCGTCATCGAACCGGCTATGCGGCCGGCCGAGCGCGTCCTCCGTCAGCGGGTCGGCGCCGTCGCGGAACACCGCCGTCATCGCCGCCTCGGTCACCACGTCACCCGGGCGCAGGCGCCGCCTGTCGTCGCCGAGCCCCGCGAGCCCCTCGCCGCACCAACGACCGGCCGGGTCCCCGGTTTGCTCGTAGTAGGCGGTCAGCGACGCACCTGCGTCCAGGCCGGCGTCACCCGCGGCGACGTGCCGGGTTAGGTACGCGTACCCGTCGCCGGCAGTCAGCTTGTGCATCGACATCACGTCCGGCACCCCCCTTCCGACGTCGACCCCTACCTGCAGGTGTGCGGCCCGAGGCGAGAAGATGCGTGACCGCCCGCCGCCCTGGCGCGTCACGCGGGGCGAGGTAGGGGAGTCGGGTCGTGCGCACGACGCCAGACTCCTCACGCCCGATAGACAGAGCGATGACGAACTGGCGTCGCAGGCGATGACGCGAACAAGTGCAATGACGGCGCACCAGGCGCCGGCCATCCGCGTCCGCGTCATCGATGACGACAGCGCGACGCGGCACCAGCCTGAGCCGAGCGGCATTCCCTGGGCTCCCGCGAGACGTCGCAGGACCAACCCGTCGACCCGAAGTCGGATGGAGGAGCTCACGGTGTCTGGCACCATCCGGCTCATGGGGAAGCCACGGGCGGCGGTCGAGCACGAGTGCATCTTCTGCGCGATCGTTGCCGGCCGAGCGGAGGTCAGCCTCGTCTACGACGACGCGACAGTCATGGTTTGGATGGCCCTGCACCCCGTGGTCCCCGGGCATCTTCTCGTCGTGCCACGCCAGCACGTCGTCGGCCTCGAGGACATCGACGCGGCCACGAGTGCCCACGTCTGGTCGGTCGGTCACGAGATGGCGCGAGCCTTACGCCGCTCCGCCATGCGATGCGAGGGGATCAACGTCTTCCTGTGTGACGGCGAGGCCGCGTTCCAGACGGTCTTCCACTTCCACCTGCACGTCATCCCGCGCTACGACGGCGACGGGTGGACGATCCTTCCCGACGAGGTGGAACGTGAGCGGCCGCTCCTTGACGCCGAGGCTCAGGTGATCCGGGACGCCATCGCATCGGCCGACTGACGCGCCGCGTGGCAGCGGCCGTGCTGTGTAGAGGGGAGTGGTAGTGGAGCTTCGCGCGCTCAGGATCGACGACGAAGCCGAGGCAAGGGCGGCGCACGCCGAGCTGGCGACCGAGGGCTTCGCCTTCTTGCCGTTCTACGACCCGAACGAGCCATGGGCCGCGTACCTCGAGCGGGTCGAGCGCCTTCGCTACGGTGCCGGCCTTCCGCCCGGGTACGTGCCGTGGACCGACCTCTACGCCGCGGTTGACGGCGTTGTGGTCGGGCGCGTTTCCGTGCGGCACCGGCTCACCGAAGCGTTGCTCCAGGTTGGCGGCCACATCGGCTACGGAGTCCGGCCCGCGTACCGGCGGCGCGGGTACGCGACCGAGCTGCTCCGCGCCGGGCTCGGCGTCGCTCACGGTCTGGGCATCGACCAGGCGCTCGTGACCTGCGACGACGAGAACGTCGGCTCAGCTGCGGTGATCGAGCGGTGCGGCGGCGTGCTCGAAGACGTCCGATCGGTACCCGGGGGCTCACCGAAGCGGCGCTACTGGGTTCCGACGAGAGAAGCGCTGAGTCCCGCCCGCTGACCCCGGCCCGCGACTGCCGGTGACGGCCGCTGTCGAGCCGATGACGGGCCGCGACTCTTCTTGCATGGATGCGTGTCCACCCAGCCTGCGGATGTGGGGCGGGGGCTGTGTCCTTCGTTTGGGACGACGGGACTTGCAGCGGCGCCTCGCCCGCCGAGAGCTGCGACGTAGGATCCTGGATGCGGCAGGTTGGCCGCCGCTCCGCGAGGGGCGCTGGAATGCGCGACATGCTGACGGGAGGGCTGTGACCTCACGGGCGGACGCGACCTCGACGCCTTGGAGGCGTACCCGGTGGGCGGCAGCGATCAGCATCCTCGCCGTATGTGGAGTTGGCCTTCTTCTAGGACGGCTCGAGGTGTGCAAGGACGTCTTGGTCCAGGACGAGGTGCGTAGCATCTGCGCCCCGCCGGTGATCACCGACGCGAGCGTGCTGACGTTCGCGCTGCTAGTGGTTCTCTTGGTCAGCCCTGAGATGGGTGAAGTGGGAGTCTTCGGGATCTCGCTCAAGCGGCGCGTCGAGTCCGCGGAGCGCGAAGCCGAACGGTCCGCCAAGAAAGCGGAGCAACTTGAAGTCCAGCTCGCCTTGCACAGTGTTCGCCTCGACAGCGTTGCGCAGAGCGTCGCCTCGGCCGCTGCCCAGGCAACCGTCGGCCCCATCCTCATCGGCGATGCGGCCATCAGACAGTCGTTGTCTGAGTTTGGCGAAAAGGCTCGTGCTTTCGAGAGCGGTGAGAGTCGTCCGGGAACAGACGGCGCAGAAGTGGCCGAGAGGCCCGACTATGAACGCATCGGTAGGCTCATAGACAACTGGGAGCGCATCGCCGCCGCCCTTGATTTGCCTCCTCGCCGGGTTCTCCGCGACGGCACGTCATTTTCGGGCGTCCCACAGCTGTCGGCCGAGGAAGCGTCGCGCTTCCGCGCGATATTCGATGAAGAGCTGCAGGTAATCCGCGCTGCGCGCAATACGGTTGCGCACGCTCGCCCGCTAGAGGCGGAGGAGTTGGCGCTTGCGGTGGACCTGTCCGACCGACTTTTTGAACTGCTGGCTCGCGCGGGAGGTTAGGGAGCCCAGGGATCCGGTCTCGCTCTACCACTTGCGGTACGGCTCGAGGTGGGGTGTGTAGGGCTCCGCTGGTGGCGTCGCTGACCACCCGTGAGCGCGCAGGACGAGGGCAGCCTCGTCCTGAAGATCCCGAACGGCTGTCCTGAACTGTCTCATTCGCCAACGCTCCCGGCCCTCGCGTAGGACAGACTCCCATCCTGGTGCGGCGTCAACCCCGCAGTCGCGGATCAACATCTCGAGGACGTCCTCGAGGCACGGGCGAAATCTCTCGCCGCCGACAGGGAGGTGGACTTTGGATAGGTCGTGGGGGCTCTGAACGCGTGTTGCGTCTGCCGTGTTGGCAATCGACAGGAGGTGGGTGAAGGCGCCACGTTCGGCGTGGAACTGCCAATGGCTTATCGGGTCCGCTCGCATATCGCTCCTGTACTCGAGGCGCAGGAGAGGCGTCCGGTCCAGCGTCGAGAAGAGACCGACGTCTGTTCTGGTCGTCTTCAGATGAAGGCCCGAATGATCCATGGTTTGGTAGAGCGCTACGGCCAAGTCGGCAAGGTGCTCGCCCTGGACGGTGAGCGGAATGCGGCGGCTGGCTGCGGTCTTGCCGGCCGGTCGCACAGCGTATCGCTCGCCAAACTTGACGGAAACGACGTCGACGTTCTTGCCGAAGGTGCGCCGGAGCAGGTCCGCGACTTCGCCCGCGAACTCCCTTGAGCGGTCCGCCAAATCAGAAGTCATCGGGCGAGTCGTTCAGCAGAAAGCTGATCTCCTCCAACTCGGCAACTGCCTCCCACTCCTCGCCGGACAGGGCGCCCGTGCGAGTGCGTGCGCGCAGCGCGTCGAGCGTCGTCCCGAGTGAGTCGAGGACCTGCTCCCGTCGCGCAAGCAGCTCATCCCTCGTGACCTCGATGGTCCTTGGCGGCATGTGATCACCTCTCGCTCCGGCCTCCATCTTGCCGCCCGGTACCGACACGCGCGAGGAGGTCCGTAACCTCCGAGTGTCCAGCGTGCTCGGCGAGATATCGAGGGCGTGTTGGCGAGGGAGCGGCACCGCTCGTGAGACGATACGGCGGCCGCTCTGGCCCTCCGTCGATGTGGCGGCCGCCTTGCCGCAGCGCGGCGGACTGGCCGGCTGCCGTGGTCAGCGTGTGGTCAGCGAGCGGCTTGGAACCGGGTCACCGGACGAACTACCCGCATGCGATTCCGCAGGTCAGCCCGTTATCGACAGACCAAGATCAAACTCCTAAAGCGGGTGTCGGCAGTTCCAATCTGCCGAGGCGCACAGCAAGCGGGTCGACGCGGCGTCGCCGGGTCACGAAGGTCCGAGGCGGGCCAGCATCGATGCCCGTGCGCTGAGGGTGACGGTGCAGCTGTGAGGCGCGTCCGTGCAGTGGGCGGTGAGTCCGCGGACCAACCTGAGCGGGCCCGGCCGCCGTCAGCCTCGCTTTAGCTGCGCGGCGGAGTCCGTGAGGAAGGACTCGAGGGACTGGGCCGGACGACCCGTGACGTGCTCGACGGTGTCGGTCACCGGTGCGAAGTCGCCGGCGTGCACGCGTTCGAACGTCCACATCGTGAGGTCACGCTCGAAACCGCTGAGGCCCTCGAGGGTCTCAGCGATCGTGGTCTCCCGGAGGGTCACGCGGCGGCCGACGGCGGCCGAGAGCTGGTCGGCGACCTTCGGCAGCGTGAGTGACTCCGGTCCGGTGAGCTCGTAGACCTGCCCCTCGTGACCGTCGTCGAGCAGGGCACGCTCGGCCACCGCGGCGATGTCCCGTGCATCGATCCACGCGACGCTCGCCCCGCCGCTGGAGAAGGCCAGTTCTCCCTCCTCGACGACCGGGCCGAGGTAGAAGCGCTCGTCCGTGAGCACCTGCATGAACCAGCTCGGCCGCAGGATGGTCCACGGCCGACCGCTGCTGCGCACCACCTGCTCGGTGCGCGCGGCCCAGCTGTGAGGGCCCAGGGAGTCCGCGTTCCGCTCGGACAGCAGCACGACGCGCGTCTCAGCAGCCAGCCCGGTGAGCAGCGCGTCGATCAGCTCGGGTGCGTCCGCGCGATCCGGCCGCACGACGTACACCGCGTCTACGCCGCCCGTCGCCGTCGCCCAGGTGGACTCGTTGTCCCACGATAAGGCGGTGGGCTGCACGCCCTCGAGGGTCACCGTCCTCGGGTCGCTGCTGCCGCCGAGCACGTCGACCCCCGGCCGGGCCATGAGCGCCTGCGCCAGGGGAACGCCGGTCTTGCCGCGCACGCCGGTCACCAGCACACGAGTCACGAGAGCTCCTCCACACCAGTTGATCGCCCGGTCCGGGACCATCGTGGACGACAGGTAGGACAGTGGCAGGTCGGCGCCTGGTGGGGGGACCTCCGCCGCCCGGAGCCGTCAGGCCGTGGCGCCGACCGCGAGCGCGAGCGCCGGTCGCGCACCGAGCGCGCCCTGGTCCGCGACGTCCGTGCCGACCTCGTCGAGGTGGACGCCGTCCGCGCTCAGCCGCACCCGGGAGACCGACGCGTTCGGCAGGGGCACGAGGACGCCGTCGCCCACGGCGGCGAGCCAGACGCCGAGCGCGAGCCCGTGTCCGACGACGAGTACCTCGCCGCCCTCCGGGTGCGCGGCGGTGATCCGCGCCATGGCCTCGTGGAGCCGGTCGAGGAAGCACCGTGCGCTCTCCCCGCCGGGCAGCCCGGGGTGGGAGCCGTCGAGGATGCTGCCGACGAGTTCGGGCCAGGCGACGACCTGGTCGAGCACCGACTCGTGCTTCCGCTCGTAGTCGCCGAAGTGGTACTCCCGCAGGCCGGGGTCGGTGCGCAGGCGCACGCCCTCGTGGTGGCGCAGGATCTCGGCCGCCGTCGCCACGGCCCGCCCGGACGGCGAGGAGTACGCCGCGACGAAGGGCCGCTGCGCGAGGTGCCGGGCCGTCGTGCGGACGCCGTCACGGCCGCCGCGCGTCAGCGGCGAGTCGCACCAGCCCTGCAGCAGGCGGCGCTGGTTGAGGTAGGTGCGCCCGTGGCGCACGAGCGTGAGGGTGAGGGTCCCGGTCGTCGTCGGTGCGACCGTCGTGTCTTTGGTCATGCGCGTGACGCTAGGCGGGGCGGCCGTCCGGCCGACGACGGCGGCGTGACCTGGGGGTGAAGGTCGGGCGGGGTGTTGCCGTCCTCAGCGACGGCGAGCGGTGAGCGTGAAGGTCGCCGGGAGCCGCTCGGGGCGCTCGCGCAGGCGGTACTCGTTGATGTCCTCGTCGAGGACCATGAAACCGGGGAGCGCGTCCCACGGGACGCTGTCGTGCTCGGTCAGCGACGTCAGTTCGAGGCCGGCGTCGAGCACCGCGGTGACGATCTCGCCGATCCCGTGGTTCCACTCCATCGACCGGGGCTGCGCAACCTTCCCCTCGCCGGCGTAGGTGTCCTCGTCGTTCCAGACGAGCGGCTCGGCCTGCTCGTAGTACGGGAGCTCGAGCGCGACCGTCGTCCCTCCAGGACCGGTCATCCACGGCTGCTGCTCGCGGTCCGGGTGCTCGGCGCCGACCGTCATCGCCATCGCCGCGTTGAGCACCGGGTGACCGTCGCGGATGAAAAGGCGCCCGCCCGGGCGCAGCAGGGCGGCGACCGTCCGGGCCCAGCGCCCGATGCTCGGCAGCCAGCAGAGGGCGCCGATGCCGGTGTAGACGACGTCGAACCGCCGGCCGCCGAGGGCCTCGGGGGCGGCGTAGACGTCGGACTGCACGTACTCGATGTCGGCGCCGGCACGCTGCGCCAGGCTCCGGGCCTCGTCGAGGGACACGCCCGAGAGGTCGACGCCCGTGACGCGGGCTCCGAGCCGAGCGAGGCTCAGTGTGTCCGTGCCGATGTGGCACTGGAGGTGGACGACGTCCAGGTCCGCGATGTCACCCAGGCGCGGTCGATCGAACTCGACCACGTCCGAGAGCGCGTCCGGGTCCGCCAGGAGGCGGTCGATCCCGTAGCCCTGCGCATGCACCGTCGCGCGGCTGTCCCAGTTGGTGCGGTTGAGGTCGAGGTACTCGTCGGCGGGCACGGTGCGGACGCTAGCAGCGTGGTTGTCACCGGCGGACGACGCCGAGACACCCTCGGGCGTCTGGTCGCCGCGTGGGCCGGCATCGCGCTCGACGGTCATCCCGCGAGTTCGTCGAAGCGCTCGCGCGCGGCGGCGACGTCGGGCAGGTGCGTCGTCGTCCACGCGAGCAGGGCGTCGACCGGCTCGCGGAGCGTCTTGCCCAGCGGGGTGATGCGGTACTCGACCGCGACCGGCCGCGAGCTCGTCACGACGCGCTCGACGATGCCGTTGCGCTCGAGGCGGCGCAGGGTCGCGGTGAGGGACTTCTGCGTGACGGCCGGGATGGCGCGGCGCAGGCCGTTGAAGCGGAGCGGGCCGTCGCACAGGTGCTCGAGCACCTGCACCGACCAGGTGTCGAGCACCTGGCCGAGCAGCTCGCGCTGCAGCGCGCCGATTTCGAGGCGGTCGACGTCGTCGTCGTGCGGGCGGGGGGTGGTCGCGGTCTCCGTCACGACACCTAGTCTCGTTGAAGTGCCCTGCGGTGACCAGGTAGCAAGGGGATACCTACCTCACCGACGAAGGAGCATCCCGTGACCGTCCAGCTGCTCAGCCCCGCAGGCCTTGCCGAGAACACGCCGTACCACCACGTCGCGATCGCCACGGGCACCCGGCAGGTGCACGTCGCGGGCCAGGTCGCCGGCGGCCCCGGGGTCGACCGTGCGCCTGACCTCGCCGGGCAGGTCGCCCAGGCGCTGCGGAGCACCGCGCTCGGCCTCGCGGGCGCGGGCGCGACGTTCGACGACGTCGTCCGGCTCACCTTCTACGTCACGCGCTGGACGCCCGAGCAGATCGGCGAGTTCATGGCCGGCGTCGAGAGCGTCGCGGGGGAGCTCGGCCTGCCGTCGCCGATGCCGCCGTCGTCGCTCATCGGCGTCGAGGTGCTGTACGAGCCCGACGTGCGGGTCGAGGTCGAGGCCGCCGCGGTCCTCGACTGAGCGAACGGGTGATCCGGCCGCCGCCGGCTCACGAGCGAGGCACTCGGGCCGATGGTTCCGGCGGACGACGGGTATGCGCCCGCGTGGCCGCGACCTGCGGCACGGGGAGACGTCGCCCGCCGGCCGCCGACAGAGGACAGATCACATGAGCACCGCCGAGATCACGGGCGAGAAGTTCCGCATCTGGCTCCGGGCCGACGGCATCGCCGAGATCACGTGGGCGCCGCACGTCCCGTCGGGCATCGAGGACGCGCGCGCGGTCATCGAGGCGATGCGCGAGCTCACCGGCGGCACTGCCGCCCCGCTCCTCGTCCACACGACCGACGCCGGCCCGCAGGACCGCGCCGCGCGCATGGAGTTCATCCGCCGCCAGGACGTCGTCGCCGCCGTCGCCCTCGTCGTCGGCAACCCGCTCAGCCGGATGATGGCGACCTTCTTCATCAACGTCAGCAAGCCCGACGTGCCGATCCGTCTCTTCGAGGACGTGGACGCCGCCGCCGACTGGCTGCGGGGGCACCTGGTGTGACCAGCGCCGCGGCGCCCCCGGACGGGGCGGCCCACGAGGACCTGGAGCGCCGGCTCTACGAGATCGTCGGCGTGATCCAGGAGCTCGCCGCCCTGCGCTTCGACGCGCGCGCCCCCGTCGGGACGGCCGGGGACATCGTCGACGCCGTCGCGGCGGGCGTGAACGCGCTGGGCGAGGAGCTCGCCGCGTCCTACGACGAGATCGAGCGACGCGTCGCCGAGCGCACGGCCGAGCTCGCCGTCGCGACCCGCGAGCTCCGCCACCGCGCGCTCCACGACGACCTCACCGGCCTCGCCAACCGCGCGGCCCTCTGGGACCGGCTCGCCGCGCGCCTCGGCGACGGCGACCGGGGCAGGGCCGGCTTCGCCGTCCTCTTCCTCGACCTCGACGACTTCAAGAGCGTCAACGACACCCTCGGGCACGCGGCGGGGGACCAGCTGCTGGTCGACGTCGCCCACCGCATCGCGGGTCAGCTCCGCGTGGGCGACCTCGCCGCACGCGTGGGAGGGGACGAGTTCGTCGTCCTCCTGGACGACGTCGCCTCGCCCGACGCCGCGCTCGCCGTCGCCTGCCGCATCAGCACCGCGCTGCGCGCCCCGCACGAGTACGACGGCCGCACCTACGGCTCCACCAGCAGCATCGGCGTCGCGCTCGGGCCTGACGGCGACGCGGACTCCGACGCGATCCTCGCCGCCGCCGACGCCGCGATGTACGAGGCGAAGCGGCGCGGCGGCGGCGCGTGCGTGCTGCACGGCAGCGACCGCCACGACGAGGCGACGCTCACGCGCTGATCGCCGACGCCCCGGCGAGCCCGCGTGGAACGTTCGATGAAGCGTGCGTGAACCACCGTCCGGGGGCCGAACCGGCAGGGGACGATCGCGCCCGGGAGACACCTCCCGGCACGGACGAACCCCCAAGGAGCACCATGAACCGCAGTGCCACGCGCCGTCGGGCAGCGGCCGCGATCACCCTCGCCGCGCTGACCTCCGGCGGCCTGCTGGCCGGCCCCGCCGCCGCGTCGACCCCCGGGACGGCGACCCTGACCGTGAGGATCTTCGAGGACCGCTACCCCGACGGCACCTTCGACGACACGTCCCTCGACGGCTGGGGCGAGACCGACCGCCTGCGCGCGACCGGCTACGTCTACCTGCAGGACTCGGCCGGCGCCTGGTACGCGACCGGTCCCGAGGACAGCGGCGAGTACGTCTTCGACGGCATCGCCCTCGGCGAGGCGAAGGTCCACGTCGGCGACCCGAACGTCTCGGAGAGCGTGGCCTTCTTCGTGTCCGACGACGACGGTGCGACCCTCATGCCGCACGCGGAGGTCGGCTTCACGGGCGGCACGTTCCTGTTCCCCGGGAGCGACGAGCGCATCCCCTGGTCCGGGCCCACGGCGCTCGGCGGTCTGGGCACGGTCACGGTGGACGGCGCGCAGTCCGAGGCGCTCCTCGGGATGACCGCCGTGGGCGCCTCGGTGCAGGTGCTCTCCGCGACCGACGGGACGCCGGTCGCCGACCAGGCGACCGTCACGTTCCTCGCCAACGGCGAGCGGATCGCGTCGACCCTCGTGGCCGACGGTGTCACGTCCTACCCCGGCACCCGCCGGCTGGTGCCCGTCTCCCTCGGCATCGAGGTGACGCCCGTCCGCGGGCTGGCCGTCGCGGAGGTCACCGCGCGCTCCTCGATCAGCGGTCAGCCGCTCGCGGTGTCGTACGAGAACGGCGCGTACCTCGCCGACGCCACGGGGCTCGCGACGTACTTCGACCGCGCCGAGTTCTCGGTGCGACTCATCGACGCCGCGACGGGCGCCGAGCAGTGCAAGAAGGGCGGCTGGGCCGCGCACACGCAGCCCGCGTTCCGGAACCAGGGGCAGTGCGTGAGCTTCTTCGCGACCGCACGGGGCGGCCGCGGCTAGCCCTCCGGCACGCAGGCTCGTCGGCACGCCGGTCCCCGCGGCGGCCCGGTCACCGGGTCGTCGCGGGGACCTCGCTCGCCGTGCCCCGCTCGGTCGCCAGCGCCGCCATGCCCGCGCGCAGCACCTCGAGGATGCGGTCCGTGTCGTACACGGCGCCCGCCCACGTGCCGCCGCTGGCCGCCTGGAGCGCGGCCCACAGGCGCGTGTCGTCGGGGAGCTGCGGGTGCGCGGCGAGGTCCGGGTGCGGGGGACGCGAGGCCAGGACCGCCGCGCCCTCGGCCACCGACAGCGGCCCGGCGGCGGTCCCGACGAGGTCGACCGTGCCCTCGAGCGCCGCGACGTCGATCCGGATCTCCACCAGGTCGCCGTCGCGCAGCCGGCCGATCGGCCCGCCGGCCAGCGCCTCCGGACCCACGTGGCCGATGCACGCGCCCGTCGACACCCCGGAGAACCGCGCGTCGGTGATCAGCGAGATCTCCTTGCCGTAGCTGAGGTACTTCAGCGCGGACGTGACCTGGTACGTCTCCTCCATGCCGGTCCCCAGCGGCCCGCCGCCCATGAGGACCATGACGTCGCCCGGGTGCACCTCGCGCACCTTGATCGCGGCGATCGCGGCGGCCTCGGAGGTGAAGACGCGGGCCGGGCCGACGCGGTGGAAGACGCCGTCGACGAGGCGCGAGGGGTCGATCGCGGTCGACTTGATGACCGAGCCCTCGGGGGCGATGGTGCCCACCGGGAAGGTCGCCGTCGGCGTCAGCCCGCGGCGCCGCGCGGCCTCGGGCGCCATGATCACGTCGTCGGCGTCGACGCCCTGCTGCTCGCGCAGCACCTCCTTCATCCGCGCGCGCCGCTCGGACGTCTCCCACCACTCGAGCACCTCGCCGAGCGGCTCGCCGGTCGCCGTGAGCGCGTCGAGGTGGAGCACGCCGAGGGCGCGCAGGTGGAGCATCACCTCGGGCGTCCCGCCGGCGAGGAACATGCGCACCGTCGGGTGCTGGACGGGCCCGTTCGGCAGCACGCTGACGATGCGCGGGACGGCCTGGTTGACCCGCACCCAGTCGCCGACGGTGGGCACCCGCAGCCCCGCGGCGTGGGCGATCGCGGGCACGTGCAGCAGCAGGTTCGTCGAGCCGCCGACGGCGGCGTGGACCGCCATCGCGTTCGCGATCGCCTCGTCCGTCAGCACGTCCGTCGTCGTGATCCCGAGCTCGCGCTGGCGCAGCACGGCGCTGGCCGACTGCCGCGCGATCTCCTCCCACACGGGCTCGCCCGACGGCGCGAGCGCCGAGTGGGGCAGGGCGAGGCCGAGCGCCTCGGCGACCACCTGGCTCGTGCCCGCGGTGCCGAGGAAGTGGCAGCCGCCACCGGGCGACGCGCACGCGCGGCACCCGAGCTCGGAGGCGTCCGCGAGCGAGAGCTCGTCGTTGGCGAACCGGGCACCGAGCGTCTGGACCTGCGCGAGGTCCTCCCCGCGCGCGGGCGGCAGCGTCACGCCGCCCGGGACCAGCACCGTGGGGTGGTCGCGCTGCGACGCGAGCGCCATCATCGTCGCGGGCAGGCCCTTGTCGCAGGTCGCGACGCCGATCACGGCCGAGCGCGTCGGCAGCGACCGCATGAGCCGCCGCATGACGACGGCGGCGTCGTTGCGGTAGGGCAGCGAGTCGAACATCGCGGGCGTGCCCTGCGAGCGGCCGTCGCACGGGTCGCTCACGTACGTCGCGAACGGCATCCCGCCCGCGGCGGCGACGGTCTCCGCCGCGGCCGCCACCTGGCCGCTGAGCTCGAAGTGACCCGAGTGCAGGCCGAGGGCGACGGGGCGGCCGTCGTCGGACCGCAGCCCGCCCGCCGTCGAGACGATCATGACCTGTGGGCCCAGCATGTTCGCCCGCGGCCAGCCCATGCCCGCGTTCTGCGTCATCCCGAAGACGGTGCCGCTGGGCTCCTTGCGCAGCAGCTCCGGGGTGAGCGGCAGCCGGCCCTCGGGGCCGGGCGCCTGGGTGCGCACGGCGTAGATGCCGTCGTGCGGCTCGAGGAGGTCGTGCCAGGTCACGGCGGCGTCGCTCACGGCATGGCCTCCACCCGCTCCATGAGCGCGACGAGCGCGTCCACCTGCTCGGGGGTC
This sequence comes from Actinotalea solisilvae, assembly GCF_016464425.1. Taxonomy (GTDB): domain Bacteria; phylum Actinomycetota; class Actinomycetes; order Actinomycetales; family Cellulomonadaceae; genus Actinotalea; species Actinotalea solisilvae. The sequence continues at coordinate 28,847 of NZ_JADDKQ010000006.1, forward strand.
GCGGGGTGGTGCGGGGGAGTGCAGTGGCGCCCGAGAGCGACGCCGCGCCGGACCATGCCCTCCTTGAGGAGCGGGAAGAACGGCGTCCCGAGCGTGTACAGCCCCATGAGGACGTCGATCCGGCGCTGCTGCGCGGCGATGGCGGCGGCGTCGCCGTCGGCGACCGCACGCGCGTACGCGGCGCAGATCTCGGGGTAGAGGTTCGCGAGCCCGCCGATCGCGCCCGCCCCGCCCGAGGTGACGACGTGGTGCAGGTTCTCGTCGAAGCCCGCGAGCACCCGGAACTCCGGGAACTCGGGGAGCAGCGCGGTGAGCAGGCCGCGCGTGTGGCCGACGTCGAGCACGGTGTCCTTGTAGCCGACGACGTTCGGGTGCCGGCGCAGGAGGCGGCGCGTCACCTCGGCGCTCAGGTCGTGGCCCGTGCGGGCCGGGAAGTTGTACAGGTAGACGTCGCCGTCGACCTGGCCCGCGACGGCCGAGAAGTAGGCCTCGAGGCTCGCGTCGTCGAGCGCGAAGTAGAACGGGCTGATGACGATGACGGCGTCCGCGCCGGCGTCGAGCGCGTACCGGCTGAGCTCGACGGTGTCGTCCACGCGCAGGCACGACGTGCCGACGACCAGGTCGCCGCGCGGGCCGACGTGCTCGACGGCGAGGTCGATGAGCTCGCGCTTGTCCTCGGGCCGCATCGCGAAGAACTCGCCGGTGCTGCCCATGAGGACGATCCCGTCGACGCCGCCGCCGAGGACGTGGTCCCAGACCGCGACGTTGCCGTCGCGGTCGAGGCCCCCGTCGGCGTCGAAGGCCGTGACGGCCGGTGCCCAGTAGGTCGCGTCCGCGTGACCCACGGTGCTCACCAGACCCGGACGCGCGACGCGCCGCCGGCCAGCGCGGCGAGCGGTCCGGGCGGGTAGGGGGTGCCGGGCTGCTTGCGCGTCCCGACGAGGTCGAGGTCCGCGACGAGCGGGGAGCCGTGGCGGTCCTCGAACGCGGCGGAGGCGATCCGCACGTGGCCGAGGTCCGCGCCCGTGACCACGGGGGAGAGCGGCGCCACGAGCGCGTCGGGGAGGTCGAGCTCGAGGTGGACCTCGGCGCCGTCGTCGACCACGCGGACAGACACCGGGCCCGCGGCCGTGACCGCGTCCGCCTCGTGCGCCGCGGGTCGGGCGCCGCCCGCGTAGGCGTTCGACCGCACGTACGCGGGCTGCCGCTCGAGGTGGAAGCGGGAGTGGTCGCCCGCGCCCCCGGGCGACCCCACGCGCTCGCGGTACTCCTCCCACGACGCCGGGAAGCCGTCGTAGGCGTGGGTGCCGAACGACTCGGGCGGGAACTCCTCGAGCACCAGGGGCGCCTCCGGGCCGTACACACCACGCGGCGCGCCGACGAAGAGGTTGCCGACGTACCGGTCGTCGCCTGCGTAGACGAACGCGTACCCGGCGACCTGCGTCGAGTGGGGCACGTGGTACGGCGTCGCGCGGTCGAGCACCGCCTGCATCCGCACGGCGCCCAGCACGAGGTTGTGGACGAACGCGTTGCCCTGGCTGAACAGCTCGATCGCGATGGGGGAGGCCAGCACGTTGTGGTCGACCGTCGCTGGGCCGTGGCTGACCTCGATGAACAGGTCCCGGATGTTCCGGTACAGCACGTTGCGGCTGATCCGGGTGCCCTGGACCTGCCAGTCGAGCCAGATGCCGAGCGTCGTGTCGTGGATGCGGTTGCGCGTGATCTCGACGTCGACCGGGGCGTGCAGCTTGATGCCGCCGATCTCGTAGCCGTAGAACTCGTGCTTGGTCCCGATGTGGTGGATGTGGTTGTCCTCGATGGTCGAGAACACGGCTCCCAGGTGACCGACGACGCCGTTCTGGCCGCAGTCGCGGATCTCGTTGCGGCGCACGACGTGCGAGCCGACGTGCTCGCGGTCCCAGCCCTGGTGGGACGCGGTGAAGACGGCCTCGATCTGGTACTGGTACCCCGGCTTGTCGCCGCGCTCGTGCGCGAAGTTGTCCCCGCTGGCCGCGTTCTTGCCCAGGGAGACGCCCGAGCACTTGGCGTCGCGGACGAGGTTGTCCTCGATGACCCAGCCCTTGGCCCAGTTCGGGCCGATGAGGCCGGGCTGGTCCGCCGTGGGCGGGGTCCACGGCGTCGCGGCCTGCGCGAGCTCGAAGCCGCGCACCGTGATGAAGTCGAGGTGGCTGCGCTCGGGGTAGAAGACGGCCGGCCGCACGTTGATCTCGACGAGCGCGGTGTTCGGGTCGGCGCCCTGGAAGTTGGCCCAGATCGTCGTGACGTCGTCCGAGACCTCGGCGTACCAGACCAGCACCGTGCGGTCCGGGTCCACGAGCTCGGTCGGCAGGCCCGTCCAGTCGTAGCGCGTGCGGGTGCGGCGCTCCGGCGCGCGGACGGCGGCGACGTCGTGGACCTCGTGGAGGGAGCGCCCGTCGAGGTAGACCTCGCCCCGGTGGGCGGGCGTGCCGCCGGGCCCGGGGTGGAGCCAGTCCCCGGCGACGGGCTCGTCGAACGGGTTCAGGTCCCCGAAGAGCGCGTTCGGGACGTCGACCCGCCACACCGTGCCCTCCTCGCGGGCCCAGCCCGTGACGACCTCCGAGCCCTTGATCGCGACGTGCTCGCCGGGCGCGGCCTCGAACGTGATGCGGCGGTCGTCGCCCGTCCCGCCGCGCACGGGCCTGACCCACTCGCGGTAGGTCCCCTCGTGCACCCGGACGGTGTCGCCGGGCATCGCTGCGCGCGCGGCGCGGTTGATGGTGCGGAACGGTGCCTCGGCGGTGCCGTCGGCTCGGTCCGAGCCGGACACGGCGACGTGGACGGTGGTCATGAGGGCCCTTCGGTCGGTGGCGCCCGGGCCGGCCGGGGTGGCGGCGGCGGCGACGTCGTCGTCGTCGCGGAAAGAGTTTCGGGCGGTGCTGGTCTCCACGCGACGATAGACGTCGTCCTGGACGGAGGGAAGCGGTGCCCCAGAGCCCACAGGGCGGAAACAGTTTCCGCTACGCTCGCCCCATGGCCTCCCCCGCGCCCGCGCGCGCCACGCTCGAGCAGGTGGCCGCGGCCGCCGGGGTCGCGACGTCCACGGCGTCCAAGGTGCTCAACGGGAGGCCGCACGTCTCGCCCGAGACGCGGCGCCGCGTCGAGGCGGCGATCGAGCGGCTGGGGTACGCCCCGTCGACCGGGCCGCGCGGCGGCGTGCCGGTCCGCAGCGTCACGGTCGTCTTCCGCACCCTGGGCGACCCCTACGCGGCGCGCGTGCTCGAGGGCGTCCTCGCCGCGGCGCGGGACCACGGCGTCGAGGTGCTGGTCGACGTGCTCGACCTGCCCGGCACCCGTGGCGCCGAGGGGGCCACGCCGCTGTCGCCCGCTTGGGTCCGCCGCCAGGCCGCGCAGCGCGTGGGGCTGGTCCTCGTGACGACCGAGCCGACCGCCGAGCAGCAGGCCCTCCTGCGCGCGCACGGCGTCGCGACCGTGCACGTCGACCCGGCCAACCCGCTCGACGACTCCACCGTCTCCGTCGGTTCGGCCAACTTCTCCGGCGGCGTGCAGGCGACGCGGCACCTGCTCGAGCTCGGGCACCGCCGGATCGCGTTCGCCGGCGGCGCCCCGACGTTCCCGCCCTCGGCCGAACGTCTCCAGGGCTACCTGAGCACCCTGCGCGCCGGCGGCGTGGACGTCGACGAGGCGCTCGTGCGCTCGCAGGCGCACACGTTCCAGGCCGGCGTCGCCATGGCGGACCGCCTCCTCGACCTGCCCCGGCCGCCGACGGCGGTGTTCGCCGCGTCGGACTCCATCGCGCTCGGCGTGCTCGCGTCCGCGCAGCGGCACGGCCTGCGCGTGCCGCAGGACCTGTCCGTCGTCGGGTTCGACGACAGCCCCGCCGCGGTCTCCTCGGTGCCGCCGCTGACGACGGTGCGGCAGCCGGTCGCCGAGATGGGGCGCGTCGCGCTCCGCACGCTGCTGCAGCTGGCACGCGGCGAGGCCGTCGACTCCCACCACGTGGAGCTCGCGACGACGCTCGTGGTGCGCGACTCCACGGCGGCGCCCGCGGAGGGGTGACCGCCCGGGGCCGAGAACGGTATCGACAGTTTCGCCACCTCTTGCGAAACCGATACCTCCCTGGTTACGGTCCTTCCGCCGGATTTGTTCGGTGGTTGATCAAAACCGCCGGGCCCCCGATCGGAAGGAACAACGATGTCCCGTCCAACGACCACGAAGCGCGCGGCCGCCGTCACGGCGTCAGCCGTGACCGCCCTCGCGCTGCTCGCCCCGGCCGCGCAGGCCGCCCGCCCGGAGCCGACGCTGCGCTCGCAGACGCCGGTCGACCTCAAGATCGGCAGTGCCGTGTGGGGTCAGCGCGACCTGCTCGGCTTCGACCAGAAGAACCTCACGGAGTTCCAGAGCATCCTCGCGTCGGAGTTCGACTCGCTGACGCCCGAGAACGACATGAAGTGGCAGGAGATCCACCCCGAGGAGGGCGTCTACGACTTCTCGGGCGCGGACGCCGTCGTCGAGTTCGCCCAGGCCAACGGCCAGGAGGTGCGCGGCCACACCCTGCTGTGGCACAGCCAGAACGCCGACTGGGTCGTCGAGGCGAGCGCTACCTGGACCTGCGAGGAGGCGCGCGACGTCCTCGAGGAGCACATCACCACCGTCGTCGGCCGCTACGCCGGCGAGATCTACGAGTGGGACGTGGCCAACGAGATCTTCCAGGACGAGTGGGACAACGGCGGCGTGCGTCTGCGCACCGAGGCCAACCCGTTCCTCAAGGCGTGCGCCGAGGACCCGGTCGCCCTCATCGGCGACGCGTTCCGGTGGGCCCACGCGGCGGACCCGGAGGCGGTGCTCTTCCTCAACGACTACAACGCCGAGGGGATCAACACCAAGACCGACGCCTACTACGCGCTCGCGCAGGAGCTCCTGGCCGACGGCGTGCCGCTGCACGGCTTCGGCGCGCAGGGCCACCTGAGCCTGCAGTACGGCTTCGACACGTCGATCCAGGCGAACTTCGAGCGCTTCGCGGCCCTCGGCCTCAAGGTCGCCGTGACCGAGGCGGACGTCCGCATGCCGCTGGGCGAGGACGGCGAGCCGACCGAGGAGCAGATCGCGCTCCAGGCCGAGCGGTTCGACGCGATGCTCGAGGCCTGCCTCAACGTCGCCGCCTGCACCAGCTTCACGGTGTGGGGCTTCGACGACGCCCGCTCCTGGGTCCCGGGGGTCTTCCCCGAGGGCTACGCGACGATCATGACGGAGGACTTCGAGAAGAAGCCGTCGTACGACGCGCTGCTCGAGAGCCTGACCGACGCCACGCCGGGCAAGTCCCCGCGGACGCCGCCGGGCCTCAACCGCTGACCCGACCCGCCTGACCGACGGTGGCGCGTGACCCGCTCGGGTCGCGCGCCACCGGCGTATCAGGGTGATCTGGGGGGCTCGGCTCGGGAGGATATCCCGCATGTCGATGCCCGTCCGCCTGCTCGAGGTCCCCTACGACTCCGGCCACCACGCCGTGCGCCACGGCGCCGGCCCTGCCGCCCTCGTCGCCGCGGGTGCGGTTCGCCGCCTCGGCGCGGCGGGCGCGGTCGTCGACCACGGGCGACTCGAGCTCGACCTCCCGCACGGCTTCAGCATCGAGGCGGCCACGGGCACGGAGGTCATGCGGCGCGTCGCCGGCGACGTCGCCGCCCACCCCGGCCACCTGCCCGTGGTGCTGGCGGGCAACTGCGGCGTGACCCTCGGCGTCGTCGCGGGCCTGCGGGTGCGCGAGCCCGGGCGGCGCGTCGCGGTCCTCTGGTTCGACGCGCACGGCGACCTCCAGAGCCCCGCCACCTCCGCGAGCGGGTTCTTCGACGGGATGGGCTTCGCCATGATGGGCGGCCGGTGCTGGCAGGCCCTCGCGCGGACCGTGCCCGGCTTCGCGCCCCTGCCCGACGAGCGCGCGGTCCTCGTCGGCGGGCACGACCTCGACGAGGCCGAGCGTGAGCTCCTCGACGCGGCAGGGCCGACCTGGCTGGGCGTCGCCGACATCCGCGCCGGCCGGACGGGCGAGGTGCTCGACCGCGTCGCGGCCCACGCCGACGCGGTGCACATCCACGTCGACCTCGACGTGCACGACCCGTCCGTCGCGCCGGCGAACTCCTACGCGGCGCCGGGCGGCCTGCTCCCCGGCGAGGTGCGCGACACCGTCACGGCGGCGGTGGAGCGGCTGCCGCTCGCCTCGGCGACGGTCGCGTCGTGGGACCCGCGGCACGACGTCGAGCACCGCATGCGCGACACGGGGCTCGCGCTGCTCGGGCACCTCGGCGCGCTCGCCGCGGCGCAGGCCTGAGGCCGCGCCGCCCGGACGCGCTCAGGCGGCGAGGAACGCGACGACGGCGCGGCGGAAGGCGGCGTCGTGCAGCGCGGAGCCGTGGTCGCCGTCGACCAGGGTCAGCGTCGCGTCCGGCAGGGCGGCGGTGAGGACCTCGGGCCGGGGCGCCAGCGGGTCGTCCCGCCCGGCGAGGACGAGCGTCGGTGCGGTGATCCGCCCGAACGGGATCGGCGCGCGGTGCACCGCGGACGCCTGGGCCGCGAGCGCGCGCCGGTCCGCGCCGGTGGAGTCGGCGAAGCCGCGGAAGGCCGCGGCGACCGGGTGCGCGATGCCGGCCGGGTCGTCGGCCAGCAGCGCCTCCCGGAGCGCGTCGGGGTCGAGCACGCGGGTGTCCACGCCGCCGCCCTCGACGGCACCGGCGCCGATCCCGCCGACGACGAGGCGGCGCACCCGCGGCTCGCGCGCGGCGGTGAGCAGCGAGACGACGCCGCCCATGGAGTACCCGACGAGGTCGACCGCGGGCACGCCGAGCGCGTCGACCAGCCCGACGACGTCCTGCGCCATGCGTGGCTCGCCGTAGCGGGCGGCGTCGTGCGGCTTCTCGGACGCGCCGTGGCCGCGCGCGTCGAGCGCGACGACGCGCCGGCCCGCGGCGGTGAGCGCGCCGACCACGCCCGTGCCCACCCAGTCGAGCTCGGCGCTCGCGCCGAAGCCGTGGTGCAGGAGGACGGGGACGCCGTCGTCGTCCCCCCACGTCCGGTAGGCGATCTGCAGGCCGTCGTCGGACCGGAAGCTCTCCACGGTCCGTGACCGTAGCGGGACCGGGATCGACCGACGCGACGCCGCGCTGTCGCTCCACGGGGCGCTCGCGGCGGTAGGCTCCAGGTGCTCCCGCGAACGAGCAGCGCCACGGCGGTGCTGCACGCCGACCAGGGAGGCGCCCGGCGGCGGTCCGTCCCGGGCGTGAACGAGGCCTGCGGGCGACGCCGGCGGTGACACCGCACAGCGAGCCGCCCGCCGCCCAGAGCTACGACGCCCGCACCCGGGCGGTGGCTGCCGAGGACTCCTCGGCCCGCCCCGGGTGCGCGCGCACATCGGCGCCGCACGCGCGGCGCGCATGTGCTGAAGGAGGAGATGTGGCACGAGGCGGGCAGCGCCAGTCCGGTCGCACGCGTACGGCGACCGCGGGCGGCGGTCAGCGTCGTCGTGCCCCGCGCCCGGACCAGGAGGGGATCATCCCGATCCTGGCCGACATCGCCCGCGAGGTCGACAACGCCGTCCGGCGGCCGCCGACGCGGCCCGTGCTGCGCGTCAAGTTCCAGGTCGTCGCCCTGCTCGTGCGCGAGGAGCGGGCGCGCGTCAAGAAGGACGCCACGCTCACGGAGTCCCGCCGCACGCAGGAGATGAAGCGGCTCGACGGCGTCGCGACGATGCTCGCCAAGATCGCCGCCCGGGACACGTCGCTGCTCGCGCTGCTCGCCGAGGACGCGCGCGTGTCCGACGCCGCGCGCGCCTTCAAGGCCTCCCTCATGCGCGACGCCGGCCTCGAGGTGCCGGACGAGCCCGAGCCGCCCGCCCCCGTGGCGCCCCAGCCCGGCGCCGAGAAGCGCGTCGTGCCCCGCTCGGTCCTCTCGCGGCAGCTCGCGAACCCGTTCCTCGCCCCGGACTTCGAGGCCGCCGCCGAGCGCACCGCGCGGGCCCGCCGCCTGGCCGGCTGGGAGCTGCTCGAGCCGCTGTTCCGGTCCTTCGAGTACGCCGGCCCGGGCGCGCCCGCGTGCATGGACCTGCCCGACGGGCGCCTCGTCCAGGGCCCGCCCGGACGCGAGCTCATGCCGCACCAGGCGGCGGTCGTCGCGGCCGCCGTGCGCGGCCACCGCACCTTCCTGCTCGCCGACGAGCCCGGCCTCGGCAAGACCGCGCAGGCGCTCCTCGCCGCGCAGGCCGTCGACGCCTTCCCGCTGCTCGTCGTCGTTCCCAACGTCGTCAAGACGAACTGGGCGCACGAGGTGGGCATGTGGACGCCGCAGCGCAACGCGACCGTCGTGCACGGTGACGGCGAGCAGGTCGACGCGTTCGCCGACGTCGTCATCGTCAACTACGAGCTGCTCGACCGGCACGTCGGCTGGCTCGGCGACCTCGGGTTCCGGGGGATGGTCGTCGACGAGGCGCACTTCATCAAGAACAAGGGCTCCCAGCGCTCGCAGCACGTGCTCGCGATCTCCGACCGGATCCGCGAGCGCACCCCGCGGCCGCTCATGATGGCGCTCACGGGCACCCCGCTGATCAACGACATCGAGGACTTCCGGGCGATCTGGCAGTACCTCGGCTGGATCGACGACAAGCAGCCGCTCGGCCGCCTCATGACGGCGCTCGAGGAGACCGGCCTCAGCCCGGCCGACCCGGGCTTCTACCAGGCGGCGCGCGCGAGCGTCATCGACATGGGCATCGTCCGCCGTCGCAAGGTCGACGTCGTCGACGACATCCCCGCGCGCCGCGTCGCCGACCTCCCGGTCGAGCTGGACGGCGCCGTCGGGCGCTCGATCCGCGCCGCGGAGGCCGCGCTCGCCCAGCGGATGGTCGAGCGGTACCGGACGGTCATGGCCTCGCGCCCGGCGCACGACGTCCCGGACGGGATCGACCTCGACCTCGCCCGGCGCATCGCGGCGGCCGAGCTCAAGGACTCCTCGTCGAAGGCGGGTGGGGAGAACGTCTTCACGATGGTGCGGCGGATCGGCCAGGCCAAGGCCGGCCTCGCCGCCGACTACGCGGCGCAGCTCGCGCGGAACGTCGGCAAGGTCGTGTTCTTCGCCAAGCACGTCGACGTCATGGATCAGGCCGAGCAGACGTTCGCCGACCGCGGCATCCAGTACGCGTCGATCCGCGGCGACCAGACGCCCAAGGCGCGCGAGAAGGCGATCACCGCGTTCACGACGGACCCGGACGTGCAGATCGCCGTCTGCTCGCTGATGGCGGCCGGCGTCGGGCTCAACCTGCAGGTGGCGTCGAACCTCGTGCTCGCGGAGCTCTCGTGGACCGACGCCGAGCAGACCCAGGCGATCGACCGCATCCACCGGATCGGCCAGTCCGAGCCCGTCACGGCCTGGCGCATCATCGCGGCGCAGACCATCGACGCGAAGATCGCCGAGCTCATCGACAGCAAGTCCGGGCTGGCGGCCCGGGCGCTCGACGGCGCGGCGGAGGACGACGGCTCGTCCTCGACGGACGTGCAGCTCGAGGCGCTGGTGAGCCTGCTCCGGGACGCCCTCGCGCCCGACGCCGCATGAGGGCCGTCGTCCACGAGCGGTACGGGGGCCCGGAGGTCCTGCGCGTCGTGGACGTCCCGACGCCGCGGCCCGCGGCGGGCCAGGTCCTCGTCCGGGTCGAGGCGACGTCGGTCAACCTCAGCGACTGGGAGGGGCTCACGGGTTCGCCCGCCTACGCGCGACTGGCCGGGCTGCGCGCGCCGCGGCGGCCGACGCTCGGCTCGGACATCGCCGGCACGGTCGAGGCCGTGGGCGCCGGGGTCACCCGGTTCGCCCCGGGCGACGAGGTCTACGGCGACAACCTCGAGCTCATGGGCGGCTTCGCCGAGTACGCGGTCGCGCCCGAGAAGGCGCTCGCGGCCAAGCCGGCCGGGCTGACGTCCGCCGAGGCGTCCACGATCCCGCAGGCGGGCGCGATCGCACTGCAGGGGACCGCGCTCGCCGCCGACGGGCGGCGCGTCCTCGTGAACGGCGCCGGTGGCGGCACCGGGACCTTCGCCATCCAGCTCGCCAAGCGCGTCGGCGCCCACGTCACGGGCGTGGACAACGAGCACAAGCTCGCCTTCATGCGCTCGCTCGGGGCCGACGACGTCGTCGACTACCGCCGCGAGGACTTCACGCGCGGCCGCGAGCCGTACGACCTCATCCTCGACCTCGTCGCCCACCGGTCCGTGTTCGCCTACCGGCGGGCCCTCGCGCCCGGCGGCACGTACCGGTGCGTCGGCGGGTCGGTGCGCTCGATGCTCCGGGTGCTCACCGTCGGCTCGCTCGCGGGACGGCTCACGGGCCGTTCGCTCGGCGTGCTCATGGTCCGCCAGGGGCCGGCGTCCTTCGGGACGCTGGCCGACCTGTGCGTCGCGGGCGATGTCGAGATCCGCATCGACCGCGTCGTCGGGCTCGACGAGGTGCCCGAGGCGCTCGCGCGGGTCGGCGAGGGTCGGGCGCTCGGGAAGGTCGTCGTCGCGCCGAGGTGACCTGGGGTGTCACGGCGGGTGCGCTCGACACGGGCGCGTCGGCCGAGCGCGCCCGTGTAGCGTCACGGGCCGTGAGGACGGGCAGCGGTGACGACGTCGACCTGGTGGCCGAGCTGCGCGACGAGGTGGCGCGGCACCTGCCCGACGACGTCGCGGTGCGGCCCGCTCCCGACGGGTTCGCCGTCGGGTACCCCGAGCCCCTCGTCATGCGGCGCGCCGGCACCCGGAGCGCCACCTGCCTGTGGGCGGACGTCGCCTGCGACGCGGCGACGATGACCTACATGATCACCGACGTGGTCACGGCGGGGGACATCAGCGTCGTGGGCGGCCTCGGCGTGAGCACCTCCCTGTTCCGCGGCCGGGTCGTCGGCGACCGCAGCGTGCGGGAGTACGGGCCGCTGCCCGACGGGACCCGCGGCCCGCTGCGCGAGCAGGTGCACAGCCCGCGCGTGCTGCACGCGCTGGTCCGCGAGGCGGCGACCGCACTGGGGTGGCAGGAGCGGCAGCCGACGTCGGCCGTGGTCGGGAAGGTCGTGGGGATCGGGACGGCGGCGCTCGTCGTCGTGGCGGGGCTGGTGGTCGGAGTGCTCGCGCTCGCGGGTCGCCTCGGCTGACGCCGGCTCCCCCGGATCGCCCTCGGGTATCGCTCGCGTCGCCGTCGGGCGCGCGAGAGGCTGGGTGCCGGCGCCGTCGCGCCGCCACACCCCGAAGGAGACGTCATGGAGTACCGCCCGCTGGGACGCACCGGCCTGCAGGTGTCGGAGATCGGGTACGGCGCCTGGGGGATCGGCGGGTCGATGTGGATCGGCGCGGACGAGGACGAGTCGCTCGCGGCGCTGCACCGCGCCATCGAGCTGGGCGTGAACGTCATCGACACGGCACGCGGATACGGCGAGAGCGAGCGGATCGTCGGCGGCGTCATCCGCGAGCACCCGGACGTGCACGTCGCGACCAAGGTCCCGCCGAAGAACGGCGTCTGGCCGGCGCCGTCCGGCATCCACGCCGACGAGGCGTTCCCTGGCGAGCACATCCGCGCGAGCCTCGAGACGAGCCTCGCCGCGTCCGGCCTGGAGGCCTTCGACGTCCTGCAGCTCCACGTCTGGAGCGACGAGTGGGTCGGCCAGGGCGACTGGCTGGAGACCGTCGCGGACCTGCGCCAGGAGGGGAAGATCCGCTTCTTCGGCGTCTCGATCAACGACTACCAGCCGGAGAACGTGCTCGCCCTGGTCCGCAGCGGCGCCGTGGACACCGTCCAGGTCATCTACAACGCCTTCCACCAGCGGCCCGAGGAGCAGCTGCTCCCCGCGTGCGCGGAGCACGGCGTCGGCGTCATCGTGCGCGTCGCGCTCGACGAGGGCGGGCTCACCGGGCGCGTCACCGCGGACTCCACGTTCCCCGACGGCGACTTCCGGAACCGCTACTTCGGCGGGGACCGGCGCGCGCAGGTCGAGCAGCACGTCACGGCGCTCGTCGACGAGCTCGGCATCACGACGGACGAGCTGGCCGACGTCGCGCTGCGCTACGTGCTCGACGAGCCCGCGGTCTCGACCGTCATCGCCGGTATGCGCACCGTGCGCAACGTCGAGCGCAACGCGGCCACGAGCGACGGCCGGCGGCTCACGGACGCGCAGCGCGAGGTCGTCCGGCGTCACCGGTGGGAGCGGAACTTCTACCAGGCGCCCGACGCCGGCTGACGTCGGCGTCGTCCGCCGGGACGGCGCGCGGCAGCCCGAGGCTGCGCGTCCACACGCGGTCCATCGCACGGTCCGACAGCAGGGCCCGCATGAGCAGGATCACGCGTGCGTCGCGCCCCACGGGCGTGCGCGGCCGCACGCGCGCCCGGGTCAGCTCGCGCTCGACGGCGCGTGCGACGCCGTCGGGCGGCGCGGCGCGGCTGCGCAGGTTGGCGATGAGCTGGCGCTCGCCCGCGAGGTGCGGGGCGTAGAGCGACCTCAGCTCGGGGGTGAGGCCCGATTCGACGTCGTCGATGAGCTCGTCCATGACGGTCCACGGGTCGGTCGCGACGACGCCCGGCTCGATGAGCCCGACCTGGACGCCGAACGGGCCGAGCTCGACGCGCAGGCAGTCGGCGACCGCCTCGACCGCGTACTTCGACGCGTTGTAGATGCCGGTGAACGGAAGGACACGCGCCCGTTGACCGACGAGATGAAGAGGATGCGGCCCTGCGCCCGGCGCAGGCGCGGCAGCACGCGGCTCGTCACGGCCAGCGGCCCGACGAGGTTGGCCTCGAACTGGCCGCGGACGTCCTCGGGCGTCAGGGCCTCCACCGGCTTCCCGACGCCGATGCCCACGTTGTTGACCAGCGCGTCCAGCCGCTCGGGCAGCACGGCGTCGAGCGCGGCGACGTGCTCGGGGACCGTGACGTCGAGCTCGACGGGCGTGATCGCGTCGGACTCCTCGGCGAGGGCCTTCGCGGCGACGTCGGTGCGCACGCCCGCGTAGACGTGCCAGCCGCCGCGCGCAAGACGCAGCGCGATCGCGCGGCCGATGCCGCGGCTGGCGCCGGTGACGAGGACGGATCGGGTGGCGCTCATCGGAGGCTCCTCGGGGACGGTGGGGCCTTCGACGATGGCCTCGCCGTGCCCGCCCGGCGCGAGTAGCGCGCTACCCGGATCCGCCCGACCGCAGGGGGTCAGGGCGCCCCGGCGGGCCGGTACCGCGTCATGACCGCGCCCGATCCGAACTCGCGGCGCTCCACGAGCTCGAGGCGCACCTGCTCGCGCAGGCCCGCGAGCAGCGTCGGCCCGCGCCCGGCGACGACGGGGTGCACGACGAACGTGTACTCGTCGATGAGGCCGAGGTCCGCGAGCGCCGACGGCAGCGTCACGCCGCCCACGGAGAGGCCCTCGCCCGGCTCCTGCTTGAGCCGCCGCACCGCGTCCCCGAGGTCGCCGCGCACCAGCTCGGCGTTCCAGTCGACGGCGTCCAGCGTGCTTGAGACGACGTGCTTGGGCATCCGGTCGATCACCTCGGCGAACGGGACGTCCCACGGACTCATCCAGTCCGGCCACCCGCCGGTGGGCGGGCGGCGCCAGGCCTGCTCCATCATCTCGTAGGTCACCCGGCCGTAGACCAGCGCGTCGGAGCGCTCCAGCTCGGCCGTCCAGAACCGCATCGACTCCTCGTCGGGCGGCAGGCCGGCCTCGTGGTGGCAGCAGCCGTCGAGCGTGACGTTGATCGCGTACCGCAGTGGCCTCACTCGTCGCTCTCCCTCGTGTGCGCGGGGCGTCGTCGCCCGAGCCTGCAGACCGGGCCCGACGCCGGTCCTCATCGGTCCCCGGTGACGCGGGCGTCCTCGCAGGGTGCCGCATACGCAGCCGCGTCACTAGCATCCGAGGCATGGCGCGGCCGTGGCCGCTGACCGGTCGGGACGCCGAGCTCGGCGAGATCGCCGCGGCGGTCCGGCCGGGGCGGGCCGGGATCCTGCTGGTGGGGCCCGCGGGCGTGGGGAAGACCCGCCTCGTCCGGGACGCCGCGGCGCGCGCCGGGGCCGACGTCGTCTGGGCGCTCGGCAGCCGCGCCGCGCGCGCCTACCCGCTCGGTGCGTTCGCCGGGCTCGTCGACGTGCCGCCGGGCGACGCCGCCGCGGCGGTCGGCCGGGTGCTCGACGACCTCGCGCGACGCGGGCGCGTCGTGCTCGGGGTCGACGACGCCCACTGGCTCGACGAGCTCTCCGCGCTCGTGCTCCACCGCGTCGTCGTGCGTCACATCGCGCCGGTGCTGGTCACCGTGCGCGACGGCGAGCCCGCGCCCGACGCGGTGACCGCGCTGTGGAAGGACGAGCTGCTGCCGCGCCGCGACCTCGCGCCGCTGGACGCGACCACGACGGCGTCCCTCCTCACGCGCGCGCTCGCGGGTCCGGTGGAGACGGCGGCCGCGCACCGGCTCGCGGCGCTGAGCGGCGGCAGCCCGCTCTACCTGCGGCACCTCGTCGCGGGCGAGGTCCGCGCCGGGCGGCTGACGCCCACGTCGGGCGTGTGGTGCTGGACCGGGGAGCCGCACGTGACGCGCGAGCTCGCCGCGCTGCTCGAGCACGAGATCGGCGCGCTCGACGCGACCGTGCGCGACGTCGTCGACCTCGTCGCGCTCGGCGAGCCGCTCGCGCTCGCGACGCTCACCGCGCTCGCGGGCGGGGGAGCGGTGGAGGACGCCGAGGCGCGCGGCCTCGTGCGCGCGGAGGCCGGGCCGGGGGGCGACGTCGTGCGGCTGGTCCACCCGCTCTACGGCGAGGTGCGGCGCGACGCGATGGGCGTCGCGCGGGCCCGCCGGCTGCGCGGGCGGCTCGCCGAGCGGCTCGACCCGGACGCCGAGCCGCTGCGCCGCGCGGTCCTCGCGGTGGACTCCGACCTGCCGCTCGACCGCGGGCTGCTGCTGCGCGCGGCGCAGCTCGCGCTCGGCTTCCACGACCTGCCGCTCGCGGAGCGCCTCGCGCGCGCCGCCGCGGCCGACGGCGAGTGGCACGCGCGCCTCCTGCACGCCTCCACGCTCTCGTGGCTCACGCGCGGCGAGGAGGCCGAGGAGGTGCTCGCGGACCTCGCCGTGCACGCGCCCGACGACGGCCTGCGCGCCTGGGTCCACGCCCACCGCGCCGGCAACCTGCTGTGGACGCTGCGCCGTCCCGACCGCGCGCGGGCCGTCCTGCGCGAGGCCGCGTCCCTCCCCGACGCCGGACCGGCCGCGCTCACCGTCGAGGCGATGACCGCGGCGTGCGACGCCGCCGAGGGCCACGCGAGCGCCGCGTTCGCCCGGGCGCTCGCGCTGCACGAGCGCGACCTGCCCGACGACCTCACCCGCCTCGTCGTCACCGCCGCCGTCGCGGCCTGCGCGGCCGTGCAGGGCCGCGTCGACCTGCTCGACGACGTCGTCGCGCGCCAGGGCGCGGGCGCGGCAGGTCGGGCGATCCCCGTGTTCGGGCTGACCGACTGGCTCGTGCTCGGCTACCGGCTGCACGGCGACGTCGCGCGGGCGCGGGCGGTGGGCCGTGCGCTGCAGGACTCGTCGGCGCAGCTGCCCGGACCGGCGCGGCTCATGGGGCTCGTGCTCGCGGGGCACGCGGCGCTCGCGGGCGGGGACGTGCGCGCCGCCGTCGTGCCGCTGCGGGAGGCGTGGGCCGGGCTGGGGCCGTCGCGCCACGAGTTCCGGTTCCGCGCGCGCACGCTGCTCGCGACGGCGCACGCGCTCGCGGGCCGCGCCGACGACGCCCGCCCGCTCGCTGCCGACGTCGCGACCGACGTCCACCCCGCCTACGCGCTCCTCGCGCCCGACGACCTGCTCGCGCGGGCCTGGGCGGCGGCGGCCGACGGCGCCCTCACCGAGGCGTGCGGGCACGCCATCGCCGCGGCCGAGCGGGCCCGCGCCCAGGCCTCGCCCGCGTTCGAGGTGCTCGCGTGGCAGACGACGACGCAGCTCGGCGGGGCGCCGGACGCCGTCGCGCGGCTCGAGGAGCTCGCCGCGGAGGTCGGCGGCCCGCGCGCGACGGCGGCGCTGGCGCACGCCCGCGCCTGGGCGGCCCAGGACGCCGACGCGCTGGTCGCCGTCGGGCGCGACTGGGAGGCGGTGGGCGACGTCGTCGCGGCCGTGGACGCGTCCGCGCAGGCCGCGGACGCGCACCGGCGGGCCGGGCGGCTGGGCTCGGCGCTCACGGCCACGACGCGCGCCCACGAGCTCGCGCGCCGCTGCGGGATCCGCACGCCCGCGCTGCTCGCGGCGATCCACCCGCTGCCGCTCACGGCACGCGAGCGTGAGATCGTCACGCTCGCGGCGCGCGGTCTGAGCAACCGCGAGATCGCCGCGCGGCTCACGGTGTCCGTGCGGACGGCCGAGGGTCACCTGTACCGCGCGGGCCAGAAGCTCGGCGTCTCCGACCGCGGCCGGCTCGCGGGGGTGCTCGCCGACCCGCCCGAACCCGAGTAGCCCGCTACCCGGACCGGTGCGCGGGGGCCGGCGCAGGCTCGGGTGACCCACCACCCGAGGAGGCCCCCATGACCGCCACCTACGTCGCCCCCGGCGAGGGCACGAACCACCCCATGATCGACGGCGACCACGTCGCCAAGGCGACCGTCGAGTCCGCGGAGCCGGGCTTCGAGGTCTTCGTCGTCCGCGCCCCGGCGAGGCCGCCGGCGCCCCAGCACATGTCGCCCTGGAGCGGTGTGCTCTACGTGCTGCGCGGCACCGTGAGCGTGCAGGCGGACGGCTTCACGGGCGACGTCGGGCCGGGCGGCGTGGTCGTCGTGCCCGCCGGGACGCCGGTGACGTTCCACGTCACCGAGGGCACGGCGGAGTTCCTCGCCGTGACGTCCGGCACGAGCGCCGGGCGGTTCTTCGCCGAGATGTCCGCGAGCGTCTCGGCCGAGCGGCTCGACGCCGAGGCCTTCGGCACCATGGCGACCGTGGCCGCGAAGCACGGCGTCGCGCTCGCGGGGGTGTGACGGCTCGCGACGCGCGTGGCCGTCCCCGGTGCCTAGGCTCCGGGGATGGCCACCGTCATCCTCGTCCGGCACGGGCGCACCGCCGCGAACACCGCCGGCATCCTCGCGGGCCGCGCCCCGGGCGTCGGGCTCGACGACGTCGGGCGGGGTCAGGCCGAGCGCGCGGCCCAGAGGCTCGCCGTCGTGCCCCTGGTCGGCGTCGTCACGAGCCCGCTCGAGCGGTGCCGCCGCACGGCCGAGGCGGTCGTCGACCGGCAGCGGGCCGCGGCCCCTCTGGCGGTCGACGACGGGCTCACCGAGTGCGACTACGGCGCCTGGCAGGGCCGCGCGCTGCGCGAGCTCGCGACCGAGCCGCTGTGGACCGTGGTCCAGCAGCAGCCCTCGGCGGTGACCTTCCCCGACGGCGAGTCGATGCGCGCCATGCAGGCGCGCGCGGTCGCGGCCGTCCGCGGGCACGACGCCGCCGTCGAGGCCGAGCACGGCGCGGGCGCGGTCTGGGCCGCGGTGTCGCACGGCGACGTCATCAAGGCGGTGCTCGCCGACGCGCTCGGCATGCACCTCGACGTGTTCCAGCGGATCGCCGTCGGCCCGGCGTCGCTCTCCGTCGTGCGCTACGGCGCGAGCCGGCCCGAGGTCGTCGGGATGAACCTCGACGACGGCGACCTCTCGTGGCTCGCGTCGGCCGCGCCCGTGGGCGACGCGGCTGTCGGCGGTGGTGCGGGGCACGCGGCCGACGGCGAGCGGGTGGGCGCTGCGGGAACGGACACCGCGGACGGCCGACCGGGCGACGTCGCGCAGCCCCGCTCGTAGACTGCGACCGTGCCCACCCTCGTCCACGAGTTCGACTGGCCGGACCGCGTCGTCATCGGGACGGTGGGCCGGCCGGGGGAGCGGACGTTCTACCTCCAGGCGCGCACGGGCGCGCGGCGCGTGGCGATCGCGCTCGAGAAGGAGCAGTCCGCCGTCCTCGCCGACACGATCGACGAGCTGCTGAGCCGTCTCGCCGCCGACGCCACCCACCGCGTCAGCGTGCCGACCGAGACGCCCGCCGAGCTCGTCGACGACGACCCCCTCGACCAGCCCGTCGAGGAGGAGTTCCGTGCCGGCGAGCTGCGGCTCGGCTGGGACCCCCGGACCGCGCAGGTCGTCATCGAGGCGTACCCGATCGAGGTGCTCGAGGTCGACGCCGCGGACGACGACGACCTCGCCGACCTCGCGGCCGACGCCGAGGCCGCCGAGCCGAGCGAGATGTTCGTCGTCCGGATGCCCGTGGGGACCGCGCGCGCGTTCGCCGAGCGCACGCGCAGGGTCGTCGGCGCGGGGCGGCCCGCGTGCCCACGCTGCGGCCGGCCCATGGACCCGGACGGCCACGTGTGCGACCCGACCGACCTGCCCGGCGCCGTGTGACGGAGCCCGACGCCGACCTCGACGGCGGCGAGCGGGGCGAGGCCGACCTCGACGGCGGCGAGCTCGAGCTGGTCGGGCGGCTCACCACCGCGTCGAACGCGACGTTCCTCGGCGCGATCGGCGGCGTCGCGGTCGTCTACAAGCCGGTCGCGGGGGAGCGGCCGCTGTGGGACTTCCCCGACGGCACGCTCGCGAACCGCGAGGTCGCCGCGCACGCGGTGTCCGAGGCGCTCGGCTGGGGCATCGTGCCGCGCACGTGGCTGCGGGACGGGCCGCTGGGACCGGGCATGGTCCAGCTCTGGCAGGAGCCGGACCGCGAGCAGGACCCGGTCGACGTCGTGCCCGCCGGTGCCGTCCCGGGCGACGGCTGGCGCGCCGTGCTCGAGGCCAGCGACGAGCGCGGCCGGCCGGTCGTGCTCGTCCACGAGGACTCGGCGACGCTGCGGCGCATGGCCGTGCTCGACGTCGTCGTCAACAACGCGGACCGCAAGGGCGGCCACGTGCTGCCCATGCCGGACGGGCACCGGTACGGCGTCGACCACGGCGTCACGTTCCACACCGAGCCCAAGCTGCGCACGGTGCTGTGGGGGTGGCTCGGCGACCCGCTCGCGGACGACGAGGTCGCGGCCGTCCGCCGGGTGCTCGCAGGTCTCGGGGCGGGCCTGGGCTCGACCCTCGCCGAGCTGCTCGCGGCCGACGAGGTGGACGCGCTCGCGGGTCGGTGCGAACGGTTGCTCGCCGAGGGGTGCTTCCCCGGACCGGAGGGCGACATGCCTGCGGTCCCCTGGCCGCTGTTCTGACGGTCGGCCCCCGCGGCCACGCGGTCGGTGGCGCGTGAAGGGTTGGTCGCGCCGGCCGCGACCAACCCTTCACACGCGCGGGGAGCGCGGCACCTAGCGGGTGCCCGGCCGCCGGCGGCGGACCGCGACGAGCGACGCGCCCGCGAGGACCAGCAGCAGCGCGACCCCCCGCGAGGCCGAGGGCCTCGGTGCCCGTGCGCGGCAGCGGGCCGGACGACGGGCTCGCGGCTGCGGCCGGTGCCGTGGGCGCCGCGGGTGCCGCCGGCGCAGCCGGGTCCGCCGCGACGCGGAATGTCAGCGGCGCACCGCTGACCTGCCCCGTCGCCGTGCTCGCCTCGAACCGCACCATCGTGCCGTCCTGCACGGCCGTCGGGGTCCACGTGAAGGCGAACGTGGTGCCGGCCGGGCCGACCGACTCGGATGCCGTCGCGTTGCCGAGCGCCGCACCCCAGGTGCGGCCGCCGTCGAGCGAGACGCGCCACACGCCGTCCGGGTCGGTGCCGGCGACGGTGTACGCGAGCGTCAGGGCCACGCCCGCGCGCACGGTGACCGTGCCGTCCGGCCCGGCGACGACGCCGGTCGGGCCCGCGACGATCACGGGCGCCTCGGCGACGGTGAGGGCTGCAGCGGCGCTGACGGCCGTCGTCGGGCCCGCGACCAGCGACGACGTCGCCACGGCACGCACCAGCAGGCCGTCGTCCGAGAGCGTCGGCGTGAGCACGAGCTGCGGGCCGGTGGCACCCGCCACGGGGGCCCACGTCGCGCCGCCGTCGGGCCGGGTCTGCCACCGGACGGTCGGCGACGGCGTGCCGCTCGCGACCGCGGTGAAGGTCGCCGTCGTGCCGGCGTCGGCCGTCGCGTCGGCTGGCTGCGTCGTGAACACGGGCGACTCGACCACGGTGAGCACGGCGGCGGCCGAGACGGCGTCGGGCCCGACGCCGTTGGTCGCGCGTGCCCGGACCGTGAGGCCGTCTTCGGCCAGGCCGACGGCGGCGAGCGTGAGGGTCGTCCCGCTCGCCCCGGCGATCGTGGTCCACGTGCCGGCGTCGAGCGCCTCCCAGGTGATCGTCGCGGCGGGGCGCGCGTCCACGGCCACGGTGAACGTCGCGTCCTGGCCGGACGACACGGTGAGCGGGTCCGGGTCGTCGGTGATCGCGGCGCCCCACTGCACGGTGAGGACCGCGGCCGCGCTCGTGGCCGCGCCGGCCACGCTCGTCACGACGGCGCGGTACTGCTGCCCGTCGAGGGCGCGCGCCGCGGTCACCGTGAGCGTCGTCGTCGTGGTACCCGGGACGGCCGTCCACGCGGAGGTACCCGCGGGTGCCGTCTCCCAGGTCACGGCGGGGGCGGGGGTGCCCGACGTCGTCACGGTGAAGGTCGCGACGTCGCCGTCGACCGCGGTCACGGCCGCGGGGTCGGACACCGTCGGGGCGGCGTGCACGGTGAGCAGCGCGCTCGCCGACGTCACGGGGCCACCGGCGCCCGAGACGACCGCGCGCACGCGCACGCCGTCGTCCGTCACGGGGACGGCCGTGCGCACGTACGTGGTGCCGGTCGCGCCCGGGACGTCGGTCCAGACGGCGCCGACGGCGGTCGCCAGCTCCTGCCACTGGACCGTCGGCGCGGGCGAGCCGGCGACGGCGACCGAGAAGGTCGCGTCCTGGCCGGCCATCACGAGCACGTCGCCGGGCGCGGTCGTGACCACGGGGCCCCAGGTCACGGTCAGCGTGCCGGGCGTGCCGGTCGTGCTCCCCGCGGCGTTCGTCGCGACCACGCGGTACCGCTGCCCGTCGAGCGCGCGCGTACCCCGGTCAGGCGGGCGGCGAAGCCGCGCACACGCTGACGGTCGCGGAGATGCCGCAGCACACCCACGCGGTGACGGCGGCGCCCACGGCCGAGCTGGCCGACGCCGCGGGCGCGCGGTGGGGGACGACGTCGCGCGACCACTACGCGCCCGCGTCGCAGGTGGTCATGGCGACCGACCTCGTGGCGAACGTCGGCGGTTCGCAGCCGCACGAGAACATGCCGCCCTACCTGGCGCTGAACTACGTCATCGCCCTGCAGGGCATCTTCCCGAGCAGGGACTGAGGAGAACCGGTGGCTGACCCCTTCCTCGGCGAGATCCGGATGTTCGCCGGCAACTTCGCGCCCCGCAGCTGGGCGTTCTGCCACGGGCAGCTCATGCCGATCTCCCAGAACACGGCGCTGTTCTCGCTGATCGGCACGTACTACGGAGGCGACGGGAAGAGCACCTTCGCGCTCCCGGACCTGCGGGACGCGACCCCGGTCCACTGGGAGACGACCGGTGGGGCGGGTCACGAGGTCCCGCCGTCCCCCGGCGCGAGCGGCGGCACGAGCACCGTGACGCTGCTGGCCGGCGAGATGCCGGCCCACACCCACGCCGTGCGCACCGTGCCGTCGGGCACGCGCGGCACCACGGGCAACCCGTCGGGCAGCGCGTGGGCGAGGTCGCAGCAGGGCCGCCTCACCGAGCAGCTCTACTCGACCGGCGCCGGCACGGTCGCGATGTCGCCGGCTGCCGTGTCCGCCGCGGGTGGTGGTCAGCCGCACAACAACCGGTCGCCGTACCTGACCGTCAGCTTCATCATCGCGCTGCAGGGCATCTACCCGCCGCGACCCTGACGGCGACGGCGACCGCAGCGACCCGCGGCCCTCGTGGTGCCTCCAGCCCTCTCGATGTGTGAAGGGTTGGTCGCGTCCCGCGTGACCAACCCTTCACACCCCGGGCCCGACGGCGACCGTGGAGCCGTCGTCCCGCTCAGCGGTACCGGCGCTCCACGCTGACCTCCGGACCGCGAGGCCTCAGCCCTGCGGCGTGAGCGTGCGCTCGCGCTGCTTCACGCCCGCCGGGCCGTACGGGTAGTCGTCGACGCGCGGCGTGCTCGCCTCGGTGAGCCGCTCGACCTCCTCGGCCGTGAGCTCGAGGTCCGCCGCGCCGAGGTTGTCGGTGAGCTGCTCGACCGTGCGCGCGCCGAGGATCACCGACGTCACCGCGGGCTGCTGCGCGAGCCACGCGAGCGCGACCTGCGACATCGTCACGCCGCGCCCCTCGGCGACCGACCGGACGGCGTCGACCACCTGCCAGGTCCGCTCGTCGGCGTTGCGCGCGGCCCACGCCTCCATGCCGCGCTGCGGGTTCTCACCCAGGCGCGTCGCGCCCGTCGGGTCGACGTCGCGCCGGTACTTGCCGGTCAGCCAGCCGCCCGCGAGCGGGGACCAGGGGAGCAGGCCGACGCCGGCGTCGAGCGCGGCGGGGACGACCTCGTGCTCGATGTCGCGCACCAGCAGGTTGTACTGCGGCTGCAGGGTCACGGGCGCCGCCCACCCGTGGGCACGGGCCACGTGGACGGCCTTGGTGAGGTGCCAGCCGAGGTAGTTGGAGAAGCCGTAGTAGCCGATCTTGCCGGCGCTCACCGCGTCGTCGAGGAAGCGCAGGGTCTCCTCGATCGGCGTGTGGGCGTCCCACGCGTGCATCTGGTACAGGTCGACGTGCTCGACGCCGAGCCGGCGCAGCGACGCGTCGAGGGCGTCGCGCAGGTGCCGCCGGGACAGGCCGGCGTCGTTCGGCCCGTCGCCCATGGGGAACCGCCCCTTGGTCGCGACGACGAGCTGCGCGGCCTCGGTCGGGTGCGCGGCGAGCCAGCGGCCGACGATCTCCTCCGACACCCCGCGGCTGTAGACGTCGGCGCTGTCGACGAACGTCCCGCCGGCCTCGACGAACGCGGTGAGGATCGCGCCCGACGTCGCCTCGTCGGCCTCGGCGCCGAACGTCATGGTCCCGAGGCAGTGCGTGGAGACGACGGCGCCACTGCGCCCGAGCGTGCGGTACTGCATGGGTCCTCCTGCGGATCGTCGGCGTGTCGGCCCATCTTCCGTCGGGCGACCCGTTCACGGCACGCTGAGGCGGTGCGGCGGCGCCGCCCGGGTCGAGGAGGGTCGATGGCGGTCACGATCGACGACGCGCGTGCGATCGCGCGGACGCTCCCGCGCTCGACCGAGGCGGTCGTGCGCGACCAGGTCAAGCTCCGCGTCGGACGCCTCGTCTACGCCGCGTTCTCGCGCGACGAGACCGTCATGGGGTTCGCCTTCCCGCGCGAGGAGCGCGCCGCGCTCGTCGAGGCCGAGCCGGAGAAGTTCCTCCTGCCGCGCGAGTCGGACCTGCGCTACCGGTGGGTCGACGTCCGGCTGGCCGCGATCGACGTCGACGAGCTGCGCGAGCTCCTCGTCGACGCGTGGCGGATGTGCGTGCCGAAGGGCGTCGCGGCCGCGTACCTCGACGGCGACGGGCCCGACGTCGTCCCGAAGGACGTGCGGCGGTGAGCCCGCGCCGCCTCAGTGCTCGGTCGGGAGCCTGTCGCGGACGAGCTTGACGGCCCGCCCCGCGTTGAGCGTCCACCCGACGCCGAACGACCGGGCGTTGACCAGCTTGCCCTCGGGGTTCCAGTTCGCCGCGCGGAGCCGCGCGAGCGTGGGCCGGCGGAAGTCGTAGGGCACGACGCGCGCCACGGACCCGTGCCACGTGCGCTGCTCGGGGGGCAGGCGCAGCTCGCGGACGACGGCGACGACGGCCAGCGCGATCATGACGAGCCGGACGAGGCCCTGGACCGGGTGCTTCCCGCGGTGCTCGTCCTTCTCGGCCGCCTCGTCCTCGTCGACGTCCGGGTCGCGGTGCGCGCCGTCGGCCGGACGCGGCTTCCGGCGGCGGAGGACCGACGCCGCGAGGACCGGGACGGCGACGACGGCTCCTGCGATCGAGTACTGCATCCGACGGTTCATCGCGAGCACCTGCCTTCAGGACGGGACCGAGATCTCCTGTCGATTCTGCGCCTGCGGGCCTCCGACGGGAGGGCCGTTCGGCACCGAGTTGCGCGCGTCGGTCGACCGGCCCGGGCGCGGCGCCGCGCCTGCCGGTCGGCGCCGACCGGCTGGACCTTCGTCCCTGGCGGCCGTGCGCGCCGGTGTCAGTCTGGCGACATGGGCATCGAGACGGTGCAGGCGCCGCCCGGGCGGGCGGCACGGGTCACGGGCCTCGCGCTCCAGTCGCTGACGGCCGTGGGCGCCGTCGCCGGGGTGAAGGGGTTCCTCGACGGGACGTTCGACCCCCTCGTCGACCAGCTCCATGACGCCTGGCCTCTCGTCGACGGACGGGTGCTGCCGGCGCTCGCGCTCGCTGCCACCGTCGGTGTGCCGCAGGTGGGCGCGCTCGTGCTCGGCCTGCGCCGCCATCCTCGGGCGCCCGACGCGGCGCTCGCCGTCGGCGCCGTGCTCACCGGGTGGGTGACCTTCCAGCTGCCGCTGATCGGCTGGACGTCGCCGGTGCAGTGGGCCTTCGCGGCGATCGGTCTCGCGGAGGTCGCGGCCGGCCTCGCGTGGCGTCGCGCCGACCGGCGGCGCCGTGCACGGGGCGGTGCCCGGCACGCTGTGCCGGCGGCGTGATCGCCGACCGGCCGCTGGGTACCGACCGGCTCTCGCTGCGACGGTTCCTGGCCTCCGACGGGCCGGCGCTCCACGGCATCCTGTCCCGTCCGGCGGCGGTCGAGTTCGAGCCGTACGACGTCGTCACGCACGCGCAGGCCGACGACCTCGCGCGGGAGCGCGCGTCCGACCCGCGGTTCCGGGCGGTGGAGACGCGGGGCGGGACGCTGGTCGGCACCCTCTACCTGGCCCCGTCCGGACCGGATTGGTGGCGGACGTGGGAGCTCGGGTACGTGTTCCACCCCGACCACTGGGGCCGCGGCTACGCGACCGAGGCGTGCCGCGCCCTGCTCACGGCTGTGTTCGCCGACGGCGCCCACCGCGTCGTCGCGCGCTGCGACCCCGCCAACGTGCGCTCGTGGGCGCTGCTCGAGCGCCTCGGCCTGCGGCGCGAGGCGCACCACGTGCGCGCGGTCGCGTTCGTGGCCGACTCGGACGGCGGGCCGGTCTGGCACGACGCCTACACGTACGCGGCGCTCGCCGAGGAGTGGGCCCTGTCGGGCACACGGTGACCGCCCCGTGGACGGCGAGCGCGCCGCGCCCGTCAGGGTGCCGCGCCCGCGTCCGTCCCGCCGTCGCGCGCAGGCATGAGGACCGTCGAGAACAGGCGACGCGTGCGGGCGCCGTCGGGCTTCTGCGCCAGCCGCGGGAGGACGACGGCGCGCAGGTCGTCCACGAACGCGGCGAGCTCGTCGTCGGTGAGGTAGACCGCGTGGCTCCGGTAGCCGACGCCGTCCCGCGCGAGGTCGACGTCGGCGGCGTCGAGGTAGCGGTCGAAGCTGCCGAGGAGCCCGGCGACGAACGTGAGGAACGCCCGGCGGTGGTCGTCGGCGCTCATGGCCGCGGCGCCTGCGGCATCGATGTACGCGGCGCCCGCGCGCAGCCGGTAGGTGCGTTCGACCGCGCCCCGGACGCGCCGCTCGTCGGCGACCTCGAGCACGCCTCCGTCGACCATGGCCGCGACCTGCCGGTACAGGGTGGCGCTGGCGACGTCGTCGAGCTCCGCGCGCAGCTCGCCGGTGGTGAGCTGCCGGTCGCCCAGGAAGGCCTGGACGATGCGCAGGCGCACGGGGTGCAGCACGACGTCGGCGGGTGTCAGCGGTGCGCTCATAGACCCACCATACTCACGATTGACAACGTTCTCGCGTTTGAGAATAATGGCGACATGACGACGATCAGCCGTATCGACCAGACCGTGTCCGTCCGCTTCACGCGCCGCGAGAAGATCGCCGGGCTGCTGCGCGACCAGGAGCTACCGACCGCCGCCGTCGTGCGTGCTGAGGTGGTGCCCGACGGACTCGCCGCCCTGCACGGCGTGCGCGCCCCCGGGCTCGGCCTCCCCGGGCTGCGCAGCATCGGCACGTGGCGCTCGCGCAGCGGCACGACCCTTGCCTCGGTGCGCGCGGGTCGGCCCGCTCTGCGCGTCGTCCTCACGGGCGAGCGCTGGGCCGAGATGCTGCTCGACGTCGATGCGCCCGAGCAGGCCGCCGCCGCCCTCGCGGCCGCGGTGTGACCCCTGCGACGAGCCTCACGAGGGAGCGACCCATGACCACGACCGACCTGACCCTCCCCGCCGGCGACCGCGCTCTGGCGGCCACGCTGACCACGCCCGACGGTCCGGGACCGTTCCCCGCCGTCCTGCTGCTGCCGGGCTCGGGCCCTGTGGACCGCAACTCCGACCACCGCCGCATGCCGCTCGGCATCACCGGGGCGTTGGCGCGCGCGCTCGCGGACGCCGGGCTCGTCACCCTCGTCTACGACAAGCGCGGGGTCGGCGCGACGGCCGGCAGCTGGCTCGAGGCCGGGCTGGACGACAGCACGGACGACGCCCGCGCCGCGCTCGCGGCCCTCCGTGCCCGGCCGGAGGTGGATGCGTCGCGCGTCGTCGTCCTCGGGCACTCGGAGGGTGCCATCCACGCGGCCCGGCTCGCCGCGGACGACGACAACCTGGCGGGCGCCGCGCTGCTGAGCGCCTCCGCGACGCCGGGGGAGGAGCTGCTCCGCTGGCAGACGCACAACGTCGCGGCGTCGATGCCCCCGTGGGTGCGCAGGCTCATGGGCCTGCTGCGCATCGACCTGGAGAAGAAGACCGAGCAGAACCGCGCCCGGATCAACGCCACGACGACGGACGTGGCGCGCATCGGCGGCCAGCGGGTCAACGCGAGGTGGCACCGGGAGTTCATGGCGTACGACCCGCGCACCGACCTCGCACGGGTCGCCGTTCCCGTGCTCGCGGTGACGGGCAGCAAGGACCTGCAGGTCAAGCCGTCGGACCTTGCGCGCGTCGCAGACGACGTCCGCGGCCCCGTCGAGGTGCACGAGGTGGCCGACGTCACGCACATCCTGCGGCGGCAGCCCGGGCCGGCGTCGCTCGCGGCGTACAAGAAGGAGGTCCGGCAGCCGCTCGACGAGCGCGTCGTGCGGCTCGTCGTCGACTGGGCCGCCCGGACGGTCCGGGTGACTGCGGTCTGAGGTCACAGCGGAAGCCGGGCACCCGGATGGTCCCGGGTGCCCGGCGCCCGTCAGCGGCGAGCGACGAAGTACGCGTTGAACGGGTCCGCGTCGACCTGCTTCTCCTCGACCTCCGAGAAGCCGGCGTCGGCGAGCATCGCGCCCGCGAGCTCGACGCCCCAGGCCGTCCCCAGCCCGACGCCGTCGAGCCCGAGCGACACGCTCATGCAGTGGTACGTCGAGATCGCGTAGAGGTAGCTCGCCCACGGCAGGTCGAGGTTCCGCTCGAGCAGGCTCGACGCCTTGATGTCGACCATGAGGAACGTGCCGCCCGGGGCGAGCGCGCGCCGGACGTTCGCGAGCACGGCCGCCGGCTGCGCCTGGTCGTGGATCGCGTCGAACGCCGTGACGAGGTCGAACCGCGCGTCGTCCGTGAGCCGGGCGACGTCGACCACCTCGAAGCGCGCATTCGTCAGCCCCAGCTCGGCCGCCTCGCGGCGCGCGGCCGTGATCGCGACCTCGCTGAAGTCGTAGCCGGTGAAGCGGCTGGCCGGGAACGCGCGGGCCATGAGGTTGACCGCGTGACCGTGGCCGCAGCCGACGTCGGCGACGTCGATGCCCCGCGCGAGCGCGTCCGTGAGGTCCGGGACGAGCGGGAGGATGCCGTCGACCAGCGCCGCGTCGTGCACGGCCGCGCTCGTCTCCGCCATGTTCCGGTGGAAGTGCGGGTAGTCGGCGTACGAGAGGCCGCCGCCCTCGCGGAACCGCGTGATCGTCGGCTGCTCGACCTCTCCCATCATCGCGACGTGCTGCATGAGGATCGCCATGTTGTTCGGCCCGGCCGCCGAGGTGAGGACGGCCGCGTGCTCGCGGGGAAGCACGTAGGTCGCCGTCGCCGGCTCGTAGCGGACGACCCGCGCGGTCGTCATGCCGCCGAGCCACTCGCGCACGTAGCGCTCGTCGAGGTCAGCCGCGGCGGCGATCTGCTCGCTCGTCGCCGCGGGCAGGGCCGCCATGGTCTCGAAGAGGCCGGTCTGGTGGCCGGTGCTCGTCAGGATGGCGACCGCCGCGTCGTTGAGGACGCCGAGCATCCGCCCCGCGAATGCCTGGGCGGCCGCCGCGTCGAGCTCCTGGCCGGTCGCCTCGTCGAGGTGAACCGCCTCGGCCGTGTCCCGCGTCGTGAGTGTCGTCATGGTGTGTCTCCGCTTCTGCCGGGCCCCTGTGGCCGGCTCGTCCCGACGCTAGGAACCCGGCCGTGGCTGCCTCATCGGGCGAGTCGTGCATCTCGTCCGGCGCCGCATGGGGCGGACGCCGCACGTCCGCGTCGCGCGGGCGGTGCCGCAGGAAGAGCGCGAGCATCAGCCCCGTCGTGACGACGTAGAAGGAGTGCAGCGCCCAGATCGGGCCCATCGGCAGGCTGTAGACGTACACCGCGTGCACGACGTTGCCGACGTTGCTCAGGACGAGGCTCGGCAGGCTGTAGGACGTGAGGTCCTTCGTGCGCACGGCCTTGACGACCATGGGCAGGGCGCTGCCCGCGAAGACGACCGTCGAGACGCTGCCTGCGGCGAGCGCGGGGTCGAACGACATGACCGCACGCTCCTTCCGGTCCTCGGCGTCGGGGTCGTGCCGACGTTAGGAGCGCGCGCGCACGCCCCGCATCGGGCGTTCGGTGCAGCCGGGCGGGGCGGGCGTGCGTCAGGTGGTGCAGACGACGTCGCGCACGACGGCGGTTCGCGCGTGGGACCGGCGCGTCAGGTCCGGCGGGGGAGGCCGTTCTCGTGCGCCCAGGCCGCCGCGGCGGTGCGCGACGTCACGCCGATCTTGGTGAAGATGTTCGCGAGGTGGCGGCTGACCGTCTTCTCGCTGATGACCAGCGTCTGGGCGACGGCGCGGTTGCTCATGCCGGTCGCGACGCACGAGAGCACCTCGCCCTCACGTTCGGTGAGTCCGGCGGGGAGCGCGGCGCCGTCGCCCTCGAGGCGGCGCACGTCGGGCGCGGCGCCGAGCTCGCGGTAGATGGCGAGGGCGGTGGCCAGGTCGCCGGCGGCAACCTCGGCGCGACCGGCGCCGGCGTGCGCGCGGGCGAGCAGCTCGTAGACCTGGGCGGTCTCGTAGCGGCAGCGCTGCGAGCGGTACTCGCGTGCCGAGGCCTCGAGCGAGGCGATCGCGTCGTCGCACCGGCCCTGCGCGACCTGCACCGCGCCGCGTGCGTGGGCGGCCCAGGCGCGCAGGCCGGGGGTGTCGAACTCGGCGGCGATCTCCTCGAGGCGGCGGCACCAGCGGTCCGCCTCCTCCACGAGGTTCAGCCCGAGTGCGACCTGGACGCCCGACGTCAGCAGGCGCGCGCCCGCGAGGCGGTCGCGTCCGGCAAGGGCGCCCGACAGGCCCGACCAGGCGGCGTCGCCGTCGCCCGTCGCGTGCCGCAGCAGCGACTCGCCGGGCTGGGGCTCGGTGCCCAGCGCGCGGGCGCGGGCGTAGGCGGCGAGGGCGCCGTCGCGGTCGCCGCGCATCCGGCGGATCTCGCCGAGCTGGTAGAACGCCTCGCCCGCGACCCAGTTGTTGCGGCCCTCGAGCTCGGCGCCGCTGCGCTCGATGCCCTCCTCCGCCTCGGCCCAGCCGCCCTCGGTGCACAGCAGCTGGAGGCGGTGGACGCGGCAGATGCCCGAGAACACGACCTCGCCGCGGAACTGCTCGCACCACTGCTCGGTCGCGCGGGTCCACGCGCGCATGCGTTCGAGGTCGCCGAGCTCGTGGCACGCGTGGATGACGGTGCAGTACACCTCGCCCGCCCACTCGGGCGCGAGGCTGCCGGCGAGGACGGGCAGCATCGCCTCGTCGAGCTGCGCGAAGCCCGACGTCGTGCGGCCCCGGCGCAGGTCGCCCAGACCCGCGAGGACGAGGGACAGCGACGTGAGCGCCGGGTCGCGCAGGCGCCGCGCGAGGCCGGCGAGCGCTGCGGCCTCGCGGTCCAGCACGGGCATGTCCCACCGGGCGAGCCCGAGGGCGCCGTCGATGTACGCGAGGTACCCGTGCGCGGCGCCCTCGGGGAGGCCGTCGAGCAGGCGGCGGGCCCGGTTGAGCCAGCCCGACGTCACGACGACGTCGCCTCGCGTGAACCACAGGAGCGCGAGGTCGAGCGCGCGCATGGCGGCCTGCTCGGCGTCGCCCGCGTCCTCGAGCAGCCGGTACGCGAGCTCGGTGACCTCGAGCGACTCCTGCACGCGCCCGACCCACCACGCCGCGCCGCCGAGCGCCGCGAGGTCGGCGGCGCCGAGCTCGCCGCCCGCACGCGCCTGCGACAGCGACTCGTAGGCCGTCTGCCAGTCGCCCCGCGAGTACGCGTCACGCGCCGAGGTGAGCACGTCGGTCTGATCCATGGTGAGCAGTCACGCTAGCCCTAGGGGCGTCTGACGGGGAGGGTCCTCGCCGTGCCCCGGGCCCGGTCAGGCGATGGGGAAGGCGTCGGCCAGTGCGCGGTGCACGGCGGCGACCTCCTGCGCGGTGAGGTCACCGGGCGCGAGCAGTCGCTCGCCGAGCTTCTTCGGCCAGAGCACAGCGACACCGTCGATGACGATGGACCCGCCGAACAGCGGCCAGTCCGCGTCGACGAAGTACAAGGAGCCGTGCACGGGCACGTCGGTGAACCCGGCGTCGTCGAGCGCCGTGCGGACAAGGTGCGGCTGCTTGTGCGCGCCCTCCGCGAGCTTGGTGCAGTCGCGAGAGCCGACGACGAGCCGCTCGACGCGTGGTCGGATCAGGCCGCCCTCGCCGCGGAGCGAGGGCCGCCCCGCGTAGCGCTTCGCATCGATGACGACGTTCCCGTCGCGTACCACTCACCGGGAACCCTTGTCGCCAGCACTGCGGCCGGCCAGCCGGCCGGCGGGCCCAGGCCTACCCACCGTTGAGCAGGTCCTCGTAGGCGGCGGCCGCGTCGGCCATCTCGGCCTCCGTGACGAACGAGTCCTCGGCGAGCAGGTACGGCCGATCGACGTTGACGCCGTCGGAGCACAGGACGTCGTTGTGCCAGTCGTAGTCCATCGTCGGGTCGTAGAAGCACGACCACACCGCTGGAGGCGGGGTCTCCAGCGGCACCTCGGCCACGGGCTGGGCCGGGTCGGCGCCGAACAGGCGGGGCGTTGGTGTGCTCGCGTCGCCCCCCGAGGAGTAGTACACGCAGTCGCGCTCGTCTTCGACGCTGAGGCCGCGTTCGTCGCAGGGGATCGTGTCGCGTCCCGCGGGGGCCGGAGCCGGCGGAGGCTGGTCACCGGCTCCCTGTGGCGCACACCCCGTGAGCGCGACGACGAGCAGCCCTGAAGCTACGACCGCCGAGCGCACCATGAGGCGACCGTAGCGATCGGCCCTCCGTGCCCGCGCCCAGCGACGGAGTGAACATCGTCAGGCGTCGTCGTGGCCGCCGTCCTCGTCCCGGACACGTCCTCCATATCGACCGCCCGCGAGCGGGAGAAGCTGGAGAGGGAGTGCGACACCTTCGCGAACGCTCTCGCGGGCGGGGGCGCGCCGACTGCACGAGCGCCGCGTCGCTTCGTCGAGTACCGCACCGAGGTGGACGCCGACGAGTTGCGTGCGAGCCGCGCACTCGCGACGGCGAGGGCCTGACGCGGCCCGTCCCGCTCTGACGGCATCGACTGGCACGCGCTGCCGTGCGAGGCCTCAACCGCCCGCGCCTGGTGACAGCGTGCTCACCAGGCCTTCCGAGCCCTGGGCGAGGAGCGTGACGTCGGCGCCCACGAGGACGAAGGACGCGCCGGCGGCGACGTACTCGCGCGCGGCGGCGGGGTCGAACGCGTTGACGCCCACCGGCTTCCCTGCCGCGCGGACGGCCTCGAAGGTCCGCAGGACCGCCGCGACGACGTCGGGGTGGCGCTGCTCGCCGAGCCGGCCGAGCGACGCGGCGAGGTCGGACGGGCCGACGAACACGCCGTCGACCCCGTCGGCCGCGG
This sequence comes from Actinotalea solisilvae, assembly GCF_016464425.1. Classification (GTDB taxonomy): domain Bacteria; phylum Actinomycetota; class Actinomycetes; order Actinomycetales; family Cellulomonadaceae; genus Actinotalea; species Actinotalea solisilvae. The sequence goes on from NZ_JADDKQ010000006.1 coordinate 60,958, forward strand.
CGATCTCGGCGGCGGCCTCGACGCCCGCGGCCGTCTCCACCTGGACGAGCAGGGCCACGTGCTCGTCGGCGTCCGACAGGTACCCCTCGACCCGGTTCCAACGCGCCGAGCGCGAGAGCGCCGAGCCGACGCCGCGCCGCCCGCGCGGCGGGTAGCGGACGGCCTCGACCGCGGCGCGCGCCTCGTCGGCCGACGCGACCATCGGGACCAGCACCGTCTGTGCGCCCAGGTCGAGCACCTGCTTGATCGTCACCGGATCGTTTGCCGGGACGCGCACCACGGGCGTCACCGGGTACGCCGCGACTGCCTGGAGCTGCGCGAGCACGGACGCGAGCCCGTTCGGTGCGTGCTCCATGTCGATCAGCAGCCAGTCCAGCCCCGACCCGGCGCAGATCTCCGCGACCACCGGGCTGCCCGAGCACACCCACATCCCGGCGAGCGGGCGCCCCTCGGCCGCGGCGAGCGCGTGGCGGAGGGTCGGGCTCAGACGAAGCGGCATGACACCGTCCCCAGGTCGCGGAAGTCGGCGCGGACGACGTCGCCCGCGTGCACCCACACCGGGCGCGTGAAGGAGCCGGCCAGGACGAGCTCGCCCGCCTCGAGCCGCTCGCCGTGCTGCGCGAGCTTGGTCGCGAGCCACGCGACGCCGAGCGCCGGGTGCCCGAGCACCGCAGCCGCGACGCCGGACTCCTCGATCTCCTCGCCCCGGTACAGCACCGCCGCGACCCACGGCAGGTCGACGTCGTCGGGCGCGACGCGCGTGTCCCCGACGACCATGCCGCCCATCGCGGCGTTGTCGCTGATGGTGTCGACGATCGTGCGGCCCTCGAGCGCGATGCGCGAGGACAGGATCTCGAGCGCGGGCACCACGTACTCCGTCGCGCGCACGACGTCGTCCACGGTCGCGCCCGCCTCGACGGGCGCGGCCAGGCGGAACGCGAGCTCGACCTCGACGCGCACGTTCGAGAACCGTGCGTGCTCCACGTCCGCGCCGCTCGGCATCACCATGTCCTCGAAGATCGCGCCGTAGTCGGGCTCGTCGATGCCCGTGGCCGCCTGCATGACCTTCGACGTCAGCCCGATCTTGCGGCCCACCGGCCGGCGCCCGGCCGCGACCGCCCGGCGCCGCCACTCGGCCTGGACCGCGTAGGCGTCGTCGACGGTCATGCCCGGGTGCCGCGCGGTGAGCAGCGGGACCGTCGTCCGGGCGCGCTCGGCGGCCGCGAGCTCGTCGGCGATCGCCGCGACCTCGTCGGGCGCGAGGGTGCCGCTCACAGCTGGTGGCCGAGCTTGTACTCGCCCTGCTTCCACGACGGGAGCGCGTCGGGGGCGTCGTCGGGCCGGGTGTAGGAGAACCCGTCGGCGCCGATGGTCACGCCCATCTCGCTGCGGTCGGTGCGCGCGACGACGGGCTGCGGGTTCCCGTCGAGGTCGAGCACGAGCGACGCCTCGGTGTACCAGGACGGCACGACGGGGTTGCCCCACCAGTCGCGACGCTGGTTGTCGTGGACGTCCCAGGTGACCACGGGGTTGTCGGGGTCGCCGGTCCAGTAGTCCTGCGTGTAGATCTCGACGCGGTGCCCGTCGGGGTCGCGCAGGTAGAGGTAGAACGCGTTGGAGATGCCGTGCCGGCCCGGGCCGCGCTCGATCCGGTCCGAGAGCCGCAGCGCGCCGAGCCGGTCGCAGATCGCGACGATCTGGTGCTTCTCGTGCGTCGCGAACGCGGCGTGGTGGAACCGCGGCCCGTCGCCGCCCGTCATCGCGGCGTCGTGCACCGTGGGCTTGCGGCGCATCCACGCGGCGTACTGGGTGCCCTCGGCGTCCTGGATGTCCTCCGTGACGCGGAACCCCAGGTCCTCCATGAACGCGACCGCGCGCGGCACGTCGGGCGTGACCTGGTTGAAGTGGTCGAGCCGCACGAGCGCGCCGGGCGGGTGCAGGTCGTAGCGCCACGCGAGGCGCTCGACGTGCTCGACGTCGTGGAAGAGCTCGATCGGAAAGCCGAGCGGGTCCTCCACGCGCACCGAGTCACCGACGCCGCGTGCGAACCCCTCGGCGCGACGCTCGACGCGGCACCCGAGCTCGGCGTAGAACGCGACCGCGCGGTCGAGGTCCTCGGGCGAGCGCACGCGGTAGGACAGCGCGGCGAGCGCGGCCACCGGGCCCTGGCGCAGCACGAGGTTGTGGTGGATGAACTCCTCGAGCGTGCGCAGGTGGATGGTCTCGGCGTCCTCCTCGGTCACCACGAGCCCGAGCACGTCGACGTAGAACGCCCGCGACGCCGCGAGGTCCGTCACGACCAGCTCGAAGGACGCGCACCGGACGACGTCGGGCGGCGGCGACGACGGCGTCGGGACGCGCCCCGGCACGACGGCGCTCACCGCGCGCCCTTCCCGAACGTGGGCTGGTGGCCGGGCGCGAGCGTCACGTGGACGGCCTGCTGGTGCGTGTAGAAGTCGATCGAGCGGTACCCGCCCTCTTGGCCGAGGCCCGACGCCTTGACGCCCCCGAACGGCGTGCGCAGGTCGCGGACGTTGTTGCTGTTGAGCCACACCATGCCCGCCTCGACGGCCTGGGAGAACGTGTGCGCGCGCCGCAGGTCGTTGGTCCACACGTAGGCCGCGAGCCCGTACCGCACGCCGTTGGCCAGGGCGAGCGCCTCCTCGTCGGTGTCGAACGGCGTGATGGCCACGACCGGCCCGAAGATCTCCTCCTGGAAGATCCGCGCGTCCGGGGGCACGTCGACGAACACGGTGGGCGAGACGTAGCTGCCGGTCGGCAGGCCGTCGGGCCGCCCGCCGCCGGCGACGAGCCGCGCCTCCGACCGGCCGATCTCGATGTAGCGCATGACCTTGGCGTAGTGCTCCGGGTGCACGAGCGCGCCGACCTCGGTCGCCCTCTCGTGCGGCGGCCCGACGACGACGCGTGCGGCCTGGGCGGCGAAGCGCTCGACGAACTCGTCGTAGACCGAGCGCTCGACGAGGATGCGGCTGCCCGCGGTGCAGCGCTCGCCGTTGAGCGAGAACACCCCGAAGATCGTCGCGTCGACGGCGGCGGCGAGATCGGCGTCGGCGAAGACGACGGCGGGGGACTTGCCGCCGAGCTCCATCGAGAGGCCCTTGAGGTGCGGCGCGGCGTTGGCGAAGATCACCTGCCCCGTGCTGCTCTCGCCCGTGAAGGAGATCAGCGGCACGCCCGGGTGCCGCACGAGCGCGTCGCCCGCCTCCTCGCCGAGGCCGTGCACCAGGTTGAACACGCCCTGCGGCAGGCCCGCCTCGGCGAAGATGCCCGCCCACAGCGACGCCGACAGGGGCGTGAACTCGGCCGGCTTGAGCACGACCGTGTTGCCCGTCGCGAGCGCGGGCCCGAGCTTCCAGGACTCGAGCATGAACGGCGTGTTCCACGGCGTGATGAGCCCGGCGACGCCGATGGGCTTGCGGTTGACGTAGTTGAGCTGACGCCCAGGCACCTTGAAGGCGTCGTCGGACTGCGCGACGACGAGGTCGGCGAAGAAGCGGAAGTTCTCCGCGGCCCGGCGCGCCTGGCCGAGCGCCTGCGTGATCGGCAGGCCCGAGTCGAAGCTCTCGAGCTCGGCCAGTCGAGCGTCGCGCGACTCGACGAGGTCGGCCACGCGGTGCAGCACGCGCGAGCGCTCGCGCGCGAGCATGCGCGACCAGGGCCCCTCGTCGAAGGCGCGCCGCGCCGCGGCCACGGCACGGTCGACGTCGGCCGCCTTCCCGGCGGCGGTGCGCAGGTAGGGCTGGTCCGTGGTCGGGTCGAGCACCTCGAAGGTCGAGCCGTCGAGGGAGTCGACGTCCTCGCCGCCGATGTGGTGGCGCAGGTGGTCGGGCAGGTCGGCGGGCACGTGCGGCCGTGCGTCGGTCAGGGGCGGGGTCATGGGTGGGCTCCCGGGTGCTCGTGCTCGAGGTAGGCGGTGAGGGTCGCGGAGCGGTGGTCGCGCGCGGCGCGCTCGACCTCGGCGAGGGGTGCGCCGGCCTCGAGGAGCGCGACGATGCCCTCGTGCTCGCGCACCGACTCCTGCGCGCGGCCGGGGACGAACGCGAACGTCGAGTCCCGCAGCCGGCCGAGCCGCGTCCACTCGGCGGTGACGAGCTCGAGCACGCGCGGGTTGGGGCAGGGCGCGAACAGGACCGCGTGGAACTCCTGGTTGAGGCGCGTGAAGGTGTGGGGGTCGAAGTCGTCGAGGCTCGCGACGAGGCGCGCGTTGATCTCTCGCGCGCGGGCGAGGTCGGCCGTCGTGAGGTGCGGGGCGGCCAGGGCGGTCGCCGCTCCCTCGAGGACGGCGAGCGTCTCCATGCTGTGCCGGTACTGCGAGTCGTCGATCATCGCGACGTGCGCGCCGACGTTGCGCTCGAACGTCACGAGGCCCTGCGCCTCGAGGCGCCGGATCGCCTCGCGGACGGGCACGACGCTCATGCCGAGCTCGTCCGCGATGGTCGCGAGCACCAGGCGGTAGCCCGGCGCGTACTCGCGGCGCGTGATGCGCTCCTGGAGCCAGTCATGGGCGAGCTGGGACTTGCTGCGCGGCTCGGCCGTCGGGGTGCTGGTGGCGGGGTCGGCGTGCGTCATGCGCGACCCGCCCGCCACGCGTCGTACCGCGCGCGCCACGTCGCGTCCATCGGGAACAGCCCCTCGACCGGGTGCCCCGCGGCGACCCGCTCGGCCACCCAGGCGTCCTCGGCCTCCTGCGCGAGCGCCGCGTCGGCGACCTCCTCGGCCAGGCCGGGCGGGATGACGACGACGCCGTCGGCGTCCCCGACGACGACGTCGCCCGGCTGCACGGTCGTCCCGCCGCACGCGATCGTCACGTCGGTCTCCCACGGCACGTGCCGGCGCCCGACGACGGCGGGGTGCGCGCCGCGCGAGTACACGGGCAGGCCGACGGCGGCGACCGCGTCGTGGTCCCGCACGCACCCGTCCGTGACGATGCCGGCCGCGCCGCGCGCGCGGGCGCGCAGCGCGAGCACGTCCCCGAGCGTCGCCGCGCCCGTCTCGCCGCGCGCCTCGACGACGAGGACCTCGCCCTCGCCGAGCGTGTCGAACGCGCGCTTCTGGGCGTTGTACCCGCCGCCGTGGCTCGCGAAGAGGTCGGCGCGGTAGGGCACGAGGCGCAGCGTGCGCGCCGTGCCGACGAGCGTGGTGCCCGGGTGCATCGCGTGGACGCCGTCGACCGTGACGTCGTCGAGGCCGCGGCGGCGCAGCTGCGCGCTGAGCGCGGCGACCGGAGCGCGGCGCAGCTTGTCGCGCAGCGCGGGGGTGAGGCGGAACGGCTCGGGCCGGAGCCCGTCGTCGGGCTCCGGGTCGGGCACGGCCCCGGGCCCGGGGTCGAGCCCCGCCGCCGCGCGCGAGCCCCACGCGTCCGCGCGCTGGACGTCGTCGACGGCCGGGAGCGCGCCGAGGTCCGCGTCGAACGCGTGCTCGCCCTGGGTGACGGTGGTGACGAGCCGGCCGCTGCTGGGCGCGCCGGGAGCGCCCGGGGCGTCGACCTCGACCTCGACGACCTGGCCGGGCACGACCACGGACGAGCCCGCCGGCGTGCCGGTGAGGATCACGTCGCCGGGCTCGAGCGTGAGGTGCTGGGACAGGTCGGCGACGATCCGCGCGAGCGGGAAGAGCAGGCCGGCCGTGGTGTCCTCCTGGCGCAGATCCCCGTCGACCCAGGCGCGCACGCGGAGCGCGGCGGGGTCGACCGCCCGCGCGTCGATCAGGTGCGGCCCGACGGGCGTGAACCCGTCGCCGCCCTTGGACCGCAGGTTCGAGCCCTTGTCGGCCGCGCGCAGGTCGTACAGGCCGAGGTCGTTGGCGGCCGTGATCCAGCCGACGTGGTCCCACGCCCGGTCGACCGGCACGCGGCGCGCGGGCGTGCCGATGACGAGCGCGACCTCGCCCTCGAACGCGAGCAGCTCGGTGCCCGCGGGCCGCTCGACCGTCCCGCCGGACGCGGCGAGCGAGCTCGTGGGCTTGAGGAAGTACGACGGGTGCTCGGGCCGGCGCCCGCGCTGGTCGGCGCGTGACGCGTAGGCGACGTGGACGGCGACGACCTTGCCGGGCCGCCGGGGGAGGGCGGCGACGCGGGCGTCGGTGGGCGCGCCGTCGGTGGTCGTGTCCTCGGTCATGAGCTCCCTCGCCCGTGCGTCGGCAGGATCGTATACGAATGGGTGCGCGTGCGGCATCGCCGCGGCCTGCGCCTCAGCCGCTGAGGCGCGCGATCTCCTCGTAGAAGGGCGCGACGACGGCGCCCGACACCCGCAGGTCGAGCAGGAGGAAGGGGCGCTCGTCGACGGGTCGGGCGGTCCACGTGGCGAGCGCCTCGAGGTCCTCGACGGTGCGCACGACGACGCCCTCGCCGCCCAGCGCGGCCGCGAGACCCGCGAAGTCGACGTCGGGGATGAGCATGGGCCCGCGTGCGAGGCCCTGGCGGCCGTAGCGGTGCAGCTCGGCGCCGTACGCGCCGTCGTTCCAGACGACCGCGATCCCGCGCCCGCGCGCCACGCGCACGGCGGACTCGAGGTCGGCGAGCGCCATGAGGCCGCCGCCGTCGCCGGTCGTGAGCACGACGGTCGAGGCCGGGCGCGCGAGCGCGGCGCCCACGACGCTCGGCAGTCCCAGGCCGATGGCCTGGAACGCGGTGCCGACCGTGACCATGCGGTCCGGCGACGCGACCGGCCAGTACATGTTCGACCAGCCGAGGAAGTGGCCGCCGTCGGAGACGACGACGCGGTCCTCGGGCAGCAGCTCCGCGAGGCGCGCGGCGGCGGTGCGCGGGTCCAGGCGTCCGTCGGGAGCGACGCCGTCGCCGGGGTGGTGCCGGCGGGCGGACGCGACGTCGACCTGCTCGGGCCACGCGCTCGGCGTCGCGCCCGCGCGTGCGAGCTCGTCGAGCACGGCCTCCACCACCACGGCGGCGTCGCCGCGCACGTACCCGCCGACGTGCGGGTGGGTCGCGGCGGGCGCGACGTCGACCTGCAGGACGCGCGTGCCCGGCGCGAAGAGCTCGCCGAACCGCATCGTGAACTGGTTGAGCGACGCCCCGACGACGAGGGCGACGTCGGCCTCGCGCACCAGCGCCATCGCGCCCGGCGCGCCGAACCCGCCCGCGACGCCCAGGTCGACCTCGGGCCGCGCGAACACGCCGCGGCCGAGCGCCGTCGTCGCCGTGAGCGCGCCGGTCGTGTCGGCGAGCGCACCGAGGACCTTGCCCGCGCCCGCGACCCACGCGCCGCGCCCGGCGAGGAGCAGCGGGCGCCGTGCGCCCGCGAGGGCCGCCGCGACCTCCCGCACCATGCCCGCCGCGAACGGCCCGTGCGGCGCGAGCGGCGCGGGCAGGTGCGGCGCGAGGGTCGCGGGCACGGGGCCGGCGTCGAGCGTGGCGACGTCGTAGGGGATCGCGAGCACCGTGGGCACGCGGTAGGTCAGCGCGTGCTCGACGGCGATGACGGTCGTGGCCGCGGCGTCGGCGCGCCCGACGGTGTACGTCCGCGCCCCGACCGCGGACGCCATGGCGATCTGGTCGACGTCCCACGGGCGCGGGCCCGACGTCGGCTCGTCGCCCACCACGAGGACCAGCGGCACGTGCGCCTGCACGGCCTCGGCCAGCGCGGTCAGCGTGTTGGTGAAGCCGGCGCCGTACGTCGTCGTCGCGGCGGCGAGGCGTCCCGAGGCGCGGTGGAAGGTGTCCGCGGCCGCGACCGCGCCGGCCTCGTGCCGGACGGCCGTGAAGCGCGCGCTCGTGCGGCGCCCGAGCGCGTCGAGGAAGAAGGCGTTGCCGTTGCCCATGACGCCGAACACGTGGTCGACGTGGTCGGCGAGCGTGACGGCGACGTGCGCGGAGACCGTGGGCACGGGCGACTCCCGGGGGACGACCGCAGGGGCGTCGTTGCTCCTGCGCGGTGTGATCATATACGATCCGTCCACCTCGACAGCGGCGTCAGGGGAGTCGGTCGCATGCAGTTCCACCACCACGGCTACGTCTCGGGCGACCCCCGCGTCGAGCCCGCGGCAGGCGTGGGCCTGGACCGTCCCGAGGAGCTCCCCGACGAGGTCGACGTCCTGATCGTCGGCGCCGGGCCGGCCGGGATGATCGCGGCCGCGCAGCTGGCGCAGTTCCCGACGCTGACGACGCGCATCGTCGACCGCCGCGAGGGGCGGCTCGCCGTCGGGCAGGCCGACGGGATCCAGGCGCGCAGCGTCGAGACGTTCCAGGCGTTCGGCTTCGCGGGGCGGATCGCCGAGGAGGCCTACCGCATCACCGAGATGTGCTTCTGGCACCCCGACCCGGACGACCCCTCGCGGATCGTCCGGGGCGAGCGTCCGCCCGACGACCCGTCGGGCATCAGCGAGTTCCCGCACCTCATCGTCAACCAGGCCCGCGTGCTCGACTACTTCGCCGAGTTCATGGCGCACTCGCCCAGCCGCATGGCGCCCGACTACGGCTACGAGCTCGTGGGCCTCGAGCGCCGGGACGACGACGACCGCCCGGTCGCCGTGACGCTGCGCCGGACCGCGGGGGAGCGCGCGGGCGAGGAGCGCGTCGTCCGCGCGCGCTACGTGCTCGGGGCCGACGGCGCCCGGAGCGCGGTGCGCGCGTCGATCGGCTGCACCATGCGCGGCGACCAGGCGTTCCACGCCTGGGGCGTCATGGACGTCCTCGCCGTGACGGACTTTCCCGACATCCGGCTCAAGTGCGCGATCCAGTCCGGCGCGGGCGGCAACATCCTCCTCATCCCGCGCGAGGGCGGCCACCTGTTCCGGATGTACGTCGACCTCGGCGAGGTGGACCCGGACAACCACCACGCCGTGCGCGCCACGACGATCGACCAGATCGTGGCGCGGGCGAACGCGATCCTGCAGCCCTACACGCTCGACGTGCGCGAGGTCGCCTGGCACAGCGTCTACGAGGTCGCCCACCGCCTGACGGACCGGTTCGACGACGTCCCGGTCGGGGAGGCCGGCACCCGGCACCCGCGCGTGTTCATCGCGGGCGACGCCTGCCACACGCACAGCGCCAAGGCCGGCCAGGGCATGAACGTCTCGATGCAGGACGGCTTCAACCTGGCCTGGAAGCTCGGCTACGTGCTCACGGGCCGCAGCCCGGAGGCGCTGCTCGAGACGTACTCGGCCGAGCGTCAGGTCGTCGCGCAGGCGCTCATCGACTTCGACAAGGAGTGGTCGACGCTCATGGCGAAGAAGCCGGGCGAGCTCGCCGACCCGGCCGAGGTCGCGGCGTACTACGTACGCACGACGGAGTTCCTCTTCGGCTTCATGACGCAGTACGCGCCGTCGATGATCGTGGCCGGGCCCGCGCACCAGGCGCTGGCCACGGGCTTCCCGGTCGGCAAGCGGTTCCGCTCGGCCCCCGTGGTGCGCGTCGCGGACGCGAACCCGCTGCACCTGGGTCACCAGCACCGCGCCGACGGCCGCTGGCGCGTGTACGCGTTCGCCGACGCGGGCGCGCCCGGGGAGGGCTCGGCCCTCGCGCGCTGGGCGGCGTGGATGACCGACGCCCGGGACTCGCCGGTCACCGCGCACCGGCGCGACGGCGAGGCGCTCGATGCCGTCCTCGACGTCAAGCTGGTGCTCCAGCAGCCGCACGCCGACGTCGACCTCGGGACGGTGCCCCGGCTGTTCCTACCGCTGACCGGTCCGTTCGAGCTCCTGGACTACGGGAAGGTCTTCGCGGCCGACCCGGCGGACGACGTCTTCGAGGCGCGCGGCGTCGACCGCGCGGGGTGCGTGGTCGTCGTGCGGCCCGACCAGTACGTCGCGGGCGTCTTCCCGCTCGGCGCGACGGACGAGCTCGCCGCCTTCTTCCGGCAGCACCTGCTGGACCTGCGGGGCGTCGGCTGAGGCGCTCTCGCGGGTCCTGCCCACGGAACATCCCACGTCTCCCGGTCGTTATGTCCGTGGAGATGAGAGCGATGAAGCAGATGAAGCGGATCGAGGAGTTCGAGGACGAGGCCGGCCGCCTGGTGCGGTACCGGCGGCAGGACGGCGGCGCCGTCGTCGCCGTGGCGGCCGAGGTCGCCGAGGACGCGCGCCTCGGCGCGGACGCCTGGGTGGACCCGGGCGCGCGCGTGCTGGACGGCGCGAGCGTCGGGTCCCGGTGCTGGGTCGAGCGCGGGGCTGTCGTCGGACGGCGCGCGCAGCTCGGTGCCGGGGTGCACGTGGGGCGGGACGCCGTCGTCGGCGCGGGCGCGCGGGTCGGCGACCGGGCCACCGTCGGCGCGCGGGTGACCATCGCGGCGGGAGCCGTCGTCGCGCCCGACAGCCGCGTGCCGGACGACGCGAGCGTCCACGCGCCGCGCCCGCGGGGGAGCGTGCCGGTCGGGATCTCGCGGGACCTGGCCGCCTGACGCGCACGCCGGACGGCGTGGTCCCGGACGTGCGGCGCACGGTGCTGGAGTGACGCGTGACGACTGCCGGCGGCCGGTCCGGGCGTCCGTCCGTCCCGTCGGTCCCGTGCGCCGCACGTCCCGTCGGGGAAGGCGGGCGCCTGTGGCGCGCCGGCCGGTCCGCGACCTACGGGATGCCCCGTAGATCGGTCCGGCGGCCTTGACCCGGTGCGGTTGACACGTGTCAGCATGGCGGCGACACGGCTGGTCCCGCCCCGCGCGGGTCGTGCCCGCGCGCCCGCCGGACGACGTCGTCCGGCAGCCGGGCAGGCCGTGTCCGGCGCGCAGCGACGCGCGCCCCGTGCGCCCACCGCGCGCGGTACCGCCTGGCGAAGGGACGAGGATGCGTCTGCTACGGAAGTGGCTCAGCGCGTTGGTGGTCGGGGGGCTGTGCGCCGTGGGCGCCACCGTCGCGTCACCGGCGGCGGCGATCGGGCCGGACCGGCTGCCCATCACGATCGCGAACCAGTCGGGCCGGGGCGAGCAGGTGTTCGTCCACGTGCTCGGCACCGACCTCGCGACCGGGCGGCTCGGCTGGGTCGACGCGGGCGGCACGTTCCGCCCGTGGCCCGCCGGGTCCAACCCGCCGTCGCCCGCGCCGGACAGCGCGATCGCGGGGCCGTCGAACGGCGGGGCCGTGACCGTGCAGGTCCCGCGCGGCTTCTCCGGCCGCATCTACTTCTCGTTCGGGCAGAAGCTGCCCTTCTCGCTCACGCCCGACGGCCTCGTCCAGCCCGCGCCGTGGGCCGGGGGCGACCCGACGCGCGACATCCTCTTCGACTGGAGCGAGCTCACCTACAACGACGCCGGCCTGTGGCTCAACAGCTCGCAGGTCGACATGTTCGCGGTGCCGCACGCGGTGAGCGTCACCGGCGCCTCGGGCGCGACGCGCACGACCGGGACGCTCGTGGCGAACGGCCGTCAGCAGATCATCGACGCGCTGCGCGCGAACCCCGACTGGGCCCGCAGCGTCGTCACGCGCGCCGACGGCACGGTGCTGCGCGTGCTCGCGCCCGGCAAGGCGGCGAGCGCGGGTCTGCTCAGCGCGACGTACCTCGACGGCTACATCGCGTCGGCGTGGAACGCCTACACGACGCGCACGCTCACGGTGCAGCCCTTCGGCGACCGTCCCGAGATCCGCTACACGGGCCGCACGTCCGGCACGACGATGCGGTTCACGGACGCGTCCGGGCGCGAGGTCGCGGCCTTCCAGCGACCGTCGTCGTCGGACGTGTGGGGCTGTGACGGCGCGCTGCACGCGCCCAACGACCAGGTGGTCGGCCCGATCGCGCGCACGCTGTGCGCCGCGCTGTTCCGCGGCACCCTTGGCGCGAGCAGCACCGAGCCCGTGCTCGACGCGTCGCAGTTCTACCGGAGCAGCCCGCCCAACCTGTACGGACGCGTCATCCACGCGGCCATGACCGACGGGCGCGCGTACGCGTTCGCGTTCGACGACGTCGGCGCGTTCGAGTCCCTCGTGCACGACGGCGACCCGCGCAGCGCGCGCATCGACCTCACGCCCTTCTCGGGCGGCGGCACCGGCCCTGCGACGGGGACGGGCGCGGTCCGGGCCGGCGTGTCCGGCAAGTGCCTCGACGTCTCGGGCGGGAACAGCGCCAACGGCACCGCCGTCCAGCTCTGGGACTGCAACGGCACGGCGGCGCAGCGGTGGACCTTCGGCTCCGACGGCACGCTGCGCGCGCTCGGCAAGTGCCTCGACGTCGCGGAGTGGGGCACGGCCAACGGCTCGAAGCTCCAGATCTGGGACTGCAACCCGGGCCAGTCGAACCAGACCTGGGTGCGTCAGGGGAACGCGTACCGCAACCCCGCGTCGAACCGCTGCCTGGACAACCCGAGCAACCAGGCGGTCAACGGCAACCGCATCCAGCTCTGGGACTGCTTCAACAACAGCGCCCAGTGGTGGTCGGTGCCCGGCGCCTGACCCGTGCTCCTCGGGCGGGTCAGGGGTTCCTGGCCCGCCCGAGGACGTGGTCGACCACGCGCTCGGCGTACGCGCGGTCGAGCGGCCCGCCGGAGACCATCCGGCGGTAGAACAGGGGGCCGCTCAGCAGGTCGAGCAGGAGGCCGAGGTCGGCGTCCTTCGCCAGCTCCCCACGCCGCACCGCGCGTTCGAGCACCCGCAGCACCGGGGCGTGCCGGCGGGCCGCCTGCCGCCGGTGGAGCTCGGCGAAGTCGGCGTCGCGCTCGGCGGCGTCGATCAGGGCGGGCATGAGACGCGCGGCGGGCGAGGAGGACAACGCGTCGGCCAGGCCGCCGACGAGCAGCAGCAGGTCGCCGCGGACGCTCCCGGTGTCGGGGGCGTCGGGCGGCTGGAGGAGGCTGTCGAACGCGTCCTGCACCAGCGCGGCCTGCCCGGGCCACTGTCGGTAGATGGTGGTCTTGGCGACCCCCGAACGGTCGGCGACGGCCTCGATCGTCGTGCCGGCGATGCCGCGCTCGACGAGGAGCTCGAGCGCCGCCGTCAGCGCCCGCGCACGGCTGCGCGCGACGCGGGGGTGCAGGCCGGCGGTCACCGGACCGCCCAGCGGTCGAGGTGGTCGCGGACGTAGTCCACGAGGTCGCGTGCCGGTCGACCGAGGAGCTGCTGGACGGTCGGGTCCACGGCCTCGGCCTGGCCCCGGCGCAGCCCCGTGTGCAGCACGGTCTGGACGAGGACCTGCGGCGCCGGGAGACCGCGCCCGCGCAGGTGACGGGCGTAGCCGACGACGCTCGCGGGCTCGTAGCGCACCGGCCGGCCGAGCTGCCGCGTGAGGATCTCGGCGACCTCGTCGAACCCGACCGCGCGCGGTCCCGTGAGGGTGTACCCCGCGCCGCGGTGCGCCGCCGGCTCGGCGAGCACGACGGCGGCGACGTCGCCGAGGTCCCGAACGTCGACGAAGGCCGCCCGCCCGGCGCCGGCCGGCAGGTAGAGGCGCGAGTCCTCGACGATGTCCGCCCGGTAGGCGTCCGCGAGGTTCTGGGCGAAGAACCCGGGCCGCAGGATCGTCCACGACGTGCCCGAGCCGTCGAGCCGGCGCAGGCGTGCCTCGACCCGGTGGTGGGGGACGACCCGGTTGGTGTCGGCGCCCGTGACCGAGGCGAAGACGACGTGCTCGACGCCGTGCCGCTGCGCGGCGTCGACGAGTGCGTTGAGCGTCGGACCGACGCGCGTGATCGCCGGCGGCCGGACGAGGAACAGGGCCGACGCCCCGGACAGCGCGTCGTCGAACGTGCTCGGGTCGTGCAGGTCGAGCCGCACGCGTGCGACGTCGCCGAACGCGGCGCGCAGGCGCTCAGGGTCGGTGCCGGCGGCGCGGACGGGCACGCCCGCCGCCGCCAGGGACCGGACCACGGCGCCGCCGACGTTCCCGCTCGCGCCGGTGACGAGCACCGGGCCGCGCGTCACGGTGCTGCCGTCACGTCGAGGCGGACGACGGCCAGGCCGTCACGCACGGCGGCGTCGGCGAGCTCCTCGAGCGTCGGCACCCGGTCGACGGTGAGGCGGATCCCCATCCGGCGGCCCGCCCGGCGGTGCCGCTCGGCCTCGATGAGCGCCCGGTACACCCGCGCGACCGTGTCCGGGTCCTCGACCAGCTCCGCCCGGGCCGGGCGCCGGACGCCGAGCAGGGTCACCTCGACGTCCGGGCGGCCGCGGAGGTTGTGCCGCCACCGGGAGCTCGTGAGCACGAGCAGGCGGCCGTCGTCCTCGCGGCGGTACGCGACGGGGAACGTCAGCGCGCGACCGGACTGGCGGCCCGTGACGTGGAGCAGCAGGAGCGCCCGGCCGATGCGGGACGCGCGGCGCGGCGACGAGAGCAGCCACCGCATCACGCGGTTGACGACGACGTAGGCGCGCTTCGGTGGGTGGGCCGCCTCGACGGCGGGGCGCTGGCTCGGGTCCATGCCTCGATCCTAACGCTACGCATCCGTAGCGTTAGGACCTTCGGGCCCGACGGGACCGGAAGTGGCGTCGTACCTGTGGCCGGCCGCGCGGAGGCGCTCCACGAGCACGTCGCCGACGCCGGTGGCCGGGGTGAGGGAGCCGGCGCGGTCCGGGAGCCGGTCGCCGTCGAGCGCGAGGGCCAGGGCTGCCTCGCCGAGCATGACGGCGGTCGCGGCATACCCCGGGTCGCCCGGGCCTGCGGCGACGGCCGCGTAGCGCCGCCCCGACGACGTCGTCGCGCGGAGCTCCATCCGGAACCAGCCCTCGGCGCGGGTCCGCTCGTCCGGCCCGGTGCCCGGCGCCGGCAGCAGCCGGTCGAGCAGCGCGCGGGCCGGCGGCAGGGCGAGGGCCGCGGCCCCGAGCCCGAGCCCCGCGGCGAGCCCGACGGCGGTGAGCGCGCCGCGCGCACCGCGTCCGGTGGCGCTCGCCTCGGCGTAGCGCAGGCCGCGCCCGTACGCCCAGCCCAGGAGGGCGTTCGAGCGCCGCACGACCCGCGAGTTCACCGACGCCATGGGGAAGGGCGCGACCCAGGCGCCGTCGGACAGCCGTGCGGGGGGCGTCGCGCTCGGGGGCTGGGGCGCGGCCGGTTCAGCGTCGCGGTCGGGGGAGAGCGCGTACGGGTCGGCGAGGAGCCGGCGTGCCGCGGGGTCGCGCGCGGCGAGCTCGACGATCCCGCGCACGGACGCGACCGTGCCGCCGCTCACCCCGCCGCGGGCGCGGGCGACGGTGAGGATGCGCTCGAGGGTGCCGGCGCCGTCCGCCGCGACGCGTCGGTGCAGGGTGAGGACGCCGAGGTCGGACGGCACGGAGTCGTAGCCGCACGCGTGCACGAGTCGCGCGCCGCTCGCACGCGCGACGGCGTCGTACCCGTCGATCGCCGCCCGGATGAAGGGCACCTCGCCTGTGAGGTCGGCGTAGTGCGTGCCGGCCCGCGCGCAGGCCGCCACCACGGGCAGCCCGTGGCGCAGGTAGGGACCGACCGTGGTCACGACGACGCGCGTCGAGCCGGCGAGGGCGGCGAGCGAGGCGGCGTCGTCGACGTCGGCGACCAGCAGGGGCCAGTCGTGAGCCCGCCCGGGCAGGCCGGCGCGCACCCGCTCGAGGCGGTCGCGCGAGCGCCCCGCGAGCGCGACCCGGGTGCCCGCCGGTGCGTGTCGCGCGAGGTGCTCGGCGGTGAGGGCGCCGACGAACCCGGTGGCACCCAGGACGACGACGTCGTGGTCGCGCACGTCAGGGTCGTGCGGGGCAGGAGTCATGCCGCGATGCTCCCCGCGCGGTCCGCGGGCCGCCAGCGGGCCGGGGTCAGGGCTCGGGCGTGAGGACCTCGACGTCGGCCGCGCGCAGCGCCTCGGCGAGGTCCGCGGGTGGCGCGGCATCGGTCACGAGGTAGTCCGCACGGCCCAGCTCCGCGATCTGCGCGAAGAGCCGCCGCCCGAACTTGGTCGAGTCGGCGAGCACGGCGACGCGCGTGGAGCGGTCCATCATCTCGCGCATCATCGCCGCCTCGCCGAGGTTGCTCGTCGAGTACCCCGCGTCCGCCGAGACGGCGCCGACGCCGATGAGCGCGAGGTCGCAGCGGATCTCGCGGTCCGCGCCGCTCTGCACCGGGAAGGCGACCGCCCCGACCGTGCCCTGCGCGCTGACGCGGACCACGCCGCCGAACACGTAGAGGTCGCGGAACGCCGCCGGGCTGAGCTCGGTCGCGAGACGGAGCGAGTTCGTCGCGATCGTGAGGTCGCGGTGCTCGGCGAGGTGACGGGCCGTGGCGAGCGTCGTCGTGCCCGCGTTGATCATGATGGCGGCGCCGTCCGGGACGAGGGTCGCGGCGAGCGCACCGATCTGGTCCTTCGCCTGCGTCTGCATGCGCAGCCGGACGTCGACGCCCGTGTCGGGCCGTGGCACGGCCTGCGGGCTGATGGCGCCCCCGTGCGTGCGGATGAGCACGCCCTCGGCGTCGAGCTGGTCGAGGTCGCGCCGGATCGTGTCGGGCGACACGTCGAACCGCTCGGCGAGGTGGGCGACCGTCACCTGGCCGGAGTCGGCGACGTACGCCGCGAGCTCGGCCTTGCGGCCGGCCGGCAGGCGGCGCGCGGACCCGTCGATCGTCGTGGACATGCGAGAAGTGAAGCCGACGATGCGACTTCATGCAAGAAACCGCATCGGCCATCTCGGATCGGTGGCGGCGACTGTGCGCGCTGCGGGTCGCACCGGGTGCTGAGAGGGCGTTGACACCGCTCGATTCCCGGATTAGGTTGCAGAAACCCGCAAGAGTGCGCAGCGAAGCGCAGGAAGCGGCAGAGCCCAGAAGGAGAGTCATGAGCAAGGGCGCTTACGTCGGACGCTTCGTCGCCGTCACCGGAGCTGCAGCACTCGCACTGACCGGCTGCTCGGGGGCACAGGACGCCGGGGACGCCACGGGTGGCGACACCGCCGAGGGTGGCGAGGTCACCCTCGAGTTCTCGCAGTGGTGGGAGCCGGAGCTCCCGGACGGTGCCTTCCGCGAGCTGATGGACCGGTTCGAGGAGGAGAACCCCGGCATCACCGTCGAGCTGCTCTCCGGGCCCTACGCCTCGACCAAGGAGCAGGTCGTGGCCGGTGCCGCTGCCGGCACCATGTCCGACGTCGTCGGCCTCGACGGCGCGTGGGTGAGCGACTTCGCCCAGCAGGGCGCGATCGCCGACCTCACGGCCCTCATGGACGAGGTCGGCTACGACGACAGCGAGCTCGCGAGCCAGGTCCAGGTCGACGACGCGACGTACATGATCCCCGTCGTCAACTTCGTCTACCCGATGTTCACCAACGACGCGCTGCTCGCCGAGGCGGGCGTCACCGCCCCGCCGGAGACGCGGACGGAGTTCGCCGAGGCGGCGTCGGCCGTGACCTCGGGCGAGACGTACGGCTGGATCCTGCCGCTGTCGCTCGAGGCGCCCAACGGCATCCAGAACGACGTCATGTCGTGGGTCTGGGCCTCGGGCGGCTCGATGCTCGAGGAGGGCCAGCCGGCCCTCGTCGACAACGAGGACGTCTCGAGCGCGACCGAGTTCATCCAGGGCATGTGGGACGACGGCGTCATCGCGCCCGGGGCCTTCACCATGAAGGAGCAGGACAAGGTCGAGGAGTTCACCAACGGCCGCGTGGGCATGATGATCGACTCCCTCGCGCACGTGAACCTCATCCGCGAGTCCAACCCCGACCTCGACTTCAGCATCTCCGCGATCCCGGCCGAGGACGGGTACGACGGCGAGCGCGGCATCCCCTACGCGTCGTGGGGCATCGGCGTGGCCGAGAACTCGGAGCACAAGGAGGAGGCCTTCAAGCTCGTCGAGTTCCTCATGAGCGAGGAGGTCAACAGCGAGCTGTCCTCGATCGCCAACGCGTTCCCGGGCAACGTCGGCTCGGTGCCGGACTTCGTCGAGGAGGACGAGCTCTTCGGCACCGCCTTCGAGATCTACCAGTCGGGCTTCCCGGCCAACGAGTTCACCGGTCTCCCCGTCGCCGAGCAGCTCATGCGCGACTTCGGCGAGGAGTTCCAGCGGGCCCTCGACGGCCAGCAGTCGATGGACGACGCGCTCGCCGCGGCGCAGGAGAAGTGGGAGAGCGAGTTCTAGGCCTGCGTCCTCGACCCCGGGTGGTGCCGGGTGCGGGCCTCGCGCGACGAGCCCGCCCCGGCGCCACCAGCCAGCGAAGAGAGACCCTCATGTCCCAGCTCACCAGCCCGCCGCCGCGCGTGCACCGGGCGCCGCAGCCCCGGCCCGCGGACGACGACGGCGCCCGCGCCCGGAAGGTGTCGCAGCTCAAGCGGCGGCTGACGCCCTACGGGTTCCTCACCCCCACCGGCGTCCTGCTCGTCATCCTCATGGTGACGCCGATCATCATGGTGATCAGCTACTCGCTGCTCGACGGCGTGATCACGAACAAGAACCCGGCGTTCATCGGCTTCGAGAACTACGTCGAGGTCCTTACCGACCCGGTGTTCGTCACCGCGGTGCGGAACACGCTCGTCTTCACGCTGACGTCGGTGGTCGTGCACTTCGGGATCGGCCTCGGCTTCGCGCTCATGCTCAACTCGCCCCTCCTGGGCGACCGCATCAAGGGCCTCTTCCGCGTCATCTACATCCTGCCGTGGCTCTTCACGGTCGCGATCGTCGCGGTGCTCTGGCGCCTGCTGCTCAGCCCGAACGGCGTCGTCAACTACGTGCTCGGCGCCGTCGGCCTCACGGACGGCTCGACGGAGTGGCTCGCGAGCCCGTCCACCGCCCTCGCGGCCGTGACCTTCATCAACATCTGGTCCGGCTACCCGTTCTTCATGATCTCGCTGCTCGCCGGCCTGCAGGGCATCCCGCGCGAGCTCTACGAGGCCGCCCGCGTCGACGGCGCCGGCGCGTGGAAGCAGTTCCGCCACGTCACCCTCCCGCAGCTCAAGCCGATCATCATCTCGATGGCCCTGCTGGACTTCATCTGGACGACGCAGCAGTTCGCGCTCATCTGGATGACGACCGGCGGCGGCCCGATCGACGCGACCGAGGTCCTGTCCACCTTCACGTACAAGCTCGCGTTCACCCGCTACGACTTCTCGGTCGCCTCCGCCGCCGCGGTGCTGGTGCTCCTCATGTCGATGGTGCTCGCGTTCTTCTACGTCCGGCACCAGAAGTCGAGGGACTGACCATGACCGCTCTCGCCGACCCCGCGATCATCGCCGAGCCCGCACCGACGCGCGTCCCGCCGAAGCACACCGGGAAGAAGGTCGCGCTGATCGTCACGCTCTTCCTGGGCGGCTGCTTCTCGGCGCTGCCCGTGCTGTGGATGCTCGCGAGCTCCTTCAAGAGCAACTCCGAGATCTTCGCGTTCCCGCCGAGGCTCGTCACGCCGGGATTCTCCTTCGACGCGTACACGACGATCCTCACCGACCCGGTGAAGCTGCGCTTCTTCGCGAACAGCTACGTGGTCGCCCTCTCGGTGACGCTCCTGACGCTCGTCGTGGCGGTGCACGCGGCGTACGCGTTCAGCCGCTACGAGTTCCGCGGGAAGCGGATCATCAACGTCGTCGTCGTGTCCGTGCAGGCGGTGCCGCCGATCACGCTCCTCATCCCCTACTTCGGGCTCATGGTCGGGCTGCGTCTCTACAACACCTACCAGGGCCTGATCCTCACCTACATGGTGTTCACGCTGCCCTACGCGATCATCATGATGACGGGCTACTTCAACACCCTTCCCAAGGAGCTCGACGAGGCCGTCAAGGTCGACGGCGCAGGCCCCATGACGGCCCTGTGGCGCATCCTCGTCCCGATCTCCGTGCCCGGCCTGGTCTCCGTGGGCGTCTACACGTTCATGATCGCGTGGAACGAGTTCCTCTTCGCGCTGACGCTGACCCGGACCGAGGACATGCGCACCGTGCCGATCGGCATCCAGCTGCTCATGGGCCAGCACTCGTACGAATGGAACGAGATGATGGCGATGAGCATTCTCGGGTGCGTCCCGGTGCTGCTGCTGTTCCTCTTCTTCCAGAGATATTTCATCGGGGGGATGACTGCCGGCGCCGTCAAGATCTGAATCCGTTCCGAAACGTACCGAAGAAGCACCCGCAGACGTACAGAGAGAAGACTTCACCATGCTCACGAGTGGCAAGAACCTGCTGGCGGTCGCGAACGAGAACTCCTTCGCCGTCCCCGCGTTCAACATCAGCGACTGGGCGATGGCCCAGGGCATCTTCGAGATCAGCGAGAAGCTGCGCGCCCCCCTGATGATCGCCATCCACCCCGACGAGGTCGCCCACCTCGGGCGCGACGCGCTCCCCGCCCTCATCCAGCGGGCCCACCGGTCGTCGGTGCCGGTCGTGATCCACTGGGACCACGGCGGCTCCTACGAGCAGGTGCTCGAGGCGATCCAGTACGGCTTCACGTCGGCGATGATCGACGCCTCCATGCAGCCGTTCGAGGACAACGTCGCGGTGACGAAGAAGGTCGTCGACACCGCGCACGCCGTCGGCGTCTCGGTCGAGGGCGAGCTGGGCACCATCGGCAAGCTCGACGAGCAGGCCGAGGAGGGCGTGGCGGTCTCGGCGATCACCTACACCGACCCGCAGCAGGCGGTGGAGTACGTCGAGCGCACGGGCATCGACAGCCTCGCCGTCGCGATCGGCACCGCCCACGGGCTCTACCCCAAGCACATGAAGCCCGAGCTCAAGCTCGACCTGCTGCGCGAGATCAAGGAGCTGCTGCCGATCCCGCTGGTGCTGCACGGCGGCTCGGGCAACCCGGACGACGAGATCGGCCAGGCGGTCAAGCTCGGCGTCAACAAGATCAACATCTCGAGCGACATCAAGGTCGCGTACCACGACAAGATGCGCGAGGTCCTCGCGGACACCACGCTGCGCGAGCCCCTGCTCATCCAGCCGCCCGCGATCGCGGCGATGCAGGAGGTCGCGGCGCAGAAGATCCACCTCTTCGACGCCGCCGGCAAGGCCGACCTGTACTGACGGCCGCACGCACGCCGCACGCACGCACGCGAGGGAGCAGACGTCGATGGGCACGAGGTTCGTGCTGGGCATGGGTGGGACGGTCGACTACGAGATCCGGTGGGACCCCGCCGTGCTCGAGCGGCTCGCCGCCGAGCACGGCGTGGGGGCCGACGACCTCGACCTCGACGCCCCGGTCGACTCGGTCCGCGACCTCGTGCGGAGCCTGCTCGCGTTCGTGCGCGACGGTGTCGGGGGAGAGCGCTTCGTCGCCTCCTCCGACATCGTCGCGGCGGTCGCGACGCGGTTCGAGACGGCGGTCACCCTGGGCGGGACGTGCGTGCGCGCGGCGATCGCGATGGACGTGCTGGGCGTCCCGAGCACGCTGCACCTCGTCTCGATGGACGACCACGTGCGCCGGCTGCTGCCCACCGCGGTCGCCTACGTCTCGAGCGCCCGCGAGGACACGCTCGACCCGCACCTCATCGTCCAGTACCCCGCGGGCGCCCGGGTGCGGCTGGGCGACGTCGAGATCGTCGCCCCGCGGCCCAACCGGATCATCTACGCCAACGACCCGCCGCACCGCGAGCTGCGGATCGCCGACGACCTGCCCGACGCCCTGGCCTCGGCCGACGTCTTCCTCCTCTCGTCGTTCAACGTCATCCAGGACCCGGCCACGCTCGACGACCGCCTCGCGACGGTGCGCCGGGCCATGCGCTCGCTGCCCGACGGCGCGCTCGTGATGTTCGAGGACGCAGGCTTCCACGTGCCCGCGCTCAGCCTGCGCGTCCGCGACGAGATGGCCGGCGTCGTCGACGTCTACAGCCTCAACGAGGACGAGATGCAGGCGTACCTCGGGCGGCGCGTCGACCTGCTCGACGCGGACGCGGTCGCCGGGGCCGTGACCGAGCTGCGTCGCCTCGTCCCGGCGCCGACCCTGGTCGTCCACACCCAGCACTGGGCGCTCGCCGTGGGGGAGCGGGCGACGGCGCTCCGCCCGGCGCTCCGCGGAGGCATCGTCATGGCGAGCACGCGCTACCGGCTCGGCGACGGGTTCACCGCGGAGGACTACGCCGCCACCGCGGCGATGGCCCCCGGCCCCGGCGCGACGGCGCTCGCCGACGCGATCGCCCGGCTGCTCGGGCCCGACGCGACGGCCGTGCCCGCGCTCGACCTCACCGCGGTCCCCGCGCCGACGACGATCGGGCTCGGCGACACCTTCGTCGGCGGCTTCCTCGCCGCCCTCGACCGCGGCCGCGGTGTCGAGGACGCGGCGTGAGCGGACCTGGCACGAGCCGGTACGCCGGCTGGGCGGACCTGCTCGACGACGGCCGCGTGCCGCTGCCCGAGGCGCTCGCCGTGGTCGACGAGGTGACGCGCACCGACGGGCGTCGCGCGATCGCCGTCCGGCTCGCCGGCGGCCTCACGTTCGACGTCCTGCCCGACCGCGGGCTCGACCTCGGCGCGGCGTGGTGGGGGTCCACGCCCCTCGCGTGGCGCTCGATGCACCCGGTCGACCCGGGTCCGGGGCACGGCTGGGAGCAGCGCTTCCTGGGCGGCCTGCTCGCGACGTGCGGCCCGGACAACATCGGGCCGCCGCGCGGCACCTCGGGGCAGCACGGGACGCACCACCTCACGCCCGCGACGGACGTGCACTGGTCGCGGCGGGTGGTCGACGGCCGCGTGGAGGTGCGCGTCAGCGGCCTCGTAGCGCACACCACCTTCGACGGGCCGCGGGTCGTCGTCGAGCGCGAGGTCGTCGCGTCCACGGGCACCGCGGCGGTCGAGGTGGCCGACGTCGTCCGGAACGTGGGCGACGAGCCCGTCGGCGTCCCGCTGCTCTACCACGTCAACCTCGGCGCCCCGCTCGTCCGCCCGGGCGCGCGCCTCGAGCTCGACGCCGACGACGCCGTCGTGCGCGAGCCCCTGCCGGCCGGGCGCGACCCGCTCGTCACGCCCGCGCCTGCGCCCGGGCTGGCGCCCGTGGTCGCCGAGCACCGCGTACGTGCCGCGCGCGCGACGCTCGTCGGCGACGCGCAGCACCCCGACGTCGTCGTCACCTGGACCGGGGCGACCCTGCCGCGGCTGTGCACGTGGAGCTGGCCGGCGCGCGGCGCGTACGTGCTCGGCGTCGAGCCCTGCAACGCCCCGCTCTTCGGACCCGAGCGCGACCTGCCCCACGCCGGCGCGCCCGTGCTCGAGCCGGGCGAGACCTGGCGCACCGGCGTGCGGATCGCCGTCGGGCCCACCCGCGAAGGAGTCGCATGAGGCCCATCACCCTGCCCGCCAACCAGCCCGCCGACCGCTTCTACGAGGGCGGGCGGCAGATCGTGGAGTTCCGGGGGACCGGTCGCGTCGCGAGCCACGAGCCCGAGGACTGGGTCGCGTCGTCGACCCCCGTGCACGGGCACGCGCCCGTCGGCCTCACCGTGCTGCCCGACGGCGGCCTGCTGCGGGACGCCATCGCGGCGGACCCGGTCGCGTGGCTGGGCGCCGAGCACGTGGCGGCGTACGGCGACGACCCGGCGCTGCTGGTCAAGCTGCTCGACGCCGGCCAGCGGCTGCCGGTGCACGTGCACCCCGACGTCCCCTTCGCCGAGGCGCACCTCGGCCTCGCCCACGGCAAGACCGAGGCCTGGGTGGTCCTCGAGCCCGCGACGGTCCACCTCGGCTTCACGCGCGACATCGGCGCCGAGGAGCTCGCGTCCTGGGTGGCCGCGCAGTCGACGGAGGCGATGCTCGGCGCGATGCACGCGCTCGAGCTCGCCGCCGGGGACGCCGTGCTCGTCCCTGCCGGCCTGCCGCACGCGATCGGCGAGGGCGCGTTCGTCGTCGAGCTCCAGGAGCCGACCGACCTGTCGATCCTGCTCGAGTGGTCGGGCTTCGCGATCGACGGCCGCGCCGACGGTCACCTGGGCCTGGGCTTCGACCGCGCCCTCGCCGCCGTCGACCGGCGCGGCTGGTCGGCCGAGGCGGTCGCCCGGCTGCGCGGCGCGACGGCCGCGGACACCGGCGACCTGCTGCCGGACGCCGCGGCGTTCTTCCGCGTCGAGCGGTGGCGGGGCGGGCGCACGCTCGAGCCGGGCTTCGCGGTCCTCGTCGTGGTCGACGGCGCGGGCGAGCTCGCGACGGACGGCGCGGCGGTCCCTCTGCGTCGCGGCGGGACCGTCCTGGTACCCGCCGCCGGGGGACCGGCGACGGTCGTGGGCGACGACCTCCACGTGCTGGTCTGCCGCCCGCCCGCGCCCCGGGCCGGCCGGTAGCCGACGTCGGCCGGGGTCCTCGCACCAGGGACCGACGTCCCCTCCCCGGAGGGGGTGGGGCGGTGCCAGGATCGAGGAGAGCGTGCGCGACGGCGCGCACGGAGGAGGTGGCACCCATGCCCGAGCCGACGGAGACCCTCTGCCACTGGGAGCTGGTCCAGCGCAGGTGGAAGTGGGAGTGGGCGAGCTACCGCCCCCACGCCACGCTGTACTGGACCGCCGACGACGCGAGCGGCGTCACCGAGGTCCTCGAGGACGCCACCCTCGCCCCGGAGCCGCCCGGCCTCGCCGTGGACCACGCGTTCGGCAGCCGCTGGGAGAAGGTGTCCGGGACCGGGACGAACGTCGTCGTCGACGACGCCGACCTCCCCGCGGGCGTCTCGCCGCTCGGCGCGGGCTGGCGCCTCGTGGACCTCGTCGACAGGTGACCGCGGTCTAGCCGTCCGACCGCGACGCGCCGCCGGCGGTGGGGACAGCGCCGACGGCGTCCGCGAGCACCCGGGCGAGAGCGGCGGGCGCCGTGAGCATCGGCCAGTGGCCGCTGTCGAGGTCCGCGTACGTGACGTGCGTCGCGCGCGCGAGCTCGGGCAGGTCGCCGGCCGCGACCCACGCCTGCGCGTGCTCGGGCGTGAACTCCGGGCACACGAGCACGACCGGCACGTCGTACCGCCGGTCGTCGGCGAGCCGCACCACGCCGCGCGCGACCGCCTCCGGCACCGGGACGGCGCGCTCCTCGAACGCGCCGCGCGCGGCGTCGTCGAGGTCTGCCGCGTCGGCGCCCTCGAACGGCTCCCACCCGGGGAAGGCCATGACGCCGTCCTCGACGGGGAAGAAGTCCGCGTAGCGGTCGCCGTCGGCCGACGGGAACCCGCCGACCAGGAGGACGCCCGCGACGCGGTCGGGGCGCGCGTCCGCCGCGAGCCAGGCGAGGGTCGCCGCCGCCGAGTGGCCGACCACCCACGGTCGGCCCTCGGCCGCGTCCACCGCCGCGACGACGGCAGCCACCTGGTCGGCGAGCGTGGCCGACGCGTCGCCGTCACCCTGGCCCGGCAGGGCGACGGGCACGGCGCGGTGCCCGCGCTCCGCGAGCGGCCCGACGACGTCGTCCCAGGTCGAGGCGTCCAGCCACAGGCCGCCGACGAGCAGGATGTCCATGGTCGATCTCCGTCCTCCGGGGGTGTCGCGGCCACCGTAGGAGGGGTTCCGGACGATCCGCGTCCGCACTAGCGTCGGCGCGTGACGGACCTGCGACCGACCGCCCGCGCCCTGCGCACCCTGGACCTCCTGCAGCACCGTCCTGGCGTGACGGCGCAGGAGATCGCGGACGAGCTCGACGTCACTGAGCGCGCCGCCCGGCGCTACGTCTCCCTGCTGCGCGAGGCCGGCATCCCTGTCGAGGCGGCGCGGGGGCGCTACGGCGGCTACCGGCTCGGGCGCGGCGTACGCCTGCCGCCGGTCGTCTTCACGGCGTCGGAGGCGCTGGGACTCGTCATGGCCGTCCTCGACGGCCACCACGCGGCCGCGGACCCGCAGGACCCGGTCGGCGCGGCGCTCGGCAAGGTCATCCGCGCCATGCCCGAGGGCGTCGGCAGGCAGGCGGCGACGGTGCGCCGGTTCGCCGCGGCGGCCCCGGACCGGCGCGCGGACCGTCCTGACCCCGACATCACGAGCGCGCTCGTCGAGGCCGTCGGCGACCAGCGACGCGTCGCGGTCGACTACCGCTCGGCGTCCGGCGCGTCGTGGCGCGGCGAGGTCGACCCGTGGGCCGTCGTCGTGCGGCACGGGCGCTGGTACCTGCTGTGCCACGCGCACCGGACGGACGCCGTGCGTGCCTACCGCGTCGACCGGATCGCCGCGGTCGAACCGCGGCAGGACCGCTTCCGCGCCCCGGACGACCTCAACCCCGTCGCCCTCCTCGAGGAGCACCTCGGGCGCGGCTGGCCCTACGCGACCCGGGTCGTCTTCGACGCCCCGGCCGACGTCGTCGCGCGGTACGTCCGGCCGCCCATGGGCCGCCTCGACCCCCTGGACGACGGCGCCCGGTGCGCCCTCGTGGGCACCACCGCCAACCCGGTCATGTACGCGGGCGAGTGGCTCGCCGCGATCCCGCTGCCGTTCCGCGTCGAGGGCGGGCCCGAGCTGCGCGGGGCGGTCGGCGAGCTGGCCGCGCGCCTGACGGCCGCCGTGGGTCGGGCGACGGTACCGGGACGTTGACCGGCGGCCGCGGCTCCCGGGGCCGCGGCCGGCTCGTCAGCCGCCGGGCGGCGCCGTCGACCCCCGGACCACCAGGTGCGTCGCGAGCTGGACGTGCCGGGACGCGGGCTCGCCGCCCGCCGCCATGCCGAGCACGGTCTCGACGGCCATCCGCCCCATCCCGGTGAGGGGCTGGTGCACCGACGTGAGCGGCGGGGACGTCCAGGCCGCCTGGGGCGTGTCGTCGAAGCCGACCACGCTCAGCCTCGTCGGCACGGCGACGCCCAGCTCCCGCGCGACGGCGACCACGCCGACGGCGATCTCGTCGTTCCCCGCGACCACCGCGGTCGGTGGCTGGGGGAGCGAGAGCATCTCCCGTCCGTGGGTCCGGCCCGCCTCGACCGAGAAGCCCACGTGACGCACGAGCTCGGGAGCACCGCGAGTTCCGCGCGACGTCCCGCCGCGAGAGAATGGCGCGCCACCGGGAGGAGGACCCATGGAGCTCGGTCTCTACCTCGTCGGGGCTGTGGTCGGCGGTCTGCTCGCCGTCGCGGTGCGCCTGCCGCCGCTCGTCGGCTACCTCGCCGCGGGCTTCGCGCTCGGGGCGCTCGGCGCGCCCGAGCCGGCCGGGCTCGAGCAGGTCGCCGAGGTCGGCGTCGTGCTCCTGCTGTTCGCGATCGGGCTGAAGTTCGACGCGCGCACGCTGCTGCGCCGCGAGATCTGGCTGACGACGAGCGTCCACCTCGTCCTGTCGACCGCGGTCGGCATGGGCTTCCTCGGGCTGCTCGCCGTCGCCGGGCACGGGCTCGTCGCGGACGAGCCCGTCGGGGCCCTCGCGCTCGTCGGCTTCGCCCTGTCGTTCTCGTCGACGGTCTTCGTCGTCAAGGTCCTCGAGGACCGGTCGGACGCGACCTCGCTCTACGGCCGGATCGCCGTCGGCCTCCTCGTCATGCAGGACATCGCGGCGGTGATCTTCATGGCGCTCGCGGGCGGCGAGGCGCCGAGCCCGTGGGCGCTCGCGCTCGTGCTCCTGCTGCCCGCGGCGTGGCCGCTGCACCGGATCTGGGACCGGATCGGGCATGGCGAGCTCCAGGCGCTGTTCGGCGTGACCGTCGCGGTGGCGCTCGGCTGGGGCCTGTTCGAGGCGGTGGGCGTCGACGGTCAGCTCGGCGCGCTCGTCATGGGGCTGCTGCTCGCGAAGCACCCGAGCGCGGGTGAGCTCTCGCGGTCCCTCATGACGTTCAAGGACCTCATGCTCGTCGCGTTCTTCCTGCAGATCGGCCTGCACGGGCGACCGGGGCTCGAGGAGGTGCTGCTCGCCGCCGCGCTGCTCGCCGTGCTGCCGCTCCAGGTGGCGTTCTACGCCGTGCTCCTGTGGGCCATGCGCCTGCGCCGGCGCACGGCGTTCCTCGCCGGGCTCGTGCTCGCGAACTTCTCGGAGTTCGGCATCATCGTCGCCTCGGTCGGCGCGACCGTCGGGCTGCTGAGCGAGAGCTGGGTGCTGGTGGTCTCGCTCGCCGTCGCCTTCAGCTTCGCGGTGTCCGCGCTGGTCAACCGCCGCGGCGTCGAGCTCGCGACCCGCATGGTGCGCCTGCTCCCGCACCACAGCACCTACCAGCTGCACCCCGACGACCGTCTCGTCGACGTGGGCGAGGCCGACGCGCTCGTGCTCGGCCTCGGCCGGATCGGCTCGGCCACCTACCTGCGGCTGCGCGACGAGTACGGGCTGTCCGTGGTCGGCGTGGAGCACGACCAGGCGCGCGTCACCGACCTCGAGCTCGAGGGCTTCGAGGTGCTGCGCGCCGACGCGACGGACCTCGAGTTCTGGGCGCGCGTCAAGCGCGCCGGCAAGGTGCAGGTCGTCGTCCTCGCGATGCCCTTCCACAACGCCAATCTCATCGCGCTCGCACGGCTCCAGGCCGCCGGCTTCACGGGCCGCGTCGCCGCGGTCGCGCGGTACGACGACGACGTGGCCGAGCTCCAGCGGCACGGCGCCGACGCGGTCTTCCACCTGTACGGCTCGGCGGGAGCGGCGCTCGCGGACCACGCGGCGGAGGTCCTCATGCACCGCAAGCCCACCGGACCCGAGCACGAGCCGGGCTCCGCCCCCGGGCTCGTCACGGGCTGACGCCCGACGTCGTGCGCCGACCCGTCCCCGGCCGGGCGCCGACGTAGGGTGCGAGCGTGCTGTCGACGCTCGTGTGCCGGCTCCTCGGCCACCGGCCGACGAAGGTGCCGCGCGACGACGAGGGCGGCGGGTTCGTCTACGCGTGCCGACGCTGCTGCGCCGAGGGCGTCCGCCCGCCGGCCCCGCGGACGCCCCGCCGCTGAGTCGCTCCGGCGCCCGTCAGAGGCTGAGGCGGGCGGTCGCCGTCGTGCCGTCGCGGTAGGTCACGACCATGTCGACGCCGCTCGACGCGTCCCGCAGCTCGTCGCCGGGGAACCACAGCGCGAAGCGGCCGCCGTCGACGGTCGCGGCCACCTCGCCGTGCTCGGCGCTCCGGTAGGTGATGCCGACGACGTCGGCCCCCGCGACGCCCGCCGCGAGCGAGAGGTCGCCGGCGGCCATGGTTCCCGAGCCGAGGTCCGTCGCGACCACGTCGCGCAGGCCCGGCGGGGCGTAGCCGTCGGGCGTGCCGACCGACCCGACCATGGCGTCGGCGAAGAGGCGCGCGGACCCGTCGGCGATGCAGAGGGCCGCGAAGCCGTCCTCGCCGGCGAGGACGACGGTCGTCCAGACGCCGCGGCGCTCGGCGATCGCCGTCACGGCTGCGTCGAGCTCGGCCCGGTGGTCGCTGCCGGCGCCCTCGCGCTGCTGCGTGCGGCAGGCCTCGCCGGCGTCGGCCTGCTCCTGCGCGGACAGGCCCGACGGCGCTGCGGTCCACGTCGCGAAGGCGGCGTCGCCGCCGGTCAGCGGCGGCAGGACGACGAAGGCGGCCGTCGCCGCGGCGACCGACACGCCGGCGAAGGCGAGGCGGCGGGCCGTCGGCCGGCGGCGGGCCGGCAGGGACACGGGGCCCGACGGGGACGTGGCGAGGATCGCCTCGAGGTCGGCCCGTGCGCGGGGGCTCGCCGGGTCGACCTCGCGGACGGCGGGGTCGAGCGTCCGGAGCGTGGCGGTGAGGTGGTCGTCGAGGGTCATCGGGTGGTCCTTCCGGCGAGGGCGGGCGTCGCGGCCCGCTGCGGCAGGTGGTCGAGGTGGGCACGAAGCGCCCGGCGGGCGCGCGTCAGGCGGAGCCGGACCGCGACGGGGGAGATGCCGAGGACGACGCCGGCCTGCGGCGCGGTGAGGCCCTCGAACGCCGCGAGCGCGAGGACCTCCTGGTGCGCCGCGGGCAGCCGCCGCCACGCGGCGGCGAGGTCGACGGCGCTCACGACGGCGTCGTCGTGGGCGTCGACGACGAGCGTGGCCGAGTCCGCGAGGCGGATGCCCAGGGCCTCCCGACGCCGCTCGCCGCGGCGGTCGTTGAGCAGCACGTTCCGCACGATGCCGAAGACCCAGGCACGGGCGTCGTCGTCGGCGCGCGGTACGTCATCGAACCGGCGCCAGACGACGAGGAAGGCCTCGGCGACGACGTCCTCGGCGTGCTCGCGCAGGATGCGACGCTGCGCGAAACGGAGCGCGTCCGGGTAGACGGCCGTGTACAACGACCGGAACGCACGCTCCCGGTCCGGAGCGCGGGTAGGTGGACTCATACCCGGTACCTGTCCGCCACGGGTGCGAGTGTGTCGCACGTGCTGCGGGGATCGGCTCAGGTGGCCCAGCGCACCGTGACCGGCGTGCTCACGCCGGGGACGGGCGGCGACGTCGTCTCCCGCTCGACCTCGGCGGTGGCGGCGCTGCGGCGGTCACTGCCGGGGCTCGGCGAACAGGCTGTCGATGCCGACGACCGAGATGAGCGCGGCGACGGGCGGCGCGGGCTCGGGCAGCGAGACGCCGAGCCCCTCGGCGTGCGCGACCGTGCAGCACTGGATGAGGAACGACAACCCGGTGGAGTCGATGAAGGTGACGTCGGACGTGTCGAGCTCGACCGGGACGTGACGGCACGCGACCAGGGACATCGCGGTGCTTGCCTGCGTCCTCAGGGTGGCGTCGATCTCGCCGGAGAGCCGGACGATCGTCCGCTCCGGCGTCTGGGTCGTCGTGATGGAACCGGTCGGTGGTGCGGGTGCCGGCACGGGTGACCTCCCTGTCTCCGGCTTGGGGCACGGGCTTCGAGGCCCGAGGTCCGGCTCCATGCAAGCACCGGTCGTCGTCGGAGCACAACCCGCCCATGGGGTGAACTTTGCCAACCTATGACCGGCGGGTTCCGCGGCCGCCTGGCACTGTCAGGGAGTGAGCATCGTCCAACGCCTGCGCGAGCGGTTCTGGTTCATCCCGGCAGTCCTGTGCCTGGCGGCGTTCGTCCTCGCCGAGGGGCTGGTCGCGCTCGACGAGCGCCTGGGCGGGCTGGACGTGCCCGGCTGGGCCGGGACGCTCCTCTACCGGGTGGGCGCGAGCGGCAGCCGTGACGTCCTCGGCGCGATCGCCTCGTCGAGCCTTGCGGTGGCGGGCACCACCTTCTCGATCACCATGGCGGTGCTCGCCCTGACGTCGTCCACCTACGGCCCTCGACTCGTCCGCAACTTCATGTCGGACCGCGGCAACCAGGCGGTCCTCGGGGTGTTCGTCGCCACGTTCCTCTACAGCCTGCTGGTCCTGCGCTCGATCCGGGTCATCGGCGAGTCGGGGGACGACGCCTTCGTACCGCACCTGGCCGTCAACGCGGCGGTCCTGCTCGCCGTCGCCGACGTCGCCGTCCTCATCTACTTCATCCACCACATCAGCGACTCCATCCAGATCACGACCCTGACCGGGCGCGTCCGGGACGAGCTGCTCGCGACGGTGGAGCGTCTCTACCCCCTGCCGGACGCCACCGACGTCGCCGTGCACGGCGGGCCCGGGGCAGCGCCCGGTCCAGGCGTCCGCGACCTGCCGCGCCCCGACGGCGGGGCGCCGGTCACGGCCCACCGGTCCGGCTACCTGCAGTCCCTCGACGACGACGACCTGCTACGCCTCGCCCGCGAGCACGACGTCGTCGTCGTCCTGGACGTCCGGCCGGGCGCGTACGTGCTGCAGGACGCCGTCGTCGCCCACGTCCTGCCCGCCGAGCGCGCGGACGACCGCCTCGCCGACGGTGTGCGCGCGACCCTGCACCTCTCCGACGCGCGCACCCCCCACCAGGACCCCGAGTTCGCGGTCCAGCAGCTGACCGAGATGGCGGTCCGCGCGCTGTCGCCGGGCACGAACGACCCCTACACCGCCGTCAACGCTCTCGACGACCTGTCCTCGGCGCTGTCGGCGCTGGCTGCGCGCGTCCCACCCGCTCGCGCGCGCCTCGACGCGGAGGGGCGGCTGCGCGTCCACGCGCCCCGCGTCGGCGTCGACGAGCTCGTCGTCCCGGTGATCGACAGCATGCGCTGGTACGCGGCGTCCGCCCCCTCGGTCATGCACTCGACCCTCGACCTCGTGGAACGGGTCGGCACGCGCGCCGCGTCGGGTGCGGTGCGGACGCGCCTGCTCACCCACGTGGGACTGCTCGAGGACGCGTTCGCCGGTGCCGGGCACCACGCCCACGACATGCAGGCGTTCGCGGACCACGCGGGCTCCGTGCGCGCCCGGCTGATGTCGGTCTGACCGGTACCGCGCACCGGGAGAAGGCGACCCGCGCGGTCCACGCGGCGGACTCAGCTCGCCCAGCGGACGGAGATCGGCGTGGTCACGCCGGGGAGGGGCAGCGACGTCGCCTCGTGCTCGACCTCGGCCGTCGTCGCCGCGTCGAGCGGCTGCCAGGGGGTGATCACGACCTTCTCGTCCGCGCGGCGCCACGTGCCGACCACCTCGCCGCGCACGAGCACCGCACCCGGCCAGACGCGAGGGGTCCAGAGCTCGGCGCGGCGCGCGGCGTCGGGCACGAGGCGCTCGCGCTCGCGGTCCCACAGGAGGTAGTAGGCGTCGCCGCTCGGCAGCAGGCGGACGGCCGTCGAGGGCTCGACCGGAGCGCGGAGGCTCGGCTCGTCCCGCGCGAGCGCCCACGCGTCGCCGAGGTCGGTGCGCACGGGGACGAGCTCGTCCGCCAGGCCGTCGAACGCCGCGGTGGCCGACGGCTTGCGGAGTCCGGCCCAGTCGCCGAACCCCGCGACCGTGCCCGGCCCGAGCACGTGGAGGTAGCGGCGCAGCAGCTCGAGGCGCGCGGCGACGTAGTCCGTCTCTGCGAGGGGCGCGGTGCGGACCGTCGGCTGCCGCGCGCCGTCCCACCGGATGAGCAGCCGTCCGGTCGTGCTCGCGTAGCGGAACTGGTGGTGGTGCACGCCGAGCTCGCGCGCGACGTCGCGCAGCAGCCTCTCGGCGCCCGCGAGGTGGGCGTCGAGGCGCTCCGCCAGGAG
This sequence comes from Actinotalea solisilvae, assembly GCF_016464425.1. Classification (GTDB taxonomy): domain Bacteria; phylum Actinomycetota; class Actinomycetes; order Actinomycetales; family Cellulomonadaceae; genus Actinotalea; species Actinotalea solisilvae. Next base: position 93,649 of record NZ_JADDKQ010000006.1, read on the forward strand.
CTCCGCCTCCGCGTACCGGGCGGTGTCCATCGGGCGTCGCGCGAGGGTGAACACCGCGCGGTCGCGCTGCTCGATTACGTGGACGCTGAAGCGCTGGCCCCAGACCTGGACGAGCGGCGGCTCGGGCACAGCGGTCGCAGGCGTGCCCTCGACGCGGGCGTGGAGCGAGTGCAGGGCCGCGCGCGGGACGCTGTCCGTCATCCCCGCCCAGGCGGCGCGGCGCACCGAGTCCGGCGTCGGTGCGACGCGCTCCTCGAGGCCGTTCGCGCGTCGTCGGTGGGCGAGCACCTGCTCGCGGGTGAGCTCCAGCGCAGCCATGCGTCCCCCTCACGCCCGACGGTCGCTGCCCATCATGGCGGTCAGCCGCGCGCGTCCGGGAGGGGTGCGGGGCACTCGCCGCCGGGGGTGGTCGCGAGCTCGACGTGCCACATCTCGTTGGCGTACGTCTGGCACAGGCCGTACGCGTCGCCGAACCGCCCGACCCAGTCCGCGGCCGCCGTCGGGCCGACGTCGACCGCCTCGCCCGTGACGTGGCTCGACGTCTCGGGCGTGGCGACGCGCGCGAGCGCCTCCTCGAGCGAGCCGTAGGTCGCCGTCGCGCGGTCGAGCAGGTCCTGCTGGTACTCCGGGCTGCGGCGACCGGACGTCAGCCAGAGCTCGACGCCGTCCGCGGCGGCGTCGCTCGCCGCGGCCTGGACCGCGGCGCGGAGGTCCGGGTCGAGGCCCGCGACCGCCGGGTGGTCCTCGTCGAACGGGTCGATGCGGTCGTCACGCTCGCGCGGGTCGGGTGCCGTCGCCGAGGCGTCGTCCGGCGCGGCCTCGTCCGGGGTGCCGACGTCCGGCACCGCGCCGACCTGGAGCGGGGGCGGCGGCGGGGCGCCGTCGAGCCCTGCCGAGCGCGGCATGAGGAAGGGCGCGGCCAGGAGCCCGACGGCGACGAGTCCGGCGAGCACGGCGGTCGCCCGGAGGCCGGTGCGGCGGAGATGGCTGCGGCCGGCGACGCGCCGTCGTCGGGCCGGCTGGGGTGCGTGGTCCATGGTGACCATCCGACCCGTGCCGGCCCGGGTCCCGCGTCTGCCCATCGTCGGGACCGTGGCCCGCGCCCGTCATCCGCCGGTCGCACGCGGCGCCCCGACACCTCATCCCGCCGCACCGGGCCCACGACGGGCCCCGTCCAGATGCTCGGATCCGAACGTCTCAGCGTTCCGCCCGTGTCGAGTACGGGTCGGAGGGCTCCGATGTGCGGATCCGAGCATCTGGACGGGGCGGCCGGGGCGGACGGGGCGGGCGGGGCAGGGCGGGGGCGGAGCCTTGCGGGGGGAGCGGGGGCGGAGGATGCTCGGCGGGGTCGGCCGACGTCGGGCGAGGGGGCCCAGCATGCGGATCCAGCGGCTCGTCCCGGCGGTGGTGTGCGCCCTGCTCGCGCCCCTGCTCCTGCTGCCCGGCGCCGCGCCCGCCGCCGCCGCCACGGTGCCCGCGGGGTTCACGGACGCGCTCGTCGCGTCGGTCCCGGCGCCGACGGCGATCGCCTTCATGCCCGACGGGCGCATGCTCGTCGCCACCCAGCCCGGACGTCTGCGGCTGCAGACGGCGTCGGGCACGCTGCTCGCCGCGCCCGCGCTCGACCTCTCCGCGCGGCTGTGCACCAACTCCGAGCGCGGCCTGCTGGGCGTCGCGACCGACCCGGACCCGGCCTCGCGCGCGATCTACCTCTTCTACACCGCGCGCGGCACGAGCACGTCCTGCCCGACGAGCACGACGGGCACGCCGGCCGGCGCGCCGGTCAACCGCGTGAGCCGCTTCGTCCTGCGCGACGACAACACGGTCGACCCGGCCAGCGAGCGCATCCTGCTCGACGGCATCGCGTCGCCCGCGGGCAACCACAACGCGGGCGACCTGCACGTCGGCAAGGACGGCTACCTCTACGTCTCCACGGGCGACGGCGGCTGCGACTACCGCGGCGACAGCGGCTGCGGCGGGGCGAACGACGCCGCGCGGGACCGCAACGTGCTGCTCGGCAAGGTGCTGCGGGTCGACCGGACCACGGGCGAGGCGGCTCCCGGCAACCCGTTCCTGGGGACGGGGACGGCGTCGTGCCGCACGGCTCCGGCCGCGGCGGGCACGGTCTGCCGCGAGACGTTCGCGTGGGGCCTGCGCAACCCGTTCCGGATGGCCTTCGACCCCGACGCGACCGGGACCAGCTTCTACGTCAACGACGTCGGCCAGAACGTGTGGGAGGAGATCGACCGCGGCACGGCGGGCGCGGACTACGGCTGGAACGTGCGCGAGGGGCACTGCGCCAACACGGGCTCCGCGGCGAACTGCGGTCCCGCACAGCCCGCCGGCATGACCGGGCCGATCCACGACTACGACCGCAGCGCGGGGTGCGGGTCGATCACGGGCGGCGCCTTCGTGCCGAACGGCGTCTGGCCGGCGGCGTACGAGAACGGCTACCTCTTCGCCGACTACGTCTGCGGCAAGATCATGATGCTGGTCGGCACGACGCGCACGGACGTCGCGACGGGCCTCGGCGGCGCCGTCCACCTCGAGTTCGGGCCCGTCCCGGCCGGCGGCCAGGCGCTCTACTACACGACGTACGCGAACGGCGGCGAGATCCGCCGGATCGCCGCGACGGGCACGGCGAACCGCCCGCCGACTGCGGCCCTCACGGCGACTCCGTCCACCGGTGGGGCGCCGCTGACGACGGTGCTCGACGGGCGGGGCAGCAGCGACCCCGACGGCGGCGCGCTGACCTACCTGTGGAGCTTCGGCGACGGCTCGCCGGACGTCACCACGACGGCGGCCACGGTGAGCCACACCTACGCGGCCGGCACGTGGACCGCGAGCCTGCGCGTGCGCGACCCGGCCGGGGCGACGTCGGCCGCCGCGAGCGTCGTCGTGCGCTCCGGCAACACCGCGCCGACCGCGGTCCTCACCTCGCCCGCCGTCGGCGCCCTGTTCACCACCGGCCAGACGTACCACCTCACCGGCTCGGGCACCGACGCCCAGGACGGCACGCTGCCGCCGGGCGCGCTGAGCTGGACCGTGGTGCGCGTGCACGACCAGCACACGCACCCGTTCCTCGGGCCGGTGGCGGGCAGCGACGTGACCTTCACGGCGCCAGGCCCCGAGGATCTCGCCGCCGCGGCTAACAGCTACCTACGCGTGTCCCTCACCGTGACCGACGCGGGCGGCGCGACGGCGACCGCGGTGCGCGACTTCCGTCCGCGCACGGTCGCGGTCACGCTCGCGACGTCGCCCGCGGGCCGCACCCTCACCGTCGACGGGACGCCCGTGACCGGGCCGACGACGGTGACCTCGTGGGCGGGCGCGCCGCTGCGCCTGGGCGTCCCCGCGCAGACCGACGCCGCCGGGCGCCCGTACGGGTTCGACCGCTGGTCGGACGGCTCGACCTCGGCGACCCGCACCTGGACGACGCCGGCCGCCGCGACGACGCTCACCGCGACCCTCTCGCTGCGCGGGCTGACCGCGACGTACTTCCAGAACCAGGACCTCACGAGCCCCGTGCTCACGCGCGTCGACCCGACGGCGGCGTTCGACTGGGGCCGCGGCGCGCCCGCGCCCGGCGTGGACCCGGACACGTTCTCGGTGCGGTGGAGCGGCAGCGTCGTGCCGCGGTACAGCCAGACCTACACGTTCGCGACGACGTCGGACGACGGCGTCCGGCTGCGCGTCGGCGGGCGGCTGGTCATCGACCAGTGGAACCCGCACTCGCGGCAGGTGGACACGGGCACGGTCGCGCTCACCGCGGGGACGGCCACGCCGATCGTGCTCGAGTACTTCGACCGGACCCACTCGGCGGTCGCGCAGCTGCGCTGGTCGAGCCCGTCCCAGCCGCTCGAGATCGTCCCGGCCGACCGGCTGCGTCCCTGATCGGACGGCGTCGGGCGAGCGGGGAGCGTCTCTTCCGCCGAGCGCGTCCCTCGCCGAGCGTTCGCGGAGCCCCGTGGCGTTCGCGGAGCCCTGTGCCGTCCGCGGAGCGGCGTGCCCGTCGGTGGAGCGGCGTGCCGCGGGTGTGGAGCGTGGTGCCCGGACACGCCGGCGTGTCGTGGCACGAGGCTCCGCGCTGGAGTCCGGGGCGGGCCCGGGCGCCGGTGCCGTGGTCGCGGAGCGCTGTGGCGTGCGCGGAGAGCCGTGCCCGTCTGCGGAGCGGCGTGCCGCGGGGGTGGAGCGTGGTGCCCGGACACGCCGGCGTGTCGTGGCACGAGGCTCCGCGCTGGAGTCGGGGGAGGGCGGGGCCGGCCCGCGGAGTGCCGTGACCGTCTGCGGAGCGGGAGAGGCAGGCGTTCAGGCGCGGTAGCGCAGGCCGTCGACGACGAGGTCGAGGACGCGGCGCACCTGCGCCTCCCACTCGGGGCCGTCGGGGACCATCCACACGCCGCCCAGCGCGAGGAACACGTCCGTCCCCTCGACGTCGGGGCGGACGGAGCCGTCGGCGCGACCTGCCTCGAGCAGCATGGTGATCGCGCCCACGATCCCGGCCCTGGTCTCGCTGAAGAGCGGCGAGTCGGAGCCGACGGCGGTGCGGAGCGCGCCGACGAGCCCGCGCTTGGTCGCGGCGTAGCGTACGAAGCGGCCCATCCACCCGCGCAGGGCGTCGACGGCGGGCCGGTCGGCCTCGAGCAGCCGCGGCGCGGCGGCGCACAGCTCCTCGACCTCGTGCCGGTACGCGGCCTCGACCAGCGCGTCGCGGTGGGGGAAGTGGCGGTACAGGGTGCCGATGCCGACGCACGCGCGCTCGGCGATGGTCTCGAGCGGTACCTCGACGTCCTCGGTCAGGGCCTCGGTGGCGACGGCGAGGAGCCGGTCGCGGTTGCGCCTCGCGTCGGCCCGCAGGGGCTTGCCGGCGGCCTGGGTGGTGGACACAGAACTCCCTCTTGCTATCCGGAGGATCCTCCGCTTATGGTGGTGACAACGGAAACGGAGGCTCCTCCGTTCCAGGGTACGCACCGCCCGGCCCCGCGTCCATCGCGCCGGCCCCGCGCCCGGCCCACCCCCTCCACGCAGCACCGAGGAGACACCATGACCACCATCACCCTGCCCCGTCCGACCACGGGCCGCGCCGCCGCGACCGCCACGGCGCCGACCACCCCTGCTTCCGTGTCCGTCTTCCGTGGGCTGGCCTACGACGCCTTCGACGCCCAGGCCGCCGCCGAGTTCTGGGCCGCCGCGCTGCGCGTCGAGGTGGCACCCGGTGCGAGCCCGCAGTTCGCCCAGCTCGTCGACGACCCCGCGAGCGGCATGCCGCGCCTCGTGTTCCGCCAGGCCACCGAGGGTCGCGTCCTGTCGACCCCGCTGCACCTGCAGCTGACGACCAACGACCTCGACCACGAGATGCGGCGGCTCCAGGGCCTCGGCGCCCGGCGCCTCGGCAGCCTCAGCGCCGAGGGCCGGCGCTGGGTCACGCTCGCCGACCCCGAGGGCAACGAGTTCGACCTCGTCGCCGCCTGACGTCCAGGCCGCACGACTGCGGGGCGGTGCCGGCACCCGGCGCCGCCCTGCGGCGTCCCGGGACGACGCTCAGCTCCCCACGCGCTCCCGGGCGCGGACGACCTGGTCGCGCCCGCCGGCCTTCGCGGCGTACATGGCGCGGTCGGCGGCGCGCAGGACGGAGTCGGGGGTGCCGTCGGGCGTCAGCTCCGCGACGCCGAGGCTCGCCGTCACGCCCACGTCCCCGCCCCGCACCGGGACCCGCGTGGCGGAGCACCGACGCCGCGCCTCCTCGGCCCGTGCTGCGGCGTCCGGCGCGGTGAGGCCGGGCAGCAGGAGGACGAACTCCTCGCCGCCGATCCGCGCGATCGTCTCGCCCGGCACGGCGGACGAGGTGAGCGCGAGCGCGACCTCGACGAGGACGCGGTCGCCCACGGCGTGGCCGTGCGTGTCGTTGACGGCCTTGAAGTGGTCGAGGTCGAGGAGGGCCAGGCTCATCGGGGTGCCGGAGGCGTGGGCCTCGGCGACGGCCGCCGCGAGCCGCTCCTCGAACGAGCGCCGGTTGCCCACCCCCGTCAGCGCGTCCTGCGAGGCCTGGCTCGCGAGCTCGGCGCGCAGGCGCTCGAGCTCCGTGACGTCGCGCAGCACGACCACCGCGCCGAGCGCACGACCGTGGTCGTCGTCCATGCAGGTGACCCGCATGTCGAGGACGGCGCCCGACGCCGTCGTGATCAGCCCGGGCTCGGCGCCCTCGAGCGCGTCGGCGAGCTCGGGTGCGACGAGGTCGCGCAGCTGCGCGCCGACGACGCGCTCCGTGCCGACGATGTCGTCCGGCCGGCGCAGGAGCGTGCGCGCGGCCGGGTTGACGTCGAGGAGGCGCCCCTGCGGGTCGAGCACGACGACGGCGTCGCTGAGCGCGCGGAGCACCTGCCGGGTCGAGATCGGGACCGCGCGGCTGAGCGGGCGGTAGCGCTCGAGCCACCAGAAGATCGCCCCGCTCGCGAGGAAGAACACCGGCGTGAGGTGCAGGTTCTGGGACGTCGTGGCGACGACGGTCGCCACGACGTTGCCGAGGACCGGGATCGTGGCCGCGACCGCGGAGATCGCGTGCACGTGCCGGTGCCCGGGCACCGCGTGGACCATCGTGCGCACCGCGAGGCCGAGCCCGACGACGAGCATCCCGTAGCTGTACGCCGTGTGGACCCAGTAGAGCGGGCCGACGGCGAGGTCGCGCGTCAGCCCGTCGACGTCGAGCCGCAGGAACGCCTCGTGCCAGGGGTTCGTCACGAGGGCGACCGCGAGCAGCGCCGGGTGCAGGCACAGCAGGACCGCCCCGCGCCGCGAGAGGCGCCGACCCGAGAGCACGACGAAGTACCAGAACGCCCCGTTGACGACGACGGCGACGCCCGGGAAGACCGCGTGGTGCAGGAGCAGGGTCACCCCCTCGGAGGACCGCGCGACCGTGAGCAGCGCGCGGGCCGCGGCCCACTCGGAGGCCCCGAGGAGCATGAGCGCGAGCGGCAGGGCGAGGGGGGACGTCCGGCGTCGGCGCAGCACCGAGACGCCCGTGACCGTCGCCACGACAGCAGCGGCCAGGGAGACGACGGCGACGATCGTGGGCACGGAGGACCTCCGCACCTCCCATCGACCGCGGGCGGGCGCTTGTGAGGGTCGCGGAGCCTCAGGACGGCTGCTCACCTGCGCGGACGTACCGCTGCGCGACGTCGCGCAGCGTGGCGTGCAGCTCGGGCGGGGCGACCACGGTGAACGGTGCGCCGACGAGGCCCAGGGCCGTGACGGCCCACAGCAGGTCGTCGACGTCGAGGCGGACGCGGCACCGGTCCTCGCCCTCGGGCTCGACGGAGAGCCACCACCGGACGCGGCCGCGGACGACCGCCGCCGGCGCGTCGACCACCGCCTCGACGCGGTGCCGCTGCGGCCCGCCGCTGAGCCGCGCCCGGACGAACGCCGCGGCGTCGTCCGGGAGCCGGCGGGGCGCGACGCGTGCGCCCGTGGCGCGGGGGGCGTCGAGGCGGTCGAGGCGGAACACGCGCCAGTCGACGCGGTCGAGGTCCCACGCCACGAGGTACCACCGCCGGTCGAGCACGACGACGCGCTGGGGCTCGACGTGGCGGGCGGAGCCGGCGCCGTCGGCGGCGACGTAGGTGAAGTCCAGGCGCACGCCGTCGCGGCACGCGACGGCGACCGTCGTCAGCGCCTCGGCGTCCACCGCCTCGTCGCCCCCGGCGGTGCCCGGCGCTCCCGGCGTGCCCCACGAGGCCTGGACCGTGGCCGTGCGCAGCGCCTCGGCGCGCCGGCGCAGGCGCGCGGGCATCACGGGCACGACCTTGGCGAGCGCCTGCACCGCGGCCTCCGCCAGGCCGGCGACCCCGGCGGTCGCCGCCGCGGAGAGCCCCACCGCGATCGCGACCGCCTCGTCGTCGTCGAGCACGAGCGGGGGGAGCGAGGCGCCCGGGGCCAGCGCGTACCCGCCGTCGACGCCGGGGTGCGCCTCGACCGGGTAACCCAGCGCCCGCAGCCGGTCGACGTCCCGGCGCAGCGTGCGCAACGACACCTCGAGCCGCCCGGCGAGGTCGGCGCCGCGCCAGTGACGGCGTGACTGCAGGAGCGACAGGAGGCGGAGCGTCCGCACGCTGGTGTCGGCCATGGGCCCAGTCTGCTGGCCATGCGGTCAGGAAGTGGCACCGATGGCTCCTAGCGTCGACCGGGAGGGCGAGAGACGCCCGACGACCGACCCAGGAGCACACCATGACCGTGAGCACGACGACCCACCTCAACTTCCGCGGCGACGCCCGGGCCGCGCTCGAGCACTACGCCGCCGTGTTCGGGGCCACCGTGACCGCGGTGACCTACCGCGACGCCGGGGCCGTGGGGGACGCGGCCGAGGCGGACCAGGTGATGTGGGGCCAGGCCGTCTCCGACGCCGGCTTCGCCGTCATGGCCTACGACGTGCCGGGGCGCCTCGAGCACGACCCGGGCCGCAACGCCGTGTTCGTCTCGGTGCGGGGTGACTCGGCCGAGGAGATCCGGGGCTACTGGGCCGGCCTCGCGGAGGGCGCGACCGTCGTCCAGCCCCTCGCGCCTGCGGGGTGGGCGCCGCTCTACGGCATGCTCACCGACCGCTTCGGCGTGACCTGGGTGCTCGACGTCGCGGTGCCCTACCCCGCGCCGTGACGCGTGGCGGGGGCCGCCGCGCGACAGGCGGCGGCCCCGGCCTCGGCTACCCGACCAGGAGGATCCTCGGCAGGGCGATCCCCGGCTCGTACGTCGCGTCGCCGCCGTAGAGGACGACGACGAGCGACGTGCGCGTCCGGTCGGGCAGGCGCACGGATGCCGTCCCGTCGGGGCCGAGCGGCGCGGTGACGGCCGGGCCGCCGACGACCCACACGGTGACGGACCCCGTCGGCGCGACGTCCGCCACACCGCCCACCTGGACCCGGACGACCTTGGGGTCGCCGCGTCCCACGGTCCAGTCGGTGCCCGCGGCGGTGACGTGCGGCTGGGCGCGGCGGATCACGTACGTGGCCGCCTCCGACGTCGAGGGCGCGACCTCGGCCGTGCCGCGGTAGACCGCGACGACCTCGTGCGTGCCCACCGGCAGGTCGTCGGGCAGCTCGACGCGTGCCCGGGCCCGCTCGGGGCCCCGGGCGACGAGCTCGCCGGACGCCACGACCTCGCCGTTCACCAGGACGTCGACCGTGCCCGTCGGTGCGGCGCCGTCGGCGCGCACCGTGACGACCGCCGTCGAGCCCCGGCCGAACGTCGTGCGCTCGGGCGCGAGCCTCAGCGTCGTCGTCGAGTCGACGGGCTCGGTGAGGTCGATGCCCGCGGCCGCCGCGAGGAGCGCGGCCGCCTCGCCCACGCGGCCCGACATGAGGGCGTGCTCGGCGTCCGCGGTGAGCACGACGGCGCCGTCGGCCGCGGTGCCCGCGACCATCGCGGCCTGCGCGACGTCGCGGACCACCGACAGGACGAGGTCCGCCTCGGCGGTCCACTCCCCGTCGAGAACGCCCGCGGCGGCCGTGAGCAGGCGCACGGCCTGCGCGACCGCCTCGGGCGAGGCGGCGAGCGCGTCGCCCTCCCACACGTCGGCGTCGAGCACGGCCTGGACGGCCGCGGCCGCCTCCGCGCCGCCCGACCCCTCGAGCGCCTCGACGGCGTCGACGAGGCGGGCGCGGACCGCGTCGGTCCGCAGGCCCCAGCCGTACGCGTACAGGGGCGCGTAGGACGCGTCGCCGACGTTCACCGGGACCGCGTCGGCCGACGCCGGCCACGAGATCGGCAGGCGACCCGTGAACGGCACCTGGCCGAACAGGACGTCCGCGACGCCGGCGCCCTCGCTTCCCGGCAGCCACGACGCGACGAGCGCGTCGATCGCGTCGAGCCGGTCGGTGACGAGCTGCGGCCGCCCGGCGACGACGAGCACGACGCACTCCATCGCGCCGCAGACCGCGTCGATCGCGGCCTGGTCCGCCGCCGGGAGCGAGAGGCTGCGGCCGTTGTTGCCGACGTCGCCGACGCCCTCCGCGTAGGGCGGCTCGCCGACGACGACGACGCCGACGTCCGCGCCCGTCATGGGCGCCGACGCGTCCTCGGAGTACGTGACCTCGGCGTCCGGCGCGACCTCGCGGATGCCCTCGAGGACCGTGGTGCCCTCCGTGATGTCGCCCGAGCCGCCCTGCCACGCGATGGTCCAGCCGCCGGCCTGGTGGCCCAGGTCGTCGGCGTTGGAGCCGGCGACGTACACGTGCGCGTCGGTCGCGAGCGGCAGCACGCCGTCGTCCTTGAGCAGCACCTGCGACGCGCCGACCGCGACGCGCGCGAGGGACCGGTGCTCCGCCGAGCCGACCTCGCCCGCGAGGGAGCGGTCGGCGAGCGGCTGCTCGAACAGGCCCAGGTGGACCTTCGCCGTGAGGATGCGGCGGACGGCGTCGTCGACGCGCTCCTGCGTGACCGCGCCGCTCTCGACGTTCTCGGTGAGCGACGCGACGAAGGTCGCGAAGTTGTACGGCGCCATCGCCATGTCGAGGCCCGAGCCGATGCTCCGCGCGACCTTCTCGGTGTAGGTGCCGCCCGGGAGCTTGTCGATGCCCTCCCAGTCGCTGATGAGGAAGCCCTCGAACCCGAGGTCGCCCTTGAGCACGTCGGTGTTGAGCTGCGCGTGCTCGTGCATCCGCAGCGGACCGGCGCCGAGGTCGACGGCCGAGTACGACGGCATGACCGAGCCGACACCCGCCTCGATCGCGGGCACGTACGGGTCGCCGTGCACGCGCAGCAGCTCCTCGAGCGAGCCGGCGTACGTGACGCCCTGGTCGATCGGGTAGCCCGAGCCCGCCTGGGCCGGCTCGTACCGCGTGCCGCCGTCGCCGAGCCAGTGCTTGGCGGTCGCGAGCACGTGGTCGGGCGCGGAGATGTCGGTCGGGTCGCTGCCCTGGAGGCCGAGGACCGCGTCGTCCGCGAACACCTCGACCAGGGCCGGGTCCTCGCCGAACGACTCGTAGCTGCGGCCCCACCGCTCGTCCCGCGTGACGCACAGGCACGGCGCGAACGTCCAGGGCACGCCCGTGGCACGGGTCTCCTGCGCGGTGACCTCGCCCAGCAGCCGCACGAGCTCGGGGCTCCGCGTGGCGCCCAGGCCCGTGTTGTGCGGCACGATCGTCGCCCCGACCACGTTGTTGTGGCCGTGCACGGCGTCGACGCCGTAGATCAGCGGGATCTGCAGCCGGGTCGAGAGCGCCTGCCGCTGGAAGCCGTCGATCATGTCGGCCCAGCCCGCCGCCGTGTTGTCCCGCGGCACGGAGCCGCCGCCGGACAGCACGGAGCCCAGGCCGAGCTCGGCGATCTGCCCGGGCGACTGGAGGCCGAGCCGCTCGGCCTGGGTCATCTGCCCGACCTTCTCGGCGAGCGTCATCCGACCCAGCAGGTCCTCGACCCGCTCGGCGACCGGCAGCGAGGCGTCGAGGTACGGCGCGCCGACCGCGTTGAGCACGACGCGCGCGGACGACGCCTCGGCGCCGTCGGCCTCGAGCGTGAGCGTGAAGGAGCGCGCGTCGTCCTGCGCGGCCGTCGCGGCCGTGGCGACCTCGACGACCTGCTCGGTGCCCGACGCCGTCCCGGCGTCGAACGTGAGCGTGCCGCTCGTGGGCGTGTAGTGGGTGCCCGCCTCGGCGGTGCCCGGCGCATCCGCGTAGGTCACCGTCACGGCCTGCGCGAGCGGGGCGCCGTCCGTCGTGGTGACGCGCACGGCGACCTGCGCCGTCTCGCCCGGGTCGACGAGCACGACGTCCTGGGCGGGTGCGACGGTGACGGTCGGTGCCGGCACCGCGGAGCCGTAGAGCGCGACGTCGTCGACGGCGTACCGGACGGGCTCGGCCGTGCCCGGGACCATGGTCAGCGCGTATCCCCACGCGGTGGTGAGGTCGAGCGTGCCGTTCTGCGTCGCGGCGTCGCCCGGCTGGAAGCCGCCGAGCGTGAAGTCGCTGAACGGGATCTCGACGACGCGCCACCGGCTGCCCTCGGGCGACCACGTGTCCTTGAAGGTCGCGGCCCACAGCTCGGAGTGCTCGCCGTCGGGGCCGCCGTCCTTGAGCTCGACCTTGATGTCGGCGCCCGCGGTCGGCGACGCGGGGCGCGTGTCCTGCGAGGCGTACCAGAGGAAGCGGATGCCGCGGTAGGAGCTCCAGTCCTGCGGCGCCGCGAGGTTGTGGCTGAAGCCGCCCCAGCCGCCGCCCGGGATGAGGTACTCGCCCGCGAGCACGTGGTTGCCGGCGGGTGCGCCCTCACGGTCCTGCTCCTCGACGCCCACGGACACCTGCGCGCCGTCCGAGCCCCACGTGAAGATGCCGACGGTCGAGCCGGGCTCGGCGAGGGGGACGTCGCCCTCGACGTCCAGGATCATCGTGGTCCGGTCGTAGAGCGCGATGTCGTCGACCTGCCAGCCGCCCGCGCCGAGGTCCGTGAGCGTGACCGCGAAGCCGGTCGAGGCGCTCGGGTCGAACCGCGCGTCGGACGCCGGGTCGCCCTTGAGGCGGAGCTGCGCGAACGCGACGTTGACGCGCCGCCAGCCGGCCACGTCGTCGACCACCGAGCGTTCGAAGAGCTGCCCGCCGCTCTTGACCTCGTAGCGCAGGGTGCCCCCGGCACCCGTGCCGAGGAACCAGAACGTGAACCCGTCGTGGTCGGACCAGTCGGCGGGCGTGGCCAGGTCGTGCGAGAAGCCGAACCAGTCGCCCGCCGTGGTGGGCCCGGTCACCGAGGCCTGGAGCACGTGGTTGCCCGCGGGGGCGCCGTCGCGGTCCGCCGCGACGGTCGAGAGCGCCGGGGTCACCTCGGCGCGGGCGCCCCACGGGAAGTAGCCGGCGGGCACGCCCGCCTCGAAGTCCTCGAGCACGTGCACCGCGCCGACGTCCGGCAGCTCGCCGTGCGGCGTGAGCGTGACCGTCGTGGTGGTGCGGCCGCCGAGCACGAGGCCGCCCGCGGGGTCGCTCAGCGTGAGCTCGACCGTGCTCACGGGCGCGAGGGGCCCGCGGTCGACGGTCGCGACGGCGACCGCAGCCGTCGTCGTGCCGGCCGGGACGGTGACGACCTCGTCGACCACGGTGTAGTCGGTGCCCGGGACGGCGGTGCCGCCGGTCGACGCGACCCGCACGGTGACGTCGCCGGCCGCGGGTGCGTTGAGCACGATCGGCACGGTCGCGGTGTCGCCCGCGGGGACCTGCGTCGTCGCGCGCGCGAAGGCGACGGCGACGTCGTCGGGGACGCCGAGCACCTCGAGGGAGAACAGCGAGTACCCGTACCAGTGGGGGCGCGCGGGGTCCCAGTCGAACGCGACGCGCTCGAGCATGAGCACGCGGACGTAGCGGCCCTCGACGGGCGCGCCGAACGTCAGGGCGTCGGTGCCGCCGTCGCTCGCGGGCTCGGTCGCCACGGTCGTCCAGGACGCCTCGTCCTCGGGCGCCGCGGCCGCGACCTGCACCTCGTACGACGCGGCGTACGCCGCCTCCCACGCGAGCGTCACGCCGTCGAGCGTCGCCGACGTGCCGAGGTCGACCTGGAGCCACGCGGTGAACTCGACGTCCTCGTCGGGCCCGTTGCCGCTGGCCCAGCGCGTGCCCGGGTCGCCGTCGATCGCGTTGGAGGCCGGGAAGCTGCCGTCGCCGTCGTCCTGGGACGCGGAGGCCGTGGCGACGCCCGTGAGGGCCAGGTCCGTCGCGGCGGCCGCGGGGCCGGCGGTGGCCACGAGCGCGCCGGGAAGGAGCATCGCGAGGAGCCCGACGGTGGCCGCGAGCCGTCGTCGGCGTGGTCCCGAGGTCGGTGCGTCGGGGTGGGGCCTGTCCTGGCCGAGGCTGCGACGTCCGGGCACCGTTCACTCCTTCGTGAGACGAGACCCGACCACAAGACCACAACGCGGTGCGAAGCGGGCAGAGGGCGAAAGGTCACGAAAAGGTCACGACGGCGTGTCGGCCGGGCGTGGCGACCCGGTTCAGACGCGGAGGCGGCCCGAGTGCAGCTCGACGACGCGGTCCGCGCGCTCGGCCATGAGCGGGTCGTGCGTCGTCACGAGGGCCGCGACGCCGCGCGTGTGCACGAGGTCCGCGAGCAGGTCCATGACGACCACGGCGTTCTGGCTGTCGAGCTGGCCGGTGGGCTCGTCGGCGAGCAGCACGCGCGGCTCGGCCACGAGCGCGCGCGCGATGCCGACGCGCTGCTGCTGCCCGCCCGAGAGCTCGGCGGGGCGCTGGCGCGCGTGCCGGGCCAGCCCGACGGCGTCGAGGGCGGCGGCGACGCGCTCGTCCCGCTCGGCGGGGTCGACCTCGAGCAGGCGCAGGGGGACCTCGACGTTCTCGGCGGCCGAGAGCGACGGGATCAGCCCGAACGACTGGAAGACGTAGCCGAGGTGCCGCCGGCGCAGGGCGAGGACCTCGTCCTGCGTCATCGCCGTGAGCTCGCGGTCGCCCACGTGGACGCGGCCCGACGTCGGCCGCTCGAGCCCGCCGAGCAGGTGGAGGAGCGTCGTCTTGCCCGAGCCGGACCGGCCCCGCACGACGACGAGCTCACCCGCGTCCACCTGCACGTCGACGTCGGCGACCGCCCGGACCGCCGCGGCGCCCGTGCCGTACGTGCGCGAGAGGCCCTCGCCCCGCAGCGCGGCGCTCACCGGGCGTCCCCCGACGTGCCGCTCGTGCCGGACGCGTCGTGCGCCCCCGGCGCCGCCGGCGGGGAGGCGTCCGGCCAGACGCTCACGTGGTCCGGCTCGAGCCCGAGCCGCACGCGGTCGCGCAGGTCGAGGGACTCGACGAACTCGCGGGGGAGCTGCAGGCGCCCGACCTTGTCGAGCACGGCGAACTCCTCGGCCACGAGCTGCTCGCGCCCGTGCTCGTCGACCGTGGACCGGCGCAGCACCTCGGTCGACGTGCGCCCGTCGCGGATCTGCACGGTCCGGCGCACGTGCTCGGCGACCGACGGGTCGTGCGTCACGATGAGCGTCGTCGTCCCGAGCTCGCGGTTGACGTGCCGGATCGCCTCGAGGACCTGCGCGGACGTGGCCTCGTCCAGCTCGCCCGTCGGCTCGTCGGCGAGCAGGACGCGCGGCCGGTTCGCCACCGCGGCCGCGATCGCGACCCGCTGCTGCTGCCCGCCCGACAGCTCGCGGGGCAGCCGGTCGCGGCAGTCCGCGACGTCCATGAGCTCGAGCAGCTCGGCCACGCGCGCCTCGCGGTCGCGCTCGCGCCGCACGGTGCGCGCGACGACCAGCGGCAGCGCGACGTTCTCGGCCGCGGTGAGGTACGGCAGGAGGTTGCGCCCGGTCTGCTGCCAGACGAAGCCGACGACGTCGCGCTGGTAGTGCTTGCGCCGGGCCGCGGTCATGGTCAGCAGGTTCGTGCCCGCGACGACGGCCGAGCCCGCCGTCGGGCGGTCGAGGCCCGAGAGGATGGTGAGCAGCGTCGACTTGCCCGACCCCGAGGCCCCCACGACGGCGACGAGGTCGCCCGCGTCGACGCGGAGGTTGAGCCCCTGGAGCGCCTGGACCTCGACACCCTCGGTCGAGAAGACGCGCACGAGGTCCTCGCACCAGATCTCCGGGCCCTGGTCGCCCGGCGCGGCGTCGCGGGGCCGGGTCCCCGTGCGGGGCGCGGCGGCGGGTGCGGTCATGGGCGTTCTCCTTCTCGCAGGACGACGGCGGCGCGCCGGCTCCGGGACCGGGGGGACACGCGGGACACGGCGCCGCTGAGGGCGACGGCCACGACGACGGTGGCGAGCGCGCCCGCACCGGTGACGGCGAGCACCGTGGGGTCGACCACCACGGGTGGCTGGACCGCGCCCGCCGTGAAGGGGCGCAGGTCCGCGGTCGCGAGCAGGAGCCACGGCAGGGCGACGCCCACCGCGGCGCCGACGACGGTGCTCACCGCGACGAGCGGCCACACCTCCCAGGCCACGAGGCGCCCGGCGGTGCCGCGCGGCGCGCCGACGGTCGAGAGCAGCGCGACGAGCCGGCCGCGCTCGGGCGCGCGCACCGCGAGCGCGAGCACGACGACGACGACGCTGAGCAGGCCGCTCAGGGCGGCGGCCGCGAGCAGCCCGACGGTGACGCCCCGCACGAGCGTCCGGTCGCCCAGCGCTGCCTGGACGGATGCGGCGGTCGTGACCCTCGGCTCGGCGTCCGCGAGCGCGGCGCCCAGCGCGGCCGCGGCGGCCTCCGGGTCGGCGCCCGGGGCGAGGTCGACGAGCAGGCGCCCGGGCGCGGGGGCGTCGCCCGTCGCGGCGGCCCACCCCGCACGGTCCACCACGACCCACTGCGACCCGCTGGTCACTCCCGGCACCGCCGGGACCACGGCCCCGGGCGCGAGCGGGACGCGCAGCCCGCCGACCCCGAGCTCGGCCGTCGCGGGCACGGGCGCCGGTCCGCCGTCCGTGCCCCCGCCGGCGAGCACCGCGGGGACCGCCCCGTCGCCGGTCGCGGCGTCGAGGCGCACGGACACGGCGCCGGGGAGGGGCTCCTGCACGGCCGCGAGCGCGTCGCCGGCCACGAGGAGCACGGTGACGTCCACGCTCGACGCGCCCTGCGTGAGCGACGCGCGGCCCGCGGACGCCACCTCCGCGACGCGGGCGACCCCCGGCACGGCCGCGGCCGCGGCGACGTCCTCGGGGGTGAAGGTCGCGCCGTCGGCGCCGACGTCGACCCGCACGTCCGCGCCGACGTCGCCGGCCGCCGTCGCCGCGATGCCCGCGCGGACGGTCGACCACGTCACGCCCGAGAACACGCTGATGGCCACGCCGAGCACGAGGGCGACGACGGCCGCGAGCCCCGCGCCCGAGCGCGTCGCCTCGGCCGCGCCGAGGAAGTGCGGGAGGCCGCGCCGGCGGTGCAGCGCGCGGCTGAGCCCGCGCAGCGGGAGGGGCAGCGCGCGCACCGCCACGAGACCGCCGACGACGGCCAGGAGCACGGGAGCGGCGAGCAGCAGGGGGTCGGTGCCCTCGCCCGTGCCCCCGCCCCCGCCGCCCGAGAGACCGCGCTGGCGCACCGCGACCACGGCGAGGACGGCGACGGCGACGACGACGGCCTCCGCGCCGAACCGCAGGCGCCGTCGTCCCGCGGGCGTGAGCTCGCGCGGTCCCCGGCGCGCGCCGCCCGCGTCGTCCCCGCTGCCGCCGGCGTCGACGCGCCGCGCCGGACCGTGCCGCATGCCCGCGCCCGCCGAGAGCGCCAGGAGCGCCGCCGGCGCGAGGCCGACGGCGGCGGGCAGCACCCACGCCGAGGCGCCCACCTGGCGCGGCAGCGCCAGCGCGGCGGCCGCCGCGCCCAGGGCCGCCGCGGGCAGCCCCGTCACGAGCCCCTGGACCGCCATCGCGAGCCGGATCCCCGTGCCCGAGCCGCCGCGCGCCGCAGCGAGCCCGAGCGCACCGCGCCGGCGCGCGGCCGCGAGCACTGCCGCGAGCCACAGCACGCCCGCGGCGACCCCGACCGGCCCGAGGGCGAGCATGTCGAGCAGCGTCGCGAACGTGGTGTGCCGCGCGGCGACCTCGTCGAGCCGCTCGTCGAGCTCGCTGGTCATGCCGCGCGCGTCGAGGAAGGCGCGCAGCTCGCGGACGAGCGTCTCGCGCTCCGCCGCCGCGACGGCGGCCGGCTCGACCGCGATCCACCGGTCCGCGTCGAGGCCGTTGACGAGCGCGAGCGCGCCGACGGCGCTCGGGTCGGCGTACGCCGTCCCGTGGATCGTGATGCCGACGTCGCCGTCCTCGAGCACCGTCGGCGCGAGCGTCCCGGGCGCGTGGGCCCACGCGCCGTCGTCCGGGTCGACGGCCTCGAAGACCCCGGCGAGGCGCATGCGGAACGGGATGACGCCGAGCATCCGGCGCACCTCGCCGACCTCCCAGCGCATCCGCTCGGCGGTGTCGGCCGAGACCATGACGTCCATCGGCGTCTCGGCGAGCACCGCGTCGAGGCGACCGCCGACGCCGACCACGGCCGCCGCGTCGAAGGGCGCGGGCGCGGCGCCGCCGACGAGCCGGACGCGCTCGCCGACCGCGGCGTCCGCGCGCACGGTGAGCGTCATGTCGTGCACGTCGCCGCCGCGCGGGCCGCGCTCGACCGCGTCGCGGGCGCGCGTGAGCGAGGCGCCGGCCTCGCCCAGCACCGACCGCAGGGTCGGCCCGGCCGTCGTCGTGCCCTCGAGCTCGCGGACCCACGCGTCGAGCACGGCGGTCCCGTCCACGGCCGCGGCGCTGCCGTCGGCCGCGCCCACCGTCTCCTCCGGCGCGTCGTGCGGGAACCACTGGTCGCTCGTGGACAGGTCGCGACGGTCGGCAGGCAGGTCCGCGACGCCGTCGCGCGTGTCCTCCCCGAGCAGGCCGTCGACGGCGCGCGGCCACAGCGACAGGACGAACGCGACCACCAGCACGGTCGCCGCGACGAGCACGGCCGTGCCCGGCTCGGCGGCGAGCTGGCGGCGCACGAGGGCGGGGGCGCCGTAGCCGGACCGGCGCGTCACCGCTCGTCCTCCACGCGCGTGGCCCGGTGCGCCTGGCGCGCGACGTGCGCCCCGTAGCCGGCGACGACGGCGGCGAGCAGGGCAGCGGTCACGGCGACGACCCCCGCGACGGCGACGAGGTCGGGGGCGAGGTGGGTCGGCAGCGCACGGGGCCCGGGCGCCGTCGCGCGGACGAGCGGGGGCACGCACCACCACGCGACCAGCAGCCCGCCGCCGACGCCGACGAGCAGCGACGCGGACGTCACGACCGCGAGCTCGGCGCGCCGCGCGGTCGCCTGCCGCGCCGGGGCGACGCCGAGCGCGCGCAGGACCGCCGCCTCGCGGGCTCGGGTGAGCGCGAGCGCGAGCGCGGTCGACGCGACGCCCGGGACCATGACGAGCAGGGCGCACGCCGCGGCGAGCGCCGCCGCGACGACCGCGGGTGCGGTGAGCCGGTCGGGCGTCGGGGTCGCGGTCGTCGCGGCGGTGACGCCGACGGCCCCCGCGTCCCCGCTGGCGGTCTCGCGGCGCGGCTCGGCCAGCGCGGCCGCGGCCACGCCCTGCGGGTCGGCGGTCGTGACCCGGACGGCGTCGGCGACGGGCAGCTCGGCACGCGTGCGGAGCAGCAGGCGGTCCAGCGCGCGCAGGTCGGCGAGCATCGCCAGCGGCGGCGCGTCGTCGTCGGCCGCGGTGCCCGGCACGCGCTGCTCGGCCGCGGCGGCGCTGCCCGGCACGACGGCGGTCGCGCCGACGAGCACGACCTCGGTCTCCCGGCCCGCGACGGTCATCCGCGTCGCGGCGCCCACCGCGGTGTCCCGCTCCGCGAGCCAGTCGCTCGTCACGACCACGGCGAGGGGCGGGGTCGCCTCGCCGGGCAGGAAGCGCAGGGGTGTGCCCACGAGCGCCGCGGCCTCCGCGGGGGCCAGCGCGAGCGCACCGTCGGCGAGGGCGGGCTCGCTCGCCTCGCGGCCTCGGAAGACGACGGCGGTCCAGCCGTCCCCGGGTGCGAGGAGGTCGGTCGCGTCCCCGGACGGGGCGACGGCGTCGAGGCCCGCCACGGCGACCGTGAGCGGCGGGCCCGGCGTCGGGGCCTCGGCCGCCGCGTCGGCCCCGGGCAGCGGCGCGGCGGCCGGGGGCTCGGGAGTCGTCGGCAGCGCCCGGTAGCTCACGTCGACGGCGGCGACGGACCAGCCGCCGAGCCCGCCGGCAGGCACGTCGACGCTCCACGTGAAGCGCGCGGAGGGCGCTCCGCCGGACGGCTCGCCGACGGCCTCCCCGGCGTCGAGCGCGACGAGGTCGCCCGCGTCGTCCACGAGCCACACGCGCGCGCCGAGCGCGGTCGGTGCGAGCGTCCCGGCGCTCGCGTCCACCGCGAGGTCGAGGCGTCCGGCGTCGTCCGGCAGGGCGAGCGCGGGCGGGCCGTCGACCGCCCGCAGCGCGGCGGAGGCCTCGTCGGGTCCTCCCGGCGCGACGGCGACCACCTCGCCGGCCGCCCCGGACGTCGCCGCGCCGACCACCCGCACCGGGGTCGCGGCCGCCACCCCGGGCAGCTCGCGCGCCGCCGCGGCGGCGGGGACCCCGGGCGACGGCGGCCCGGCGAGGTCGAGGACGACGTCGGCGCCGACGGCGGTGTGCCGGACGTCCGCGGCCCAGCGGCCGAGCGTCCCCGTGTAGGCGGCGACGACCGTCCCGGCCCCCGCGGCGAGCACGACGAGCACGACGGTGACGCCGTGCACGGGCGTGTGCCGCGTGAGCTCGCGCAGCGTGAGGACCGGCAGGAGGTCCCGCCGGCGCTGCGCCCGTGCCGCGCCGACCGACGTCGCCGGTGCGAGCGCCACGACGGCGGCGAGCGCCACGACGAGCAGCCCGAGCGCGACGGCCGCGGCGGCGAGCGGGTCGACGTGGACCTGCCCGTCGACGCCCGTGAACACGGGTGAGCCGTAGCGGTCGAGCTGCCAGCCCGCGAGCAGCGCGCCGACGGCGGCGAGCGCGAGCCCGCCCGCGCGTGCCGAGCGTCGTGCCCGCCCCGCGGCGTCGGACCGCCCGCGCCGCACGACCTCGACGGCGTGCGCCCGCGCCTGGCCGGCGAGGACCAGGGTCGCCGTCAGCGCCGCGACGAGCCCCACGAGCGCGAGCTCGGCGACGGGCACGCCGCCGCGCGAGGACAGGGCGGCCGCGGCCGCGGCCGTCCCGGCCACCGCGCCGGCCGAGGCGACGGCGACCGCCTCGACCAGGGAGGCGGCGGTGACCTGCGCGACGGAGGTGCCGCGCGAGCGCAGGAGGACCGTCTCGGCGAGCCGCAGGTCGGCGAGCAGCCGCGCGACCTGGCTGAAGGCGATGAGCCCGGTGACGACCACGAGCAGCGCGGCCGCCGTCGTGACGCCGCGGACCCCGCCGAGGCGGACGGGCAGGCCCGCCAGGGTCGCGTCGAGGTCGCCGTCCACGCGTACGCCGTCCACGTCGACGCCTTCGTCGTCCTCGAACGCCTCGGCCGTCGCGGCGAGGTCGGCGCGCAGGCCCGGCAGGTCGCGGGGGAGCACCGTCGTCGGGTCGGGTGCGACGTGCCGCCGCTCGACCAGCGGCGCGCCGAGCGTCTCCAGGACGGTGCGGGGGACGAGGAGGCCGGGCGGGTCGTCGTCGTCGAGCGGCCCCGCGACGAGCGGGTCGCCGGCCCACCGCACGTCGGGCGCGCCGGCCCGCCACGTGCCGGTGACCCGCGCGACCACGGTCCTGGCCGGCGCGTCGCCCACCGTGACGCCCAGGGTGTCGCCCGGCCCGACGCCGAGCCGCGCTGCCGCGTCGACGTCGAGCGCGGCCGGGACCGGGTCGGCGGCCGTGCCGGCCGCGGCGGCGTCGTCGGGCCAGGCGCCGTCGGCGAGCGTCGCCGCGCCGGGCAGGTCCTCGTCCGCCCAGAGCACGACGTCCCCGAGGTCGCCGGACGCGCCCGCGGTGACGGCCAGGGGGTCCGTGGCCAGGGAGGTGTGCACGACGACGGGCCGCCCACCCAGGTGGCTCTCGACGAGGGCGTCGGCCGCGACCGTCTGCTCCTCCGGCTCGTCCGCGAGCCGCACGCCGAGGCGGAGCGCGGAACCCTCGGGCGGCGCCGCCGCGAGCGTGGCGACCACGCTGTCCCGCTCCGCGACCGAGACGTACCCGGTGATGCCCGCCACGGCCGCCGTCGTGAGCATGACCTGGAGCACCACGAGCGCGAGCAGCGCGAGGTGCGCGCGGGCACGCCGCCGCATCAGGCGGACCGCGGTCATGGACCTCCTCGGGTGGGCCGCGGAGGCTGGCGCGCGCCGGGTGGGGCGTGGCGGGCACGTCCTCGCGGTGAGCGCGATCTTCGCACGCCGGGCGCCGCCGTCCGCGCGTCCGGGAGCGGGCTGTCGCCGAAACCGCTGGACGGGGCGGGATCGGGCACCGAGGGTGTCGTCATGTCGATCGAGGACCCCTGGGACCGCGCCACGGCCCGGACGTACGACACCCCGGGCACCGGCATGTTCGCGCCCGAGGTGCTCGGCCCGACCGTCGACCGGCTCGCCGCCCTCGCGGGCGGGGGCCGCGCCCTCGAGCTCGCCGTCGGCACGGGCCGCGTCGCCGTCCCGCTGGCCGAGCGCGGCGTCCCGGTGAGCGGCATCGAGCTCTCGCCGGCCATGGTCGAGCAGCTCCGGACGAAGGTCGACGAGGACGCGGTCCCCGTCGTCGTGGGCGACATGGCGAGCGCCAGGGCGCCGGGCGAGTTCAGCCTCGTCTACCTCGTCTACAACACGATCTCCAACCTGCTCACGCAGGACGGGCAGGTCGCGTGCTTCCGCAACGCCGCGCGCCACCTCACCCCGGGCGGGTGCTTCGTCGTCGAGCTCTGGGTGCCCGAGCTGCGTGCCCTGCCGCCGGGCCGCGAGGCGACCGTGTGGCACAGCGAGCCCGGCTACCTCGGCATCGACACCTACGACGTGCTCGCGCAGCGCGTCGTGTCCCACCACGTGCGCTTCGGCGACGGGACGGACGCGCAGCTGTTCCGCAGCGCGCACCGCTACGTGTGGCCGTCCGAGCTGGACCTCATGGCGCGGCTCGCGGGGCTCGTCCTCGAGGACCGGTGGGCGGACTGGGACGGGTCGCCGTTCACGGCGGACTCCCGGTCGCACGTCTCGGTGTACCGGTTGCCCCAGGACCAGCCCGTCGGCGGACCCCGTGCCGCCGGCTGAGCGCGGGCCCGCCGCCGCCGCGACGGCGACGCTCCGCGCGTCCGACGGCACGCTCCTCGCCGTCCACGAGCGCGGCACCGGCGAGCCGCTCCTGTGCCTCCCCGGCGGCCCCATGCGCGCCTCGCGGTACCTCGGCGACCTCGGCGGCCTCACCGCGCAGCGCCGGCTCCTCCTGCTCGACCTGCGCGGCACCGGGGACTCCGCGCCGTCCGCCGACGCGTCGGGCTACCGGGCGGACCGCCTCGTCGACGACGTCGAGGCGCTGCGCGTCGACCGAGGGCTGGACCGGATGGACGTGCTCGGCCACTCCGCGGGCGCGACGCTCGCGCTCCTCTGGGCGACGCGGCACCCCGAGCGCGTGCGCCGCCTCGTGCTCGTGACGCCCAGCCTGCGTGCCGTCGGCATCGAGGTCTCCGACGCGGACCGGCGCGCGACGGCGGACCGGCGCGCGGGAGAGCCGTGGTTCGCCGCCGCGTCGGCCGCGCTGGACGCGGTCGCGTCGGGGCGCGGGACGCCCGAGGACGAGGAGGCCGTCACGCCCTTCTTCTACGGCCGCTGGGACGACGCCGCGCGTCGCCACCACGAGGCGGGGGCCGACGAGCGCGACGACGCGCTCTCCCGGGCCTTCGCGGACCCCGGCGCGCTCGACCCCGACGGCACCCGCGCGGCCCTCGCCTCCCTCGACGCGCCGGTGCTCGTCCTCGCCGGCGCCGAGGACGTGAACTCCCCACCGCAGCGGCTCGCGCTGCTCGCGGACCTGGCCCGCCATGGCTCCCTGCACGTGCTGGCCCGTGCCGGGCACTACCCGTGGCTCGACGACCCGGGTGCGTTCACGCGCGTCGTGGGTGGGTTCGTGGCCGGTCAGGACCCGGAGGCGCCGGGAAGGTCGCCCGTGACGTCGTCGTAGGTCGCCGCCGCCGGCAGGGTGGCGGGTGCGTAGACGAGCCGCAGCACGCCGGTCGGCAGGGCCTCGGAGCTGACGAGGCGCAGCGGGTAGATCGGCTCGCCCTCGTCGAAGAGGCGCTCGCCCTTGCGGGCCGCGACCGGGTGCACGAGGAGCCGCAGCTCGTCGAGCAGCCCGGCCGCGAGCAGCTGGCGCACGACGGAGATCGAGCCCGCCACCAGGATCTTGCCGACGCCCGGGTCCGCAGCGATCGCGCGCACCGCGTCGACGAGCTCTCCGTCGATGCGCTCGACGTTGCGCCAGCCGAGGTCCTGGCTGCCGCGGGTCGCGACGACCTTGCGCACGTCGCCGAGCTGCGCCGCGAAGGCGGCGTCCTCGCCGCCCGCGGCCTCCCGGTCCGGCCACGCCCCGGCGAAGCTGTCGTAGGTCACGCGGCCGAGGAGGAGGACGTCGACGTCCTCGTAGTCCTCGCCGACGGCCTCGCCCATGCGCTCGTCGAAGTACGGGAAGTGCCAGTCGGGGTCGATCTCTGCCACGCCGTCGAGCGAGATGAAGAGCGTGGAGATGATCGTCGCCATGGGTGACCTCCCAGTCGTCGGGCCGCGCCGTGCGGCGACACGATCCCATCAGACCGGTGCCCACCTCGGAAGTCATCGGGGTGGTGCTCGGTGGGCGCCGTCGGCGGGGCCACGCGACACTGGCCGCCGTGACGCGCGACCGCGCGTCCGGGCAGGAGGACGCCGTGCGGCGCAGGACGATCGTCATCACCGGGGCGAGCGACGGCATCGGCGCGGCCGCGGCCCGGGAGCTCGCCGGACGCGGTGAGCGCGTCGTCGTCGTGGGTCGGTCGCCCGAGAAGACGGCGGCCGTGGCGCGCGCCCTCGGCGCCGAGCACCTCGTCGCCGACTTCGCCCGGCTCGACGACGTCCGCGAGCTCGCCGCGCATCTCGAGGACCGGGTGGACCAGATCGACGTCCTCGTCAACAACGCGGGCGGCATCTTCGGGCGGCGCACCCTGACGCGCGACGGCCACGAGACGACCTTCCAGGTGAACCACCTCGCGCCCTTCCTGCTCACGTCGCTCCTGCTCGACCGGCTCCGCGCCGCGGGGACCTCGACCGTGGTGACCACGTCGAGCGCGGCGCACCGCTTCGGCCGGATTGACCTCGACGACCTCGACGCCGAGCGCGGCTACTCGGCGAACCGCGCCTACGGCACGAGCAAGCTCGCCAACATCCTCTTCACGCGTGGCCTGCACGCGCGGCACGCCCACGACGGCGTCGCCGCGGTCGCGTTCCACCCGGGCACCGTCGCGACCAACTTCAGCGCGGCGTCCACGAGCTGGTTCCGCCTCGTCTACCGCACGCCGCTGCGGCGGCTGCTGCTCACCTCCGCCGACGAGGGCGGCTCGCACCTGGTGTGGTTCGTCGACGGCGAGCCGGGCCGCACATGGCTCCCGGGCGGGTACTACGACCTGCGCCGGCACGCGGCGCCCACCCCGCAGGCGCTCGACGACGCTCTCGTCGACGGGCTGTGGCGGCGCAGCGCCGAGCGGGTCGGTGTGCCCGTGTAGGACCGCCGCCGGGACCGGCGAGCCGTCCGGGTCACACCACCGCGAGCACCCGCGGCGGCGCCGCGAGCCGGCCCCGGGCGGCGTCGAGCAGGTCGTCCGCGCGGCCCGCCCCGCGGCCCGAGCAGACGGCCGCCGAGCGGAGCGCGACGGGCCCCGACGGCGTCGCGAACGTCGCGGCGAGCGACGCCTGCACGCGGTCGAGCGCCGCGGCCGCGTCCGGGGCCGCGACCGGGCCGACGAGCGTCCCGACGAGGCCGAACTCGGCGTCGCCCGTGCGACCGAGGTCCCAGCCCGGCGGCGTGGCCGCCCGCAGGTGCGTCGCGGCCCGTCGCACGAGGTCGTCCGAGGGTGCGAAGGGTGCGCCGCCCAGCGGCTCGAGCCGCAGGACGACGAGGGCGACGCGGTGCGCGGAGCCGGCGGAGCGGGCGAGCCGGTCGGCCGCCGCGGCGCGGACGTGGGCCAGGTTGGCCAGCCCGGTCCCGGCGTCCTGGAGCGTGCGGACCGCGAGCAGCGACGTCAGGGCGCGGATGAGGTCGGACGGCGCGGCGATCCGCCACTCCGCCGACCGCACGAGCACCGGGTCGTACCGGCTCTCCTCCGCGCGGGCGGTCACGGCCAGCGCGGCCTCGACGACACCCGTCGCGGCGTCGAGCACGAGCGGGGACCAGTCCGCGACGTCGGCGGCGACGCCCCGCGCGAGCAGGGCACGGCCGAAGCCGAGCTCGCCCGAGACGGAGCCGAAGAAGCGCGTGCGCGTCACGAGGCCGATCCGGTCGTCGGCGGCCGGTGCAGCGCGACGCAGTCCAGGTGGGGCGTGCGGAACGCCCGCTCGAGCCGGCCGAGCGGCAGGTCGGCGTCCATGATCTCGGCCGGCGTCGCGGCCTCGCCGACGGTCGTCGCGAGCGACGTCCCGGCGTCGGTGGTGCGGGGGAGCAGGTGGCGCAGGAGCGCGAGGTCGGTCGGCACGGCGCCATCCTGGCGGCCGCGTCCGCGCCACCGGGCACGGGGGACCGTGCCGTCACACGGTGTTCGGCGAAGGTTCACCGTCACTGCTGCGGACGGGCGACGGCGCGGCGGACTCGCCGCGCGCCACCTCCTCGGTGCGGGCGCAAGCCGGGCGCAGGGGTGTCCGGCTCACCGTCCAGCGATGCGACATCTCGGTCATCGGCTGCGGTCGCCGTGACGTGCTCAGCGAGGCCGGGGTCCAGTCACCTGCAGCACCAGAGCGCACGGTCATGCCGATGAGCGTGAAGTTGAGCGCCACGGCCACCAGGTGTGGACAGTCAGAGACCTAGCGACCCGGCCGCATGAGGGCGAACCGTTCGCGCGAGGCCCGTTCGACTGCCTCCCCGACGCCCGGCCCGCGTACCCAGGCGAGGACGTCTGGAAGCGTCTGGCGCCAGCTCACGCCCTCTGGGAGCTGGTCGGGCAGACGGCCGTCGGCCTGCCTCGAGGCGCGGGCTGGGAACACCTCGCCGTAGGTTCGGCCGCTGCGTGCGGCCAGAAGGAGGTCGTACTGCCACGCGTCGGCTCCGGGCTCGACGGCCACGTCGAGCAGCCACTGCGAGCGGTCCACCGTGATCCGGACCTCCGCGGGTCCCCTGAACACGAACCGCGCGCCGAACGCACCTTCGCCGCTTTGTGACGACAGGCCGTAGCCGTTGGCGAGCAACCAAGCGACGGTCGCCTGAACATCCACCGGTGAATCGGACCGGAAGAACTCATCGGCGACGAGCGGGTTCACGGAACCGAGACTACGAGCCGGCGGCCGAACACCCGCTCATGCCACTCATGGCAGGAGGAACATCGTCGTCCGCTCATGCCGCTGACCGGAGACCCTGACGGCGCGCTCCGTCGTGCCGGTGCGTGGGACTCTGCCTGCGAACCCGCGCTCGGCGCGAGCCTGCCCGTTCGAGCCGGGCCGGGAGGGCCGCACGCTCGGTTCGACGGCGCTGCTGCGGACGGGCGACGCGTGCGCTGCGGTGACGTCCGGCCTTGTGCGGTCGGGTCAGTGGCGGGCGGCCGCGCTCGACGCGGTCGTCGACGTCGGGGCCACGGCGAGGCTCGGGCGCTCCGCGGCGGCGCGCGCGACCTCCTCGGTGCGCAGGCGCACGCGCGCCTGGAAGCGTCCGGCCGCGCTGTAGCGGCTGCGCAGCTGCGCGCCGGCGTCGGGTCCGGGCGTGCGGGCCGGCGGCGTCGGGTGCGAGGTGCTGGTCATGCCCTGTACTTCGGCCGGTCGGCCGGGGGAATTGACACGGCCGCGCCCGTCGCTGGTGTGGCGTCGCGCACACCCGGGTCCGTCACCCCAGGGGGTGGGACCCCGTGCGCCCCGGACGCGGGCACGGCAGGCTGGGCGCAGCCGCACCGAGGGGGCCTGCATGATCCCGCGCACCGACCGCTACCTCGCCTTCGACCGCGTCGACGCCGTCGAGGACGCCCCGCACGGCCTGGCCGCGTCGCTGCACGGCGAGCGCCTGCGCGTGGACGTCGTGCGGGACGACGTCGTGCGGCTCTGGCTGAGCCGGGGCGGTCGGTTCGACGACCCGCCCACGCACGCGGTGTGCGTGGACCCGCTCGCGGGCGACGCCGCCTTCGAGGTCGAGCGCGCGGACGACGTCGTCCGGCTGCGGACCGCCGCGCTCGTCGTCTCGCTGTGGCTCGACCCCTTCCGGGTCGACGTGCACCGCACCGACGGGAGCCCCGTGGTCGAGACGGCGCCGCGCGGCGACGGCTACGCGGCCTACGCGACGCTCAACGACGCGTTCGTGCTGCGCCGTCGGTGCCGGCCCGAGGACGCGATCTACGGGCTCGGTGAGAAGACGGGCACGCACGACCGCCGCGGCCGCGCCTTCACGCTGTGGAACACCGACGTGCTCAACCCCGACGCGGTGGGCGCGATCGCCGCGACGCTGCACGCCGACGACCCGCGAGCCGACAGCGCGAGCACCGAGTTCGACCCCTACTACGTCTCGATCCCGTTCTTCCACCACCAGTCGTGGCCCGGTGGCGCGGTCGCGTCGTCGTTCCTCGACAACGGGTACCGGGTCGCCTACGACTTCACCGCGCCGGACGAGTACGTGGTGCACGCCGCGGGCGGGCAGTGGTGCGAGTACGTGTTCGCCGGGCCGCGCCTGCCTGACGTGCTCGAGGCGTACACGTGGCTCACGGGCCGCACGCCCCTGCCCCCGCTGTGGTCGCTGGGCTTCCACCAGTCCCGCTGGCACGCGTACGACCAGGACGCCGTCGAGGCGCTCGCGCGGCGCCACCGCGAGCTCGGCGTGCCGTGCGACGCGCTGTGGCTCGACATCGACTACATGGACGGCTACCGCGTCTTCACGTGGGACCGCGAGCGGTTCCCCGACCCGCAGGGGATGCTCGCGCGGCTGCGCGAGGACGGCGTCCGCGTCATCACGATCATCGACCCTGGCGTCAAGGCCGAGCCGGGCTACGCCGTCTACGACGAGGCGCTCGAGCAGGGGCTGCTGTGCCGGACCGAGGGCGGCGACGTCTACGTCGGGCAGGTCTGGCCGGGGCGCACCGCGTTCCCGGACTTCGCGACGCCCGAGGCGCGCGCGTGGTGGGGCGGGCTCAACGCCGAGCACGTCCGCTCGGGCCTCGCGGGGATCTGGAACGACATGAACGAGCCCGCCACGGGCGACGTCGACCCGGCGACCATGCGGTTCGACCGCGGGCGGCACCCGCACGAGCGTTTCCACAACCAGTACGCGCTGCTCATGGCCATGGGCACCGTCGAGGGGCTGCGCGCCGCGATGCCGGACCTGCGGACGTTCGTGCTCACCCGCGCGGGCTCGCCGGGCATCCAGCGGTATGCCGCGCACTGGATGGGCGACAACCAGTCCAGGTGGGACCACCTGTGGCTGAGCATCCCCATGGCCTGCGGCTTCGGCCTCTCGGGCCAGGCGTTCGTCGGCGCCGACGTCGGCGGGTTCTTCGGCAGCACCGAGGGCGAGCTGTTCCTCCGGTGGATGCAGTACGGCGCCCTGACCCCGTTCTTCCGCAACCACTCGGCGGCTGGGAACGTCGACCAGTACGTGTGGGCGTTCGGCGACGCCGTGCTCGACGCCGCGCGCGAGGCGATCCGCCTGCGCTACCGCCTGCTGCCCTACCTCTACAGCGCGTTCGTCACCGCGTCCGAGACGGGCCTGCCCGTGCAGCGGCCGCTCGTGCTCGACCACCAGGACGACGCCGCGGTGCGCGACCTCGACGACGAGTTCCTGCTCGGGCCGCACCTGCTCGTGGCGCCGGTGGTCGCGCCGGGCACGACCCACCGGCACGTGTACCTGCCCGCGGGCGAGTGGGTGGAGCGGCACACGGGCGAGCGCGCCCACGGGCCGCGCTGGGTGCTCGCGCCGACGCCGATGGACCGCATCCCGGTGTTCGTCCGCGCGGGCGCGGTGGTGCCGATGTGGACGGACGCGCCCGCCTCGACCGCCGACCCGGCGCCGACGGTCCTCGAGCTGCACGCCTACCTCGCCCAGGCCGACGGCGTCGTCACGTCGATGCTCCAGGAGGACGACGGCGTCACGACGGCGGCGCTCGACGGGGCGTTCGTCCGGACGACGTTCGAGCTCGAGCGAGCGGGATCGAGGGTGACCCTGCGGGCGTCGGTGGAGGGCGACGGGTTCCCGGAGCACCGGCGCACGGAGCTCCGCGTCGTCCTGCACGGGGCCGCCGCGGACGTCCGCGCCCGGCTCGACGGCGCCGACGTCGCCGTGACCGACGGCGCGGTCGCGGTCCCGAACCGCGGGACGCCGTTCACGCTCGAGGTGGACGAGGGCTCGGGGCGTCAGGCGCGCGCCGAGTAGTGGGTCAGGGCGCAGCGCCACCGGCCGTCCTGCCGGACGAAGACGTCGGTGGTCCACTCGTCCGCGTCGTACCGGTGCCCCTCGTGGTGGGCCGTGCTCGTGAGTCGCGCGGTGAGCAGGGCGGTGTCGCCCAGGACGCGCACCCGGGTGGGCCCGACCGCCGCCATGGCGGAGTGCGTCAGCGCGCCGGACGCCACGAGCCCGAGCAGGCGGGTGCCGGGCGAGACGCCCGACGCGTCCACGACCACCCAGTCGTCGGTGACGAACCCGGCCATGCGGTCGGCGTCGTTCGCGACGATCGCCTCACGCCAGCGCTCGGCGAGCGCGAGCAGCTCGCGCACGACGGCGTCGTCCGCGGGCGTCGGGTCGTCCGGCCCGGCGGCCCCGGGGGGGCCCGGCGTGCTCAGGAGCTCGCCCCCTGCGGGTGCTCGATGGTGCAGTCCGGTCCGGGGAACACGACCGCCTCGTGGCCGTCCTCGTAGCGGACGCGGTACGGCGGCGCGCCGTCGGCGCCCTGGACGGCGACGACCTCGGCGATCTGCGGTCCCTTCCCGACCGCCCGGCTGTGGACGTGCAGGCGGTCTCCGACGTCGGCGCGCATGACTTCCTCCTGGTTCCGGGCCGTCCGGTGGGCCACTCCCAGCCTGCACCCGCCCCGCCGCGCGAGGAAGGGCCGGAGGGCCACCGCGTGCGGCCAGGACGCCCGGACGCGAACGTCCGTGCACCGGGACGCGATCACGACGGCGCGGTACGCCCGGACGCTCGCACGGGCGAGGGCGACGCCACGACCTCCGCGAAGAGCCGCTCGTAGTCGGCGACCATCCGCCCCGCGGAGAAGCGCGCGATCGCGTCCGCACGGCACCGCGCCCGGTCGAGCCCGCCGACGGCGCGGACCGCGTCGACCGCGCCCGCGACGTCCGTCACGAGGAACCCGTCGACCCCGGGCCGCACGAGCTCGGGCAGCGAGCCCCGTGGGTGCGCGACGACGGGGGTGCCGGTCACGAGGGACTCCACGACGGACAGCCCGAACGGCTCGTCGAAGTCGACGAGGTGCAGCAGCGCGAGCGCCCGGCCGAGCAGCCGCTCGCGCTCGGCCGGCCCGACCGGGCCGGCGTAGGTGACGGCGTGCCCGTCCAGGTGGGGCGCGACGGCGTCGGCGAAGTACTCCTCGTCCTGGACGATGCCCGCGACCACCAGCGGCAGGCCGGCGCGACGGGCCACCTCGATCGCCGTCGCCGTCCCCTTGTCGGGGTGGATCCGGCCCAGGAAGAGCAGGTACCCGCCGTCCCCGGCGCCCGCGGCGAAGCGCTCGACCTCGATGCCGTGGTGGATCGTCGCCGCGTAGCCGAGGTCCGGGTGGCGGTCGGCGTCGCTGATCGCGACGTAGTGCACGACGTCGTCGTAGGCGCGGTAGACCGGGACGATGCGCTCGGAGGAGAAGCCGTGCACGGTGGTGACCACCGGCGTCGTCGTCAGCCGGCTGAAGACGAGCGGCAGGAAGTCGAACTGGTTGCTGACGACGTCGAACTCCCCGGCGCGCTCGAAGACCGCGGCGATGTGCAGGGCCTCGAGCACCTTGGCGTCGAGCGAAAGGTCCTCCTCGTAGCCCGTCGGCGCCACGGCGTGCAGGTGCGCCGAGGTCAGCG
This sequence comes from Actinotalea solisilvae, assembly GCF_016464425.1. Taxonomy (GTDB): domain Bacteria; phylum Actinomycetota; class Actinomycetes; order Actinomycetales; family Cellulomonadaceae; genus Actinotalea; species Actinotalea solisilvae. Next base: position 125,243 of record NZ_JADDKQ010000006.1, read on the forward strand.
AGTCGGCGGTCGCGAAGAGCGTCACGTCGTGGCCGCGCGCGACGAGGCCCTCGGCGAGGGTGGACGCGACCTGCTCCCACGGCCCGTAGGAGCGCGGCGGGACGCGGTGGGCGATCGAGGCGAGCACGGCGACCCTGACGGTGACCTCCCGGTGTCCCGGTGACCGTACGCCGCCGGACGCCCGGGTGTGACCTGGTCGTCCCGATCGGTCCGGCTCTGCCCGGGCTGGACCGTTATCGCACTGTTACAGTCGGGAGTGCGGTGCGACGTGGCCCGGATCTCTCCGGCACCCTCGCCCGCCGGCCCGACCCACCCGCGGCCCACCCCCACCGTGCACGTGCGGCCCCCTGCCGCAGACGACGTGGAAGAAGTGACCATGGCCCAGCGCATCGGCATCCTGTCCACCTACCCCTCGACGCAGTGCGGCATCGCGACCTTCTGCGAGGCGCTCGCCGACCAGCTCGTCGAGGACGGGGCGGAGGTCGGCGTCGTCCGCCTGGTCGACGCCCCCGAGCCCCTGCGGCCGCCGGTGGTGCACCAGTGGCTCCCGGGCGGCGACGCCGCCGCCGTGGCCGCGGTGCTCGACACCTACGACGTCGTCGTCGTCCAGCACGAGTACGGCATCTTCGGCGGGCCGGACGGCCAGGACGTCCTCGACGTCGTCGCGCGCCTGCGGGTGCCCGTGATCACGGTGACCCACACCGTGCTCACCGACCCCACGCTCAACCAGCGGCGCGTGCTCGCCCGGCTCGTCGACCACTCCGACGCGGTCGTGACGATGACGCGGACCGCCAAGGACCGGCTCGTCGCGGGCTGGCGCGTCGACCCCCGCCGCGTCTCGGTGATCCCGCACGGCGCCGTGGACAACAGGTCCGCCTCGGGCGCCCGCGCCGGACGTCCCGTCGTCCTGACGTGGGGCCTGCTCTCCGAGGGCAAGGGGATCGAGTGGGCGCTGCACGCGCTCGCCGACCTCCGCGACCGCACCGAGCTCCCGCGGTACCGCGTGGTGGGCCAGACGCACCCCCGCGTCCGCGAGCGCGAGGGCGAGGCCTACCGCGAGGGCCTCGTCGAGCTGACCCGGCGCCTCGGCCTCACGGACAGCGTGGAGTTCGACGCGCGCTACCTCTCGGGGCCCGAGCTGCGGGAGGTCGTGCGCCACGCCGACGTCGTGCTGCTGCCCTACGACTCGCTCGAGCAGGTCACGTCCGGCGTGCTCACCGAGGCGGTCGCGGCGGGCAAACCGGTCATCAGCACCCGGTTCCCGCACGCCGTCGAGCTGCTCGCGGACGGCGCCGGCGCGCTCGTGCCCCGGCGCGACCCCGCGGCGCTCGCCGACGCGCTCGAGCACGTGCTCACCGGGCCCGGTGTCGCTGGACGGATGGCGGCGGCGTCGCGCTCCGCCGCAGCGACGCTGCTGTGGCCCGCCGTGTCGCGCGCCTACCTCGACCTCGCCGCCTCCCTCGTGTCCGTCTCGTCCCTCGTGCGCGCCGACGTCCGCTCGGCCGTCTGATGGGCGCGCCGCGGTTCGACCACCTGCTCCACCTCACGACGGCGACCGGGCTCTGGGAGCACGCCCTCCTCACGGCCCCGCGCACCGAGCACGGGATGTGCGTGGACGACGTGGCGCGCGCCCTCGTCGTCGTCGTCCGCACGCCCGACCCGTCACCGGCGCTGCTGGCGCTCGCGCGCACCTCCCTGGCGTTCCTGCTCGACGCGCAGGGTGAGGACGGCCGGATGCACAACCGGCGGCACGCCGACGGCCGCTGGCTCGACGCGCAGTCCGACGGCGACCACTGGGGCCGCGCGCTGTGGGCGTTCGGCACCGCCGTCGCGCACTCGCCGGACGCGGCCGTCGTCGCCGGGGCGCGCCTCGGCGCCGCCCGGGCGGTGCGCGCCCGGTGCGAGCACCCGCGCGCCATGGCCTACGCCGCGCTCGGGGCCGTCGAGCTGCTGCGCCGGGCGCCCGACGACGCGGCGGCGCACCGCGTGCTGCACGACGCGCGGCTCGCGCTGCCCCTCTCCGCGGGCCCCGGGGCGCGGTGGCCCTGGCCGTACGAGCGGCTCACCTACGCCAACGCGGTGCTGCCCGAGGCGATGATCGCGATCGGCGCGGCGCTGCACGACGGCGACCTGCGGCACGCCGGCCTGGTGCTCCTCGGCTGGCTCGAGGACGAGCAGACGGTCGACGGGCACCTGTCCGTCGTGCCCGCCGCCGGGCGCGCGCCCGGCGACCCCCGGCCCGCCTTCGACCAGCAGCCGATCGAGGTCGTCGCCCTCGCCGAGGCCGCGCGCACCGCGTGGTCGGCCACGAGGGACCGGCGCTGGCGCGACCTCCTCGCGCGCTGCGTGGCGTGGTTCGAGGGGGACAACGACGCACGCGTGCCGCTGCGCGACGCCGCGACCGGCGGCTGCTGCGACGGCCTCGAGCGCCGCTCCGTCAACCGCAACCAGGGCGCCGAGTCCACGCTCGCGTGGCTCGCGACGGAGCAGCTCGCCCTCGCGCTCGACCGCGAGCTGGGCCCGGTCGGCCGCCGGTGACCCGTCCCGGCCGGGCGTGGGTCCACCGGACCGCCCACGAGCTGCGTCCCGACCCCACGCGGGTGGTGGCCCTGCCCTTCCTGCCCGGCCAGGAGCCCGCCGCCCCGGGACGCTGGCGGTCGGCGGACCTCCTGTCCCGCGTCCTCGCGCTGAGCGACGCCGAGGTGGTGGCCGAGCTCGACGCGGTGCGACGGGCGTTCACCCGCCGGCACCGGGGGCTCGAGGCGACGTGGCGCGCGCACGCCGCGCTCCTGGCGCACCGGCTCCCGGTCGGCACGCGGCTCTCGGCCGACCGCGAGCACCTCGTCGGCGCCTACTTCACCAAGGAGTACGCCCTCCAGGGCGCGGCGGTCCTCAACCCCTCGCTCGTGGCGCACCCCGACCAGTCCGGCCTCGCGGCGGGGACCCTCCGGTTCGCCATGACGCTGCGCGCCGTGGGGGAGGGGCACCTCTCGAGCGTCGAGTGGCGCACCGGCACGGTCGACGCCGCGGGCGCGGTCGAGCTCGACCCCGCGCCGGCCGTGGCCGTGCTGCCGACGGCGACGCCCGTGGCCTACGTCCGGGCCGACGTCGCCCGCCACCTCGAGGACCTCGGCGACGACGCCTTCGACGCCGACGACGACGCCGTGCTCGCCACGCTGGGAGCCCGGTTCACCGTCGAGGACCTCGAGCGCTCCCTCACCCGGCTGCGCGTCCAGCGCCCCGCCGAGGGGATGGCGCGGCTCGCGGAGCGCTTCGCGCGCATCGCCGCCGGGACGTGGGCCGTCGAGTACCCGGTCGACTCGACCCTGGCCGAGCGCGTGCTCATGCCGCGCGCACCGGCGGAGAGCAACGGCATCGAGGACGTGCGGATGCTGCGGCTCGTCGGCCCGGACGGCGGGGTCACCTACGCGGGGACCTACACGGCCTACGACGGCCGCGCGATCTCGCTCCAGCTGCTCCGCAGCACCGACCTGCGCCGGTTCGACGCCGCTCCGCTCAGCGGTCCGGGCGCGCGGGACAAGGGGCTCGCGATCTTCCCCCGTCAGGTCGGCGGCCGGTTCCTCGCGATGTCCCGCGCGGACCAGGAGAGCAACGCGGTCGCGGCCTCGGACGACCTCGTGCACTGGGACAGCCCGGTGCGCGTCGAGGCTCCGGACGAGCCGTGGGGCCTCGTGCAGCTCGGCAACTGCGGGCCGCCGGTCGAGACCGAGCGCGGGTGGGTCGTGCTCACGCACGGCGTCGGACCGATGCGGACGTACAGCATCGGCGCGCTGCTCCTCGACCTCGACGACCCCACGCGGGTCCTCGGGCGGCTCCGCGAGCCGCTGCTCAGCCCCGCCGAGGACGAGCGCTCGGGCTACGTCCCCAACGCCGTCTACTCGTGCGGCGCGCTGCTGCACGGCCGCACGCTCGTGGTGCCCTACGGCTGCAGCGACTCCCGTGCGCGGATCGCGACCGTCGAGCTCGACCCCCTGCTCGACGCGCTCGCACCCGAGCGACCCGTGCGGCACCGGGCGGTGCCGCGGTGACCGGCGAGCCGCCGGCGGCCACGTTCGCGAGGGCGTCGGTCCAGGCGAAGCCGTGGGGCCACGAGGTGATCTTCGCCGAGGGGGAGCACGGCTACGTCGGCAAGCTCATCAGCGTGACCGCCGGCTGCTCGCTGAGCCTGCAGCACCACGTGCGCAAGGACGAGACGATCAGCGTCGTCCGGGGCGAGGCCGTCGTGGAGCACGGACCGGACCCCGACCGGCTCGAGTCCCGCACGCTCGGGCCGGGCGACGTCGTCCACCTGCCCGCCGGCGTGCTCCACCGGATCACCGCGGTGAGCGACCTGCTCTTCGCCGAGGCGTCGACCGCGGGGCCGGGGTGGCGGACCGACGTCGTGCGGGTGTCGGACAGCTACGGCCGCGCCGGGAGCACGGCGCCCTGAGGGCCGCGCAGGCGTAGGCTGGGAGCAGTCCCGGGACGAAGGGCCGCCGACTGCGCGGCCCGCCACCCGGCACCTCAGGGAGGGCATCATGCCCGTCCAGCGCACGTCCTCGGACGACCCGTCCGCCACCCGCGACCGCAGCGCCCCCGCCCCGGCCGTCCCCGCGGCTGCCCCGCCCCCGGGTGCGGCGCCCGGGCCCGGCGGTCGACCCAGCCGCCTCGGCCCCGTCCGGCTCCCCGTGAGCCGCACGCGCGCGGGTGCGGCGTGGGTCGGCATCTCGCTCGGCGCTCTCGTGCTCGTGCTGCTCATCGTGTTCATGATGCAGAACACCGAGCCCGTCGAGGTCGTGTTCCTCGGCATGCGCGGGTCGGCGCCGCTCGCCCTGACGCTCCTCATCGCGGGCGTCGGCGTGGGGCTCGTCGCGCTGGTCGTCGGCAGCCTGCGCATCGGCCAGCTGCGGCGCCGCATCGGCGCCGACCGTCGCGCGGCCGAACCCGCATCCCGCACGGCCCCCTGACCGGGCGGGCCGACAGCGTCGTCGCCCCGCCCGTACCACCCCGGTGCTCCCGAGGCGTCCTGCCCACGGGACCGTGACCGGCCGCGCGGCGGAGGTCCACCGGGTGAAGTCCGGCGGTGCTCGTGCGTGCACGCGGCGCCGAGGGGCCTCGAGTCGATGATGGTCGGCGACCGGGACGAAAGTCCCGGCCCGCGCCGTCGATAAGAGGTGCAGAGGCCCCGACCGCGGGCGGTCCGTCGACGGAAGGCTCCGCCGCATGTCCGCACGCACGTCCCTCAGCCGCGCGGGGCAGGTCGCCGTCGCCGGCGCCGTCGTCACCGCGCTCGGCGCCGCCCCGGCCGCCGCGCTCCCCGGTGTCGCACCCGAGTTCGAGCTCGTCGGGCCCTCGGGCACCGTCGACACCGACTCCGTCTCCCTCGCGATCGTCGACCTGCTCGGCGGCGAGGACGCGCCTGTCGAGGCGCTCGTCGAGGTCAACGGCGACGCGGCCTGGTGGTTCGACCTCAGCCAGCCCTACCCGCTCGACGGCCTCCTCGACGGCACGTACGACGTCGTCGTCACCGCGCTGGACGCCGAGGGCGACGAGGCCGCGCAGTCCCTCAGCTTCACGGTCGACACGACCGTCGACGTGGTCCCGCCGAGCGTGGCCGACCAGTCGCTCACGCTCGCGCGCGGCGCGCTGTCCTTCGACCTCGACACGCTCGTCACCCCCGGCACGGGCGCGATCGAGTGGGTCGACCTGCTCGGGGCCGACGAGGAGCTCGGCGCGACGTACGACTGGGACACCCACGTCGTGACGTTCTCCCCGTGGGGACCCGGCACCTTCACCCTGACCTTCCAGGCCGGCGCGTGGACCGAGGGGTCCGACGGGCAGGACGAGACGTCGGGCGTCGGCACGCTCACCGTCCAGGTCGTCGCGCCGGTGATCTCGTTCGCCGCGAAGCCCGCCGCGAGCACGACGTCGACGTCGGCGCACTTCGAGATCGCCGCCGACTCGTCGGACGTCCAGGTCTCCTACGTCCTCGACCTGCCCCCGGGCGCGCAGAGCGCCAGCCCGGTGGACGTGCCCGGCACGACGATCGACCTCGCCGGCCTGGCCGTGGGCGCCCACACGATCCGCGTCGTCGTCGACAACGGCGTCACGTGGTCCGCGCTCGACCACGCGTGGGAGGTCACCGGCACCGCGACGCCCGGCACGCCGCCCGCGCCCGTCACACCGGTCGCCCCGGCCGCGCCCGCGGCGCCCGCCGCGCCGCAGGTCCTCGCGCCGACCGCCATCCCGGCGTCGGTCGTGGCCCGCGGCATCCGCTCGGGTGCGTCCGGCGAGGCCGTCGCGATCATCCAGCGCGCCGTGGGCGCCACCCCGGACGGGCTGTTCGGCAGCCGCACCCGCGCGGCCGTGATCGCCTTCCAGCGGTCGCACGGCCTGGTCCCCGACGGCATCGTCGGTCCGCTCACCTGGGCCGCGATCGTGGTGGCGGCCAACGGCGGCTCCTCCGTCGCGGCCCCCTCGGCGACGATCCCGGCGGCCCAGGTCGCCCGGGGCATCCGCCAGGGTGCGAGCGGCACGTCGGTCGCGGTGATCCAGCGCATCGTCGGCGTGGACGCCGACGGCCGGTTCGGCCCGCGCACGAAGGCCGCGGTCCGCGCCTGGCAGGCCGCGCACGGCCTCGTCGCCGACGGCATCGTCGGCCCGATCACCTGGGCGGCGATGAACGGCCGCTGAACGAGGACCACGACGAGGCCGCTCCCGCCTGCCGGTGGGGGCGGCCTCGTCGCGCCCCGCGCGGCGGCGCGGGTGGCCGTGCGACGGCCTGTCGAGCATCCGTGCAGACCGGCCGTGTCGAGATCGGGGGGCTACGCGCCGATGTTCGGACGCGAGCATCCGGACGAGGGGGCGGCGCTGTCGGCGGGTGAGCGGGTGGACAAAGGGGGCAATTCACCCGGCCTCCGCCCTTCCCTGGCGACCGCGCCGCGCGCCACAGTGTGACTGGGCTCACACCGGCGCCGACGGCGGCGTCGGGCGAGCCCCCGGGAGCTCTGGGGGCTGGGATGGCCGGTCAGGTGTACGCGCTCTTCGTCGGCATCGACGACTACCGGGCCCCGGTGCCCCGGCTGCGGGGGTGCGTCAACGACGTGACGACCCTGCGGGACGTCCTGCGCTCGCGCGTGGGCGACCGGCTGCGGGACCGCGTGCTGCTCGACGCCGAGGCGACCCGCGAGGGGCTCACGGCCGCCTTCCGCGACCACCTCGGCCAGGCCGGCCCCGACGACGTCGCGCTGTTCTACTACAGCGGGCACGGCTCGCAGCAGCGCGTCCCCGACGAGCTCGTGCTCGCCGAGGGTGACCGGCTCGACGAGACGCTCGTGCTGCACGACAGCCGCGCCCCGGGCGGCCACGACCTCGCCGACAAGGAGCTCGGCGCGCTCGTCGCCGGCGTCGCGCGGCGCGAGCCGCACGTGCTCGTCGTGCTCGACTGCTGCCACTCCGGCAGCGGCACGCGCGCGATCGACGACGACGCCGAGCGCGAGCGCCGCGCGCCCGTGGACGACCGGCCCCGCTCGCTCGAGAGCTACCGCGCCGTGCTCGACGCGGTCGCCGCGATGGACGCCGCCGCGGGCCCCCCGACCGGGGGAGCGGACGGTGCGGGACGGGCGGGCGGCGAGCTCGGCGTGGCCGAGCGGGGCTGGTCCGCCGACGCCCCGAGCGGGTGGGCTCAGCCGCGCGCCCCGCACGTGCTGCTCGCCGCCTGCCGCTCGACCGAGACGGCCAAGGAGCTGCGGATCGACGGGCGCACCCGGGGCGTCCTCAGCGCCGCGCTCGAGACCGCGCTGAGCGGCGCGGGTGCCCCGACCTACCGCGACCTGCACCGCTTCGTCGTCGCCCAGGCCCACAGCCGCGTCCGGCAGCAGAACCCGCAGCTCGAGACGACGACGGCCGCTGACCTCGACCGGCCGTTCCTCGGGGGCGCCGTCGAGCCGCGCCCGGCGTCGTTCGTGCTCAGCCGGGAGGAGCCCGCGGGCTGGGTGCTCGACGGCGGCCGGCTGCACGGCATCCCCGCGCCCGTGGGCGACGAGACGACCCACCTCGCCGTGCTCGCGCCCGACGCCGAGCCGGGCGCCGAGCCGCTCGCCACCGCGAGCGTCACCGCGGTGGAGGCCGGGCGCTGCACCGTGAGCGTCGAGCCCGCCGACGCGCTCGACCCGGTCCGGTCCTACCGCGCCGTCGTCACCGCGCTGCCGCTCACGCCCGTCCCCGTGGTGCTCAGCGGCGACGCCGACGCGCTCGCGGCGCTGCGCACGGCGCTCGCCGGCGAGCCCGGCTCGGACCGGCCCACCCTGGTCCGCGAGACCTCCCACCCCGACGCCGAGCTGTCGGTCGAGGCGACGCCGACCGGGTACCGCGTGGGCCGGCCGGGCTCGTCGCGCGCGCTCGTCGCCCCCGTCGAGGGCAGCGGCCCCGACGCGGCCGAGGGCGCCGCGCTCGTGCTCGAGCACCTCGCGCGGTGGACGCGGGTGGCGGCCCTGACCAACCCGACGACCACGCTGGGCGGCGCGGTGCGCGTCGACGTCGAGCTCCTCGCGCCGACGCCGGCCGCCCCCGCAGACGACGCGTCCGGCACGCCGGCGCTGCACGCGTCGGCCGAGGGCGTCGTCCGCGTGCGCTACGGGCGGACGGCCGCGGGCGACGAGGTGCCACCCGAGGTCCGGCTGACCCTGACCAACACCCGCACGGACCGCTCCCTGTGGTGCGCCGTCGTCGACCTGCCCGGCACCTACGGCATCTACAGCGACGCGCTGCCCGCGGGCGTGGTCGAGCTCGCACCGGGCGCGCGCGAGGTCGTCGACCTCGTCGGCGAGGTGCCGGACGCGCTGTGGCACGCGGGCGTGCACGAGCTCGACGACCTGCTCAAGGTGGTCGTGAGCACGGACGAGTTCGACCCGCGCAGCCTCGACCTGCCCGACCTCGACGTCACCAACCGCGCGGCGCTTCCCGCCGTGCGCGACCTCGACGACCCGACGTCGACCCTCGACCGCCTGCTGCAGCGCTCGGCGACGAGGCGCATCCGCCCCCGGCCGAAGGCCGGCGAGTCGCGCTCCGACTGGGCGACCGTCGACGTCCTGCTCCTCGTGGAGCGCCCGCCCGCAGGCGTGCGCCTCGAGGCGGGACGCCCGGCCGAGGTCGCGCCGGGGGTCACGGTCGAGGCGCACCCGGCGCTGGACTGCCAGGTCTCCCTGCAGTCGAGCGTCGCGACGACGCGCGACCTCACCCACCCGGGTCTGCCCGCCGTGCTGCGCGACGCGCCCGAGGGGAGCGCGCCGTTCGGGCTGAGCCCGACCCGCGGCGACGTCGACACGCTCGACACCCTCGAGCTGCGCGGCCTCGCCGCCGACCAGGCGGCGCGGGTCACCCCGGAGGAGCCCCTGCGCGTGCGCCTCGACGTCCCGCTCGCGGACGACGAGCACCTGCTGCCGTTCGCGTGGGACGGCGAGTTCTACCTGCCCCTCGGCGCCGCGCGGTCGGACGGGGCCGGCACCGAGGTCGTGCTCGACCGGCTGACGACGCCGGTCCTCGTGCCGAGCGAGGTCGTGGGCGAGCGCGACCTCGTGAGCTCGGTGAAGATCCTCTTCCGCAAGCTCGTCGGGAAGCGTCTGGGGCTCGGCTACGACCACCCGCTCCTGCGCCGCGCGGTCGTCGAGGACGGGGCGCTGCGGTACGAGGACGACACCGCGGCGATCGGCCGGGCCGTGGCGCAGGCCCGGGCCGTGGTCGTCTACGTGCACGGGATCATCGGCGACACGCGCGGCATGGCCCTCAGCTCGGGTCACACCGCGCTCGTCCCGCCGCCGCCGCTGCTCAGCGGCCGGTACGACGTCGTCCTCACCTTCGACTACGAGAACATCAACACGTCGATCGTCGAGAACGCGCGCCTGCTCGGCGAGCGCCTGGCCGCGGTGGGCCTCGACGGCAGCGGCCCGCAGCGCCTCGACGTCGTCGCGCACTCCATGGGTGGGCTGGTCTCGCGCCACTTCGTCGAGATCGCGCCCGCCGGTGGCGGGCCGGGGACGGGCGCCGCGGTCGTGGACCGGCTCGTCACGCTGGGCACGCCCCAGTCCGGCTCGCCCTGGCCGACGGTGCAGAAGTTCGCGACCGTCGCGCTCACGGTCGGCCTCAACGGCCTGGCGGCGGGGGCCTGGCCGCTCGCGGTCCTCACGACCCTGCTGACCGCGCTCGAGAAGGTCGACGTCGCGCTCGACGAGATGGAGCCGGGCTCGGACCTCGTCCGCGCGCTCGCGGCCGCGCCCGACCCGGGGGTGCCCTACACCGTGATCGTGGGCAACCGGTCCTTCGCGGGGCCGCCCGTGCCGCCGGAGGGCGGGCTCGTCCGGCGGCTGCTCGCCCGCCTGCACCCCGGGCGGCTCGTCGAGGAGGTCGTCGACCGCGTCTTCCTCGAGCAGCCGAACGACATCGCCGTGAGCGTGGAGAGCGGCCGGTCCGTCCCGCTCGACCGGACGCCCGCGCCGCACGTCGTCGAGGTCCCGAGCGACCACATGTCCTACTTCGAGAACGCCGAGGCGCTCACGCTGCTCGCCGAGGCGCTGGCCCCCGTCGGCCCGGTCGGCCCCGCGGCGCCGACGGACGGCGTCCCGGCGACCGACGGCGCCCCCGCACTGCCGGTGGCCGCGCCCGACGGACGCTGACGACCGGGCCGCGCCGTGACCACGACGACGCTCGGGGCGGCGGGCCCGCGGTCGCCCGCGCGCGAGCGCGCCGTCATCGACCTCGACGTCCGGGTGCGGCCCGGCCCGGACGGGCTCGTCGTCGAGGTGGAGTGCGACGACCTCGACACCCACGTCGAGCACGCCTTCGCCGTCCCGGTCCAGCCCGAGGTGCTCGCGGCGTTCGCCGACGGGCTGGCCGTCGCGCAGACCCGTCACCTGCGGGCGCGCGGGCGCCAGCACCTCGACGTCCTCGCGCAGACGGAGACCATCGGGCGCGCCCTCTTCGACTCGGTGTTCTCGGGCGACGCGCTGCGCTCGCTCACGCAGGCCCAGGGGCTCGCCCGCTCGTCCGACGCGTTCCTGCGCCTGCGCCTGCGGCTCGACGCCGTGCCCGAGGTCGCGCGGCTGCCGTGGGAGCTCCTCCGCGACGACACCCGGTACCTCGTCCACACGTCCGACGAGTTCGTCGTCCGCTTCGCCGACGTCACGACCAACCTCGACCGGGTGCGCCGCGACGGGCCGCTGCGCGTGCTCGTCGTGGCGTCCTCGCCGTCCGACCTGCGCCGCCTCGACATCGAGGGCGAGGTGGCCGCGCTGCAGGCCGCGCTCGCGCCGCTGGGGGACGACGTCGTCGTCGGCCGCGTCACGCCGCCCACCGTCGACGCGCTGCGCGCCGCGCTCCTCGAGGAGTGGCACGTGCTGCACTTCATCGGGCACGGCGACGAGGGCGAGACGGGCCACGTCCTCGCCCTCGACAAGCCGGACGGGACGTGGGACGAGGTCGACGCGACGACGCTCGCGACGCTCCTCGTCGCCGCGCCGACGCTGCGGCTCGCGGTCCTCAACGGCTGCCGGACGGGCGAGGTGCCCCAGCACCACCCCAAGAACGGGGTCGCGCAGCAGCTCGTCCTGGCCGGCGTGCCCGCCGCGGTCGCGATGCAGTTCCCGATCACCGACGTCAACGCCGTCGCCTTCGCGGCCGCGCTCTACCAGCGGCTCGCGGCCGGCGCCCTCGTGGACCAGGCGGTCGCGTACGGCCGCCAGGCGCTCGTCCGCGGCCCCGAGTGGGTCACCCCGGTGCTCTACGCGCGCAGCCGCGCGCGCCTGTTCGAGACCCCCGCGCCCGTCGTCGTGCCCGGCGGCGGGCCGGCCGCGGTCACGCGCGTGCGCGACCACGTGCCGCAGGGCGTCGTGCCGCCCGCGCCCCGGTTCGAGCCGCGCGCGTGGGTCGCTCGCGAGGTCGCCGCGTGGCTCGACACCGGCTCGCCGCTCCTGCTGCTCACGGGGGACCACGGCACGGGCAAGTCGGTCCTGACCGCGTGGCTCGCCGGCCAGGGCGACCCGCCCGAGGACGCCGCCCTCGCCGCGACGCTCGAGCGCGTCCGGTCGGCGTGGCACGCGGTCCAGGTGAGCGCGGCCTCGCTCGCCGGGGCGTCCACGGACCCCCGCGCCTTCGTGCGCGAGGTCGCGGCGCAGCTCGCGGCGACGGTGCCCGGCTGGGTGGCGCCGCCGGGCGACCCCGTCGCGCTCGGCGTGCTGCCCGTCGGGGACCTGTTCGACGTCGTGCTGCTCGCGCCCCTGCGCGCGGCGCTCCGGCAGGCGGGCGGCGGGCCCGCGACGATCCTCGTCGACGGGTTGGACGAGGCCGGCGCGGGCCCCGAGCCGACGACGCTCGCGCTCGTGCGGCGCCTCGCGGCACTCGACGTCCCGGTCCGGCTGCTGCTGGCCGGGCCCGACGACGCCGAGCTCCTCGGGGCGCTCGCCGACGTCGAGGGCGTCCGGCGGCTCGACCTGTCGAGCGCCGCCCGCCGGCCCCAGGTCGACGACGACGTGCGCGGCTTCCTCGGGCGGCAGCTCGCGGCGGTCGCGGTCGACGCCGACGTCGTCGAGCGCGTCGTCGCCGCGGCGGCGGGGAACTTCCTCTACGCGCGGCACGCCGCCGACGAGCTCGCGGCGACGCCCGGCGCCGAGGGCCGGGACCTCGTGCTCCCCGGCGACCTCGACGAGTCCTTCCTGCGGCACGTGCGGCGCGTGCTCGAGCGCCAGTACGGCGACACGTGGCGCGCGCAGTGGACGGCCGACGTCGAGCCGCTGCTCGCCCAGCTCGCGGTCGCGCGCGCGCCCGTGCCCCGGGCGGCCCTCGAGGCGTGGCTCGGCTGGGACCAGGCGCGGCTCGGCTTCCTCCTCGACCAGCTCCAGCAGCTCGTCGTCGCCGACGAGCAGGGCGTGCGCCTCACCCACCCGTCCCTCGGGGCGATGCTGCGGCGCGCGACCCTGACCTCGGGTCGGGCGAACCCGCTCCTCGTGCAGGAGGCGGCCGCCCACCGCCGCGTCGTGACGACGACGCTCGCGCTCGACGACGCCGCGCTCGCGCGTCCGGACCGCGGCGGCACCTACGGCCTCGTCCACGCGCCCGCGCACCTCGAGGAGCTGCTCGCGCGCGGCCCGGACGACGACCCGCTGCTCGCGGCGCTCACCGCGCGGCTGTGCACCGCGGGGTGGACGGCGGCGCTGTCCGCGTCGGTGCCGGACGCCGTCCTCGTCGGCCAGCCGTACCGGGACCTCGTCCGGGTCCTCCTCACGCGCGGGGACACGGCGCGCGTCGAGGACCTCGTCCGGTTCCTCGCGACGACCGACGTGCCGGTGCTGCGCGGGGCCGTGTTCGACGTGCTCACGGGCTACGTCGCGCACGACGAGACCGCCGCCGAGCACCTCCTCGTCGCGCTCGCGCTCGAGGACGACACCGAGCTGCAGGCCATCGCGCTGCACGCGACGTGCCTGCTGTCGGCGAGCCACCAGGCCGCCGCCTTCTGCGCCATCCTCGCGGCCCGCCCGCCGGGCGGCGCGGCCACGGTCGCGGCGCTGCGCCGGCTCACGGGCCGTCCGCGCGAGCAGGACGACGACGGCGGCGCGGGCGAGCGCGCGAGCGCCGCGGCCTTCGCGCTCTACGCCAACGGGACCGCGGAGCCGCAGCGCCTCATCCGCGAGGTGCTCCTCCAGATGATCGACGGCATCTCGGTCACCGAGCCCCTCCGCTCGCTCGCGGTGGTCGCCTTCTTCGGCCAGGTCACCGTGACCAACTACATCAACGGGTGCAGCGACCCGGCCGTCACGCACCTGACGAGCGACCTGTGGAAGCACCTCCTCGTGGACCGGCTGCACCTCGGCACGCTCGACCGCCTGCACCTCGACAAGGTCCTCGTCGAGCGTGGCGTGGTGCGCGAGCTCTCGCTGCGCATCGGCGGCATCTTCGCCGACGGCGACGTCACCCCCGGCCCGGGGCTGCCCGGGGCCGACGCGGCGCGGCGCGTGGTGCCGGCGCTCGACCCCGCGGTCGACGTCGTGCCGCTCGAGGCGGACCTGCGCACGCTGCTCGCGTCGGACGTCACCCTGCTGCGCATCCTCGCCGCGCTGACGCTCGGCGTGCACGGCGTCGCGCACCCGGCGACGACCGCGCCGCTGGTCCGGCGGCTGCTCGAGGGCACCGACGCGCGGGCCCGGCGCTGGCTGCTGCTCTCCCACGCCGTCGTGCTCCCGGGGACGCCGCCCGCCTGGGTGCCGCTGCTCGAGGAGGTGACTGCGGCGTGCACCGCGGGCACGCACGACGACCACACGGAGGCGGGGCCGCTGCACGGCCTCCACCTCGCGTACGTCCCGCTCGGCCTCGCCTACGCCAAGGCGGGCCTGCCCATGACGCTGCACGAGAAGGTGCTCACCGAGGCGCCCGACGACGCCGCACGCGAGTGCTGCCTGCGCGGCCTCGGCGCGGTCGGGCTCTACCACCCCGACGCCGTGCTGGGGACGCTCGGCGGCCTCGTCGAGCGCGGCGTGCTGACGCTGCCGCAGGCGCTGCCGGCCCTCGTGCTCGTCGCGGGCGTCCACCCCCTGCGCACGCGCGCGTGGCTGCTGGGCAGGGGCGAGCGCGGGGTCCTCGACGAGGTCTACGGGCGGCTCGACGTCGGAGGGAGCCGCGCGGTGCTCGAGCTCCTCGGCATGTTCACCAACGGGGTCCACCAGTCCCTGCACTACCCGAAGATGCGGCAGGGCCTGTGCACGACGGTCTTCACGCACTTCCTCGAGGCGCCGTCCATCGACGAGTGGGCCCGGCGCTGGACGCGCGACGGCATGACGATGCTGCGCGACGCGGAGTACGAGCTCGTGCGGTGGACGACGTGAGCCTCCGGGGTGCGGTCGGGCGAGGGGTCGGGACCGCGCTGCGCCTCGCGCGGGGCTCGGTGCTCGGCGTGAGCTGGGCGTTCGTCCTCCTCGGCGTGCTGTCCGCCGACGTCGGCGGGTCGCCCAGGACGGTGGCGCCCGGCGCGGCCACGGCGCCGACCGCGTCGGCGGCCGTCCGCGCGCTCGTCGTGGCCACGGCGCTGCACGTCGCCGTCTACGTGTGGAACGACCTCGTGGACCTGCCGCTCGACCGGACCGAGCCGCGGCGCGCGTCGAGCCCGCTCGTGCTCGGCACGGTGACGCCGCGCGCCGCGCTCGCGGTCTCGCTCGTGGCCGCCGGGGCCACCCTGCTGGTCGCCGCCCCGCGCCCCGAGGCGGTCGTCGCGGCGGCCGCGGCGCTCGCGCTGCTCGGCGCCTACGACGTGTGGGGCAAGCGGGCCGCGATCCCGCCGGTCACCGACGCCGTCCAGGGCGCGGGGTGGGCCTGCCTCGTGTGGTGCGGTGCTTCCCTCGCAGGCAGCGCGACGCCGGTCACCGGGTGGGTCGCCCTCGCGGTCGCCCTTGCCGTCGTGCTCATCAACGGCGTCGTCGGCGCGGGGCGCGACCTCGCGAACGACGAGCGGCACGGCGCGCGCACGACGGCGATCGTGCTCGGCGCGACCGCGGCGGGAGGCCGGGTGCGCGTGCCGCGTGCCCTGGTGGCGTACGGCGTCGTGCTGCACCTCGCGGTCGTGGGGGCGGTCCTCGGCGCGCTGGTCGCCGGCGGCCGCACGTCGCCCGTGCGCGTGCTCGTGGTGGTCGTCGCGGGCGGCCTCGCGCTCGCGGCGCTGGTGCTCGCCCTCGTCCGGCCGCACGCGGTGACCGTGTCGTGGGCCGCCGGGCTCGCGCACATCCTCGTCCTGGAGCTCCTGCCGTTCGCGGCCGTCCCGGTGGGCGCGCCGGCCGCCGTGCTGCTCGTCGTGCTCGGCGTCGCGCCCTGGGCGGGCAGCGGCTGGGTCCGGGACCGGCTGCGCGCGCTGGCCGGGGGTGCGCGGGGCGGGGCCCGGGCGGCGCCCGGCCCGGCCCCCGCGGTGCCCGCGGTCGGGTCGTCCGGGGCGCCCGCGTGACCGCGTCCGCCGGCCTCCGTCCCGCACCGACGCTCGTCGACCGCGTCCGGGCGTACTCCGTGCTGCTCCGCACGGGGTCGGTCGTCGCGGCCGCCGTCCTCACGGTCGTGGGTGCGCGCCTGGGCGGCGGTCCGGGTCCCGCGGGCCGGGTCGCGCTCGGCGTCGCGCTCGTCGCCGGCGCGGTCGCCTTCGCCCAGGTCGTCAACGACCTCGCCGACGTCGAGGTCGACCGCCTCGGCAAGCCCCACCGGCCGCTGCCCGCGGGCACCGTGGGGGTCCCCGCGGCGCGCGCCGTCGCGCTCGTCGCGGCCGCCACGTCGCTCGGGGCGGGCGCGGCGCTGGGCGCCGCCTTCCTCGCCGGGGCCGCGGCCCTCGTCGGCCTCTCGTGGGCGTACTCGCGCTGGTTGAAGGGCACGGTCGGCCTCGGCAACGTGGTCGTCGCGCTCCTCACGAGCACCCCGCTCCTCGTCGGGGCGGCGGCCGGCGGCGCCGTCGGGCCGCGCGCGCTCACGGCCCAGCTGCTCGTCGCGGTGTTCATGGCGGGCTTCGAGGTCGTCAAGACGGGCCTCGACCGCGACGGCGACCGCGCGGCGGGCCTGCGGACGCTCGCGACGACCGTCGGCCTGCGCCCCGCCGCGCGGGTCGGCGCGGCGTGCGGGGTGGCGTTCGTCGCGGCGGCGCTGCTCGCGTCGCGCCTCGGCGCGGACCCGGTCGCGTACCTCCTGGTCATGGGGGTCGGGGCCGGCGTCCCGACGCTCGCGGCGGCCGTCCTCCTCGTGCGGGGACGCGAGCCTGGCGACCTCCGCCGGCCGTTCGGCCTCCTGCGGCTCGCGTGGTTCGCCGGCATCGCCGCCCTGGCACTCCTGTGAGCGCGTCCGACGCCGCGGGGCAGGGCGTGGCGGGGGCGCGCGTCGTCGTCGTGGGCGCCGGGGTCGCGGGCCTCGCCGCCGCGCGCACCCTGGCCGCGGCCGGGGCGGACGTCGTCGTGCTCGAGGCAGCGGCCCGGCCGGGCGGCCGCGTGCGCACGCACCGGCACGAGGGGGTCCCGGTCGACGTCGGCGCGCAGTTCGTCGCGCCGTTCTGCGACCGCGTGCTCGCGGCGGCGCGCGCGTGCGGCCTCGGCGGCGACCTGCCCGCCTCGGGGCTGCGCGGCGCCGTCGTCGACGCGCGCGGGACGCACCCCGTGAGCGCCGGAACGGTCCTCACGTCCGGCGTGCTCACGGCCCGGGGGTGCGCCGGTCTCGCGGCCCTCGCCGTGCCGGTCGTGCGGCACCACCGGCTGCTCGACGCGCACGACCTCGCGCGCGCCGCCCCGCTCGACGACGCGTCCGTCGCGGAGCTCCTCGCCGGCCCCGCCGGGCGCGAGGTCGCGGCCGCGCTCGTCGGTCCCCTGCTGCGGGGGCTCCTCTACTGGGAGCTGCCGACCACGTCGCAGGCGCTCCTGCTCGTCGTCCTGCGCGTCGCGCTGCGCGCGCGGACCGTGCACCGCGTCAGCGGCGGGCTCGACCGGCTCACCGGGGCACTCGCCGCGCCGCTCGCCGTGCGCGTCGGCAGCGAGGTGGTGGCGCTGGACCGTCGGGGGAGCGGGCGCGGACCGGGCTGGCGCGTCGCGCTCGCGGGCGGCGGTGGGGTCGACGCCGACGGCGTCGTCTGCGCGACCACGGCCGACGTCGCCGCACGGCTGCTCGGCGACGCCGCGCCGGGCGTCGCCCGGGCGCTGGCCTCCGTCGGCTACTCGCGCACCGCCGTCGTCGTGTGCCGCGTGCCGGGCGGTGACGCGCCGGGCGCCACCCTCCTCTTCCGCGACGGCTGGGCGCCGGCCCTCGCGGCCGTCACGCCCGTGGTCGGCGCGCCCGGGCTCGTCCGGGTCTTCCTCTCCGACGCGGGCGCGGCGGACGCGGACGGCCTCGACGACGCCGGGCTCGCCGGGCGGGCGCTCGACGCGCTCGCACGCGCGGGGTGCGAGTGGGCGCGGAGGGCGGAGCCCGTCGACGTCTGGCGGTGGTCGCGGGCGCTGCCGCGGTTCGAGGTCGGGTCGCTGCGCCGCCGCCCGCAGCCCGCGTGGGCACCGTCGGCCGCTCCCGGGCTCGCGCTCGCAGGCGACTACCTCGGCGGGCCGTACCTCGAGGGAGCGTGGCGGAGCGGCGAGGCGGCAGCGCGAGCGGTCGCCGCGGCCCTGCCGGGCGCTGCGGGCGACACCTGACGTGCCGCCGCGTCAGGCGGGCGGGTAGGGCGACTGGCGCAGCAGGCGCGCGAGGTGCGCGGTGCTCGCCGCGAGCGCCTTCGTGGTCCGGGCGACCTTCTCGGGCGTCTCCTCGAGGTCCGTGTAGTCGACGTCGCCCATGGCCTCGCCGACCCAGTAGGTCACCGCGCCGGCGGCGAGCGTGAAGCCGACGTCGTTGAGGGCCTGGAAGATCTCGGCGCTCGTGTGGTGCGCGCCGTCCTCGTTGCCCACGACGGCGACCGCGGCGACCTTGCCCGACGTGAGCATGCGGCCCTGGTCGTCGGTCTCCGACAGCTCGGCGTCGAGGCGCTCGAGCGCGCGCTTGGTGACGCTCGACGGCTGACCCATCCAGATGGGCGTGGCGACGACGAGGATGTCCGCGGCGAGCACCTGGCGGCGGATCGCGGGCCAGGCGTCGCCGTCGCCCATGTCGACCTCGACGCCCGGCCTGACGTCGTGGTCCGCGAGCCGGACCACCGTGCCGGTCACGCCGTGCTCGCCGAGCGCCTCGAGCACCTGCGTGCCGAGCCGCTCGCTGCTGGACGGGTCCGACGACGACTTCAGCGAGCCGACGAGGACGAGGGCGGTGAGGTCCGGGGAGGTGGTGGCCATCGCACGAGCATGGGTCAGGGGTCATGCGCGCGCGAGCCGACGCCGGCGGGCGCTCCGGCCGGGCGCGTCGCGCTCAAGGCGTCGCCCGCGACCACCGATGCTGGGGGCGTGACCACCTGCCGCACCGCGACCCTGCACCGACCGCGGCCGGCGGGCGGCGCGCCGACGGGGCGGACGCCGTGAGCCGGCGTCGGCGGCGCGGTGGCCTCGTCCCCGTCCTGCTCGTGCTCGCCGCGCTCGTCGTCCTCGGCGTCGCGAGGGAGTCGTGGCTGCGGGAGGCCCTCGGCCTGCCCGAGGCGGGCACGCCGTCGGTCACGGTGCCCCGGGCGGAGCCGGCGGTCGTCGAGGGGCCCTTCGCCGTGGTCCGGGTGGTCGACGGCGACACCCTCGTCATCCTGCGGCCCGAGGGCGAGACGAAGGTCCGCGTGCTCGGGATCGACACGGCCGAGACGGTCGACCCGCGCCGGCCCGTCCAGTGCTTCGGCCCCGAGGCGAGCGCGCGCGCCACCGAGCTGCTCGCCGGGACCCAGGTGACCGTGCGCGGCGACCCCCTCCAGGACCGGGTCGACCGGTACGGGCGCGAGCTCGACTACGTGTGGCTGCCGGACGGCCTCCTGTTCAACCAGGTCATGGTCGAGGAGGGCTTCGCCGTCGAGGCGACCTTCGACGGTCCGTACGAGATGCAGACGGTCCTGCGCGACGCGCAGGACCGCGCGGCGGCGGCCGGGCTCGGGCTGTGGTCCCCGGCCACGTGCGGCGGGGACATCACGCAGCCGGTCGGCTGAGCGGGGTCGGCCGGCACCCGCGGGGTGCGGCCGTGGTCCGGGTGGTCGAGAGTTCAACGAACCGATTGACCCGGCTCGCCGCGACGGGCACACTGGGCCCTGACAGTGCGCATCGCCTGCCCCCTGCGCGGTGCGCACTGTTCTATGTCCGGGATCAGGTCCCTGTCGGGGATCGGCCGGCCCCTCTGCACCGCAGCGTCCCGGCGCACCCAGGCCGCACCGGCCCGGCGCCCGTGCAGGCCCCGTCGCACGTCGTGGACCGGGTGAGACTACGTCCCGTCGCGTCGGAGCGGCGCGGCAGCCGCCGCCCGCGACCTCCCGCGGTTAGCGTGGACGCCGTGACAGCTCCCGAGCGCCGGCACGCCCCGGGACCCGACGGCGAGCGCCCCGGGTCCGGCCCCGCCGCGTCCACCCCGTCCGCGCCCGAGGCGTCGTCCCGGCCCGCGCCCGTCGCGGTGCCGGTCCCGACGACGGCCCAGCTCGTCGACCGCCTGCGGGAGGACTGGCGCTCGCGCCTCGTCGCCCGGGGCGGCCACTCCGCCCTCGCCGACGTCGACCGCCTCGGCGATGCGCAGCTCGACCTGTCCGCCGCCCACCCGTCGGGCATCGCGCAGCTCTTCGCGGGGCGTGCCACCCGCCTCTCGAACCTCGTCCGCGAGGGGTCGGCGCTGTCCACCGCGAAGCGGCGGGCGCGCGCCGTCGGCGCGCTCGCGGACCAGCACGCGCAGCGCTACGGCATCGCGTCGGCGTTCCTCGCGATCGGCATCGCGACGTGGACCGAGCCGGTCCCGGCCGACGACGCCGCCCCCGCCCCGGACGCCGACGACGTCGCCCGCCTCGCCGCGGTGACGCGCGCCGCGCCGGCGTCGTCGGGCGAGGCCCCCGTGGGTGCGACGCGCACCGTGCGCGCCCCCGTGCTGCTGCGCCCGGTCGCGGTGACCCCGCGCGGGCGCGGCGAGAGCGACTACGACCTCGTGCTCGAGCCGTCCCTCGAGATCAACCCGCTGCTCGCGACCGCGCTGCGCAGCCACGGCGCGCTGCTCGACCCCGCCGCGCTCGCGCGCGGCGCGTTCATGGCGTCGGGCTTCGACCCCCAGCCCGCGCTCGAGCGGCTGGCGTCGCTCGGCGCCGCCGTGCTCGACGGCTTCCGGCTCGAGGACCGGCTGCTCGTGGGCACGTTCGTGCACCCCGAGCAGGCGCTCGTGGCCGACCTCGACGCGCACGCGGCCACGCTCGCCCAGCACGAGCTGGTCGCGGCCCTCGCCGGGGACCAGCGGGCGATCGACGCGCTCGGCCACCCCCTGCCCGTCCCGCTGCGCGGCGACCGCCCGCTCGACCAGGAGCGCGGCGTCGGCGACCTCGACCCGGTCCAGGAGTACGTGCTCGACGCCGTCGCCGCGGGCCACCACCTGCTCGTCGACGCGCCCGCGGGCAGCGACGTGGCGGGCACGCTCGCCGCCGTCGTCGCGGACGCCGCGGCGAGCGGACGCACGGTGCTCTACGTGCCGGGCCACCGGCGGGCAGCGCAGGCCCTCACCGACCGCCTCGCGGGCCTCGGTCTCGAGGAGCTCGTGCTCGACGTCGCGCCCGACTCCGGCTGGCGCGCGAGCTCGGCCCGGCGCCTGCTCTCGGCGATGACGGTCGAGCCCGTGCCCGTCGACGGCGAGAAGGTCGCGATCGTCCAGCGCGAGCTGCTCGACCGGCGGCGCCGGCTGCGCGGCTACATCGAGGGCCTGCACGCCCAGCGCGAGCCGTGGGGGACGTCCGCGTACGACGCGCTCCAGGCCCTCGCGCGGCTCACGTCCGTGCGGCCCGCGCCGCAGACCACCGTGCGCCTCACCCCGCCCGTGGCGGAGTCGCTCACGGGGGAGCGGCGCGCGCAGGCGGCCACGGACCTGGTGCGCGCCGCCGGCCTCGGCGCGTTCTCCGCGAGCTCCCGGACGACGCCCTGGTACGGCGCGGACCTGCCCACCGCGGACCGCGCGCAGGCCGCCGTCGACCGCATCGGACGGCTGCTCGAGGTCTCGCTGCCCCAGCTCGAGGCCGAGGTCGAGCGGGTCGCGGAGGCCACGGGGCTCACGCCCGCCCGGACCCCGGCGCAGTGGGCCGAGCAGCTCACGATGCTCGGCGGCGTGCGCGACGCGCTCGACGTCTTCCAGCCGCTCGTGTTCGAGCGCTCGGCTGCGGACCTGGTCGCCGCGACCGCGCCGAAGGGCTGGCGCGAGGAGCGCGGCATCGAGATGAGCGGCAGCCTGCGACGCCGGCTGCGGCGGCAGGCCAAGGACATGGTGCGGCCCGGACGCCCCGTCGCCGACCTGCACGCCGCGCTCGTCGACGTCCAGGCGCAGCGCGAGCTGTGGCAGGCGCACTGCCCCGCGGGCGGCTGGCCCCGCATCCCCGAGGGCCTCGCGCAGATCGAGCACGACTTCGCGCAGGTCCGCGCGGACCTCGAGGCCACCGGCGCCGTGCTCGCGGGGACGGCGGGCGGCGGCGCGCTCGTCGACCTGCCGTGGTCCGAGATCACCGACCGCCTGCGGCGCCTGCACCAGGACCGGTCCGCGCTCGCGACGCTGCCCGAGCGCACCGCGCTCGTGCGCGCGCTCGACCGGCAGGGCCTCGGGCCGCTGCTCGCCGACCTCGCCGAGCGCCAGGTCCCGGCCGTCATGGTCACCGCCGAGCTCGAGCTCGCGTGGTGGAGCACCGTGCTCGAGCAGGTCCTCGCGCTCGACCCCGCGCTCGCCGGCTACGACGGCACGGCGCTCGCCCGCCTCGTCGCCGAGTTCCGCACGCTCGACCTGCGCCACCTCCAGGACCGCGCGCTGCTGTACCGCGCCGCCGCTCGCGAGAACCTGCGCACGCGCCTGCGCGCCGCCGACGACGAGGCCCAGGCCCTGTTCGGCGAGATCGTCGAGGACCGCTTCACGAGCCTGCGTCACGCCGTCGAGCGGTACCCGGCGGTGACCCGCTACCTGCGCCCGTGCCTCGTCTCGGCGCCCATGCTCGTGCCGCACCTCCTGCCGCCGCGCCGCACCGAGGACCTCGTGGTCCTCGACGCCGCGAACCACCTGCCGCTCGAGACGGTGGTGGCCGCGCTGTCCCGCGGGCGCCAGGTCGTCGTCGTCGGGGACACGCGGTGCGCGTCGGGCACCGCGATGACCGAGCTCGCGGCCGTGCTGCCGTCCATCCCGCTGCACGCCGACTCGTCGCGGCGCGACCCGCACCTCACGCAGTTCCTCGCCGACCACGGCTACGCGGGCCGGCTCGTCGCCACGCCGCTGCCCTCGGTCGCCGCGCTGCTGCGGCTCGACGTCGTCGACGGCTCGGGCATGCCCGCGGCGTCGGGCGCGGTCGAGGCGACGCGCGCCGAGGTCGAGCACGTGGTGGACCTCGTCGTCGAGCACGCGCTGACCCGGCCCGAGGAGTCGCTGGCCGTGGTCACGGCGTCACCCGTCCACGCCGAGGCGGTCCGCGACGCCGTCATGGCCGAGGTACGCGACAACCCCTCGCTCGGCGGGTTCTTCCGTGCGGACCACCCCGAGCCGTTCGCGGTCGTCGACGTCGCCGCGGCGCAGGGGCTCAGCCGCGAGGCCGTCGTCCTCTCGCTGGGCTTCGGGCGGACCCCGCACGGACGCGTGCTCCACCGCTTCGGTGCGCTGAGCGAGCCGGGCGGGGCCGGGCTGCTGCTCGAGGCGCTCGGCGCGGTCCGACGCCGGCTCACGGTCGTCTCGTGCTTCGGCCCGGACGAGCTCGACGCGGAGCGCCTGCGCGCCCCGGGCGCGAGGATGCTCGCCGAGCTGCTCGCCCTCGCGGCCGCGCGCACCGCCGCGGGTCCGGACGGCACCCGGCCCCGGCCCGCGCCGCACGGGCCCGAGCCGGACCGTCTCGTGCTCGACCTCGCCGAGCGCCTGTGGCGCACGGGCCTCACCGTCGACCTCGACCACGGGATCGAGGGCACGCGCATCCCGCTCGTCGTCGGCCACCCCGACCTGCCCGACACCATGCTCGTGGCCGTCCTCACCGACGACGAGGCGTACGTGGGCGAGCCGAGCGTGCGCGTCCGCGACCGCCAGCTCCCCGAGCGGCTCGAGCGCCTCGGCTGGACGGTCGTCCAGGTCTGGTCGGCTGCGGCGTTCCTCGACCCGCAGGGCGAGACCGACGCCGTGGCCGCCGCCGTCGCCGACGCGTACCGGCGCCGCCGCGCGGCCACCCCGCGCCCGCGTCCGCGCGTCACGGTGCCCGAGGTGGTCGCGGAGCACGAGCCCGCGGACGCGGACACGGGTACGGGCGCCGAGACGCTCGATGCCGCCGTGCCCGAGACCGCCGCTCTGCCCGAGCCGGCCGCTCTGCCCGAGCGCGCTGCCGTGCCGGAGCCCGCGGCGGTCGCCGGCACGTCGGTCGTCGAGGCGCCCGAGGCGCCCGAAGCGACTGCCCCCGCGCCGGCCGCGCGCGCCGCGGCCCATCCGCGCGCGTCGGGTGCGCCCGTGCGCACGACGTCGCGGCGTCCGGTCGCGGAGCGGATCGCGCCGACGGCCGCGGACCGGACGCCGACCATGGACCCGCTCTTCGAGGTGCCGACGGCGGAAGGGAGCCGCGGCCCGCGGCCCGACGTCGAGCCCGGCCTGCCGATCGCCGCCTACAGCGACGACCAGCTCGACGACCTCATGACGTGGATCCGCTCCGACGGCGTGCCGCGCACGGCCGACGAGCTCGCCGCCGCGCTCCGCGCCGAGCTCGGTCTGACCCGGCGCGGCTCGCGCGTGGACGCCGCGGTGCACGGCGCGGTGCAGCGGTCGCGGTGACCACGGTGCCCTCCGCCGAGGGCGGGGCCGACGCCGCGCCGCGCCGTCGGCGTCACCGCCGCGCGACGGGCGGCGTCCCGCCGACGCCGGACGCCCCCGGGGGGACGTCCGGGCCGGCAGAGCCGGTCGTGCCGCGGCGCAGCGCGGACGACGACGACACGGGCTGGGGCGAGACGCCCCCGGGCAACGACGAGCGCCTGCTCCGGGACGTCCCGCCCCACTGGTAGGCGGGCCCGGCGGCGGGTCCGCTCAGACGTCGCGACGCGCGGCGAGCAGGTCGCGGATCTCCTGGAGCAGGAGGACGTCCTCGGCCGGCGCCTGCGGCTCGGGCTCCGCGCCCGCCTTGCGGCGCTCGGCGAGGCGGTTCATGGGAACGATGATGAAGAGGTAGATCGCGAGCGCCACGAGCACGAACTTGAGCAGCGCGTCGAGGATGAGGCCGATCGAGATCACGGTGTCGTTCGGTCCGACCGCCCACGTGAGGACCTGCGTGAGGTCCGTGTCGCCGACGATGAGCGCCACGATCGGGTTGAGCAGCCCGTCGACGAGGGCGGTGACGACCGCGCCGAAGGCCGCGCCGATGACGACGGCGACCGCCAGGTCGACCACGTTGCCGCGCAGGATGAAGTTCTTGAAGCCGGTGATCACGAGAGGTCCTTCCGGGTGACGGGCACGCTGGCGCTCGGATCCTCCCACCCGCGCCGCGGCCCGACCAGGCTCCGTCCGGCGCGGCGCGGCGCCGCACCGCGCCTCCCCGATGGGCGTTGCTCGTGGCGATCACCCCACGAGCACCGCGCCGAGGGCGCCGGCGGCGGACGCCGACGCCAGGGCGCGGCCCTCCTCGGGCGTGACGGCGACCACCGCCGACGGCTCGCCCGCGGGAGCCGCGAGGCCGAGCGCGCCTCCCGCCGCCGCCTCGGGCACCTCGAGCACGAGCGCGCCACGGGCGAGCACGGGCGTGGTGCCCCCCACGGGCGCCTGGCAGCCGACCTCGGGCACGGCGGAGCAGGGCCCGTCCCGGGGGACCGTGGCGTCCCACGACCCAGCCGTCGGGACGAGGTCGACGCGGTCGCCGGGTCGCAGGAGCGGCGCCGTCGCCCCGCCGAGGCGGACCGGGACCACGACCGTGCCCGGGGGCGGGTCGACGTCGAACCGGTCCCCCGCGAGCAGCCCGTCGACCACGGGCAGGCCCGCCGGCGCGCTGACGAGGACGGTGCGTCCGACCACGGCGTCCTCGGCCGTCAGGGCGGCCGCGGGCACGCAGCACCGCGGGACGGCCTGCACGCGCACGTCCGCGGCCTCGAGGGCGGACCCTGCCGCGACGTCACGTGCCAGGACGACGACGTCGACGGTCGGCGGGGGCGGCGGCGCGAGCGTCCGCGCCACGGCGAGCGCGAGCACCGCGACGGCGAGCAGGGCGGTCGCTCGCCGCGCGCGCCACGCGAGGACGCGCAGGGTCAGCAGTCGGGGGGGTCGGGCGGCGGGCACCCGGCGACGCTAGGCGCGTCGCCGGGGCTGGCCGCGCGAGGACCGTCCGGCCTGGGGACGGCGCGACGCCGCGCCGGCCTGGGGACGACGCCGGCGTGCCTCGGTGCGGCCGCCCGCGGGTCAGCGCGCGGCGGTCGCGCCCGCGCCGGACGAGGACCCGCCCGCCGAGCCGCCCGAGGACGAGCCGCCCGAGGAGGAGCTGCCCGACGAGGAGCCGCCCGACGACGAGCCGCCCGAGGACGAGGCCGCACCCGCGGTCGCCGGCGCGGGGGCCGGCGTCGAGCCCGTGCTCGTGGACGTGCCGCCGGACGACGAGCCCGACGCGGCCGGGCTCTTGCCGTCCTTGCGCGCGTCGGTCCGGTAGAAGCCCGAGCCCTTGAAGACGACCCCGACGTTGCCGAAGAGCTTGCGCAGACGGCCCTGGCACTGCGGGCACTCGGTCAGGGCGGCGTCGCTGAAGGCCTGCTGCGCGTCGAAGCGGTGGTCGCAGACCGTGCACGCGTACGAGTAGGTGGGCACTGGTTCCTCCAGGTCGTCGGCGGCGACGGCCGCTCCGCCGGCGCCCGCCCCGGGGCGCCGGGAGGCTGGCACTCGCCTCATCCGAGTGCCAATGGTACGACGTGCGCGCCGGGCGCGTCGCCGGGAGCCCGGACCGGGGGCGCCCCCCTCGGCGGATAGGCTCGCCGCGTGCCTCGTCGTCGTGCCCTGCGCCTCCTCGTCGGTACCGCGGCCGTCGTCGTGCTCGCCCTCGTGGTGGTCGTCGCGCTCGTGGCGACCGTGGTCCGCCGTCCCCTCCCGGACGACGCGGGCGGCGCCGACCTCCCCGGACTCGACGCCGAGGTGACGGTGCAGCGGGACGCCCGCGGCGTGCCGAGCCTCTACGCCTCGACCGCCGAGGACCTCTTCCGCGCGCAGGGCTACGTCCACGCGCAGGACCGCTTCTTCGAGATGGACTACCGGCGCCACGTCACCGCCGGGCGCCTGTCCGAGCTCGTCGGGGAGAGCGAGGACGCGCTCGCCGCGGACACGGTGATCCGCACCTTCGGCTGGCGCGACGTCGCCGAGGAGGAGTGGTCGGGCCTCGACGCCGAGACGCGCTCGTACTTCGAGGCGTACGCCGAGGGCGTCAACGCCTATCTCGCCGAGCGCCCCGCGGAGGCCCTCGGCGTGGAGTACACGGTGCTCGGCCTGCAGGTCGACGTCGCGGCGCCCGAGGAGTGGGACCCCATCGACTCGCTGGTCTGGCTCAAGGCCATGGCCTGGGACCTGCGCGGCAACTACGACGACGAGCTCGCGCGCGCCCTCACGTACTCGACCGTGCGCGACGTCGCGCGGGTCAACGAGCTCTTCCCGCGGTACCCGCAGGAGACGAACCTGCCGATCGTGGGCGCCGTCGCCGCGGTGTCCGCGCCCGTCGATCCCGCGGCCGACGGCGCCGACCAGGCCGCGGCGACCGAGCCCACCGTGCTGCTCTCGCCCGGCGTCCAGGAGGCGCTCGACGCGGCCGAGGCCGCGCTCGCGGCCGTCCCCCACCTGCTCGGGGAGGGCGACGGCACGGGCTCCAACTCGTGGGTCGTGTCCGGCGAGCACACCGTGTCCGGGCTGCCGCTGCTCGCCAACGACCCGCACCTGTCGATCTCGGCCCCGGGGATCTGGGCCCAGATGGGTCTCTACTGCACCGAGGTCGGCCCGGACTGCCCCTTCGAGGTCTCCGGCTTCACGTTCGCCGGGTACCCGGGCGTCATCATCGGCCACAACGCCGACCTCGCCTGGGGGCTCACGAACCTCGGTGCCGACGTCACGGACTTCTTCGTCGAGCGCACGGACCCCGACGAGGGCACCTACCTGCGCGACGGCGAGCAGGTGCCGTTCGACACGCGCACCGAGGTCATCGAGGTCAACGGCGGCGAGCCGGTCGAGATCGAGGTCCGCTCGACCGTGCACGGCCCGATCGTCTCCGACGCGCTCGACGTCGGACGCCTCGTCGCCGCGCCGATGCCCGAGGGCGGTCGCGGCGTGCCCGAGATCGCGCTGGGCTGGACCGCGCTCGAGCCGGGCCGCACGGCCGACGCGGTCATCGCGATGATGACCGCGCGCGACGCCGCCGACGTCGCCGAGGCCGCGGCGCTCTTCGACGTGCCGTCGCAGAACATCGTCTTCGCGACCGTCGACGGCGACATCGGCTACCAGGCCCCTGGCCGCATCCCCGTGCGCCAGCGCGTCGCGGACGCGCCCGTCCCCACCGACGGCACCTGGCCCCGCCCCGGCTGGGACTCGCGCTACGACTGGCAGGGCGTCGTGGACCCGGCGAGCCTGCCGGCCGTCGTCAACCCCGCCGAGGGCTACGTCGTCGCCGCGAACCAGGCGGTCACCGCCGCCGGCCAGGGGCCGTTCCTCACGAGCGACTGGGACTACGGCTACCGCGCCCAGCGCATCCGCGCCCTCATCGAGGAGGCAGTGACGGCGGGGATCCCGCTCGACGCGGGAGCCATGTCGAGCTTCCAGTCCGACACGTGGAGCCCCTACGCGGACGCACTGGTGCCGGCGCTGCTCGAGGCGCCCGTGGCCGACGACTTCACCGAGGAGGGCGTCGACCTCCTGCGGGACTGGGACCACGAGCAGGTCCCCGAGTCGGCGGCCGCGGCCTACTTCTCCGCCGTGTGGGCGACGGTCCTCGAGCTGACCTTCTGGGACGACCTGCCCGAGGAGGCGTGGCCGAGCGGCGACAGCCGGTGGCTCGAGGTGGTCGTGCGCCTGCTCGAGCAGCCGGACAACCCGTGGTGGGACGACCGGCGCACGGTCAACGTCGTCGAGAGCCGCGACGAGATCCTGTCCCGCTCGCTCACGACGGCGCGCCTGCGTCTCACGGTCGACCTCGGCAAGGACGCGGGCGACTGGCAGTGGGGGCGGCTGCACACGGCGGCCCCGGGGCACCCCGTCCTCGGCGGCGAGGGCGTGCCGACACTGGTCCGGCGGCTGGTCAACCCCACCCCCCAGCCTGTGGGCGGCGGGTCGTCGATCGTGGACGCGACCGCGTGGGACGCCGCGAGCGGGTCGTTCGCCGTCACGTCGGCGCCGTCGATGCGCATGGTCGTCGACCTCGGGGACCTCGACGCGTCCACCTGGGTCAACCTCACGGGCGCGTCGGGCCACCCGGGCAGCGTCCACTACACCGACCAGTTCGGCGCCTGGGCCGCGGGGGAGACGTTCCCGTGGCCGTTCAGCCGTGAGGCGGTCGCGGAGGCCGCGGTGCGCGAGCTGGTCCTGCGCCCCACGGCCGGCGACGCCTGACGGAGGGCGGCGCCTGACGCACGAGCGCGGGACGCACGACCGGGGCGGGTGCCGTCACGGCACCCGCCCCGGTCGTGCGACGGGTCAGCGCAGCCAGCTGTTGCCGACCATGCGGCCCCAGGTCCGCCCGACCCCCCACGTGTCGCCCGAGAGCGTGACGGCCGCGATGATCAGCAGCAGCGCCTCGTGCCAGTGCGAGTCGACCACGGGGTTGTTGCCGCCGAGCGCGAACGGCGCCTCGGCGAGGTACATGAAGAGCATGAGCAGCGTGCCGGTGACGGCGGCGATGCGCAGCCCGGCGCCCAGCACGAGCGCGACGCCGATGCCGAGCAGGCCGACCATGAACAGGATGTCGCCGAACGGGTTGGCGAAGACCTGGAAGAACCCCGCGAACGGTCCCTCGATGCCCTTGATGAAGCCCTGGGCGGGGGTGCCGCCGTTGAGCCAGGCGCGCTCGGCGGGGGTCGCGAACCCGAGGCCGAACGTCTTGTCGAGGAACGCCCAGAGGAACGTGAAGCCGATCGTGATGCGCGCGACGGCGAGGACCTTGCGGGCGAGGCCGCTCGTGACGACCTCCTCCTGGTAGACCGTCGCGCGTGCGGCGGGGGCGCGGGTCGAGACGGCGGTGTTCGACATGAGGACCTCCCCAGGACGGGCCGGGTGCGGTGTCTCCGCCGCCCGGGAACCCGGTCGCACCGGGCTCTGCGTCCACTGTCCGCCGCACCGGAGGGGGCCCGAAAGGGCCCTAGGTCCGCGGGACCTCGGTCCCGGGACGGGCGGCGGCGACCGCCGCGCGGTCCGCTGCGACGGCCGGCTCAGGCGCCGTCGGGCCGGCGCGGGGTGCCCTCGACCCACTGCCAGCCCGTCGGCGTGGCGATGATGTCGACGCGGTGGTCGTGGGGCTCGTGGGGGAGCGGGTGCGTCGCGGCGTCGTAGACCTCGTCGTCGAACACCATGGCGACGACGGGCGTGCGGGGGCCGACGTGGGTGAGGACCCGGTCGTACCAGCCGCCGCCCTGGCCGAGCCGGGCGCCCGAGGTGTCGACCGCGAGCGCGGGTGCGATGACCGCGTCGGCCTCGGCGACCGCCTCGGCGCCCACGGTGGGGCCGGACGGCTCGGGCGGGCGGCCGGGCGCGCGCACGCGGAGGTCCTCGGCCGTGGTGAACCAGGCCCAGTCCCGCTGCAGGCCGGTGCCGAGCACCGGCAGGAGGACCTTCGTGCCGCGCCGCGCCAGGCGCTCGAGCAGCGGGACGGTGCCCGGCTCGGCCGGCCGGGCGACGTAGGCCGCGACCACGGACGCCTCGCGCACCTGCGGGAGGTCGCCGACGACGTGGGCGAACCCGGCCGCGGCACGGGCCCGGGCGCGCGGCGTCGCGCGGTCGCGCTCGGCGCGGATCGCGCGGCGCAGCTGCTCCTTGAGCTCCGCCGGGCTGAGCCGCGCCATGCGGTCCGGGAAGGGTTGGCCGGTGCTGCTCATGGTCACATCATCGCAAAGAACTCCTCAGGGGGTCACGGACCGACGGTCCG
This sequence comes from Actinotalea solisilvae, assembly GCF_016464425.1. Taxonomy (GTDB): domain Bacteria; phylum Actinomycetota; class Actinomycetes; order Actinomycetales; family Cellulomonadaceae; genus Actinotalea; species Actinotalea solisilvae. Next base: position 155,943 of record NZ_JADDKQ010000006.1, read on the forward strand.
TGGACGGTCCGGGGCGCGGCGACGGCGGGGCGGGGGCCGGCCGGGGGGCCCGGCGTCCGGGCAGCCGGACGCCCCGCGCGACGTGGCGGACGTCACGCGCCCCCGACCCCCGGCGTTCACCTCCCGGAGACGCCCGTGTCCCCCGATCGGACTAGCCTCCCGCCATGAGCATCCGCAAAGCCGTCATCCCTGCCGCCGGACTCGGGACGAGGTTCCTGCCCGCGACCAAGTCCACCCCGAAGGAGATGCTGCCGGTCGTCGACAAGCCCGCCATCCAGTACGTGGTGGAGGAGGCCGTCGCCGCGGGGCTCGAGGACGTCCTCATGATCACCGGCCGGTCGAAGCGCACGCTCGCCGACCACTTCGACTCCGTCCCGGAGCTCGAGACCGCGCTCGAGGCCAAGGGCGACGAGAAGCGTCTCGCCGAGGTCCGCCGTTCGACCGAGCTCGCGAACGTGCACTTCGTGCGCCAGGGCCAGCCCAAGGGCCTCGGCCACGCGGTGCTGTGCGCGCGCCACCACGTCGGCGACGAGCCCTTCGCGGTCCTCCTGGGCGACGACCTCATCGACGAGCGGGACCCGGTCCTGCCGACGATGATCGCCCTCCAGCAGCGCACGGGCGGCTCGGTCGTCGCGCTCCTCGAGGTGGACCCGGAGCAGGTGCACCTCTACGGGTGCGCGGCGGTCGAGCCCCTCGAGGGCGACGACGCCGACCAGGTCCGGATCACCGGCCTGGTCGAGAAGCCCGACGCGGCGGACGCGCCGAGCAACCTCGCCGTCATCGGGCGCTACGTGCTCAGCCCGGCGGTGTTCGACGTGCTCGACCGCACGGAGCCGGGGCGCGGCGGGGAGATCCAGCTCACCGACGCGCTCGCGACGCTCGCCGGCATGCCGGCCGAGCAGGGGGGCGGCGTGTACGGCGTCGTCTTCCGCGGCCGGCGCTACGACACGGGGGACCGGCTCGACTACCTCAAGGCCGTCGTGCGGATCGCCGCCGACCGGCCGGACCTCGGCCCCGACCTGCGCGCCTGGCTCACGGAGTACGTGCAGACGCTGACATGATGGCCGGTCTATGAGATCAGTCTCCGAGCACCTGGCCGCGGTCCTCGACGCCGCCCGGCCCGTGGTCCCGCTGGACGTGGTGCTCGCGGACGCCGACGGGTGCATCCTCGCCGAGGACGTGACCGCGCCGGCCGACGTGCCGGCGCGCGCGGTCGCCGCACGGGACGGCTACGCGGTCCGCGCCGCCGACGTCGGCGCGCGCGGCGGCCCCGCCCCCGTGCCCGACGTCACGCTGCCGGTCGTCGACGACGCGCCCGTCACGGCGCCCGTGGCGCTGCGGCTCGTGCCCGGCGCGACGGTCCTCGTCGCGGCCGGCGGCCCGCTCCCGCAGGGGGCCGACGCGGTCGTGCCGCTCGCCCGGACGGACCGGGGCCGGGCGCGCGTCGTCGTGCGCGGCGGGGCCGACCCGGGCGAGAACGTCCGGCGGGTGGGCCACGACGCCGCGGCCGGGAGCGTCGTCCTGCGGGAGGGCACGCGGCTCGGGGCCCGGCACCTGTCCCTCGCCGCGGCCGTGGGCCGGGGCCGCGTGCGCGTGCACCCCGCGCCGCGCGTCGTCGTCGTGACCGTGGGGGACGAGCTCGTCGAGCCCGGCCGCCTCGCGCGCCCCGGGACCGTGCACGACGCCGACGCGCACGCGCTCGCCGCCGCGGTGCGGGAGGCGGGAGCGACGGCCGTGCGCGTCGGGCCGGTGGGCGACGACCGCAACGCGCTGCGCGAGGTCCTCGCCGACCAGCTCGTCCGGGCGGACCTCCTCCTGCTCACGGGCGGGCTGAGCGACGGGCCGTGGGACACGGTGACCGACGTGCTCGCGCCGCTGGGCACCGTGCGCTTCGACCAGGTCGCGATGACGCCCGGCCGGCGCCAGGGGTTCGGCACGGTGCTGCCGTCGGACGAGGAGGCGCTCTGGCCGGCGTCGGGCGGGGGCACGTCGACGCTGCGGGAGGGCAGTGACGGCGGGGACGGCGGTGACGGCAGGGGCGACGCCGGCGCCGGCGGGGGCCGCGACGCGGGGGTGCCGGTGTTCGCCCTCCCCGGCCACCCGGTCGAGGCCCTCGTGTCCTTCGAGGTGTTCGTCCGGCCGGCGCTGCGCGCGATGGCGGGCCAGCCCGAGCTCTTCCGGCCGTCCGTGCGCGCCGCGGCGGCGCGGTCGTGGGCCTCGCCGCGTGGCCTGCGCCAGTTCGTCCCGGCGACGGTCACCGGCTCGCCGACGGAGGGGTACGTCGTGGCTCCCGTGGGGGACCCGGCGGCGCCCGCGCTCACCGACCTCGCGACGGCGAACGCCCTGGCCGTCGTCGGCGAGGACACGACCGTGGTGCGCGCGGGGGACACGCTCGCGTGCCTCGTGCTGGAGGGCTGATGGCACGGGGCTGGCCCGTCGTGCTGCGCGAGGGCGACGTCGTGCTGCGGCCGCTCCGGCGGCGCGACGCGCGCGCGTGGCTCGCCGCACGCATGCGCAACGCGGCCTGGCTCGAGCCGTGGGAGGCGACGTCGCCCGAGCCGTTCACGGGTCAGCCGCCGAGCTTCCCCGAGTTCGTCCGGACGCTCGCGGCGCAGGCCCGGCAGGGGTCCGCGCTCCCGTTCGTCGTGGAGTACCGGGGCGAGCTCGTCGGGCAGCTCACCGTGTCGACGATCGTCCGGGGCTCCCTGTGCTCGGGCAGCATCGGCTACTGGATCAGCCAGCACGTCGCGGGGCGCGGCATCATGCCGACCGCGGTCGCGATGGCCGTCGACCACTGCTTCGGCCCCGTGGGCCTGCACCGCATCGAGATCAACATCCGGCCGGAGAACGAGCCGAGCCTGCGCGTCGTCGCCAAGCTCGGGCTGCGCGACGAGGGCGTGCGTGAGCGGTTCCTGCACATCCAGGGCCAGTGGTGCGACCACCGCACCTTCGCGGTCACGACCGAGGAGGTGCCCGAGGGGCTCCTCGCGCGGTGGCGGGCGAGCCGCACGCCCTGACCGTCGCGCGCCGCGGAACCACACGGGTGTAGTTCGTCGGCCGACACGCCGCCCACCGTCCGGTCGCGGCGCGCGCCGCGGACCTACCGTCGTGCCGTGAACCAGGCCGGGATCGTGGTGATCGCCGTGGCCGGGCTCTGGATCGCATACCTGGTGCCGCACCACCTGCGCCACCGCCAGCAGCTGCTCGAGGCCCGCGCCGACGACCGCTTCTCGGAGCGTCTGCGCGTGGTCCACGTGCTCCGGCCGGCGCGCGCGGGCAGGGCGCCCGGGCGTCGGGCGGACGGCTCGGCGGGGCGGGGGTCGCACGGCGTGGCCCCGGTCCCCGGACGCACCGAGCCGCTCCGGCTGCACCCGGCGAGACACGACGAGCGCGCACGACGAGGAGTGAGCCCGATGGAGCGACCGCACGGACTGAGCGACCGCGTCGCCGCCGACCTGGTGCGCCGGTCCGCGGCCGAGCACGCGGGACGCGCGGCGCACCTCGCCCGCCGGTCCGCGTCCGCGCGGCGGCGCGCGGCGCTGACGGCCCTGCTGCTCGTCGCCGTCCCGGTCGCGTGGGTGCTCGTGCCCCTGCTGACCCTGCCCGTCGCCGTCGGGATCGTGCCCTCGGTCCTGCTGGCCGCCGTCCTCGTCGCCGGTCGTCGCGCCGTGGTCGCCGCGGCGCGCGCCGACGCCGCGTGGGAGGAGGGTGAGCCCTACCGCCTGCCCGCGCCGCGCCGGGCGCCGAGCGTCGTCGGGCGCGCGGTGCGCCCGTCCGACGCGGTGACCGAGGTCATGGCACGCGTGCCGCGCGTCCCCGTGGCGGCAGGCATGTCGGTCGCCCTCGCCGAGGCCGCGGCGACCGTCGCGGCCGCGTCGGCTCCGGCCGCCCGCGCGACGGCGCCCGCGCCGCGCCGCGAGGCGGAGACCCCGGCGCCCGGTCCCGCGTGGCTCCCCGTGCCGGTGCCGCGCCCGACGTACACGCTCAAGCCCGAGGCGCGCCGCCCTGAGCCGGCCCCGCTGCCCGCCCCGTCGGACGTCGAGGCCCCCGCTGCGCGGGCCACGACCGACCACAGCACGGCCGAGCGCCCCGCCGCGTCCGCCAGCCGCGCCGAGCGCGCCCCTGCGACGGGTGGCCTCGACCTCGACGCCGTGCTGGCACGGCGCCGCGCGTCGGGCGAGTGACGTGGCACCCCTCGACGGGTGCTAATCTTGTCCTCGCTTCCGGGGCTGTGGCGCAGTTGGTAGCGCGTCTCGTTCGCAATGAGAAGGTCAGGGGTTCGAATCCCCTCAGCTCCACCACCGAAGGCCCCGCATCCGTCCGGATGCGGGGCCTTCGCCGTCCGCCCGGCCTGTCGGCGCGCTCGGCTAGGCTTCCTGCACCGCGCCGCAGGGGGCCGGGAGCCGCGGGTCGATGGGTCCGCGGCGCGTCGGGGAGGAGCCCGGTTGGCAGAGGGCACGCCTACGGGCGGGGTCGTGGCGCCGTCGTCCGAGAGCGAGCAGCCGGGCACCGCGCGTGACCTCGCGGTCCCGGTGCCGGCGCACGTCGAGGCCCGCACCGGTGACCCGTTCGTCATCGGCCCGGGCGTGCGCGTCGTGACCGACGGCAGCACCGAGGCCGTCGCCGTCGCGGTCATGGCCGCGAGCCGGCTGCACCGCCTGAGCGACGTGCCCGTGGCCGTCCTGCACGAGGACGACGGGACGCCCGGCTCCGTCGTCCTCGCGCTCGCGGACGCCGCGACGGTCGGGGTGCCCGCGGGCACCGATGCGTCGCTCGCGCACGAGGCGTACCGGATCGACGTGACGGCCGACCGCGCGGTGCTCACCGCCGTCTCGGGCGCCGGCCTCCTCCACGCCGCGCACACGCTCCAGCAGTGCGCCGTGCCCGGCGCGGAGCCCGCGACGTGGACCGTCGCGCCGCAGCTCGTCGTCGACCACCCGCGGTTCGCCTGGCGCGGCCTGTGCCTCGACGTCGCGCGCCACTTCTTCGGCGTCCCCGACCTGCTCCGGGTCCTCGACCTCATGGCGTCGCTCAAGCTCAACGTGCTGCACCTGCATCTCACGGACGACCAGGGCTGGCGCCTCGACGTGCCGTCGCGGCCCGCGCTCGCCGCGGTGTCGGGCCTCACCGCCGTGGGCGGGGACCCGGGCGGGTACTACTCGAGCCAGGACTGGGCGCAGCTGCTCGGCTACGCGGCGTCGCGGCACGTGACGGTCGTGCCCGAGATCGACCTGCCCGGGCACGTCAACGCCGCGCTCCACGCGCTGGGCGAGCTGACGCCGAGCGGCCGCCCCGCGCGCGCCTACACGGGCATCGACGTCGGCTTCAGCCGCCTGCACGTCGACCTGCCCGCGACCCGCCCGTTCCTGCACGACGTGCTGGGCGACGTCGCGGCGATGACGCCCGGGCCGTGGGTGCACGTCGGGGGCGACGAGGTCCTCACCATGGAGCCCGCCGAGTACCGCGCCCTCGTGCGCGCCGCGGTCGAGGAGCTCGCCGCGGCGGGCAAGACGGTCGTGGGCTGGCAGGAGGTCGCGTCCGCGCTCGACGGCCCGCCTGCGCCGGGCGAGGGTCCCGCGCTGGAGGAGGCGCTCGCGAGCGCCGTCGTGCAGTACTGGGACGAGCGGGAGGGCGCGGAGGAGGTGACGCGCGCGGCGGCGCACGGCGCCCGCGTCGTGCTCTCGCCCGCGACCCGGGTCTACCTCGACATGCGCTACGACGCGGCGACGCCCGTCGGCCTCGAGTGGGCCGGGCACGTCGAGGTGCGGGACAGCTACGAGTGGGAGCCGCTCGACGTGCTGCCCGGGGTCCCCGCGGACCGGGTCCTGGGCGTCGAGGCGGCGCTGTGGACGGAGACCGTGCGGACGTCCGAGGACCTGTTCCTCCTCCTGCTGCCGCGGCTCGCCGCGGTGGCCGAGGTGGCGTGGTCGCGTGCGGACGCCCGAGGGTGGGACTCGTTCGCGGCGCGCCTGCCGCGGCAGACGGCCCGGTGGGACGAGCGCGGGTACACGTGGTACCGCTCGCCACAGGTGCCCTGGTCCGCGGGACGCTGACGGCTCACCCGCCGGGACTCACACCCAGCGCGGCAGCCACTGGCGCAGCTGCCACATCCGGAAGGTGACGACCTGGCCGGTCCACACCGGCCAGAAGAACACCGTCGCGGCGAGCACGAGGACCGCGAGCGCGACGAGGCCCGTGCGCACGGTCGAGCGCCGCGGCTCGTCGTCGGCCCAGGCGAGGAGCCGCCCGACGGCGTGCGCCACGCCGAGCGCGAGCCACGGGAGCAGGACGACGGCGTAGAAGGTGAAGATCGCGCGCTCGGTGTAGGCGAACCACGGCAGCCAGCCCGCGGCCACCCCGCCGACGACGACGGCCGCGCGCGCGTCCCGGCGCCGCACGGCCCACCACACGCACGCGACGACCGCGGCGACGCCCAGCCACCAGACGAACGGGTTGCCGAGCGACGTCACGGCCTGCGAGCAGCGGTCCGCGCCGCACACCTGCTGCGCCGGGCCGGGCGCCTCGTAGAAGAACGACGTCGGCCGCAGCTGGAGCAGCCAGCCCGCGGGGTGCGCGGCGTAGGGGTGCTCGGCGTCGAGCGTCGTGTGGAACGTCCACATCTGCTGGTGGTACTGCCACAGCGCGCGCAGCGGCTCGGGCAGCCATGTCACGCCCTCGCCCGGGTGGTCGGCCGCCCAGGACCGGCCGTAGCCGCCCGACGTCCCGAGCCAGCCCGCCCAGGTCGCGACGTACGTCACCGCGGCGACCGGCACGAGGGCCACGAAGGCGGGCACGGTGTCGCGCAGCAGGGTGCCCTGCCACCACAGCACGACGCCGGCCCGGCGCCGGGCGGACGCGTCCCACGCGACCGTGAGGAGGCCGAGCAGCGCGACGAACCACAGCGCGCTCCACTTGGTCCCCACCGCGAGCCCGAGCATCACGCCCGCGACGACGCGCCACGGTCGCCACAGGGACCACGGTCCCCAGCGGGCGGGCGCGCGCGGCGGCCCGGTCGCCGCGGCGAGGCGTGCCGCCGCACGGTCGCGGTCGACGAGCAGCGCGGCCGCGCCGGCGAGGACGAGCGTGGTGAGGACACCGTCGAGCAGCGCGGTGCGCGAGAGGACGATCGCCGTGCCGTCGAGCGCGAGGAGCAGCCCGGCGAGCGCGCCGAGCGCGGTCGAGCCGAGCAGGCGGCGGCCGACCCGGACGAGCAGGACGACGGCGAGGACGCCGGCCACCACGGTGCCCAGGCGCCAGCCGACCGGGTCCTGCGCGCCGAGCAGGCGCATCCCCGCCGCGATGACCCACTTGCCCACGGGCGGGTGCACGACGTAGCTCGGCTCGGTGAGGTAGGAGTCGACGTCGCCCGCCTCGAACGCCGGGTCGGGGTCCGCGGGCCACTGGCCCTCGTAGCCGAGCTGGAGCAGCGTCCAGGCGTCCTTGACGTAGTACGTCTCGTCGAACACGAGCGCGCGGGGACGGTCGAGCGCCGGGAGGCGGAGCGCCGCGGCCACGCCGGCGACCGCGAGCGTCGCGGGCCAGCCGCCGAGGCGCTCGAGCGCGCCCACCCCGGTACGGACGGCGGGTGCGGCGTGGCGCTCGGCGACCGGGCGCGGGGCGCGGTCGGTGAGCGGCACGCGGTCAGGCTAGGACACGCGGCCCTGCGTGGCGGGCACGCCCGCCGGACGGCCTAGCCTGGCGGGCATGACGACGGGCCGGATCGTGCTGGCGGCCACGCCCATCGGCGACGCCGAGGACGCCTCCCCGCGCCTGCGCCGCCTGCTCGTGGAGGCCGACGTCGTCGCCGCGGAGGACACGCGGCGGCTCGCGGCGCTCGCGCAGCGCCTGGGCGTCCGGCCCACCGGGCGGGTCGTCAGCCACCACGAGCACAACGAGGCGTCGCGCGCGGCCGAGCTGCTCGACGTCGTGCGCGGGGGCGGGACGGTCCTCGTGGTGTCCGACGCCGGCATGCCCACGGTGTCGGACCCGGGGTTCGGCCTCGTGCGCGCCGCGGTCGAGGCGGGCCTCCCCGTGACGACGGCGCCGGGGCCGAGCGCCGTCCTCGCCGCGCTCGCCGTCTCGGGCCTGCCGACCGACCGGTTCACGTTCGAGGGCTTCCCCCCGCGCAAGGCCGGCGAGCGGTCGCGCGTGCTCGCCGAGCTCGAGCGCGAGCGGCGCACGATGGTCTTCTTCGAGGCGCCACACCGCCTCGGTGCGACGCTCGCGGCGATGGCGCACGCGTTCGGCGACGACCGCCCCGCCGCGGTGTGCCGCGAGCTGACCAAGACGTACGAGGAGGTCGTGCGCGGGTCGCTCGCCGAGCTCGTCGCGTGGTCCGACCGCGAGGTGCGCGGGGAGATCGCCGTCGTCGTGGGCGGCGCACCGGTGGCCGCGCCCGCCTCGACGCGCGACCTCGTCGCGGAGGTGCTCGCGCGCGCGGACGGCGGCGAGCGCCTCAAGGACGCCGTCGCCGCGGTGGCGGAGGCCGCGGGCGTCGCCAAGCGCGAGCTCTACGCGGCCGCGCTCGCGGGCCGCCAGGGCTGACGGCGCCGCGCGGCCGGGCCGGCCCCCGCGTCCCCGCCGCACCCGAGGCGGCCGCGGCGCGTGGGCGTCAGCGCAGGTAGGCGGGCACCGGGGCGGTGACGTCGGGGTCCGTCTCGGGCGCACCCGCCACGGTCCGGAGCGGCACGACGCCGGCCCAGTGCGGCAGGGCGAGGTCCTCGGGCTCGTCACGCACGCCGCCCGTGCGCGCGCGGACCGACACCTCCTCGAGCGGGAGCGCGAGGACCGCGGTCTCGGCGAGCTCCCGCCGGCTGGGCGGCCGGCTGTCCGCCGCCCGCCCGGCGCCGGTCCGCTCGACGAGCGCGTGCAGCACGGCGCGCTTGGCGTCGTCGTCGGCCACGAGCGTCGCGACCCCGTGGACGACGACGGAGCGGTAGTTGGCGCTGTGGTGGAACTGGGAGCGGCCGTAGACGATGCCGTCGAGGATCGTCACCGACGCGCACACGCGCAGCCCCTCGCCGCGGGCCGCGAGCAGGGGACGCCCGCCCGTCGAGCCGTGGACGTAGAGCACGTCGCCGATGCGGACGTGGAGCGTGGGCAGCACGCGCGGCTCGCCGTCGACGACGAAGGCGAGGTCGCAGTGCCAGGCCTCGTCGAGCACGGCGTGGGCGGCGGCGCGGTCGTAGCTCATGCGGTCCCGCGTGCGGGTCGCGGTCGTGCGCGCGGTGCGCTCGTAGGTCCTCGTCGTCCCGGTCGCCCGGGCCGTGCCGGTGGCGGGGCTGGGCGTCGTCGTCGCGGTCACGATGCTCCTCGCTGTCCTTTGTGCTATAACAAAGACGTGTCTGTGCCAGAACAATACCGGTACTCGGGATCGACGTCCGCGGAGATCGCCGCCGACGTCGAGCAGGCCGTGCGCACCGGCGCCCTCGCGCCGGGGCACGCGCTGCCCACGGTCCGCGCGCTCGCGTCCGACCTCGGCGTCAGTGCGGCGACCGTGGCGAAGGCGTACGGCGAGCTCCGGCGTCGCGGCGTGGTGAGCACGGCGGGCCGCGCCGGGACGCGCGTCCGGCACCGGCCCGCCGTCGACAGCCGGGCGTCGCGCGACCTCGCGGTCCCGGACGGGACGCTCGACCTCGCCTCCGGCGCGCCCGACCCGCGACTGCTGCCCGACCACGCCGCGGCCCTCGCGCGCGTCGCCGCCACCGCCGGCCCGCCGGGCGGGTACCGCGAGGCGGGCGTGCTGCCCGCCCTCCGCGACCTCGCCCGCACGCGGCTCGCGGCCGACGGCGTCGTCGTGCCGGACGCCGGCCTGACGGTGACGTCCGGCGCGCTGGACGCGATCGAGCGCCTGCTCTCGGCGCACCTGCGGCCGGGGGACCGGGTCGCGGTCGAGGACCCGGGCTGGGCGAACCTGCTCGACCTCGTCGCCGCGCTCGGGCTCGAGCCCGTGCCAATCCCGGTCGACGACGACGGCCCCACGCCCGACGGCCTGCGACGCGCGCTCGACCGGGGCGCGCGCGCCGTCGTCGTCACGGCCCGCGCCCACAACCCCACGGGTGCCGCCGTCGGCGCCGCGCGCGCGGCCGCGCTGCGCGACGTGCTCGCGCGGCACCCGGCCACGCTGCTCGTCGAGGACGACCATGCCGCCGAGCTCTCGCCCGTCCCGCTGCGCCCGCTCGCCGGCGCCACGGACGCCTGGGCGTTCGTCCGGTCGGTGTCCAAGCCCTACGGCCCCGACCTGCGGCTCGCCGTCCTGGCCGGCGACGAGGCGACCGTCGCGCGTGTGGTGGGCCGCATGCGGCTGGGCGCGGGCTGGGTGTCGACGCTGCTCCAGCGCCTCGTCGTCGAGCTCTGGACCGACCCCGCCGTCCGGGCCGAGGTGGCCCGCGCCCGCGACGAGTACGCGGCGCGGCGCAGCGCCCTGGTGGCGGCGCTCGCGCGCCACGGCGTCCCGGCGTCCGGGCGCACCGGCGTGAACGTGTGGGTCCCCGTGCGCGACGAGACGCGCACGGTCGCGGCGCTCCGTGACCGCGGCATCGCCGTCGCGCCCGGGTCGCTCTACCGGCTCGCGTCGGCGCCGGGGGTGCGGATCACGGTCGGGCCCCTCGCCGCGGACGACGTCGAGCCCCTCGCCGCGGCCGTCGCCGAGGCGGTCGCGGGCACGGGGCGCGCGTTCTCGGCCTGAGCACCCGGCTCGGGGAGCGCCGGCGGTCGGGCGCCGGGGCGATGGTGCGGAGCGCCCCGGGAGCGGCGTGCGGGTCAGGCGGTCGAGGGGACGAGCACGGCGCCTGCGGCCGCGAGCTCGGCCCGCGCCGCGGCGCCCTGCTCGGGCGTGACCGGCACGGTGAGGTCGGTGAGGACGCGCGTCCGCAGGCCGAGCCCGATCGCGTCGAGCGCCGTCGCCCGCACGCAGTGTGACTCGGCGATCCCGACGACGTCCACCTCCGTGACGCCCGCCTCGCGCAGGATCGTGGCCAGGTCGCGGCCGTCGTCGTCGGTGCCCTCGAAGCCCGAGTAGGCCGCCTGGTACGCGCCCTTGCGGACGCTCGCGTCGGGGCGCAGGTCGGCGAGCGCGGGGTGCAGCTCGGCCTCCGCCGTCCCGGCGACGCCGTGCGGCGGCCACGTGTCGACGTAGTCCGGCTCCTCGGGCGGCGTCGCGAAGTGGCGGCCCGGGTCGACGTGCCAGTCCTGCGTGGTCACGACGAGCGCGTACTCGGCGCGGCGGTCGCGCGCGTGCTCGGCGATGGCCCGCGCGACGGCGTCCCCGCCGGCGACCGGCAGCGCACCCCCCTCGCAGAACGTCGGCTGCACGTCGACGACGAGCAGCGCCCTGCGCGCGGACGAGGTCTCGAGGCTCATCCCTCCACCCTAGGAGCCAGCCCGCCGCCTCGCGGCGCCTGCCCGGACGTGCGGCGCATGGTGCTCGCGGTGCCGCCGGGGCCGTCCGCGCCGACCAGAGGACCACTCCTCTCACTCCTGCACCGTGCGCCGCACGTCCGTGCCGGGCCGGCGCGCCTCCGGGACGGCCAGTCGTCCCCGGTGGATCCGGATGTCGGCCGTCCACAGGTCGGGGGGTCCGTCGCCGACGCCCCGGCGCGACGTCGACATCCTGCGGGCGTGGACCTCGTGGAACGCCTGCGTGCCGCGGACGGTTGCCTTCGCAGGTCGGAGCTCGTCCGGACGTCGGTCGACGCCCGGCAGCTCCGTGCTCTGGTGGACACGGGTGCTGTGAGCCGGCAGGGCACCGGCCTCTACGCGCTGCCGGGAACCGCACCCGCGGTGGTCGCGGCCCGCCGGGTGGGCGGGGCGGTGACCTGCGTCTCGGCGCTCGCGGCCGCCGGTCTGCCCCTGCTCGACAGCAGACCCGCCCCGCACGTGTGCCTCCCTCGCCGGCGCGGGGCGCCCAGGGCAGGCCTGCTCCCCGCTGCGACGGTGCTGCACTGGGACGCCACGGCCCCGACGACTCGGCACCGCCTGGTCGCGCCCGTGGCGCTCGCACTGGCGCATGCCGTCGGCTGCCTCCCTCTGCGGGAGGTCGTCGCCGCGACCGACGCCGCACTGCGGCTCCGCCTCCTGGCGGACCCGACCGACCTGGCTCGGTACCGGCCGCGGGCGGGCAAGGTGACGTTCGACCGTGTCCTGCGCCTCGCCGACGCGCGGAGCGAGTCGCTGCCCGAGACGTTCCTGAGGCTCGGTCTGACGGGAGCAGGCCTGCGCGTCGAGCCGCAGGTCGTGGTGGAGGGCGTCGGCCGCGTGGACCTGCTCGTGGAGGGCGTGCTGCTCGTCGAGGTGGACGGGTTCGCCTACCACGGCGACCGTCGCGCGTTCCGCGAGGACCGCCGCCGGGACCGGACGGCGACCCTCCTCGGGCTCCCGGTGCTGCGGTTCGCCTACGACGACGCCGTCCACGAGACGGCCCGCGCCGTCCTCGAGGTCTGCAGCGTGCTCGCGCAGCTGGACGACCGCGATGCGGTCCGTCGACGGGTCGTGCGGCGCTCGTGACCGATGGGGCGGGAGAGCACTCGGCGGAGCTCGACGGCGCACGATGCGTCACTGCTGCCCCGTGCGCCGCGCGCCCCGCGCACCGCACTCCGCACTGCCGGGCGCCGGCGGGTGGCCGGGCCGCGTCGGTTGTGGGGGGCCGGGGCGCGGGGGAGGGTGGGGACGTGGACGTCGGCGGGTGCGCGGGGCGGTGGGGGCGGGCCGCGGTCGCCGCCGCGGGCGTCGCGCTCCTCACCGGCCTCGGCGCCTGCACGGCGCCGGCGCCCGAGCCCTCGCTGCACACGCCCGGCGGTGCCGCGACCGACGACGCGACCGACGACGCGACCGCGGCCCCGAGCCCGTCCGCCGACGCCGCGGCGTTCCCCGCCGGGCCCGCCCTCGCGCCCGCGACGGCCGAGCCCACCGACGTGCTCACGGGCCTCGTCACCCCGTGGGGCCTGGCGTTCCTCCCCGGCGGGGCGTTCCTCGTGACCCTGCGCGACCCCGCTCAGGTGCTGCTCGTCACCGCCGAGGGGGCCGCTGCCCTCACCGGACCGGGCGCGGAGGAGCTCGTCGCCTCCACCCGCGCCGAGGGCGAGGGTGGGCTGCTGGGCGTGGCCGTCTCGCCCGACGTCGCCCAGGACCGGCTGGTCTACCTCTACCGCACGACCGCGGCCGGGAACGAGGTCGTGCGCGCGCGCCTCGAGGAGGACGCGACGCTCGGCGCGCTCGAGCCCGTGCTCACGGGCATCCCCGCGGCCCGCAACCACGACGGCGGACGCCTCGCCTTCGGCCCGGACGGCCGCCTCTACGTCGGCACGGGCGACGCGGGTGACCCGGCCTCCGCGCAGGACCCGACCAGCCTCGCGGGCAAGATCCTCCGCCTCACCGCCGACGGCGAGCCCGCGCCCGGCAACCCGGACCCGGGCAGCGTGGTGTGGAGCCTCGGGCACCGCAACGTCCAGGGCCTGGCGTGGACGCCCGACGGCACGCTGCTCGCGAGCGAGCTCGGCCAGGACACGACCGACGAGCTCAACCGGATCGAGCCCGGTGCCAACTACGGCTGGCCGCTCGTCGAGGGCGTCGGCGGTCGCGAGGGCCTCGTGGACCCGTTCGTCACCTGGACCACCGACGAGGCCTCGCCGAGCGGGATCGCGGTCGCGGGCGACGCCGTGCACGTCGCGGCCCTGCGCGGCGCGCGCCTGTGGACCGTCGGCCTCGTCGACGCGGCGACCCCCGACGCGGAGCCCACCGCGTCGCTCGACCTCGGGCGGCTGCGCGACGTCGTCGCGGGCCCGGACGGCGCCCTGTGGGTCCTCACGCAGAACACCGACGGCCGCGGCGAGGCGCGCCCAGGTGACGACCGGCTCGTCCGCCTCCTGCCGCCGGCGCCCGGGTGAGGCCGGCACCGGCCGCCCGCGCGGTCCTCACGCCGCCCGGGCGTCCGCGGACCTCGGCGGGCCGGCGCGCGTCCGCTCACTAGGATCTGGCCCCATGGCCCACATCCTCTCGGCGGTCGCCTGGCCCTACGCCAACGGCCCCCGCCACATCGGACACGTCGCCGGGTTCGGCGTCCCCTCCGACGTCTTCAGCCGGTACATGCGCATGGCGGGCCACGACGTGCTGATGGTCTCGGGCACCGACGAGCACGGCACGCCGATCCTGGTCCAGGCGGACAAGGAGGGCGCCACCGCGCAGGAGCTCGCCGACCGCTACAACCGCGTCATCGTCGAGGACCTCACCAAGCTGGGCCTCTCCTACGACCTCTTCACGCGCACGACGACGCGCAACCACCACGCCGTCGCGCAGGAGATGTTCCGGACCGTCCACCAGAACGGCTACATGGTCGAGAAGTCGACCATGAGCGCGATCTCGCCCTCGACCGGCCGCACCCTGCCCGACCGCTACATCGAGGGCACGTGCCCGATCTGCGGGTACGACGGCGCCCGCGGCGACCAGTGCGACAACTGCGGCAACCAGCTCGACCCGATCGACCTCAGGAACCCGCGCAGCCGGATCAACGGCGAGACGCCGACCTTCGTCGAGTCCAACCAGTTCTTCCTCGACCTGCCGGCGCTCGTCGACGCGCTCGAGGCCTGGCTGCGCACGCGCGACGCGTGGCGGCCCAACGTGCTCAAGTTCTCGCTCAACCTGCTCGCCGACGTGCGCCCGCGGGCCATGACGCGCGACATCGACTGGGGCATCCCGGTCCCGATCGACGGCTGGTCGGACAACCCGAACAAGCGCCTCTACGTGTGGTTCGACGCCGTCATCGGCTACCTCTCGGCGTCGGTCGAGTGGGCCCGGCGCACGGGCGACGTCGACGCCTGGCGCGCCTGGTGGAACGACGAGCAGGCGCGCTCGTACTACTTCATGGGCAAGGACAACATCACCTTCCACTCCCAGATCTGGCCGGCCGAGCTGCTCGGCTACGACGGCCGCGGTTCCCGCGGCGGGCAGCCGGGGCGGTTCGGCAACCTCAACCTGCCGACCGAGGTCGTCTCGAGCGAGTTCCTCACCATGGAGGGCAAGCAGTTCTCGTCGTCGCGCGGCGTCGTCATCTACGTGCGGGACATGCTCGCGCGCTACCAGCCGGACGCCCTGCGCTACTTCATCTCGGTCGCGGGCCCCGAGAACCAGGACACGGACTTCACGTGGGCGGAGTTCCAGCGCCGGACCAACGACGAGCTCGTCGCCGGCTGGGGCAACCTCGTCAACCGCACTGCGAACCTCATCCACAAGAACTTCGGCGAGATCCCGCCGGCCGCGTCGCCCGAGCCCGTCGACACCGCGCTGCTCGACGCGACCCGGCAGGGGTTCACGACCGTCGGCGACCTCGTCGGCGCGCACCGCCAGCGCGCGGCCGTCAGCGAGGCGATGCGCCTGGTCACCGAGGCCAACCGCTACCTGTCCGAGACCGAGCCGTGGAAGCTCAAGGGCCCGGACCAGCGCGAGCGCCTCGGGACCGTGCTGCACACCGCCGCCCAGGCCATCAGCGACTGCCGCACCCTGCTCTCGCCGTTCCTGCCCCACTCCGCGCAGGCGGTGCACGAGGCGTTCGGCGGCACGGGCACCGTCTCGCCGCTGCCGCGGATCGAGGAGGTCACCGACCTCGACGACGACTCGCGCCACTACCCGGTCATCACGGGCGACTACCGGCGCGGCGAGACGCTCGCGGCGTGGGAGAGCGTGCCCCTCGTCCCGGGGACGGCCGTGGGCGCGCCGAGCCCCGTCTTCCGCAAGCTCGACGACTCGATCGTCGAGGAGGAGCTCGACCGCCTGCGCGCGGAGGGCTGAGGCGGTGGCCGGACGGTCGCGGGACCGCGGCTGGCCCCCGGAACCGGAGCCGCTGCCGCACCCCCTCGTCGACGACCACACGCACCTGGACCACCCGGCCCCGGGGGCGGGCGGCTTCGACGGCGGGCCGACGCCGCCGTCGCTCGCCGAGCACCTCGAGCGCGCGGCGCGCGCGGGCGTGACCCGCGTGGTCCAGGTGGGCTGCGACCTGCCTGCGGCCCGGTGGACGGCCGACGTCGTGCGCGTGCAGGACGGCGTGCCCGTGCACCCGGCCGTGCTCGGCGCCGTCGCGCTGCACCCCAACGAGGTGCCGCTCCACGCGGGGGTGCGCGAGGTGGGACCCGACGGCCTCGAGCCGGACCCGCGCGACCACCACGAGGTGCCGCTCGACGACGCGCTCGCGGAGATCGCGGCGATCGCGCGCTCGACCGACCGGGTGCGCGCGATCGGCGAGACGGGGCTCGACCTGTTCCGCACGGGGGAGCGTGGGCGTGCCGTGCAGGTGGAGGCGTTCCGCGCGCACGTCGCTCTCGCCAAGGAGCTGGACCTCGCGCTCCAGATCCACGACCGCGACGCGCACGACGACGTCCTCGACGTCCTGGCGCGCGACGGCGCCCCCGAGCGCACGGTGTTCCACTGCTTCTCGGGCGACGCCGCGATGGCCCGGCACTGCGCCGAGCGCGGCTGGTACCTGTCGTTCGCGGGGCCGGTGACCTTCAGCGGCTCGCACGGGCTCCGCGAGGCGCTGCGCGCCGTCCCGCTCGGCCAGGTGCTCCTCGAGACGGACGCGCCGTACCTCACCCCGCACCCCTTCCGCGGGCGCCCCAACGCGCCGTACACGGTCGCCGTCACGGCGCGCGCCGTCGCGCCCGAGCTCGACGTCGACCTCGAGGTGCTGTGCCGCACGGTGTGGACGACCGCGGAGCAGGTCTACGGTCCCTGGTGACCGCTCGGCCCGTGTGGTCCACGGCGTGTCCGCATCGCGACACGCCGGACGCCGCGGGTGAAGACGCCGTGCTCGACTACCCGTCGTCGTGTCCTTTCCGTTACCGTCGTCTGCCGGACCACCCCCGGACGCCCCGCGTCCACGGCCCCCCGAGGGCCGGAGCGGTCCGCGTCCGTGCCCCCGACGACAGGACCCCCACGTGCGCCTCCCCTCGATCGCGCTCCGGCCCGACGGCCGGTGGACCGAGCGAGGGCGCCTCGCGGCGCAGGCCGTGGTGCTGGCGATGGTGGTCGGCGGGACGAGCGCGTTCGCCGTCCTGCACAAGACCGTGACGCTCGACGTCGACGGCGAGGTCACGACCGTCTCGGCCTTCGGGCGCACCGTCGAGGACGTCCTCGCCGGCCACGGCGTCGCGGTGTCCGGCGACGACCTCGTCGCCCCGGCGCCCGCCAGCCTCGTGGCCGACGACGCGGAGATCGTCGTCCGGCACGCGCGCGAGGTCGTCATCGAGGTCGACGGCGAGCGGAGCACGATCGTCACGACGGCGCTCACGGTCGACGAGATCCTCGCGGACCTGGGCCTGCGCGACGGCGTCCGCGCCTCGGCGTCGCGGTCGGCGCCCCTGGGCCGCGACGTGCTGCGCCTCTCGACGCCCAAGTCCGTCACGGTCGCGGCCGACGGCGCCGTCACCGAGCTGAGCACGACGGCGTCGACCGTCCGCGAGGTGCTCCTCGAGGCCGGCGTGGTCCTCGGCGAGCGCGACCAGGTGTCGGTCCCGCTCGACTCCGTCGCGGTCGACGGGCTCGCCGTGCTCGTCACGCGCGTCGCGAGCGTGACGCGCACCGAGACGACGGCGATGCCCTTCGAGGTCGTGCGCGAGGACGACCCGGAGCTCGTGGTCGGCACCGAGAAGGTCGCGGTCGCGGGTGCCGACGGCAGCCGCGTGGTGACGTTCGTGGCGTACGAGGTCGGCGGCGTCGAGATCGGCCGCACGGTGCTCGCCGAGGCCGTGCTCACCGCGCCCGTCAACCAGGTCGTGCGGGTCGGCAGCAAGCCCGTCGAGGCCGTCGCGACGGCCCCGGGCGGGCCGCCCGTCGAGCCGGGCACGGCCCGTGCGATCGGCCTCGAGATGACCCTCGCCCGCGGGTGGGGCGAGGACCAGTTCGCGTGCCTCGACTCCCTGTGGACCAAGGAGAGCGGCTGGCGCGCGGACGCGCACAACGCCTCGAGCGGCGCGCACGGCATCCCGCAGGCGCTCCCCGGCTCCAAGATGGCGACCGCGGGCGCCGACTGGGCGACGAACCCGGCGACCCAGATCACCTGGGGCCTCGGCTACATCGAGGGCCGCTACGGCACGCCGTGCGCCGCGTGGGCGCACTCGCAGGCGCGCAACTGGTACTGAGCCGACCGTGCCGGCCGTGCCGGCCCAGCCAGCCCGCGCCGGCGAGGCCAGGCCGCGGCGCTCGGCGCCCCAGGTGAACCGTTCCTGAAGCGGTCGCGGACGGTGCGGCAGCGGTCGTGTGACGCTCATCTCTTGGCGTGAGATCACGAATCGGTTACGGTCGCATGTCGCTCCCGGAGATCCGGCGAGCCGCGTGCTGGTCCCGGGGTGTCCCCGGCCCCGCCGCGGCACCGCCCGTCGGTGGAGGGACCGGCGCGCCCCCCGGCCCGCCGTGACGGCCGGATCAGGGTGTCCGGACCGGCAGCCCCGCCCGTACGGGCGGCGCCGCCGGGTGCCGCGTGCGACTCGCGGCGATCCAGGACCCTGTGCCCGGGCAGCACGACGTCTGGAACCCCGTGACCCGTTTCGACCTCCGCGCCCTCCGACCCGCCGGGACCGCCCCGGCCACCGAGCCCGACCTGACCCCCACCGGCGACAGCGCCACCACGGCCACCGCCACCGCCACCGCAGAGCCCACGAGCTCCGAGGCCACCGCCTCGTCGGTCGGCGCCCCGCCCCCCGCCCCGAGCGTCCGCGACGCGGGCGAGGGCACCACCCCGTCCGCCGACGACGCCCCTCGCGGCACGCGGCGCACGCGCGTCCTCGCCGCGGCGACCGTCGCCGCCGTGCTCGTGCTCGGGGGCGGCACGTACGCCGTCGCCGACGCGCACAAGACCGTGACGCTCGACGTCGACGGCCAGGTGCTCGAGGTGAGCACGTTCGCCGGCAGCATCGAGGCCGTGCTCGCCGACCAGGGCATCGAGGTCGGGGAGCGCGACCGCGTCGCGCCGGGGCCCGACGAGGAGCCGCGCGACGGCGGCGAGATCGTCGTCCGGCACGCGCGCCAGGTCGCCGTCCTCGCGGACGGCTCGGAGAGCCTGGTGTGGACCACCGCCCTCAGCGCGGACGAGGCGCTCGCCTCGCTCGAGGCGCGCGGGCAGGACGTCCGCCTGGTCGCGTCGCGCTCCGCCGCGACCGGCCGCGCCGCGCTCCCGGTGGCCCTCGCGGGTCCGGTCGCCGTCGTCGCCGACGGCGTGACGCACGAGGTCGCCGAGGCGACCGACCTCGACGACGTGCTGGCCGGCCTCGACCTCACGGTCGGCGAGCTCGACCGCGTGCACGTCGCGCAGCCGGCCGACGGCCCGCTCACGGTGACCGTGCAGCGCGTCGTCGCGCAGGAGCAGGTCACGCTGACCGAGGTGCCGTTCGAGAGCGTGACGGAGCCGACCGACGAGCTGTTCACCGGCGAGAGCCGGACGGCCGTCGCCGGGGCCGTCGGCGAGCGCGCGACGGTGCACCGCGTCGTCACGGTGGACGGCGTCGAGGAGTCCCGCATGCTGCTCAGCGACGGGGTGACGCGCCTCCCCGTCACCGAGGTCGTGCAGGAGGGCACCAAGGAGCGCCCGGTCGTCCGCCGGACGCCGGTCGCCGCGGCCCCCGCCGCGGACGGCGGCGCGGTGCCCACGGGCGACGTGTGGGCCGCGCTCGCGCAGTGCGAGTCGGGCGGCAACCCGACGATCGTCTCGAGCAACGGCCTCTACCACGGGCTCTACCAGTTCTCGGTGGGCACGTGGGAGTCGGTCGGCGGGACCGGCCTGCCCTCGCAGGCGTCGCCGGCGGAGCAGACCGAGCGCGCGATGATCCTCCAGGCGCGCTCCGGCTGGGGCCAGTGGCCGCACTGCTCGTCGAAGCTGGGCCTGCGCTGACCCTAGGCTCGTCCGCATGACCACCGACGCCCTGCTGGGTCCCACGAACGTCCGGGACCTGGCGGGGCGTCTCGGCATCCGCCCGACGAAGTCCTGGGGCCAGAACTTCGTGGTCGACGCCGGGACGGTGCGGCGCATCGTCCGGACCGCGCGCGTGACGCCCGGCGAGCGGGTCGTCGAGGTCGGTCCCGGCCTCGGCTCGCTCACCCTCGGCCTGCTCGAGGCGGGTGCGGAGGTGGTGGCCGTCGAGATCGACCCGGTGCTCGCGGCCCAGCTGCCGCTGACGGTCGCCGAGCGCGCCCCGGGGGCCGCGGACCGTCTCACCGTGCTCCCGGCCGACGCGCTCGCCGTCACCGAGCTGCCCGGCCCGCCGCCGACGGCGCTCGTCGCCAACCTGCCGTACAACGTCGCGGTGCCCGTGCTGCTCTCGTTCCTCGCGCGGTTCGACTCGCTCGAGCGCGTGCTCGTCATGGTGCAGACCGAGGTCGCCGAGCGCCTCGCGGCGCCGCCCGGCTCGCGGACGTACGGCATCCCGTCCGCCAAGGCCGCGTGGTACGCCTCGGCGCGGTCCGCGGGCGCGATCGGCCGCGCGGTCTTCTGGCCGGTGCCCCGGGTGGACTCCTCGCTGGTCGCGCTCGAGCGTCGGGACCCGCCGCCGACGACGGCGTCGCGCGAGCAGGTCTTCGCGGTGGTCGACGCGGCCTTCGCCCAGCGGCGCAAGATGCTCCGCTCGGCGCTCGCCGGCCTGGCCGGCTCCTCGGCCGCCGCGGAGGCGGCCCTCGTGGCGGCGGCCGTCGACCCGACGGCCCGCGGCGAGGTGCTCGACGTGACCGCCTTCGCGCGCGTCGCCGAGCAGCTGGCCGCGGCCGGGCACCTCGGCGGTCCGGGCGGCGACCCGGGTGACCGCGGCGCCGCCGTCCGGCGTCCGTCCGACCCGGCGGGCCGCACGGGCCCCGCCGAACCCGACGAGGGGCGTGCGGACGCGTGACGTGCGCGGCTCTGGGAGAGTGGGGGGCGTGAGCACCCAGGACCACGCCGACGTGCGCGTGCGCGCCCCGGGCAAGGTCAACCTCGCGCTCACGGTCGGCCGGCGCCGCCCCGACGGCTACCACCCGCTCGCCTCGGTGTTCCAGGCGCTGTCGGTGCACGAGGAGGTCTCGGCCTGGCACGCGGACCGGCTCAGCCTCACGGTGAGCGGCCTGCACGCGGAGCGCGTGCCCACGGACGGGACCAACCTCGCATGGCGCGCCGCGACGGCGCTCGCGGCCGCGACGGGCGCCGAGCCCGCCGCGCGCCTGCACATCCACAAGGGAGTGCCCGTCGCGGGCGGCATGGCCGGGGGCTCGGCCGACGCCGCCGCGACCCTCCTGGCGCTCGACACGCTGTGGGGCACGGGCCTGTCCCGCGAGGCGCTCGCCGAGATCGGCGCGACGCTCGGCTCGGACGTGCCCTTCGCCCTGCTCGGCCAGACCGCCGTCGGGCGCGGCCGCGGGGACCTGCTCACGCCCGCCCTCAGCCGGGGCGAGTACCACTGGGCCCTCGGCCTGCGCGACCGGGGCCTGTCGACGCCCGAGGTCTACGCGATGTTCGACGAGATCGTCGGCGGGGCCGGCGGCGAGCCCGAGGCGGACCGGGCCCTCATGCAGGCCCTGCGCACCGGCGACGCGGAGGCGGTCGGGCGCGCCCTCGTCAACGACCTCCAGGACGCCGCGCTCGAGCTCGCCCCCGAGCTGGCCGAGACGCTCGCCGTCGCGCAGGACGCGGGGGCGCTCGGCGTCATCGTCAGCGGCTCGGGCCCGACCGTCGCGGCGCTCACCCGCAGCCGTCAGGCGGCGGCGGCCGTCGCCGCCGCGATGACGGCCGCGGGCGTGGCGGACGCGGTGCTCACGGCCGTGGGCCCGGTCCCGGGCGCGCGCGTGCTGCAGGGGTCCTCCCGATCCGGCCCGGCGCGCTCGCTGCGCGGCGTCGACTGATGGCGCACCTGCTCGGCGCCGACTCCCTGACGTACACGGTCGGCACGCGGACGCTGCTCGACGGGGTGAGCCTCGGCCTGGACGCCGGCGCGCGCACGGGCGTCGTCGGGCCCAACGGGGCGGGCAAGTCGACGCTGCTGCGCCTGCTCGCGCGCAGGCTCGAGCCGGACGCCGGCCGGGTGACGCACGCGGGCGGCGTGCGCGTCGGCATGCTCGACCAGCGCGACGAGCCGCCGCCGGGCACGCGCATCCGCGACCTCGTGCACGGGTCCGACGCCGAGCACACCTGGGCCGGGGACGCCGGCGTGCGCGCGGTGCACGCGGGCCTGCTCGCCGACCTCGACCTCGACGCCGACGTCGCCCACCTCTCGGGCGGCCAGCGCCGCCGCGTGGCGCTCGCGGCGCTGCTGGTCGCCGACCACGACGTGCTCCTCCTCGACGAGCCGACGAACCACCTCGACGTCGAGGGCGTCGCCTGGCTCGCGGAGCACCTCAGCGCGCGGTTCGGGGCGCGCGGCGCCCGGGGCGCCCTGCTCGTCGTGACCCACGACCGGTGGTTCCTCGACGCCGTGTGCACGCGCATGTGGGAGGTCACGGGCGCGCGCGACGGCGGCCCCGGCGGTCAGGTCGTGTCCTACGAGGGCGGCTACGCGGCCTACGTGCTCGCGCGCGCCGAGCGCGAGCGCTCGGCCGGCGTGGCGGCGACCAAGCGCGACAACCTGCTGCGCAAGGAGCTCGCGTGGCTGCGCCGCGGCGCGCCCGCGCGCACGAGCAAGCCGAAGTTCCGGCTCGACGCGGCCTCGGCGCTCATCGCGGACGAGCCGCCGCCGCGCGACCCGCTCGAGCTGACCCGCCTCGCGACCGCGCGCCAGGGCAAGGACGTCGTCGACCTCGAGGACGTCACCGTGCGCTTCACCGGTCCGACCGGGGAGGACCGCACGCTGCTCGACGACGTCACGTGGCGCCTCGGCCCGGGGGACCGGTTCGGCGTCGTCGGCGTCAACGGCGCGGGCAAGACGACGCTCCTCAGGCTGCTGGACGGCTCGCTCCGGGCCACCGCGGGCCGGGTCAAGCGGGGCAAGACCGTGGTCGTCGCGACCCTCACGCAGGACGTCGCCGAGCTCGACGACGTCGCCGACCTGCGCGTGGTCGAGGTGGTCGAGCGCGAGCGGCGGCTCGTCGCGGTCGGCGGCAAGGACCTCACCGCCGCGCAGCTCGTCGAGCGGCTCGGCTTCGCGCGCGAGCGGGCCCAGACGGTCGTCGGCGACCTCTCGGGCGGCGAGCGCCGCCGGCTGCAGCTGCTGCGCCTGCTCGTCGGGGAGCCGAACCTCCTGCTCCTCGACGAGCCGACCAACGACCTCGACACCGACACGCTCGCCGCGATGGAGGACCTGCTCGACGGCTGGCCGGGCACGCTCGTCGTCGTGTCGCACGACCGCTACCTGCTCGAGCGCGTGTGCGACCGGCAGGTCGCCCTGCTCGGCGACGGCCGGCTGCGGGACCTCCCGGGCGGCGTCGAGCAGTACCTCGCGCTGCGGCGTGAGGCGCCCTCCCGCGCCGCGGGCGCTGCCGGGCCGGAGGAGGACGGCGCCGCGCCGGACGCCGGCGCCGCCGGTCCCGGCGGGCCGGCTGCCGCACCCTCGGCCGCCGACGTGCGCGCGGCGCGCAAGGAGGTCGCGCGGATCGACCGGCGCCTCGCGCGGATCGCCGCGCGCGAGGTCGAGCTGCACGAGCAGCTGGCGGCCGGGGCGACCGACCACACGCTCGTGCAGCGGCTCGACGCCGAGCTGCGGGAGCTCGCCGCCGAGCGCGAGGCGCTCGAGGAGGAGTGGTTCGTCGCGGCGGAGGTCGCGGGCTGACCCGTCAGGCGGGACGGCGGAACGGCAGGTGCTCGACGTCGGGCGCGGGATCGGTCGCGAGGCGCGCGTGCGTCTCGACGTCGAACCGCTCGGAGCCGTAGCGCAGCTTCGCGCGCTCGACGCCCTCGGGCGCGAAGCCCGCGCGCGTCGCGACCCGGCACGACCCGGGGTTCTCGAGGCGGTGGCCGAGCTCGAGGCGGAAGAGGCCGAGCTCGCCGGACGCCCACGCGGCCACGGTCGCGAGGCCGCGCACGGCCAGTCCCCGGCCCCGGTAGCCGTCGGCGAGCCAGTAGTGCACCCAGGCGGTGTCGTGCCGGCGCTCGACCTCGCTGACGCCGACGTCGCCCACGACGAGACCGTCGACCGTCACGGCGACGTGGAACCGGTCGGGGCCCCAGACCGCGAGGCGCTCGGTGACCAGGCGCTCGCAGCCCTCGCGGTCGGAGACGCCGCCGAGCTGGCGCGCGACGTCGGGCCCGAGCACGGCCGCCGCGTGCAGCGCACCGGCGTCGCTCGGGGCCCAGGGCCGCAGCTCGATGGTCATCGCGCCGATCCTCCCAGAGCCGTGACGGCCCGGTGGGTCACCGCTCGAGGTCGCCGGTCACGCGTCGAACGGGGCGACGAGCTCGCGCAGCAGGGCCGCGAGCGTCTCCCGGTCCGCCTCCCGCAGCGAGCCGAGCAGCCCGTGCTCGACCCGCAGGAGGTCCTCGAGCGCGGCGTCGACGCGCGCGCGTCCGGCGGGGGTGAGGCGGACCAGCACGCCGCGCCGGTCCGCGGGGACCGGCAGGCGCTCGACCAGCCCGCGCGCCGCGAGCCGGTCGATCCGGTTGGTCATGGTCCCGCTCGTGACGAGCGTCTGGGTCACGAGCGCGCCGGGAGACAGCTGGTACGGGTCGCCCGCGCGCCGCAGCGCCGAGAGCACGTCGAACTCCCACAGCTCGAGGTCGTGCCGGTCGAACGCCGTCCGCCGCGCGAGGTCGAGGTGCCGTGCGAGCCGGCTGACGCGCGACAGCACGGACAGCGGCTCGACGTCGAGGTCCGGTCGCTCGCGCTGCCAGGCCGCGACGATCCGGTCGACCTCGTCGGTCACGCCGTCTCCTCGTCGCGGGCCTCGTCGCGGGCCTCGCCGCGCAGGGCGGGACGTCGCTGGAGGCCCGACAGCCCGTACCAGGCGAGGTTCACGAGGTGCGCCGCGACCTCCTCCTTCTTGGGGCTGCGCGTGTCGAGCCAGTGCTGGCCGGTGAGCGCGACCATGCCGACGAGCATCTGCGCGTAGATCGGCGCCGTCCTCGGGTCGAGGCCGCGCTTGGTGAACTGCGCGCCGAGCAGGTGCTCGACCTGCGCGGCGACGTCGCCGATGAGGCTCGAGAACGTGCCCGTGGCCTGGGCGACCGGGGAGTCCCGCACGAGGATCCGGAACCCGTCCGTCGAGGTCTCGATGTACGTGAGCAGCGCGAGCGCCGTCCGCTCGACGAGCACCTGCGGGTGCCCACCCTGCTCGAGCGCGCCGATCAGGGCGCCCGTGAGCGCGCGGATCTCCCGGTCGACGACGACGGCGTAGACGCCCTCCTTGCCGCCGAAGTGCTCGTACACCACAGGCTTGGACACCTGCGCGCGCGAGGCGATCTCCTCGACGCTCGTGCCCTCGAAGCCCTTCTCGGCGAACAGGGTGCGCGAGACGTCGAGGAGCTGCTCGCGGCGCTGGGACCCCGTCATCCGGGCACGCGGTGCGCGCTTGCTCGAGGTCGCCATCCGTCCATCATGCCGTGCGGCCCTGGCACACTGGGTGACCGCCGCGAGCAGCGGGACCCCGGCGCGCCCTCGCGAGGGCCCGCGTCCGGCCCGCCGCGCGTCGGTCCGCCCTGGTGTAACGGCAGCATGCAGGCCTTTGGAGCCTTGCGGTCCAGGTTCGAATCCTGGGGGCGGAGCGGCAGGCGTCCGCGGACGGGTCGCGCCCCGCACCGGGCGTGGGAGGGTGGGCGGTCACGAGTCCGGGAGGTCGGTGTGCGCTCACGCCTGGTGGAGCTCGACTTCGAGCAGACCCCGATCGGGGGCCTGAGCCTGCGCCGCCGCGTCGAGCCGGTCACGGGCCGCGAGGTCCACGAGGTGAAGCTCGGCGACGAGTACATCATGTCGAGCCTCTTCGTCGAGGGCGAGGAGGAGCTCGCGCGCATCGCCCTGGCCCGGCTCGCCGGTGACGGTCCGTTCGACGTCATGGTCACGGGCCTGGGCCTCGGGTACACGGCGGCGGCCGCGCTCGCGGACGCCCGGGTCGGTGCGCTGGTCGTCGTCGAGGCCCTGCCGACCGTGGTCCGGTGGCACCGTGAGGGCCTCGTGCCGCTCGGGCCGGTCGTGGCCGGCGACGCCCGGACGTCGTTCGTCACCGACGACTTCTTCGCGGTCGTCCGCGAGGGCCGGGGCCTCGACGGGGGTGGGTCGCCGCGCCGGTTCCACGCGCTCGTCGTGGACATCGACCACTCGCCCCGGCACGTGCTCGCTCCCGCGCACGCCGACCTCTACACCGCCGAGGGCCTCGGTCGCCTGATGCGGCACCTGCACCCGGACGGCGTGTTCGCGCTCTGGTCCGACGACCCGCCCGACGCCGAGTTCCTCGCCGTCCTGCAAGGCGTCCGCCCTGGTGCCGAGGCTGCGGTGGTCGAGTTCGCCAATCCGCTCGCCGGCGGCCGGTCGGCCAACACCGTGTACGTGGCCGGCGCCCCGCCCGGGGTGCCCGGACGCTGAGCTCCGGCGCGGTGCGCGAGGGACGCCGCCTCGGTCGCCGTCAGCAGGTCACGAGCACGTACCCGGGCCCACCCGCCGGCACGAGGTCGAGGTCGCGCACGATCGTCGTCGGGCCGTCGACGGCGCGCGCGCACACGTCGTCGGCCGTGCCGCGCAGGTCGTGCGCGTACTCGACGTCGAGCACGACGTCGTAGACGTCCGTGTAGGCCGCGCACTCGTCCCAGCGGTCGCACTGCTCGGCGATCGCGAGGTCGAACCCGACGTCGTCGCGGCCCCCGGCGCCCAGCTCGGGCGTGTTCTTCCGCGCCGCGGCGAGCCCGAGCGCGTGGGCGTGGGCGACGACGTCGGTCGCCACCGCGGTCGCCTCGGCGAGGGTGAAGGCGCCGCGCGAGCGCGTCGCGACGTCGAGGTTGTCGAGCTCGACCGCGTCGTACCCCCGCCCGGCGCACGCCTCGACGAGGGTGCGGGCCCGCGCGACGACGCGGCGCCGAGCGTCGGCCGTGGTGAGGTCGAGCACCGCCTCGTCGGGCCACGCGGGGTCCGTCACGGGTGCGCCCTCCTCGCGCAGCACGAGGTCGTCCACGCCGCGCTCGCCGGGCTGGGTCTGGAAGGCGTTGACGTAGCAGATCGCGTAGCCGTCGTCGGGCGGGTCCGCGCTGCTGTCGCGCACGACGACGGCGACGCCCGCCGGCGGCGGGTAGGCGCCGCCGAGCTGGTAGTCGAACGTCGCGCCCGCCTGCGGCAGGGTCACCGTCCCCGAGCTCTCGGGCACCGGTCCGCACGCCCCGAGCGCGAGCACCGTGGCGAGCCCCGCCGCGAGCGTCCGCACGCCCGCATCGTACGGTCGCCGGTGTCGCCCGGTCGGCCCTCCGACGCGACGGGGCAGGCCGCGCGCGACGGTAGAGTTGCGCCCGCGCCCCCACGTGCCCACGCGTGGCCGTCGCCGTCGCGGCGGAGCAGTCGAGCACCCCCCGGGAGTCCCGTGACCCACGCCCGTCCCGCCGCCGTCGTCGTGCTCGCCGCAGGGGAGGGGACCCGGATGCGGTCCGCCACCCCGAAGGTCCTGCACCCCCTCGCCGGCCGCACCATGCTCGGCCACGCGCTCGCCGCGGCCCGCGCGCTCGACCCGGAGCGGCTCGCCGTCGTCGTCCGGCACGAGCGCGACCGCGTCGCCGCGCACGCCCTCGAGCTCGACCCGCGGGTGCTGGTCGCCGACCAGGACGACGTCCCGGGCACGGGCCGGGCGGTCCAGTGCGCGCTGGGGGTCCTGGACGCCGCAGCGCACGCCGCCGCTGTGCACGAGGGCCACGACGGGCACGACGCCGACCAGGTCGAGGGCGCGGTCGTCGTCCTCGCGGGGGACATCCCGCTGCTGGACGCGGGCACCCTGGCGGAGCTGCTCGAGGCGCACGCGGCCGACGGCAACGCGGTCACGGTCCTCACGACCGAGGTCGAGGACCCGACGGGCTACGGCCGCATCCTGCGTGAGCCCGGTACGGGGGAGGTGCTCGGCGTCGTCGAGCACAAGGACGCCGACGACGAGCAGCGCGCCGTGCGCGAGATCAACTCCTCGGTCTACGTGTTCGACGCGGCGGTGCTCCGCGGCGCGCTCGGCCGGCTCGGGCGCGACAACGCGCAGGGCGAGGTCTACCTCACCGACGTGCTCGCGATCGCGCGCTCCGACGGCGGCGCGGTGCGCGCGCTGCGGGTCGACGACCCGGTGCTCGTCGAGGGCGTCAACGACCGCGCGCAGCTCGCGACGCTCGGCGCCGAGCTCAACCGGCGGATCCTCGCCGAGTGGATGGCCGCGGGCGTCACCGTCGTCGACCCGGCGACGACGTGGGTCGACGTCGACGTCGAGCTCGAGCAGGACGTCACGCTCCTGCCGGGCACCCAGCTGCACGGCACGACGCGAGTGGCGCGCGGCGCCGTCGTCGGGCCCGACACGACCCTCACCGACGTCGTCGTGGAGGAGGGCGCGCAGGTCGTGCGCTCGCACGCGACCCAGGCGCGGATCGGGGCGGGCGCCGTCGTCGGGCCGTTCTCCTTCCTGCGGCCGGGCACGTCGCTCGGCGCCGACGGCAAGATCGGGGCGTTCGTCGAGACCAAGAACGCGACGATCGGCGACCACTCGAAGGTCCCG
Organism: Actinotalea solisilvae; assembly: GCF_016464425.1. Taxonomy (GTDB): domain Bacteria; phylum Actinomycetota; class Actinomycetes; order Actinomycetales; family Cellulomonadaceae; genus Actinotalea; species Actinotalea solisilvae. The sequence continues at coordinate 184,533 of NZ_JADDKQ010000006.1, forward strand.
CACCTGTCCTACGTGGGCGACGCGACGATCGGCGAGCACACGAACATCGGCGCCGCGACGATCTTCGTCAACTACGACGGCGTCACCAAGCACCACACCACGGTGGGCGACCACGTCCGCATCGGCTCGGACAACGCCCTCGTGGCGCCCCTGACCATCGGCGACGGCGCCTACACGGGCGCCGGCTCGGTGATCCGCCGCGACGTGCACCCGGGCGCGCTCGGCATCAACACCGCGCCGCAGCGCACGATCGACCGGTGGGTGCTGCGTCGGCGGCCCGGCACGCCGTCGGCCGTTGCCGCGGCCGCCGCGCTCGGCGACGAGGACGACGCCCCGCTCTCGCCCCAGGCCCGTGCCGAGCTCGCGCGCGCCCTGGCCGCCCAGACCCCACCCGACCGTCGGCAGTCCGACGCACCCTCCACCGAAGGACGCTGACCACGATGACCGGGATCACCTCGCACGAGTCCGAGAAGCGCCTCGTCCTCGTCTCGGGCCGCGCCCACCCGGAGCTCGCCGACGACGTCGCCAAGGCGCTGGGCGTCGAGCTGCTGCCGACGACGGCGTACGACTTCGCCAACGGCGAGATCTACGTGCGCTTCTCGGAGAGCGTGCGCGGCGCGGACACCTTCGTCCTCCAGAGCCACACGGCGCCCATCAACCAGTGGATCATGGAGCAGCTGCTCATGGTCGACGCGCTCAAGCGCGCGTCCGCCAAGACCATCACCGTGATCCAGCCCTTCTACGGCTACGCGCGCCAGGACAAGAAGCACCGCGGGCGCGAGCCGATCTCGGCGCGGCTCATGGCCGACCTGTTCCGGACCGCGGGCGCCGACCGCCTCATGAGCGTCGACCTCCACGCCGCGCAGACGCAGGGCTTCTTCGACGGCCCCGTCGACCACCTCTGGGCGATGCCGCTGCTCGTCGACTACGTGCGCACGCGCGTCGACCTCACCAACGTCGCCGTCGTCTCGCCCGACGCCGGCCGCATCCGCGTGGCCGAGCAGTGGGCCGCGAAGCTCGGTGGCTGCCCGCTCGCGTTCGTGCACAAGACGCGCGACATCAGCCGGCCCAACCGGTCCGTCGCGAACCGGGTCGTCGGCGAGGTCGAGGGCCGCACGGCCGTCCTGGTCGACGACCTCATCGACACCGGCGGCACGATCGCCGAGGCCGTGCGCGTCCTGCTCGACGCCGGCGCGAAGGACGTCATCGTCGCCGCGACGCACGGGGTGCTGTCGGACCCGGCCGCGCAGCGCCTGCAGGAGTGCGGGGCGCGCGAGGTCATCGTCACCGACACCCTCCCCATCCCCGAGGAGCGGCAGTTCGACCGCCTCACGGTGCTCTCGATCGCGGGTCTCATCGCGCGCGCGATCCGCGAGGTGTTCGACGACGGCTCCGTGACCTCGCTGTTCGACGGGGCCACCTGAGCAGGTTCCCGTGCCGGTTGGGTCCGCCCGCTGGGCCCGCTGGGTCCCGGCCATGCGGGAAGGCCGGGTAGAGTAGGCAAGTTGCCTCGGCGAGGGACGTCGGACGGGCTGTGCGCCACGCGTGAGCGTGGCGCCGCCAGGACCGCGACTCCGTGATCGACGGGCGGTCGACCGTAGCGGCCACGGGCCGGTACGAGTGTGTCGGTTGCGCGTCCGTCCTGCGTCCCGCGCCGAGGCCGCCCAGCTGCCGGCCGAGCCGGCGATCAGTCGTCATCCGTCCGCACGTCGCGCCTCGCGCGCAGCACCAGCACCAGCACAGGAGTCACCGTGTCCGAGATCAAGCTCGCCGCCACCACCCGCACCGAGTTCGGCAAGGGCGCCGCGCGCCGCATCCGCCGTGCCGACCAGATCCCCGCCGTGCTCTACGGGCACGGGTCGGACCCGCTGCACATCACCCTCCCGGGCCACGAGACGATGCTCGCGCTCAAGCACGCCAACGCGCTCTTCTCGATCGACCTCGAGGGCAAGGCGCAGCTCGCCATCGCCAAGGACGTCCAGCGCGACCCGGTCAAGAACGTCATCGAGCACGTCGACCTGCTCGTCGTGAAGAAGGGCGAGAAGATCACCGTCGACGTCAACGTGCACGTCACCGGTGAGTCGGCCCCCGGCACCATCCACGTCGTCGAGGCGCAGTCCGTGACCCTCGAGGCGGAGGCGACGCACCTGCCCGAGGCGATCGAGGTCTCCGTCGAGGGGCTCGAGGCCGGCGCCCAGCTGCGCGGCGCGGACCTGGTCCTCCCCGCGGGCGCGACCTACACGGGCGACCCGGACGCGATCATCCTCACCGTCTCGACGCCGACCGTCTCGGCCGACGACGAGGCCGCCGACGCTGCCGTCGCCGAGCTCGCCGCGGAGCAGTCCGCCGAGGCCGCCGCCGAGTCCGCGCAGGGCGACGAGGGCGCGGGTTCCGACCAGGCCTGAGCCTGCGGACGCACGCAGCACGCAGCACGCAGCACCGACGGCGCCCGGCTCCCCTCAGGGGCCGGGCGCCGTCGGTCTCCCGCCGGCACGACCGCCGGCACCGACCGGAAGGACGCACCCGTGAGCGACCCGTGGCTCGTCGTCGGGCTGGGCAACCCGGGCCCCGGCTACGCGGGGAACCGGCACAACGTCGGCCAGATGGTGCTCGACGAGCTCGCCGCGCGCGCTCGCGCCACGTTCACGAGCCACCGCACGCGCTCGCGCGTCGCGGACATCCGCCTGGGCACGCTGCCCGGGGGCGCTCCGGGACCGCGGGTGCTGCTCGCGAAGCCGTCGAGCTACATGAACGTCTCTGGCGGCCCGGTCGGGGCGCTCGTGCAGTACCTCGGCGTCCCGCCCGAGCGGCTCGTCGTCGTGCACGACGAGCTGGACATCCCCTTCGCGTCCGTGCGCCTCAAGCAGGGCGGCGGCGAGGGCGGGCACAACGGCCTGCGCAGCATCTCCTCGGCCGTGGGCACGCGCGACTACGTGCGCGTCCGGGTCGGTGTCGGCCGGCCCCCCGGGCGCACCGACCCGGCCGACTTCGTCCTCAAGGACTTCTCCGGCGCCGAGCGCAAGGAGCTGCCCTGGCTGCTGGACTCGGCGGCGGACGCGGTCGAGGCGGTCGTCATGCAGGGCCTCCTCGCGGCCCAGCAGCGGTTCCACGCGCCGCCGGCCTAGTCCTCGCGACCGGTCGGGGCGTCGCGGACCCGGCGGGACGCAGGGGGTGCTCCCCGGGTCTGCTGCGGGTCGGCGCGGGGTCACGTCCCGGTCACGGGGTTGGCCGAACGGGTGAAATCGGACACTTGGGGCAGACGGGGCGATTCCGGCCGTATACCCTCGCAACCGACGTGAACATCGGACGAGTGAGGTGAACAGCAGGTGACGCTGGCCGCCGACCGTGACTTCGACAGGGCGAGCAGGGAGGACCGGCGCGGTGTCGCCGCCGAGCCCCGCCGGTCCTGGGCCTCGTCCCAGCCGTTCGTGGTGCGGCGCACCCCGTTCAACGACGAGGTCGCGCGCGCCCAGCTGTGGAACCACGTCGCCCCCGGCTACCGCCGCCGCGTCCTCGCGCTCGACGCCGTCGCCGCCCTCGCGGTGGGCGTCGCGACGACCATCCCGCTCTACGGCGGCGGCTTCCAGTCCGCGGTGCTGACGGCGGTCGGGGTCGCGGGCCTCCTCGCGGTCATCGCGCTCGCCGGCGGCTACGAGACGCGTCAGATGGGCGACGGCCCGGCCGAGTTCCAGGCGCTGCTGCGCGCGGGCGGCTGGAGCATCGTCGCGCTCATGACGCTCAGCTACGTCACCAAGGCCGAGATCTCCCGGCTCCTCGTCTTCGGCGGCGTGCCGCTCGCCATCGCGGTCGCGGTGCTCGGCCGCTACGTCCTGCGCCGTGTGCTCCACCGCGCCCGGGCCGACGGCGACGCCATGATGCGCACGCTCGTCGTCGGGGACCCGCGCGACGCCTCACGCGTCGTCAGCGACCTGGGACGCGCGCCGTACCACGGCTACCAGGTGACGGGGATCTGCGTCCCGAGCCTCGACGAGGTCCCCGCCGCCACCGACGTGCCCGTGGTGGGCGCCGTGGCCGACGTCGCGCAGATCGTGTCCGACCGGGCGATCGAGGTCGTCGTGGTCGCGGGCGGCGCTCTGAGCGGCGAGGCGCTGCGCCGGCTGTCGTGGGCGCTCGACCGTGCCGGCGCGCAGCTCGTCGTCGTGCCGGACATCGTCGAGGTGACCACGCCGCGGCTCACCGTGCGTCCGGCCGCCGGGCTCTCCCTCCTCGAGGTCGAGGTCGGCGCACCGCGCACGCGGCTGCTCGCGAAGGCACTCCTGGACCGCACGGCGGGTCTCGTGCTCCTCATGGCGGCGACCCCCGTGATCCTGGGGGCCGCGGCTGCCGTCCGACTGACCTCGACAGGGTCGCCCTTCTACTCGCAGAAGCGCGTGGGTGTCGACGGGCAGACCTTCACCCTGTGGAAGCTGCGCAGCATGTACGCCGACGCCGACGCGCGGCGTTCCGCTCTCCTGGGCGACAACGAGGGTGCGGGCGTCCTGTTCAAGATGAAGCGGGACCCTCGGGTGACGCCCGTGGGGCGCTTCCTGCGGCGCTACTCGCTCGACGAGCTGCCCCAGCTGCTCAACGTCGTCAAGGGCGACATGTCGCTCGTCGGCCCGCGACCGCCGCTCGCGGAGGAGGTGGCCGGCTACGCCGACGCCGTCCACCGGCGCCTGCGCGTCAAGCCGGGCCTCACCGGGCTCTGGCAGGTCTCGGGTCGGTCGGACCTGACGTGGGACGAGGCCGTGCGCCTCGACCTGCGGTACGTCGACAACTGGTCGGTCGCGATGGACCTCATGATCCTGTGGAAGACCGTCCGCGCCGTGCTGCGTCCGAGCGGCGCCTACTGACCGCACCCGCTGACGCCGACGGCCCCTCCTCACGGGTGCGAGGAGGGGCCGTCGGCGTGCGGACGGAGGGCGTCAGCCCTTCGACACCGTGACCGTGGAGCCGTCCGTGAACGTGTTCCCGGTGACGGTCGAGATCGAGCTCGTCGTCAGCGGCATGAGCACGGCGCAGCGCGCGTGGCGCGTGTCGAGGCCGAAGACGTTGTTCGTCACCCGCATGCCCTGGATCGGGCCGTAGGACTTCTCGGCGACGTTGATGGTGCAGGCGCCGCCGCTGAGCCGGCTGCCCGTGACCGTCACGGTGCCGACGTCGCCCGAGTCCTGGGTGATCATCATCGCGGCGTTGTGCGAGTTCTGCAGCACCGAGTTCTTGATGGTGATGTTGGTGCCGCGCTGGATCTGCACGTTGTCGTCGTGGGTCGGGGTGTTCCCGTAGTTCGGGTCCTGCAGGTAGTGCAGGTTGCTGTGCAGGAACGAGTCCTGGACCAGGACGTCGTTGCCGGTGATCTTCACCTGGTCGACGACGTCGCGGATCTCGACGCGGATGAGCGAGAAGTTCTTGCCGACGATGCCGTCGATGTACGGCGACTTCTCGCTCGGGATGAGCTCGGAGTCGATGACGGTGAGCTTGTTCGCCTGGTCGCCGTTCTGGATGAGCGACATGTAGCTGGTCAGGCCGGGCCGACCGCGGATGATCGAGTTCTTGATCGTCACGTTGTTCGCCTTGACCCGCACGAAGCCGCGGATGTCGAGGTTGCTGATGACCGCACCGGGCGTCGTGATGGTGAGGTCGCCGTTGTGGACCGTGAGGGGCGTGCCGGCCGGGACGCCCGTGTTCGTGGCGTTCGGGACGGGCGGCGTGGTCGGCGCCGGCGCGGGCGCCGGGGCCGGTGCGGTGCTGCCCGTCGCGACGGTGACCGTGCGGCAGGAGAACACCTTGTTGCTGCCGTTGCCGACGTTGACGTACGTCACGCAGATCTTCTGCGAGCCGGCGGCCGTCGGGACGGTGATGTCGTAGCCCCGGTTCGTCCCGGCGGCGGGGAAGACCGTGGCCACGTCGGGGCGCGACCGGTTGGCCGGGCCCTGGCCGTTGACGGCGCCCACGGTGACCTTGACGGTGACGGCGGCGGTCGTGTCCGGGTCCCAGGCCCAGCCCTTGACCTGCACGCCACCGGGGACGGCGGCGGCGACGTCGAGGTTGCCGGCGGGGCCGCCGGTCGTGTAGGTCAGCGCCTCGGCAGGCGCCGCCGTGACGGCCGGGGCCGCCACGAGAGCGGCCAGGGCGGCCGTGACGACGGCCCAGCGGGCCGTCTTGCGTGCGCGCAGGCCCGTCGTGGGGGCCTTTCGGGCGCGCGGGAGCATCGGGACAGCAGAGGTCATGGCGAGAGATTTCCTTCGTCGGTGGCGCATCCGCGCCCGGTGCGCGAGCCCCCAGGGCACGGTCGCTCGGTGCGACGCCCGCGCGCAGCGCGGACCGCTCGGTCAGGTCAAACCCGTCGGGCCTTGTGGGCGACGGGCCTCGTCGATCACAGAAAGGTAACGACATTCACCCGAATGGGTGTATCGGTCCGATCACTGAGACCAAGAGATCTTGGTGGGGGCCCGCGACGTACGATGCGGGCCGTCCCGGCCGGTCCCCGGGACGACGCCCGGGAGACCGGGCGGCCCGCAGAGGCGGAGACCGGCCAGGTGGGGGTCAGCCCCGCGACACCGTCACGACGGAGCCGTCGGTGAACACGTTGCCGGTGACGGTCGAGATGGACGACGTCGTGGTCGGCATGAGGATCGCGCAGCGGGCGTGGCGCGTGTCGAGCCCGAAGGTGTTGCCCGTGAACGTGAGCCCGGCGACCGGCCCGTAGGACTTCTGCGCGACGTTGATCGTGCACGCGCCGTTGTTCGCCCAGTTGCCGGTGAACGTCATGTTCGAGACGGCGCCGGCGTCCTGGGTGATCATCACCGCGGCGTTGTGCGTCGACTCGAGGACCGAGTTGCGGATGGTGATGTTGGTGCCGGCCTGGATCTGGACGTTGTCGTCGTGGGTGGGGGTGTTCCCGTAGTTGGGGTCCTGGAGGTAGTAGAGGTTGTCGTGCAGCCAGGAGTTC
>NZ_JADDKQ010000007.1 GCF_016464425.1 Actinotalea solisilvae
GCGCGCGTTCAAGCTGTCGTCGAACGAGAACCCGTTCCCGCCGCTCGACTCCGTGCGGGACGAGGTCGCCCGGGCCGCCTCGCTGCTCAACCGGTACCCGGACATGTTCGCGACCGAGCTCGGCGAGGCGCTCGCGGCGCGCCACGGGGTGGACCCGGCGGGGGTCGTCGCGGGCTGCGGCTCGGTCGCCGTGCTCGGCCACGTGCTCCAGGCGTTCTGCGACGCGGGCGACGAGGTCGTCCACGCGTGGCGCTCGTTCGAGGCCTACCCGATCCTCGTGGGCCTCCAGGGCGCCGTCGGCGTCGAGGTGCCGCTCGCCGCCGACGGCCGGCACGACCTGCGCGCCATGGCCGCCGCGGTGACCGAGCGCACGCGCGTCCTGCTCGTGTGCTCGCCCAACAACCCCACCGGGCCGGCCGTGCACCACGCCGAGCTCGTCGAGCTGCTCGCCGCGGTGCCGGACCGCGTCCTCGTCGTGCTCGACGAGGCCTACGTCGAGTTCGTCCGGCACGACGACGCCGTGCGCTCGCGCGAGCTCCTCGCGGCCCACCCGAACGTCGTCGTGCTGCGCACGTTCTCCAAGGCGTACGGGCTCGCGGCGCTGCGCGTCGGCTACGCGGTCGCGACTCCCGACGTCGCCCGCGCGGTGCGGACCGCGTCGACGCCCTTCGGTGTCAACCACCTCGCCCAGGTGGCCGCGCTCGCGTCGCTGCGCGCGGAGGACGAGCTCCTGGAGCGCGTCGACGCCGTCGTCGCGGAGCGCGCGCGCCTCCTCGCGGGCCTTCGTGACCAGGGCTGGTCCGTGCCCGACGCCCAGGGCAACTTCGTCTGGCTCCCCGCGGGCCCGCGCACGGTGGACCTCGCGGCCGACGCCGTCGCGCACGGGGTGCTGGTCCGCCCGTTCGCCGGCGAGGGCCTGCGCATCACCGTCGGCGACGCCGCGGCGAACGACCGCGTGCTCGAGCTCGCGCACGGCTGGGTGACGCGGGACGGCAGCGCGCAGGGCTGAGCGCTCGGGACCGGCGTCCACCCGCCCCGGCCCGCCCGTCCCGCCGCGGACCGGCTCCGCGAGGCGCCGGTCTCGGTCTGCGAGACCCAGGCGGCGCGGCCGCCGCACGGGCCGCTCGGGCGACTAGGTTCGTGCGCGTGAGCATCACGCAGGGATCCCGGCCCGAGGCGACGTCGTCGCCGCGCGCCTGTCGCCCCTGCCGAATGCCCTGCTGAGTCCCCACGGACTCCGCCGCGCGCGCCCCCGGCCCGCGCCGGCCCCCTCTCCGCCCGCCCGCCGCGGCTGACCGCCGTCGTGCCGGCACGGGCCGCCGTCTGCCACGGCGCGTCCATCCGGGCGGGTCCGGACCACCCGTCCGGGCCGGCCCGCGGCGTCACCACCGCCGCGCACCCGACCAGCACGCCCTCAGGCGCCTCCATCGCGCGCCCCTGACCAGGGAGAACCATGACCACCCTCGACACCCGGACCGACCGCCGGACGCCCCTCGAGCCCGTCGAGCTCGACCCCGCCGCGCTCGGCCTCCCGGCGAGCAACGCCCACCTCATCCCGCCGCTGCCCGCCCACTGGGCCGGCCTCGACCTGCGGGAGATCCTCAGCCGTCCCGCCGCGTTCCTCTCGGTGAGCCAGTCCAACTCGCTCTACCGCCCGGGCGGCGTCCAGTACGCCGAGGGCCACGCGTTCCGGGGCAGCCTCCCGGCCACCGTGCGCGCCGTCCAGGCCGCCCGCCGGGCCCCGAACTTCGTCTCCTTCAACTGGATCGGCTACTCGGTCTTCCGCCAGGACTACCCGCAGTCCGTGCTCGACCGCGCGCAGTACGACTCCTGGACCGGGTCGATCGACGCGACGCCCGAGCAGATCGCCTGGGACGACGCCCTCGTCGACGAGCTGCGCGACCTCGTCGAGCCCGGCGACAACGAGCTCTACGAGAAGGCCCTGCAGACGGCGTTCGTCGGCACGGACCTCCCGCTCGAGCTGGCCCGCAAGCGGGTCGAGGTCGTCGTCATCACCGGCATCCACCTGGACTGGTGCATCGAGGGCAACGCGCGTGCGGCGCGCGACCACGGCCTGCTGCCGATCGTCATCGGCGACGCGACCGGGGCCCAGCGGCCCGACCAGGAGGCCGCGGCGTTCGAGCGCATCACCAACTTCTTCGCGCCCGTCCTCTCGTCGGAGACGTTCGAGTCGTTGGTGACCCGCTGATGGGGAACGTCGGCCTCCTCCTCGTCGGCGTGGTGCTCTTCGTCAACGGCCTGTCGACGCTCGGCGTCGTGCCCGCGCGCAGCGCCGCGCCGCTGAACTTCTTCGTCGGGACCGCGCAGGTCGTGCTGCCGACGCTCGTGCTCGTGCTCCACGGCACCGAGCCCGGCGTGCTCCAGGCGACGTGGCCGAGCTACCTGTTCGGCATCACGTACCTGTGGTTCGGCTTCCAGACCGTGCACCGGATCGAGCCCCAGGGCTTCGGCTGGTACAGCCTGTTCGTCGCCGGCATCGCGGCCTACTACGCCGTGACGTCGATCGCGACCGACCCCGTGTTCGCGGTCATCTGGGCGACGTGGGCGAGCATGTGGGCGCTCTTCTTCGTGCTCCTCGGCCTCGGGCGCACGCACGTCGGCGGGCTGGACCTGGGCCGGTTCACCGGGTGGTTCCTCGTGCTCCTCGGCATCCCGACCTGCACGGTGCCGGCGCTCTTCCTCCTCGAGGGCCGCTGGACGACGAGCCCGGTCGCGGGTCTGGCCGCGCTCGCGGCCCTCGCGCTCGCGACGGTGGCCTCGGCCGCCCTGGCCCGCCGCGCCACCCGGCCCACGACCCCGCCGGCGGTGCCGACCGAGGCCCTCGCCAGCACCCCCGCCTGACCCACGGCCCGCACCACCCGGCCACCCGGCCACCCGGCCATCCGGCCACCACGCACCCTCACCACGCCGAGGTCGCTGGTTCGCGCCGAGGTCGCTGGTTCGAACCAGCGACCTCGAGCCGAACCAGCGACCTCGGCGGCGGCGATGGTGCGGGGCGGGGGGCCGTTCGTCCCGGGTGGGCGCGTGACGACGTGTTGGAGAGTCGGTACAAAGGGGAGTCCGACGTCGTTGTCGGGCCCGGACAGCGCCAACCTACGGTGGCGTAGCCTACGCTGACGTAGGTTAGCCCTGGCCGTCACCCGGAAGGACCCTGCGTGAACGAGCCCGACATGATCCAGCTGCTCACCCCGACCGGGGAGCGCCTGGAGCATCCCGAGTACAGCCCACGCATCGCCCATCTCGACCCGGAGGCCCTGCGTGGGCTGTACCGGGACATGGTCATGGTGCGGCGCTTCGACTCCGAGTCGACAGCGCTCCAGCGTCAGGGCGAGCTCGGCCTCTTCCCGCCCGCGCTCGGCCAGGAGGCCGCGCAGGTCGGCTCGGGCCGCGCGCTCGCGCCGCAGGACTACGCGTTCCCGTCCTACCGCGAGCACGGCGTCGCCCACACCCGCGGGGTCGACCTCGTCGACATCCTGCGCCAGTTCCGCGGCATCGACCACGGCGGGTGGGACACCGAGGCCCACAACTTCCACCTGTACACCCTGGTCATCGGTTCACACACGCTGCACGCGACCGGGTACGCGATGGGCATCCAGCGCGACGGCGCCGTCGGCACCGGCGACCCGACGCGCGACGCCGCCGTCGTCGCCTACTTCGGCGACGGGGCCACGAGCCAGGGCGACACCAACGAGGCGTTCGTCTTCGCGGCGGTGAACAACGCGCCGCTCGTGCTCTTCTGCCAGAACAACCAGTGGGCCATCTCCGAGTCCACCGAGAAGCAGTCCCGTGTGCCGATCGTCGAGCGCGGCCGGGGCTTCGGCGTGCCGAGCGTCCGCGTCGACGGCAACGACGTCCTCGCCTGCTACGCGGTCACGGCCGAGGCGCTCGAGCGTGCGCACTCGGGCAACGGCCCCACCTTCATCGAGGCGTACACGTACCGCATGGGCGCGCACACGACGTCGGACGACCCGACGCGGTACCGCTCGTCCGCCGAGGAGGAGGCGTGGCGCCGCCGCGACCCGATCGACCGGCTCCGCCTCCACCTCGAGGCGATCGGCGAGCTCGACGCCGTCTTCCTCGCCGAGCTCGACGCGGAGGGCGAGGCGTTCGGCGAGCGCCTGCGCCGCGAGGTCCGCGCGATGGGCAAGCCGCCGACGTCGACCATGTTCGAGCACGTGTACGCGGGCGCCCACGCCGTGGTGGACGCCGAGCGCGCCTGGTTCGAGCAGTACGAGGCGTCGTTCGACGTCGCACCGGAGGTCACGCGATGAGCGCCGTCCCCGCCGTCGAGCGCCTGACGCTCGCCAAGGCCATCAACCTCGGCCTGCGCGCCGCGCTCGAGGAGGACCCCAAGGTCCTGCTCATGGGCGAGGACATCGGCGCCCTGGGCGGCGTCTTCCGCGTCACCGACGGCCTGCAGAAGGACTTCGGCCCGGACCGCGTCGTCGACACCCCGCTCGCCGAGTCCGGCATCGTCGGCACCGCGATCGGCCTCGCGCTCCGCGGCTACCGGCCGGTGTGCGAGATCCAGTTCGACGGCTTCATCTTCCCCGCGTTCGACCAGATCACGACGCAGCTCGCCAAGGTCCGCTACCGCTCGCGCGGCCGGCTGTCGCTCCCCGTCGTCATCCGCGTGCCGTACGGCGGCGGGATCGGCGCGGTCGAGCACCACAGCGAGTCGCCCGAGGTCCTCTTCGCGCACACGGCCGGGCTGCGCGTCGTGACGCCGGCGAGCCCCGCGGACGCGTTCACGATGATCCAGGAGGCCATCGCCTCGCCCGACCCCGTGCTCTTCTTCGAGCCCAAGGGCCGGTACTGGGACAAGGGCGACGTCGACCGCGGCTTCTCCTACGGCTCGGCGACCGGCGAGGGCCTGGACCGGGCGCGCGTCGCGCGCGCCGGCACCGACCTCACGCTCGTCGCGCACGGACCCACGGTCGCGACCGCGCTCCGCGCCGCCCAGGCCGCCGCGGCGGACGGCACGAGCATCGAGGTCGTCGACCTCCGCACGCTCTCGCCGCTCGACACCGCGACCGTCGTCGCGTCCGTGCGCAAGACCGGCCGGTGCGTCGTCGTGCACGAGGCGCCCGTGCTCTACGGGACGGGCGGCGAGGTCGCCGCGCGGATCAGCGAGGAGTGCTTCTACTCGCTCGAGGCGCCCGTGCTGCGCGTCGGCGGCTTCCACAGCCCCTACCCCGTCGCGCGGCTCGAGCACGAGTACCTGCCGAGCCTCGACCGCGTGCTCGACGCCGTGGACCGCGCGCTCGGCCACTGAGCCCGCCGAGCCTCCTCCCGCCCGAGCCCGCCGGCTGAGACGCTGAGCCGTCCGCGCGGACCGACCGACCCCGACCCCAGGAGCCCCACGTGCCCCGGTACGAGCAGTTCCGCCTCCCCGACGCGGGCGAGGGCCTCACCGAGGCCGAGATCGTCGCGTGGCACGTCGCCGTCGGCGACGCGGTGACGGTCAACCAGCCGATCGTCGAGATCGAGACGGCGAAGTCGCTCGTCGAGCTGCCGTGCCCATGGGCGGGTGTCGTGACCGCGCTGCTCGCGGAGCCCGGCGAGACCGTGGAGGTGGGCACGCCGATCATCACGGTCGACGTCGACCCGCACGGCGCGCCCGACCCGGGCGCCTCCGAGGGCGGTGCCGCCGCCGGCGGCGCGGTCCGCGCCGCTCCCCACACGGCCGCGCAGGACGCGGCGGACACCGCGGCGTCCGGCCAGGCCGCGTCCGACGACGGCGCGAGCGGCGCGGTGCTCGTGGGGTACGGCGTCAGTGCGCACAGCGCGACGCGACGCCCGCGCCGCGCCGCCACGGTCGACGCCGGCTCGGGGCCCGCAGCTGCTGCCGGGGCGGCCCCGGTCGCCGCCGTCGCAGCGCCGCCCGCGGCGGCCGGCCCCGACGTCCCCGCGGTCGCTGCCGCCCCGACGGCCGCGGGCCGCAACGAGGAGTCCCGCCGCATCCTCGCGAAGCCTCCCGTGCGCAAGCTCGCGCGTGACCTCCGCGTCGAGCTCGCGACCGTCCGGCCCACCGGCCCCGGCGGGATCGTCACGCGCGAGGACGTCCTCGCGCGCTCGCAGGCCAACGAGGTCAAGCCCCTCGCGACCTACGCGACCGACGACCAGCCGTGGCTGGCGTCCGGCACGGTGAGCGACGACGGCCGCGCGACGCGCGTGCCCGTGAAGTCGGTCCGCAAGCGGACCGCCGAGGCGATGGTCTCGAGCGCCTTCACCGCGCCGCACGTCTCGGTGTTCCACACGGTCGACGTCACCAAGACCATGCGGCTCGTGGAGCGGCTGCGCGCCGACCGCGAGTTCGCCGACGTGCGCGTGACCCCCCTGCTCGTCGCGATGAAGGCGCTGCTCCTGGCGGTGCGCCGGCACCCCGAGATCAACGCGTCGTGGGTCGACGAGACCCAGGAGATCGTCTACAAGCACTACGTCAACCTCGGCATCGCGGCGCAGACGCCGCGCGGCCTCATCGTCCCGAACATCAAGGACGCGCACCGGCTCGGCCTGCACGACCTCGCGGTCGCGCTCGCCGACCTCACCGCGACGGCCCGCGCCGGGAAGACGCAGCCGGTCGACATGAGCGACGGCACCATCACGATCACCAACGTGGGGGTGTTCGGGATCGACACGGGCACGCCGATCCTCAACCCGGGCGAGTCCGCGATCCTCGCGTTCGGCGCGATCCGCGAGCAGCCCTGGGTGCACAAGGGCAAGATCAAGGTCCGCCACGTGACGCAGCTCGCGCTCTCGTTCGACCACCGCCTGGTCGACGGCGGCCTGGGCTCGCGGTTCCTGGCCGACGTCGCCGCGGTGCTCGAGGAGCCGGGCCAGGGCCTGGTCTGGGGCTGAGCCCGCCGACGGCGTGGGGCCGCACGGCCGTCGCCCGTGACCTGGACGAGTGATGGCCCGCGACGCGCGCGGCCCGTTACAGTCGCCCCGATCGCACGCGCTGGGGGGCAGATGAGCGAGATCGCGGGGGTGCGGGGATGACGACGAACCCGTTGGTCGCGGGTCCGGTGGACACGTCGTCCGCTCTGGGCGGGACGATGCTGGTGGAGTCCCTGTACGACCTGTCGCGGGCGATCGAGTCCGAGGACTGGGTGGCGGCGGGTCTGGCGGGGCTCTCGACGGTGCTGGACACGGCGGCGGCGGTGATGGACCCGTTGGGTCAGCTGATCGCGGCCGGGCTGGGCTGGTTGATGGAGCACGTGGAGCCGCTCAAGGGGTGGCTCGACGACCTGACCGGTGATGCGGGGGCGGTGCTGGGGTTCGCGGGGACGTGGGACAACATCGCCACGCAGATGGGCAGCGCGGCGGGGGACCTGGACCACCTCGTGGCGGCGGACCTGGAGGGGATGCGGGGCCAGGGGGTCGAGGCCTACGCCCGCTACGCGAGCGACGTCGCCGAGCACCTGCGGGGGATCGGTGGGTCCTCGACGGCGGTCGCGAGCAGTCTGCGGACGTGCTCGACGATCGTGCAGGTGGTGCACGACCTGGTGCGTGATGCGATCGCGGAGCTGGTGGGTGCGGCGATCTCGTGGGCGGCGCAGATCGTGTTCACCGTCGGGCTCGGGACGCCGTGGGTGGTGTCCCAGGTCGCGACCCGGGTCTCGTCCCTCGCGGCGCGGGTGGGCAGCAAGGTCACGGGCGTGATCACCTCGGCGCGTGCGCTGGGCGACCTGATCGACGCGCTCAAGGCCGCCATCCGCAGCCTCGGCGACAACCTCCGCGGCGCCCGCCCCGGCACCACGCACACGCCCCGCACGCCGGACGTGCCGATGCAGCACACGGGGGGCTCCTACCGGCCGCGCCCGGCGTCGGACATCCGGGCCGAGGAGTGGGCCGACCGGACGTACGACGCCTTCCGTGCCGACCCCGACCTGGCGGCGGACATCGCGCGGAACAACCCGGACCTCGATCCCGACGACGTCGAGCGAGCCCTCAGGCACGTCCTCGAGGACGAGCACCTGCTCGGCACCGACTACGGCGAGCCGTGGCGCGGACGCTTCGACGCCAACCCCGACATGGCGGAGGCGTTCCTCCGGCTGCGGTCGGGCGACGCCACCCCCACGGACCGGCTGCTCATCCGGCACGAGATCGCCGAGTCCGCCTACATGCGCAGCCACCCCGGCGCGTCGTACGCCGAGGCGCACGCACACGCCAACTCCGTCGCCAACTGGCAGGCGGCGCTCGACCGACGTGGAGGTAGCTGATGGGAGCAGTGGCCTACGGCAGCCGCGTGCACGCGGACGCGCGCGCCGTCCGGTACACCTTCGGCGTCGACCCGGCGCAGCCCGAGGGCGAGGTCGAGATCCCGGTCGAGGACGTCGACGCCTGGTCCGTCGTCGGGAGCGACGACAAGCCTTCGGCGGCGCGCTACGTGGTCGTCAAGGCCTACCGGCACTGGGCGAAGACGGGCGAGTGGCCCGAGCGCGTCTTGTTCCAGTCGTGACCGACGGCCGCGGGCGGCCGCACCTCATGGCCGGTGCGTGATGGCGGGGCTGGTCTTCCTCCCCGACGGGCGCGACTGGAACGCGTCGTCGTCGGTCTTCTCCTGGATGCTCGACACCCTCGCCGCGCGGGCGCAGGACCCGGAGCTGGTCAGCGAGCTGCGCGAGGTGTCGGACCACAACCTCGGGGCGCTCGACCTCGAGGACATGCCGCCGGCTCGCCTCGCCGAGCTCACGGCGGTGATCGCCCAGCTGCCCGCGATCGGCACCGCCGAGCTGCCGGACACCCCCGCCCGTCCGGTCATCGTGGCGCAGCTCGTCGAGCTGGCGCAGATGCTGGCTCCCGACGCCGCGCAGCGCTGAGAACGGACCTCGGGGCCGACCGGTGCTCGACTACCCCATGCCGATCGCGACGAGGTGCGGCACGGCCCACGTCCGGCGCCTTCTCGACGTGCTGCTCGCCGAGCTGAGCGCGGAGCTCGCGGTGCCGCGAGGCGTGCTCTCCGGGTCGGTCGGCGACGTCGCCAGCCCGGTCTCGGCCGGGCTCTACGCCGAGCTCCTCGGCACGCCCGCGACCTGCCGGGTCATCCTCCACGTCGACAACAAGGCGACCGACGACGACGGCTACTTCGCCGCGTACCCCGCCCTGGCCGTGGCGGCCGTCCGGCTCAGCGATGCGGTCGACGCCGAGGCCTGCCTCACCTACGAGCTCGACCGGGTCGTCATGCGCCGGCGCGGCGGGCGGCTGGAGCTGTTCGACTGGTTCCGGCCGTGGGGCGACCCCGCCGTCCTCGAGCGGGTGCCCCGACCGTTCGTGGTGACGCCCCAGGACGGTCGGCTGTGACGAGGCGCCGGCGTCACCAGTTCTTCGTGCCGCTGCCGCCCTGGTCGCCCTGCTCCTCCTGGCGCTGACGCTCGGCCTCGGCCTGCGCCTCCTCGTTGCGCTCCTGGAGCTCCTGCTGACGCTTCTCCTCCTCGGCCTGCTCCGAGCCGTCCTCGGGCTCCTCCTGCTGCTGCTCCTCGGAGTCCTGCGCCTGCTGCTGCTTGTCCTCGAGCCGCTCCTGGGAGTCGGAGTTCTGCTGCTGCTCCTCCTCGGACTGGCCCTCGGGCTCGCACGAGGCGCGCGCCTCGGTCGCGGCGTCGTAGTCGCGCTGCGCCCAGGCCGCGAACTCCCGGCCCTCGGCGCGGATCTCCTCGGGCGTCATGTCCCCCCACGGCACGCCGGGTGGGTAGGCGTCGCCCGCGTCGACGTAGCCCTGGGCCTCCGCCGCCCACTCGGCGCGGGTCTGCGCGTCGGCGAGCTCCTGGTCGCCCATCATCTCGAGCGCGATCGCGTAGTTGATGAGCACCATGCACTGCGTCGTCGGGTCCTCGGGAGCGATCTCGAGCGCGTCGGCGAGGTAGAAGGTGCCGAGCAGCGGGTCCTCGCCCTTCGTGAACGTCGTGCCGAGGTCGAACGGCGCCTTCCACCTCTCCACGGGGTCGGTGCTCTTGAGCCACGTGAACCCGACGACGGCGCTGCCGATCTGCCCGTCGGCGTACTGGCCGCGCGCCGTCGCGGCCACCACGTTCATGAGCGCGAGGTGCAGGCCGAACAGGAAGACGCCCAGCCACACGGGCAGCGTGGCCCAGACGAGCCAGCGGCGGCGGACGCGACGTCGGCGCTCGAGCGGCGTGGGCGTGCTCATGCGGACCTCCGTCGGCGCAGCGGCACCCAGCCGCGGGCGGTCGTCCAGGCCTCCACGCCGAGCAGGCCGACGACGAGCACCGCGAGCGGCCACGTGACCGCCTGCCACAGCTCGGTGTCGCGGCGACCGTCCGCGGCGATCTCCTCCGGGTCGAGGCCCTCGACGAGCGCGGCGACGTCGTCCGGGCCCGTGCGGTGCGCGTAGGCGACGCCGAGCTGCGCGGCGACGGCCTGGAGCGCCGCCTCGTCGATGCGCGAGACGGCCTGCTCGCCCGTGGCGTCGTCGACGATGTACGGGGCCTCGGGGTCCGGCTCGAGCGACCCGTCGTACTCACGCATGGGACCGCCCTCGGCGGTGCCGTACCCGAGCACCGCGCCGCCGTCCACGAGGTCGGCGAGCTCCTCGTACGACGCCGGCTCGCCGTCGGTGGTCTGCTCGCCGTCGGAGAGGAAGAAGACCAGGCGGACGTGCCCGGGGTCGGTCTCGGCGGCGCCCGTGAGCGCGCGCCGCAGCGGCTCGAGCGGCCGGTCGACGAGCGACCCGGACGAGAACGCCGTGATCTCCTGCCGTGCGGTCTGCGCCCAGGTGCGCACCGCCCGCTGGTCGGTGGTGAGGGGCAGCTGGCGGCTCGCCTGGCTGTCCCACGCGATGATCGAGTAGCGCGCGCCGGGGACCGCCGCGACGAGCGCGGGCAGGTCGTGCCGCATGCCGTCCAGGCGGGGCAGCCGCTCCTCCGACCAGTCCTCGGCGGCCATCGAGCCCGTCCGGTCGACGACGAAGAACACGTCGACGGCCACGCCGAGCTGCTCGTCGGTGGTGGCGGGGACCGAGGGGCCGAGGCCGATCGCGGTGACGACGGCGACGAGGGCGGCGCGCACCGCCCAGCTCCGCCGCACGGGCCCGCGCGCGTTCCACGCCTCGCGCACCGCGAGGACGAGCACCGGCACGAGGACGAGGAGCAGGAGCCACACGGGCACCAGCGGTCGCAGGGTCATCCGCCCACCCGCCGTCGCAGGGCGAGGAGGGCGAGCGTGGCGAGCACGAGCAGCACGAACCACGGCACGGGCCGGTCCGTGACGATGCGCTGCGCGTCGGCGTCGAGCGCGACCGCCTGCTCCTCGGTGACGTCGCGGATGACCTCGGCCACGGCCGCCGTGTCCTCCGCGAACCAGGTCTTGCCGCCCGCCTCCTCGATCGCGGTGTCGAACTCCTCGTTCTGGGCGGAGCCGCGCAGGTACGCGTCACCGCCGTAGAGGCCGTAGAGGGTCACGTCGCGGTCGGTGACGACGTCGACCGCCTGCGGCAGCGTGTAGACCGGCTCGCCGTACGGGTCGTTGTCGGTCGCGAGGATGATCGAGCGCGACCGGTCCGTCGCCTGCTCGTCGAACAGCAGCGCGCAGCTCGCGAGGCCGTCGCCGATGAGCGAGGCCTGCGCCGGCACGCCCTCGGTGCCCGCGATGAACTCGAGCAGGGGGTCGAGCCCGTCCCACGTCAGCGGGTCGAGCGGGTCGAACGCCTCGATGTCGAACTGGAGCGCCTGCTCGGCGACCTGGAGCTCCTCGAGCACGAGCGCGTAGTCGTCGGTGAGCGGGAAGACCGTGCGCGACGTCGAGTTGAACACCGACAGGCCGATCCGCTCGCCGTCGAAGCCCTCGACGAGCGTGCTGAACGTCGAGACGATCTCCGAGTCGAACGGGATCATCGAGCCCGAGACGTCGAGGCACAGGACGATGTCGCGCGTGCCGAAGGTGTCGGTGCGCGTCTCGCGGTCGACCGGTCGCGCCACGAGGACCGCCGCGCCGAGCAGCGCGACCGCGAGCGCGCCCGCCGTCGCGGCGCGCAGCACGGCGTACTCGCGGACGGCCCGCCGCACCTCGGGCAGGTCGTCGAGCTCGTCGGTGTGCGCGACCCAGCGGGCCGCGTCCTTCGTCTCGCGCCGCGCCCGCCACGCCCAGAACGCGACGCCGCCGACGGCGAGCAGCGCGAGCGCGAGCGCCCACGGCCAGACGAGGCCCCAGTGCACGGACGTCACCACTGGCTGATCACCCGCCGCGCGCCCGCGAGGGCCTGCTCGGACGACGCGCCGACCGTGCCGTACCGCGCGAACGCCGGCCGGTAGTAGGTCTCGATGAGGTTGGCGAGGCGTCGCGCGCCGTCGACCCGGCGCAGCTCGCTGAGCGTGAGCACGCGCGCGTCGACGCCGCGGCGCACCGACCCGAAGTCGCGCACGACGGCGCTGAGCTCGAGGTGCAGGGAGCGCGCGTCGAGCTCGCCCGCGACGTAGCGGGCCTCGAGCGCGTCGACCTTGGCCAGGTACACCGGCCGCACGCTCGCGTACGGGTCGTCGTACGGCCCCAGCCGGCGCTGCGGCGGAGGCGGCGGGGGTGCGTCGTGCTCGGGGCGCCGCCGCGTGTGCCGCACCGCCCACACGACGTACGCGACGGCGAGCGCCATGAGCACCGCGCCCAGCACGGGGACCCACCACGAGTACAGGACGGGGTCGTAGAGCTCATCGACGGGCACGGTGGCTCCGGTCGAGGAGGGAGATGAGGGCGGGCACCACGTCCTGGGTGCTGCCGACGACGACGTCGTGCACCTGGAGGCGGCGCAGGGTCGCGGCGCGGCGCGCCGAGCGCTGCGCCCGGACGGCCGCGGCGGCACGCACCACGTCGTCCCGCCCCTGGAGCCAGACCGGCACGGCCCAGCCGTCGCCCACGTCACGCGTGGTGCCGGGCGCGGGCTGGAAGGGGTCCGCGTCGGCGACCGCGATGACCAGGACCTCGTGGCGCAGGCGCACGCTCTTGAGGGCGTCGTGGTGCTCCTCCGTCGGGTTCGCCTCGTCGGTGACGAGCACGACGAGCGACCGCCGGGTCAGCGCGCCGACGCGCGTGAGGAGGCGGCCGACGTCGGACGGCGGCGCCTCGACGTCGAACGCGCGCTCGACCTTGCGGAGCAGGAGCTCGAGGTGCGCCGTGCCGCCGCGGGGCGGGAGCTGGGTCAGGCGGCCCGAGTCGGCGGCGACGAGCGCGACCC
Source organism: Actinotalea solisilvae (assembly GCF_016464425.1). Lineage (GTDB taxonomy): Bacteria > Actinomycetota > Actinomycetes > Actinomycetales > Cellulomonadaceae > Actinotalea > Actinotalea solisilvae. Next base: position 13,205 of record NZ_JADDKQ010000007.1, read on the forward strand.
GGTCGCCCCGGTCGCGCGCGAGGTAGGCGACGAGCGTGGCCGCGTCGAGGGCGACGGCGCCCTTGCTCTCGCCGCCCGCCGCGGTCGCGGCCATCGTCCGGCCGGTGTCGACCGCGAGGACGAGGCTGAGGTTGCTCTGCCGGACGAAGCGCCGGATCACCGGGATGCCGGCGCGCGCGCTCGACTTCCAGTCGATGTCCCCGACGTCGTCGCCCGGGCTGTAGAGCGACAGGTCGTCGAAGTCCTGGCCGTGGCCCTGGAGGATCGAGCGGTGCCGCCCGTCGAGCAGACCGGTCGCGCGCTTGGCGAGCGGGAGCTGCAGCCGCGACCGCAGGTGCGCGAAGCGCGACGCGGAGCGCTGGGGCGTCGCGGCGGTCGGCGTCCACGGCGACCGGCCGTGTCCCGCTCCCGGACCGGGCCAGCCCACCGGGGCGGCCGGTCCCGCGACGGGCGCGCCCGGCCGCGCCCCGGGCGGGGCGGGCGGGGGCGGCGATCCGCCGGTGGGCGACCAGGTCATCGGGCTCGGGCGCTCAGGGGGTGGGGACGGCGTCGAAGACGGCGTCGACGAGCTGCTCGGCGGGCACGTCGTCGGCCAGGGCGTCGAAGGTGCGGACGATGCGGTGGCGCAGGACCGGGTGGCGCATCGCCTTGACGTCCTCGGGCGTGACGTAGCCGCGCCCGGCCTGGAGCGCGAGCGCCTGGCCGATGCGCATGAGGGCGATGGACCCGCGCGGGCTCGCGCCCACGCGGATCATCCGCTCGATGCCCGGGATGGGCCGCGGGCCGGCGCCGCGCGTCGTCGCCACGACGTCGACGACGTACCGCTTGATCGCGGCGTCGACGTAGACCCGGTCGACGAGCGCCTGGAGCCGCTCGAGCTCGGCGAGGCTGATCGGCCGCCCGACGATGGGCGCGACCTGGCGGCCGCTCGAGATGCGCTCGAGGATCTCGACCTCCTCGTCGCCCTGCGGGTAGGTGAGGACCTCCTTGACGAGGAACCGGTCCATCTGGGCCTCGGGGAGCACGTAGGTGCCCTCCTCCTCGATGGGGTTCTGCGTCGCGAGCACCATGAACGGCGACGGCAGCCGGTACACCTCGCCGCCGATCGACGTCTGCTTCTCCTGCATCGCCTCGAGCATCGCGGACTGCGTCTTGGCGCTCGAGCGGTTGATCTCGTCGAGGAGCACGAGGTTCGCGTGCACGGGGCCGAGCTGGGTCGTGAACGAGCCCGTCGCGTAGTTGAAGATCTGCGTGCCGACGATGTCGTTCGGCATGAGGTCCGGCGTGCACTGGATGCGGTGGAACGAGCCGGACACCGCTGCGGCGAGCGTCTGCGCGGCCGTCGTCTTCGCCAGGCCCGGCACGCTCTCGAGGAGGATGTGCCCGCCCGCGAGGAGGGTGCTGACGAGGGCCACGCGCAGGTTGTCCTGTCCGACCACGCGCTGGGCGAAGACGGCGTCGATCCGGTCCAGCAGGTGCCGCGCCTCGGCGTGGTCGCTGTCGGTGATCGGCTCGGTCAGCATGCGAGGTCCCCCAGGTCGGCGCGCTCCGTGACCGCGTCCGACCCGGTGGGGCGCCGAGCGTGAGACGCCCGCGGCACGGGGGAGGTGCGGCAAGGGGCGAGTATGCCAGCCAGGGCCGCGCGCGCCCGGTCGGGTCCGCCGGGCCTGGGGACCGCGCGGAGCAGCCGCCGACGGTGCGTGCCGGGGCGGGCGGACCGGGGTCATCCCGTCGGGCGGCCGCGTCACCCGATCGAGAAGCCCGTCGACCCGGTGGGTGCGACGTCCTCCGCCCGGACGTCCGCGACCGCGGCACCCGGCGGGCCGTGGTGCGCCCACGCGGCGACCGCGGCGACGGCGTCGGGCGAGCCCTCGAGCACGACCTCGACCTCGCCGGACGGCAGGTTGCGCGCCGAGCCCGCGACGCCGTGCTCGGCGGCCGTGCGCCGGCACGCGTACCGGAACCCGACGCCCTGGACGCGCCCGGCCACGACGAGCCGCACGGCGACGCGGTCGGCGGCCACCGCGTGCTCCTCAGGCCCCGGGCGGCGTGCCGGGCCCGCGCGGGGCGGGTGCCGGGGCGTCGTCGTGCCCGACCGCGGCGGCGGCGTCCATGCGGCTCTGGATGCCCGACACCTGGCGCAGCGGGATCTCCGGCAGCAGGAACGCGAGCGCGATGGAGACCGCGATGATCGCGGCCGCGATGAGCAGGACGAGCGACGTGCTCTGCTCGAAGCCGTCGAGGAACGGCGCGGCGAGCCGCGGGTCCATCGCGTCGATGAACGACGAGTCGTCGAGCGACGGCGGCTCGCCACCGCCCTGGAGCATGCCGACGACGGGGGCGTTCGCCGGGTCCTCGACCACGGCCGGGTCCGCGAGCGCGTCCTGGAACGCCGGGGTGCGGCTCGCCGCCGTGAAGGCGTCGCGGATGTTGCCGGCCACCGTCGAGAAGAGGATCGACAGGAACACGGCCGTGCCCAGCGTGCCGCCCATCTGCCGGAAGAACAGGGACGACGACGTCGCGACGCCCATGTCCTTGGGCGGGACGGCGTTCTGCACCGCGAGCACGAGCGGCTGGAAGCAGAAGCCGAGGCCGAACCCGAAGATCGCCGAGCGCCACGCGACCTCGACCATCGAGGAGTCAGGTGCGAGCTGCGACATGAGCAGCGCGCCGAGCGCGAGGCAGACGGTGCCGAGGATCGGGAAGATCCGGTACCGCCCCGTGCGCGCCACGGTCTGGCCGGACACCACCGACGTCGTCATGATGCCGAGCGTGAGCGGCAGCAGGGCGAGGCCGGCCGCCGTCGGCGACATGCCCTTGGCGATCTGGAGGTAGAGCGGCAGCGTCGCGAGCCCGCCGAACATACCCATGCCGATGACCAGGTTGATGAGCGCCGAGACGCCGAACGTGCGGTTCCGGAAGAGGTGCAGGGGCAGCAGCGCGTCGTCCCCCGCACGGCGCTCGGCGAGGAGGAACGCGACGATGCCCACGACTCCGAGCGCGTAGCACGTGAGGGCGACGGGAGAGCCCCAGCCCCACTCGCGCCCCTGCTCGGCGACGAGGAGCAGCGGGACCAGGCCGCCGGCGAGCGCGAGACCGCCGGGCCAGTCGATCCGGTGGAACACCTTGGCGAGCGGCGGCAGGTGCAGGACGCGCGTGATGACGACCAGGCCGAGGATCCCGAACGGCACGTTGACGAGGAAGATCCAACGCCAGCCCGTGATGCCCAGCACGGTGTCGGCACCCGCGAGGAAGCCGCCGATGATCGGGCCCAGCACCGACGACGTGCCGAACACCGCCAGGAAGTACGCCTGGTACTTGGCGCGCTCGCGCGGGCTGAGCAGGTCGCCGAGGATCGTGATCGCGAGCGACATGAGACCGCCGCCGCCGAGCCCCTGCACGGCGCGGTACGCCGCGAGCTGGTACATGGACGTCGCCGTGCCGCACAGCAGCGACCCGATGAGGAAGAGCACGATCGCGGCCAGGTAGAGCGGCTTGCGCCCGTAGATGTCGGAGAGCTTGCCGTAGAGCGGCGTCGCGATCGTCGACGTGATGAGGTACGCCGTGGTGACCCAGGCCTGCAGGGAGAGCCCCTGGAGGTCGTCGCCGATCGTGCGGATCGCGGTCGCCACGATCGTCTGGTCGAGCGCGGCGAGGAACATCCCCATCATGAGGCCGCCGAGGATCGTGAGGATCTGGCGGTGGGTGGGGGCGAAGGTGGCGGACTGCGGGGGCGCCGAGGACGGCGCGTCGGGACTCACTGCTGCACTGTAGGTCCGGCCCCCGACACCGGCGCGGGCTGCACGATCGGGTGAACGGTGGACCCGGCGCGGACAGGGGGTGGGCGACGTCGGGCGCGCTGGCTAGGGTGCGGGCGTGACCTCCTTCCACGACCCCGACGCCGCGATCGCGAAGGTCCAGCGCGACATCGAGCTGGCGGCGCAGCGCGCGGAGCGCGCCCAGCAGGTCAAGGCCCAGATCGACGCCGTCCGCGGGCGCGGCCGCTCGCCGCGCGGCGAGGTCGTCGTCGAGGTGGACGCCTCGGGCCAGCTGCGCGACGTCGTCCTCACGGACGCGGCCATGGACCTGCGGCACGACGAGCTGTCGCGCCACATCGTCGAGGCGGCCCGCGCGGCTCAGCGCGAGGCCGGCGGCAGGGCGGTCGCGATCATGGGTGAGGCGTACGGCGAGGAGTCGCCGCTCACCGAGCACCTCAGGGCCGAGGTCGAGCAGCGGTACGCATGAGCAGCGCGAGCACCGCCGTGACGCACGAGAGCGCGCGGCGGCCGTCCGGTCGGGGGCAGGGGGAGCAGTGAGCGAGTTCGAGGTCGACACCGAGGTGCTGCGGTCGCACGCCTCGCGGCTGTCCATGGTGACCGACGCGGTGGCGCTCGCGGAGGGCGCCGCAAACCAGGTGGACCTGCACGGCGGGGCGTTCGGGGTGCTGTGCGCCTTCCTGCCGGGGTTCGTCAACTCCGCCGAGGTGGAGACGGGGCAGGCGATCGGTGCCGCGCGCGACTCGCTCGAGGCGATGGCCGACGGCGTGGTCGCGATGGCCGACGACTACCGCGCGGTCGACGACGGGGTGCGGGGCCGGATGGACACGATCGCGGGGGTGCTGCGGTGACGGCGAACCCGTTGGTCGCGGGTCCGGTGGACACGTCGTCCGCGCTGGGCGGGACGATGCTGGTGGAGTCGCTGTACGACCTGTCGCGGGCGATCGAGTCCGAGGACTGGGTGGCGGCGGGTCTGGCGGGGCTGTCGACGGTGCTGGACACGGCGGCGGCGGTGATGGACCCGTTGGGTCAGCTGATCGCGGCGGGGCTGGGCTGGTTGATGGAGCACGTGGAGCCGCTCAAGGGGTGGCTCAACGACCTGACCGGTGATGCGGGGGCGGTGCTGGGGTTCGCGGGGACGTGGGACAACATCGCCACGCAGATGGGCAGCGCGGCGGGGGACCTGGACCACCTGGTGGCGGCGGACCTGGAAGGGATGCGGGGCCAGGGGGTCGAGGCCTACGCCCGCTACGCGAGCGACTTCGCCGAGCACCTGCGGGGGATCGGTGGGTCCTCGACGGCGGTGGCGAGCAGTCTGCGGACGTGCTCGACGATCGTGCAGGTGGTGCACGACCTGGTGCGTGATGCGATCGCGGAGCTGGTGGGTGCGGCGATCTCGTGGGCGGCGCAGATCGTGTTCACGGTCGGGCTCGGGACGCCGTGGGTGGTGTCCCAGGTCGCGACCCGGGTCTCGTCCCTCGCGGCGCGGGTGGGCAGCAAGGTCACGGGCGTGATCACCTCGGCGCGTGCGCTGGGCGACCTGATCGACGCGCTCAAGGCCGCCATCCGCAGCCTCGGCGACAACCTCCGCGGCGCCCGCCCCGGCACCACGCACACGCCCAGCGCGCCGGCGACGCCTCCGCCGCCCAGCACTCACGGCGTCGCGTTCTTCGGCCCGAGCAACCTCACCTACTACACCCGGTCGAACGCGACGCTCGGCACGTCGAGCTCGCCGTACTTCCACATGCCGATCGAGGACTCCGCGCTCGTGCGGACGCCCAGCGACGCCCTGCGGTACACCGGCAACACCCCGAGCATCGAGCGGGAGATCCTCAACCCCTCGGGTCCGAACGGCCCCGAGATCTACGGTCTCAGCTTCCCGCTCGAAGGCCTGGGTTCCGTGCCGCCCACGCGAGCCGACGCCAACGGGTGGCCCCACTACATGGACGGCGGTCATACGGCGGTGCGTCTCGAGGACGCCCCCGGGCGTCCGGGGACCGGGGGCTACCTCGTCAACCCGACGCGGGAGTTCGTCGTCCACGGCGGGCCGGCCGTGCCTCCGGGCAGCGTCCTGTTCCAGCTGATGCCCGACGGCTCGTGGCAGCCGCTCCGCCGCTACTAGGCCTCGCGGCGAACCCCCTCGATCGGAGACCTGACCGTGCCCACCTTCATCCCGATGACGCCCTTCGAGTCGGCGCTGGCCGCGGGGCAGCAGTCGGGCGACGCCGCCGCCGTCCTGGCGGCACTGCCGGCGGCCGATCTCGTCGTGCCGAGCGGTGCGCCGGTCGGGGAGGAGTTCGAGGGCTTCGTCCCCGTGCTCTTCGACCGTGAGGGGGTCACGATGCTCGCCGTGTTCACCCACGTGTCGCGGATCGGTGAGCTCGCCGACCTCGCGCCCTACGCGCTGACGCTCAGCGGCGCGGACCTGCTCGCTCGTGTGCCGGCGGGCTCGGGCGTGGTCCTGAACCCCGGCCAGTCGGTGGGGATGGAGCTGCTGCCCGACGCCGTCGCGCAGGCCCGGCGGACGTTGCAGGGCTGATGGACGTCCCTCTGAGCGCGCGCCAGCGCGCAGCCGCCGCGCAGCGGGTCGCCGAGGCGGAGGAGCGTCGTCGCCGCCTGGACGAGCTGGGGGTGGCCGCCGACGCGCGCGTCGCGGAGGAGGAGCGCACGACGACGCCGGTGCCGCCCGAGGTGCGTCGCGAGATCTCGCGCCGGCTGGCCGAGCACCCGCGGGGCGGCTGCGCCGTGTGCGAGCGCCGGGCCTACACCGGTGACCACGAGCCGTACCTCCTCGAGAGCGTCGTCCAGCAGGTCGCCGTCTGGCGATGCTCCGTGTGCGGCACGTGGTGGGAGGAGATGCCGCACGAGGTGCACGCCCTGACGGACGACGAGGTGCGTCGCCTGTACGGCGACCGCCTCCCGTGCTGAGCGGGGCGCGAGCCGGCGGCGCAGCGTCCTGGTGGAGCCGAGGCTGCCTCCACCGCACCGACGGGCCCGCCGTCACCGGCGGGCCGACCGGGCGGGGCGCCCGTGGGCCCGCCGTAGGCTGAGGCGGTGACCGCCCCGACCACCCCCGCGCGCCGACTTCCGGTCGCGGGCGCGGTCGCCGGGCTCCTCGTCGCCCTCGCGGCGGCCGCCGCGGGCGTCGCCTTCTCGGGTGCCGTCGCCCCGACCCTGCTGGACCCGGGCGCCGTCGTGCGCTGGGGGCTCCCGCTCTCGACCGTCGTCACCGAGCTCGCGGCTGCGGTGACGATCGGCTCGCTCGTGCTGGCCGCGTTCGTCCTGCCCCGCGCCGCCGGACGCACCCCGGGCGAGGGCCGCGCGTGGCCGACGTCGGCCGTGGTCGCCTCGGTCGCCGCGGGCGTCTGGGCGGTCGCGAGCGTCGTGCAGCTCGTGCTCACGTACGCGCAGATCACAGGCCGTCCCGTCGGCGGGGAGGGGTACGGCGCCGAGCTCGGGCTCTTCGTGTCGTCCGTCTCGCTCGGCCGCACGCTCCTCGGGATCACCGTCGTCGCCGCGCTGACCTGCGTCGTCGCGCTGCTCGTCACGCGGCCGGCGGGCGCACTGGTCAGCGCGCTGCTCGCGGCGTCGGCCCTCGCCATGCTCTCGACGAGCGGCCACACGGTCGGCTCGACCAACCACGAGCTCGCGATCTCCTCGCTGTTCCTGCACCTGCTCGGCGCCGCCGTGTGGATCGGCGCGCTCGCCGGGCTCGCGCTCGTGAGCGGCCGCCTGGGCCGGGACCTCGCACCGTCCGTCGCGCGCTTCTCGGGCATCGCCGCGTGGTGCTTCGCCGGCGTCGCCGTCTCCGGCACGGTCAACGCGGTGCAGCGCCTGGACGAGCCCGGCGACCTCGCGACGCCGTACGGCCTCCTGCTCGTCGCGAAGATCGGGCTGTTCGTCGCGCTCGGCGTCCTCGGGGCGCTCCACCGACGCGCCGTCGTGCGCCGGCTCGCCGAGCGCAGCACGCCAGCAGCCTCACGTGCGCCCGGGGTGTTCTGGCGCCTCGTCGCCGTCGAGCTCGCGGTCATGGGCGCCGTGTCCGGCGTCGCCGTCGCGCTCGGCTCGACCGCGCCGCCCGCCGACCTCGAGCCGCCGACCACGCCGACGCCCGCCGAGATCGTCACGGGCCACGCGCTCCCGCCCGCGCCGACGGCCGAGCTGTGGCTCACGAGCTTCCGCTGGGACCTCCTGCCCGCGCTCGGCTGCCTCGCCGCCGTCGTCGTCTACGGGCGCTGGGTCGCGCGCCTGCGGCGGCGCGGCGACGCGTGGCCGGTGCACCGCACCCTCAGCCTCCTCGCGGGGATGCTCCTGCTCGCCTGGACGACGTCGGGCGGCCCGGCCGTGTACGGGCACGTGCTGTTCAGCGCGCACATGCTCCAGCACATGGTGCTCGTCATGGTCGTGCCGATCCTCGTGGTGCTCAGCGCGCCCGTGACGCTCGCCGCGCGCGCGCTGCCGCCGCGCGACGACGGCTCGTGGGGACCGCGCGAGTGGATCCTGGGCCTCGTGCACTCACGGTGGGCGACGGTCCTCGCGCACCCCGTGGTCGCGGCCGTGAACTTCGCCGGCTCGATGTTCGTCTTCTACTTCACCGACGCGTTCTCGTTCGCCCTGACGACGTACGTCGGGCACCTGCTCATGGTCGCCCACTTCACCCTCGCGGGGTACCTGTTCGTCAACGGCCTCATCGGCGTCGACCCCGGCCCGCACCGGCCGGGCTACGCGCTGCGGCTGCTGCTGCTGTTCGCGACGATGGCGTTCCACGCCTTCTTCGGGCTCGCGATCGTCAGCTCCGAGGCGCTCCTCGTGCCGCGGTGGTTCGGCCTCCTCGGCCGGCCCTGGGGGCCCTCCGCGCTCGCCGACCAGCAGGCGGGCGGCGCCATCGCGTGGGGCATCAGCGAGCTGCCCATGCTCGTGCTCGCGATCGCGGTCGCCGTCGCCTGGACCCGCGACGACGAGCGCACGGCCCGGCGGCGGGACCGCGCGGCGGACCGCGACGGCGACGCCGAGCTCACCGAGTACAACGCGATGCTCGAGCGGCTCGCGCGGCGCGACGCGACGCCGAGGCCGCAGCAGGCGGTCGAGGCGCAGGGCACCGAGCCCGGACGCTGACCGCCCGCGATCGCTCAGTCCTGCGGCTCCGCCGGGCGCTCGACCATGTACGCGCGGCCGTCCGGGCCGACGACGCGCTCGAGCGTCGTGCGCAGCGCCGCCTCGCGCTCGCGGTCCTCGGCCGACGCGGCGTGCCCGCGCGTCCGGTCGCCCACCTGGGCCGGGCCGAAGACGGGCAGCAGGAAGCGCTCGGTGAAGCGCATGCCGCGCTCGCGGCGGGGCTCGGCCATGGGGCACCTCGATCGGCTCGTCGTGCTCGGGCACGGGGCGCCTCGGTGGCGCACGACCATCGTAGGTCGGGCCGACAGCCGGCCCGCGAGGCGGCGGCGTCGCCCGGACGGGTGGTGCGGCGCCGTTCACCCGCTCTCGACAGGCGGACCCGGGGCACCTCCGCCATGCTCGTGCCGAACCGGTCGGTCCCCCGACCGCCGAGGAGGAGGTACGACCATGGGAATCGGAAGCGGGATCTTCCTGATCGTCGTCGGTGCGATCCTCGCGTTCGCCATCGCCCCCGACACGTGGGACGTGGTGAACCTCAACATGGTGGGCTACATCATGATCGTGGCGGGCATCATCGCCCTGATCATGGGCATGGTCTACAACCGGCAGCGCGCGAACACGAGCCACCGCGAGGTCGTCGAGCGCTACGACACGCGCACGCCGCCGCCGGCGGGCCCCGCGGGCCCGGCCGTCTGAGCCGCGCCGCACGCACGACGCCGCCCGCGCCCCCCGGGGGTCGCGGGCGGTGCTGCGTCCGGGGCCGGGCGGTCAGACGTCGAGGACGCCGCGGACGATGCTGTCGCCCGAGTGGGCGGGGTCCCCGTCGAACGGCTCCTCCGACACGTCGACGACCGCGAAGTCGTCGAGGTCGAGCCCGTCGGGGACCGTGAACCGGCCCTCGGAGCCCGTGAGCACGCCGAGGCTGACGAGGCGCGTGACCTCCCGGTCGATGAGCCACACCTCGCGGAAGCCGTCGTCGCCGTCCTGCTCGTCGACCGTGAGGACGAGCACGCGCGAGCCGTCGGCCGCGACCTCGACGACCGCCTCGCCCGTGGCCTCCCAGCCGGGCAGCGGGTCGAGCGTCGCCTCGGCGACGACCTCGGCCTCCGCCCCCGCGGGGTCGAGCAGCCGCGGCACCAGGGTCGCGCCCGCCCCGCCGACGACGACGCCGGCGGCGGCCGCCGCAGCGATCCAGGCCGTGCGGGGACGGCGGCGCTCGGCGAGCACCGTCACGGGCGCGCCGCCACCGGTCGCCGGGGCGGGCGCGGAGGCAGCCGTCGGCGCGGCGGGCGCCTGTCCGTCCGGGCGGAGCCCGGCAGGCAGGTCGAGCTCCGCGCGGACCCGGTCCCACACCCCGGCCGGCGGGGCGACGAGGGTGTCGCCCGGCCGTGCGGCACGCCCGACCGCCACGACAGCGGCGAGCTCCGCGACCTCCGCGGTGCACCGCGCGCAGCCGTCGACGTGTGCACGGTCGGCGTCGGCGACGGTCTCGCCCAGCGCCACCAGCGCGAGGGTCTCCTCGTCAACGTGCTCCACCGTCCACCTCCAACCTGTCCCGCAGGCGCAGCAGGCTGCGCCGGATGTGACTCTTCACCGTGCCGAGCGGCAGTCCGAGCCGCGCGGAGATCTGGTCGTGCGTGAGGTCCTCCCAGAAGGCCAGGGCCATGATCGTGCGTTGCGGCTCGCCGAGCCGCGTCAGCTCGTCGGCGACCGTGAGCCGCTCCGCGAGGTGCGCCGTCTCCGGCTCGGGGTCCCGCCCCGTCGTCGCGGCGACGGCCTCCTCGTTGCGCCGGTCCCGCCCGTGCCGGGCGTGGACGTCGGCGACCGCGTTGCGGGTGATGCCGGTGAGCCAGGCGCGGAGCGGGGAACGTCCGGGGTCGAACCCCTGCCGGCCGCGCCACGCGCTGACGAACACCTGCTGCGTGACGTCCTGGGCGTCGTCGTCGTCCCGCAGCGCGCGCAGCGCGAGGGTGTGGACGAAGGGCGACCAGCGGCGGTACGCCTCGGCGAGCGCGGTCTCGTCGCCGGCGGCGAAGGCGCGGCCCAGCGCGTCGTCCGCCCACGAGGCGGGCGGGTGGAGCTGCGCGACGGGTGACGAGGACAGCGGAGCGCTCCTTCCCGCGGGTCGGTGGCCGGGCCTGCGGACCGGCCGGGGGATCGGGATGCCGACGTGGTCGCCGGCGGCCAGGCTCATCAGCCGAGCACGGGGTCGGCCGTGACGATGATGTTGTCCGAGTAGCGACGCTCCTCGCGCTGGAACGTACCACCGCACGTCACGAGGACCAGGCGGCGCGGGCCCTCGCGCGTGAACACCGCGTCCCAGGCGGCGTCCGTCTTCGCGACCTGCTGGACGGAGCTCACGGCGTAGGCCGCCACGGTCCCGTCGGCGAGCGTCACCTCGACGACGTCGCCGACGGCGAGCTCCCCGAGCCGCGCGAAGGGGCCGAGCCCCGCGGAGGCCACCGAGTCGACGTGGGCCGCCACGACGGTGGTGCCGTCGGGGTCGGACGGTGCGGCACCGAAGCGGTACCAGCCGGCGCGCTCGGCGAGCGGGGGGATCTCCATCTGGCCGTCGGCCTGGACGCCGACGGGGTCGACGGGCAGCTGGACCTCGAGGGCCGGGATGCTCACGGCCGTCGGCGCGGGGCCCGTGGTCTGCGCGGCCGTGGCCGACGCGAGGTCGGTCGAGCGGACGGGGACGTCCACGACCGGGCCGGGCGCGGCCGTCGTCGTCGGGGTGGGCGAGGCGACGGCCTCGGTGGTGCGGGTGGGCTGCGGGTCCGCGCCGCACCCGGCGAGCAGGACCAGGAGGGCGGCGGCCGCGGCGAGCGTCCGTGCGGTCATCGTGCGCCTCCTGCGGTCGACGGGTCGGTGCCCGGCTCTGCCATGACAGGCCCCGCCCCGCTGTGCGTACGGGGCGGGGCGAGGGCCACCCGGCCGACCTCGCGGTCGTCGGTCGCGGGCCTGGCCGGGTGGCCGCCGGGTGCGGCGCCGCAGGGCAAGGGGCGCCGCACCCGACCTGATCGGTGTGGGTCAGTCCTGCGCGACAGCCGCGTTCATGCGGCGCCCCAGGAGGACGGCACCACCCGCGGCGGTCAGCAGGGCCGCGCCGATCAGCCAGGGGGCGGACGAGGAGGTGTCCGCCAGGCCCAGCTCGCCGGACGGGACGCCGGCGGGGGCGGAGTGCAGGCCGTCGATGGTCTGGACGGCGAGCTGGAGGTTGCCGGCGTCGAGCGAGCCCCACGCGTAGACGATGGTGCTCGTGCCCTCGGTGACCGGCACGTCGGCCGGGCCGATGACGGGCGCCGTCGTGCCGGTCGCGGCGACCGCGGCCGAGACGGTGCCGGCCGGGAGGTTGAGGACCTGCTCCGCCGGGTTCGAGAGGTTGGTGATCACGGGCGAGCCACCGGCCAGGACGTCGACCGCGGGCGCCGCGGCGGTGTGGCGCACGGTCAGGCGGCCCTGGCCGGCGGCGGTCTGGGAGACGTCGTTGGTGAAGAGCGTGGCGGTCGGCGCGCCCGCGGCGTCGAGGTGCGCGACCGCGGTGTAGTTCATGCCGCCCATGAGGGGCAGGTCGACGGGGCCGATCGCGGGGGCGCTGGCGTCGGCAGCGTCGGCCGCCGTGATGGCGACGCTGTAGGTGCCCGCGGGCAGGTCGAGCGGGCCGGCGAGGTCGCCGGGGGCGAAGTCGTCGAGCGTGCGCTCGCCGTTGACCCAGACGTCGACGACGAGGTCGGGCACGCCGTGGAGCACGGAGAGCTTGGCGGTGTCGGCCGTGGCGGCCGCGGCAGGGAGAGCGCCGAGGGCGGCGAGGCCGAGGGCTGCGGTGCCGGCGAGTCCGGCGGTCAGACGAGCGCGCATGGTTCCTCCTGAGTCCTGCCCCCGGAGAGGCACGAGAACTGCTTGACATCTGAACTACCCGGGGAGGGCGGCGTCCGGATGCAGCGAGTTCCAAGATCTTTCTCAGGAGGTCGGCGGGCGGGCCCGTACGGCTCGGCGACGGGACGTGCGGCGCACGGGACGCGTGGGACGGGAGTGACGTCGCGAGCGCCCGACGGGGCCGCTTGCGCCACCCTCGTCCCGTGCGCCGCACAGTCCGGGCGCCTACCCGCGCGCCGCCGCCGCGATCGCCGCGGCCAGGTCGTCGGGGCGCGACAGCATCGGCCAGTGGCCGGTCGGGAGGTCGACGTAGGTGACGTCACGGGTGTCCGGGAGCTCGGCCGGCATCTGGCCGGCGGCGATGAGCTGCTGGAGCACGTCGGACGGGATGCTCGTGCAGATCACAGTGACGGGGACGTCGTGGCGACGCGGGTCGGTGGGGTGCGCCGGCGCGCTCGCGACGCCCGCCGGGTGCGGGACCGCGCGGCGCTCGACCTCCGCGCGCAGCGCGTCGTCGAGCCCGTCCGCGCTGGTGCCCTGCGCGGCGAGCTCGTCCCACGCGGGGATGGGGTGGTCGGCGCCGGTGGCGTCCGGCGCGATCGTCGCGCCCTCCCGCATCGGTCCGGAGTCGACGTACATGGCCCGCCGCACCCGGTCGGGCAGGCGGTCGACGACGTGCTGCACCACCATGCCGCCGCCGCTGTGCCCGACGAGCACGACGTCGCCGTCGAGCGAGCGGACGAGGTCAGTGACGGCGGCCACGTGGTCCTCGAACGTGATGCCCGCCCGGTCCGCCTCGGCGGACTCGAGGCCCGGCAGCGTCACCGCGTGCGGCTCGAGCCCCGCGTCGCGCAGGCCGGGCACCACGCGGTCCCAGGCCCACGCGCCGAGCCAGAAGCCCGGGACGAGGACGACGTGCACGGTGGAGCGCGCGGCGTCTGCGCCGGCGTCGGTGGTCGGGGTGGTGGACGGGGAGGTCGTGTCGTTGCTCATGAGCCCACCGTCGCACGCCCTCGGTGACACCGGTCTGTCACCATTGTCGGACGACCTTCGGGAGGCCGCGTGAACAGGACCGAGCGGCTCTACGCCGTCGCCGAGGAACTGCGGCGCGCGGGACGTGCGGGCACGTCCGGCCCGCGGCTCGCCCGCCTGCTCGAGGTGAGCGAGCGCACCATCAAGCGCGACGTCTCCGCGCTCCAGCAGGCGGGCCTCCCGATCTGGGCGCAGGCAGGCCCGGGCGGGGGCTACGTGCTCGACGCGGTCGCGTCGCTCCCACCGGTGAACTTCACGCCGGCCCAGGCGGTCGCGGTCGCCGTCGCGCTCGCGGCGATGCCCCCGGGCAGCCCGTTCTCGGCCGACGGCGCCGCGGCGCGCGGCAAGGTGTTCGACGCGCTGGGGCCGGCGGACCGGGCGCGGGCGGAGCGGGTGGCCGGCCGGGTCTGGCTCGACGGTCGCCTCGCCCAGGCCCGGCCCGGCGACGACGACGCCGGCACCGACCCGGGGGTCCTGCGCGCCGTCGAGGAGTCCCTCGGGCGCCGCCGCGTGCTCGCGATCCGGTACCGCTCGGGCAGGGACGAGGTCACGCGCCGGCACGTGGAGCCGATCCTCCTCGCGCACGCGCGCGGCTGGTGGCACCTCGTCGCGTGGTCGCGGGACCACGACGCCGTGCGGTGGTTCCGGCTCTCCCGGATCGAGAGGGCCGACGTCACGCGCGAGGCCTACGAGCCGCGGCCGGTCGCCGTCGTCGGCGAGCCACCGCCGGGCGCGGCGCCGGCGGTGCCGCCGGGTCCGGCCGGCCCGGCCTGACCCGGCGGCCGGCGGCCGTGCAGGTCAGAGCACGCGGAAGGGCACGCCCGGCTCGAGCGCGGCGGTGAGGACGACGACGCCGTCGTGCAGGCGCAGGTCGGTGACGACCACGCCCGCGACCTTGCTCGCGACGAGCCGCCGGACGTCGACCGCGACGACCGGGTCCTCGGCGCCCGTGCGGAAGTCGACGACGCCGTCGGGCAGGCCCTGCGCGCGCAGCTGCTCGCGGACCTTGCCCTCGACGAGCGGCATGAAGCGGTGCAGCGGGATGCCGCGGCTCTCGGCGCGCACCGTCACGGTCGCGACGCCGTCGGCCCAGCCCGTGAACGTCGCGGCGACGGGGACGTCGCCCGCGAGCCCGCCGAGGAACCGGCCGAGGCCGCCCTGCTTGCCCAGCAGCTGCGACGCGTCGACCACGGCGTGCACCGTCGAGCCCTGCACCCGCACGGAGCGGACGAAGGGCGGGATCACGCCCTGGGCCCGCGCCAGCGTCAGCGCCTCGTCGGTCGGCAGCTCGATCCGCACGGTGCCTCCTTGGTCCGACCACCCGGCGGTGGTGCGTGAGAACGTCTGGCTAGACCGTACGGGTGTCGGCGCCAGGCGGCACACTCGGGACGGACGGTCGACGGAGCAGGGGGACGCATGGGCAGCACGGGCATCGGGGCGCGCGTGGGCGCGGGCGCGGGGATGGACCTCGACGAGGCGCGCCGGACCAAGCGGGAGGTGGCCGCCTACGTGCGCGAGCTGACCGAGCGCCAGGTCGACGCGAGCGCGGCGGGCGCGCCGCACGCCCCCGAGCGCGGGGGTGTCGCGGTCGGCCTCGCCCCGCTGCCCGACGGCGGCTTCGGCGTGGCCGTGCGGTACCGGCTCGGCGTGCCGCGGGCGCGCATGGTCGCGCGCCGCGTGGTCGAGCAGGTCGGTCCCGGTGTCGACGTGCGGCGCACCGGGCGCATCCGCGCCGTGCCGGGTCGCGACGCCGTCGTCGCGCAGGGGGTGGTGGGCGCTCCGGAGCGCGGCCGGTCGGGCGACGCCCCGCGGCCGCGGCCACCGGTCGTGACCGCGCAGGCGGTCGGGGAGACGGGCCGCGCGCGTCCGCTGCGTCCGGGCGTCTCGATCGCGCACGCCGACGTCTCCGCGGGCACGCTCGGCGCGTTCGTCCGCGTGGGCGGTCGGCTGCACGTCCTGTCCAACTGGCACGTGCTCGTCGGCTCGCCGTCGGCGTCCGTCGGGGACGCCGTGCTGCAGCCCGGCCCGGCCGACGGCGGCCGCGACCCGCAGGACAGGGTGGCGACGCTCGCGGCGTACGCCGAGCTGCGGCCGGGCGTCACGGCGCTCGTCGACGCGGCGGTCGCGCTGGTCGACGAGGGCGTGGACGTCGACCTCGCCTACCCGATCGGCCCGGTCACGCGCGTGGCGGAGGTCCGCGGGGCGGAGGAGGTCGAGAAGATCGGCCGCACCACCGGCCTCACGCGAGGCCGCGTCACCGCGATCGAGCTGGACGACGTCGTCGTCGGCTACGGCGCCGAGATGGGCGAGCTCTCGTTCGACGACCAGATCGAGGTCGAGGGCCTCGCGACCGGCCCGTTCTCGCGCGGCGGGGACAGCGGGTCGCTCGTCTACCTCGCCGACGGGGACGAGGCGGCGGGCGCCGCCGTCGGGCTGCTCTTTGCGGGGAGCGAGACCGGGGGCGAGAATGGCACCGGGCTCACGTACCTCAACCCGATCGCGACCGTGCTCCGGCAGCTGGACGCGGACCTCGAGGTGGAGGGCGCCCCCGGCGGGAGCTTCTCCCGCTGACGTGCGGCTCCGGCCGCCGGACCGCGAGGTGACGATGGCCGACCTGGACCAGGCACGGACCGCCAAGTCGCACCTGCGCACGGCCCTCGCCGGCCGGACGGGCGTGCGTGGCATCGGCCTCCAGCCCGACGGCGACGGGTACCTCCTCCGCGTCAACGTCGAGCGCCCCGCCGACGGCGCCGGCGTGCCGACCCGCGTCGACGGGGTCCCGGTGGACGTGCGCGTCGTCGGGGCGGTCCGCGCGATCTGAACCTCCCGCGCCCCCGCGTCCTCCCCGTGCGGCGGGGGCGCGCTCCGGGAGCGCGGCGGAGGGTTCGGCACGCCTGACGACCCGGACCCTCCGCGGATGGCCGTCGGAGTGGCCGCTCCCTGGGACGGAGGGATGCTCGACGGGCTGTCTCGCGTTGACTACCTCCGTGACCGACACGAGCACCCGCCTGCCCCGCGTCCGCGCCTCCGAGCTCGTCGGCCGCGGCTGGCTCAACACGGGCGGCCGGGACGTGACGCTCGCCGACCTGCGCGGCAAGATCGTCCTGCTCGACTTCTGGACCTTCTGCTGCGTCAACTGCCTGCACGTGCTCGACGAGCTGCGCGAGCTCGAGGAGGAGTACCGCGACGTCCTCGTGGTCGTCGGCGTGCACTCGCCCAAGTTCGTCCACGAGGCCGACCCGGTCGCGCTCGCCGCCGCCGTCGACCGGTACGAGGTGCACCACCCCGTCCTGGACGACCCGGACCTCACCACGTGGTCCGCGTACTCGGCCCGCGCCTGGCCGACGCTCGTCGTCGTCGACCCGGAGGGCTACATCGTCGCCCACATGGCCGGCGAGGGGCACAAGAACAACCTCGCCGTCCTGGTCCGCGAGCTGGTCGCCGAGCACGAGGCCAAGGGCACGCTGCACCGCGGCGACGGACCCTACGTGCCGCCGCCGGCCGCCGAGACCACGCTGCGGTTCCCCGCCAAGGCGATCCGCCTCCCGGACGGCCACCTGCTCGTCGCCGACGCCGGCCACCACTCGCTCGCCGAGCTCGCGGAGGACGGCGAGACGCTCGTGCGCCGCATCGGCACGGGCGAGCGCGGCCTGCGCGACGGCGCCCCGGACGAGGCCCGCTTCAGCGAGCCCAACGGCCTCGCCCTGGTGCCCGACCACCTCCGCGAGACGCTCGGGTACGACGTCGTCGTCGCCGACACGGTCAACCACGCGCTGCGCGGCGTCCGCCTCTCCGACGGCGCGGTCCGCACGCTCGCGGGCAACGGGCAGCAGTCGATGGTCGGCGCGGCGGACAACGTCGTCGACGGCTACGACGCGGTGCCCGAGGGCGTGCTGCACACCGGACCGGCCCAGGCGACCAAGCTCTCGTCGCCGTGGGACGTCGTGTGGTTCGCGCCGCTCGCGTCGTTCGTCGTGGCGATGGCCGGCAACCACACGCTGTGGACCTTCGACCCCGAGGCCGGCGTCGTCGCCCACCTCGCCGGGACCATGAACGAGGGCCTGCTCGACGGCCCGGTCGAGGACGCGTGGTTCGCGCAGACCTCGGGTCTCGCCGTCGGCGGCGACGGCCGGCTGTGGCTCGCCGACTCCGAGGTCTCGGCCCTGCGCTGGGTCGACTCGGCGCCCGGGACCGCCGACCTCGCGGTCGGGACCGCCGTCGGCGCGGGCCTGTTCGACTTCGGCCACCGCGACGGGGCGGCGGACCAGGCGCTCCTCCAGCACCCGCTCGGGGTCGCCGTCCTGCCCGACGGCTCGGTCGCGATCGCCGACACCTACAACGGCGCGGTCCGCCGCTACGCGCCCGGCGCCGACGGCGGTCCGGGCGAGGTCACGACCGTCGCGCGCGACCTCGCCGAGCCGTCCGGCCTCCTCGTCGAGGTGCACGACGACGGCGCGGTCGACCTCCTCGTCGTCGAGTCCGCGGCGCACCGCCTCACGCGCCTGCGCCTGCCGGCGCGGCTCGCGGGCGAGCTGCTCGACCGCGGCGCGCACCGCACGCAGCGACCGGTCTCCGAGGTGGGGTCGGGCGAGGTGCGGCTCGACGTCGTGTTCACGCCCGCGACGGGCCAGAAGTACGACGACCGCTACGGCCCCTCGACCCGCCTCCAGGTGTCGTCGACGCCGCCCGAGCTGCTGCTCGACGGCGCGGGCGACGACGTCCCGCTCGAGCGCGTGCTGCGGATCAACCCCGACGTCGCCGAGGGCGTGCTGCACGTGACCGCGCAGGCGGCGTCGTGCGACGCCGACCCGGCGGTCGAGTTCCCCGCGTGCCACCTCAACCAGCAGGACTGGGGCGTCCCGGTCCGCGTCGTCGACGGCGGCCCGGCGGTCCTCGCCCTCCCGCTGCACGGCTGACCCACCGGCCGCGCGCCGGTTCTGGAACCCGGACGCCACCGCGCGCGCCGGATCCGTTCCAGAACCGGCGCCCCCGCCGTGCCGGCGGGGGTCAGAGGTCGCCCGCCGCCGCCCGGGTGAGGAGCTCGAGCACTCGCGCGTCGGGTCGGTCGGGCCTACCGTGCGGCGAAGGTGACCCGAAACCGGGCCATCCGGACACCGTCGTCTGGGAGGAACCGTGCGCAGACCGCTCATCACCCTGGTCGCCCTGATCGCGTTGCTGGTGGGGCTCTCCGCCCCCGCCTCGGCGATCACCGGCAACTACGTCGAGGACACCGAGCACCCCTACGTCGGCCTCGTCGTGTTCTACGACGCGGACGGGGAGTTCACCCACCGCTGCAGCGGCGCCCTGCTGACGCCGACCGTCTTCCTCACGGCGGGCCACTGCACCGCCGAGTCCACCGAGGCCGTCACCGCCCGCGTCTACTTCCAGCAGGACGCAGGCGTGAACTACGACCCGGCCACCGAGCTCGACCCCGTCTCGGGCTACCCGGAGACGTGCGCCGCCGGCACGCTCGGCGTCACGTGCGCGATGTCCGACCAGCTCTACGACTACGGCTTCACGGACTTCGAGGGCTTCCCGAACGCCCGGGACGTGCGCGACGTCGGCCTCGTCGTCCTCGACCAGCCGATCATGCTGCCCGAGTACGGCGTGCTCGCCGCGGCCGGGACGCTCGACGGGTACGGCACGCAGCGTGGTCGCCAGGACCTCACCGTCACGGCCTCCGGCTACGGCCTGACCGAGAGCAACCCCGTCCACGTGACGTCGTTCCGCGAGCGCCTCATGGCGTCCGCGCGCATCAACAACGTCGAGGGCGGCCTGGCGGGCGGCTTCACGCTGCAGAGCAACGGCAACGGCACCGGCAAGGGCGGGACCTGCTCGGGTGACTCCGGCGGTCCGGTGTTCCTCGGCGGCTACACGTCCAACACGATCGTCGCCGTGACGTCCTACGGCCTCAACGCCTGGTGCCGCGGCAACGACTTCGCCTACCGCACGGACCGCGCCGAGATCCTCGCGTGGATCCTCGCGACGGTCGAGGAGAGCGGGACCGCGTACGACGACGTCCAGGTCGTCTGACCCGCCCACCCACCCGGCCCCTCGCCGGGATGCCGATTCCGCCGGCGTGTCAGCCCGACACGCCGGCGGAAGGCGTCATCTCGGCGAGGGGGGAGCGCCGACCGCCCGGAGCACGAAGGTCTCGGTGGCCGCGATCGCGGCCTCGCGGCCCGGGCCCTCGTCGGGCACGCTGCGGCTCGACAGGCACGCGTTGATGAGGGGCACCGTCGTCTCGAGCGGCTGCGCAGGCAGGTCACCGCTCGCGATCCCCTCCAGCAGGATGCGCCGCAGGATCTCCTCGACGAGCTCGGCGTGCTCGCGCAGCTGGGCGCGCGTCCCGCGCGAGAGGACGCTGCGCAGGTCCGGTCCGGGCGCGAGGTGGAACACCCGCTTGAGCTGCGTCTGCTGGCGCACGTAGGTGCGCAGCTGGTCGACCGGGTCCTCGACGTCGGCGAGCGCTCGCTCGAGCGTCGCGACGTACTGCTCGGTCTCTTGCGTGATGAACGCGATGAGCAGCGACTCCTTGTCGGGGAAGTGGTTGTAGACGGCCGTCCGGCCGATCCCCGCCGCCGCCGCGATGTCCGCGAGCGTGATCGCGTCGAAGCCCCGGTCGCTCATGAGGCTCGTGAGCGCGGCGAACAGCTTGTTGCGGGTCTGCTCGCGGTGCTCGGTCAGCGAGCCCCCGATGATCTTCGGCACGTCGCGATTCTCCCACCCCGGAGGGGCGCGCGGTGGTCGGGGGCCCGGCGCTAGGGTCCGGGCATGGCTGACGACCAGATCGAACCGGACACCAAGGACTGGACCTGGGTGCTCGACGCCCCGTGCCCCGAGTGCGGCTTCCAGGCCGAGGCGGTCTCGGGCCCCGAGATCCCGGACCTCGTCGAGAGCTACACGGCGCGCTGGGAGCACGTCCTGACGCGCGACGACGTCGCCGCGCGGCCGGCGCCGCACGTGTGGTCGCCGCTCGAGTACGCGTGCCACGTGCGTGACGTCTTCACGATCTTCGGCCGGCGCGCGCGGCTCATGCGGGACGAGGACGGGCCCGAGTTCGAGAACTGGGACCAGGACGAGACCGCCGTCGCCGAGCGCTACGGCGAGCAGGACCCGGCGACCGTCGCGCGCGAGCTGCGCGCGGCCGCGCAGGGCGCCGTCGCCGCGTTCTCGGGCGTGGCCGACGACGAGTGGGCGCGGCCGGGCTACCGCAGCAACGGCTCGCAGTTCACCGTGCTCAGCCTCGGCCGCTACTTCGTGCACGACGTCGTCCACCACCTGCACGACGTCCGGGGCTGAGGCCCCACCCGAACGGAGCAGTCGTCCCGCCCGGTCGTGCACATCTTTCGTGCACAGGCCTGTGGGGAACCTTGGGGATGACCGTGCCCGCATGTGGACGAAGCTGTGCGCGGACGGTGGACAGAAAGTCGGCCCGGGAAGCCCTTGTCGGCCCTTCCGGGGCAGGACTAGAACTAGGTCATCGGCAAGGACGGACCGCCGCACCGACCGGGGAGACCCGGGAGGGCCTGGCCAGGGAGAACCTGGGAGGGAGCCGCTGGGGCAACCCGGCGGGGACCGACCACGGACCCGTGGCGAGGGCGACGGACCGCACCGAGCCGGCAGATCGGAGCACGACGGACCAGCTCACCGGGGCGACCTGGTGGGACCTCGAGGGGGCGACCCCGAGAGCTGCGGATGGCGCCGCAGGGATCGCACCGGACCGGTCGCACGTGATCGCTGGATCGACACGATCCTGACGGGCCTCGGCCCCGACGGACGTCCGAAGGGGCCTCGGCCCCGAACGGACGACGACGATCCGCCGCATCGCCGGAGCGGGACCGCAGCACCGGGCAACCGGAGCCGCGGACGGTCGATCACGCAGCAGGGCCCCTCGGACGCTTACTCCGAGGGGCCCTTGCTGCATGTCCAGGGTAGGCAGAGGACGTCCACCCGCGCGCGACCGACACGCGGCCGGGAGGTGACGCGTCGGCGAACTCGCGCCTCGCCCGTCGGTGCGCCGGGACGGCCGACGCGAGGCTGGCGGCCGTCAGCCGCAGCCGAGGATGACGCTGCCGAGGACGACCGCCGGGCTCGCGGGGTCGGTGGTCTCGAACCACCAGACGACGCCGTCGGCCTCGACCGACTCGACCTGGAAGTTCTCCACGTAGCCGGTCTGGGCCCCCGGGAGCGCCGCCACGTCGGCGTAGGCAGCACCCGGCCCGAGGTCGTGCGGGTAGGCGACGCCGGCCGCGGGCTCCTCGCCCTGCTGGGTCCAGCCGAAGAGCGAGCCGTCGTCGGTGTCGATGAGGATCGCCAGGCCGGCGAACATCGCGTGGTCGAGATGCGGTGCCCCGCAGTCGGCGAGGAAGGCCGCGACCTCGTCCGCCGGGCCGAGCAGCTCCTCGACCTGGGCGAGCTCGACGGGTTCGCCGATGACGAGGTCCCCGACCCGGTCACCCGTGAGCTCCACGAGCGGCGCCGGCGCCTCGGCCTCGGTCGGCTCGGGTTCCGGGGTCGGGCTGGGCGTCGACGAGGGCGTGGGCGGGGCGGGGCGCTCGGACGTCGGCGTGGGGCTCGGCGCGGCCGCGTCGCCGCCGGTGCACCCGGACAGCACGCCGGCCGCGAGCACCGTCAGCGCGAGCAGGGCTCCCGACCGCCGGGAACCGAGGGCGGTACGACGTCGCGCGCGCATCTGGTCCTCCGGTGCTGGTCGGGACGCCAGTATGGCGGCGCAGGCCGCCGCACCCCGCGCGACGCCCCGCGGCTCGGCCGATCCCGACGACGGGGACGACCACGACCGGATCGGGCCGGGGCGGCGAGCGGGGCCGCTGCACCCTCGCCCGGCAGGTGCGCCGGCGTCGGCGGAGGCGACAGCGGTACGGCTAGCATCGGTACGTGACGATGACACAGGCGGATACCGATCGCCCCGCGTTCCCTGAGGCGCCCCGCCCCGACGCGGCCGCGCTCGAGGCGGCGTCGTGCCTGTTCCGCGGGCTGGCCGAACCGGCGAGGCTCGCGATCCTGCGCCACCTCGCCCTCGGCGAGCACCGGGTCGTGGACCTGACCCGGCACCTCGGGCTGGCCCAGTCCACCGTCTCCCAGCACCTCGCGTGCCTGCGCGACTGCGGGCTCGTCACGTCCCGCGCGCAGGGACGCGCGTCGGTGTACTCGATCGCGCACACCGACGCGGTCGTGGACCTGCTCGCGGCCGCCGAGCGACTCCTCGAGCTCACGGGCGACGCCGTCGTCCTGTGCCCCACCTTCGGGGTCGGCCGGTGAGCGCGGGGGTCGCCGTCGGTCCGGTCGAGACGCGCGCGCTCACGCGCCGGGCACTCGGTCTCGCCCGGTTCACCGTGGCCTACAACGTCGTGGAGGGCGTGGTCGCCATCGCCGCGGGGGCGGTCGCGGGGCTGGTGTCGGTCGTGGGGTTCGGCGTGGACTCCGCGATCGAGTCCGCCGCCGGCGTGCTCGTCGCCGTGCGCCTCGCGGCGCGTCTGCGCGACGGCGTGACGGACGAGCGGCGCGAGCGTCGTGCCCTCCGCGCGATCGCGGTGACGTTCTTCCTCCTCGCCGGCTACGTGGTCGTCGAGGGCGTGCGGAGCCTCCTCGCGGGCGAGGCGCCCGACCGGTCGCCGGTCGCGGTCGGCGTGCTCGTGGCCTCGTTGGTCGTCATGCCGCTGCTCGCCGCGGCGAAGCGCCGCGTCGGCCTGCGCCTCGGCGACCGGCTCGTCCTGGCGGACGCGGCGGAGACGCGCATCTGCGTCCTGCTGAGCGTCTCGACCCTGGCGGGTCTCGTGCTCCACGCGCTCACCGGCGCGACGTGGCTCGACCCGGTGGCCGGGTTCGTCATCGCGGCCTTCGCCCTGCACGAGGGGCGAGAGGCGTGGGAGGGCGAGCTGCTCGAGCGCGGGGTGCGGGGCTGATGGGCCACGAGCACGGCCACGGGACGGCGACCGGGCGGCACCGCCGTCGCCTCGCCGTCGTGCTGGTGCTGACGCTCGCGGTCGCGGGCGTGCAGGTCGTCGGCGGGCTGGTCTCCGGCTCGCTCGCGCTCCTCGCCGACGCCGGGCACATGCTCACGGACGCCACGGCCGTCGCGATCGCCCTGCTCGGCGCGCGCCTCGCGGGACGGCCCGCGACGAACGCGCGGACCTACGGGCTGCAGCGCGCGGAGGTGCTCGCGGCGCTCGCGAACGCGCTGCTGCTCGGCGTCGTCGCCGTGTGGGTGCTGGTCGAGGCGGTCCGGCGCTGGTCGGACCCGCCCGACGTCGCGACCGGCCCCATGCTCGTCGTCGCGCTCGTGGGCGCGGCCGCGAACGTCGTCGGGCTGCTGCTGCTGCGCGAGGGGCAGCGGGCGAGCCTCAACGTGCGCGGCGCCTACCTCGAGGTGCTGGGTGACCTGCTGGGCTCGGTCGCCGTCGTCGTCGCGGGCCTGGTCATCGTGGCGACCGGGTGGACGCGCGCCGACGTCGTCGCCTCGGCAGCGATCGGGCTGTTCATCCTGCCGCGCGCGTGGTCGCTGCTGCGCGACGTGCTCGACGTCCTGCTCGAGGCGACGCCGCGGGGGATCGACCTCGACGAGGTGCGCGAGCACATGAGGCGCGTGCCCGG
This sequence comes from Actinotalea solisilvae, assembly GCF_016464425.1. GTDB lineage: Bacteria > Actinomycetota > Actinomycetes > Actinomycetales > Cellulomonadaceae > Actinotalea > Actinotalea solisilvae. The sequence continues at coordinate 37,621 of NZ_JADDKQ010000007.1, forward strand.
CGTCGTCGACGTGCACGACCTGCACGCCTGGACGATCACGAGCGGCGTGCCCGCGCTCTCCGCCCACGTCGTCGTCGACGAGGAGTGCCTCGCGCGCGGCCGCGCCGGCGCGGTGCTCGACACGCTCGGTGACTGCCTCGGCGACCACTTCGACACCGAGCACTGCACGTTCCAGCTGGAGCCCGTGGGCCACGACGCCCACGAGCGCGCCGGGCACGCCTGACGGTCGCGGCAGGCCGCGTCGGGCCCGACCGAGGACCTGGTGCGCCGGGTGCGGCGGTCTGGACGGCCCCGTCGTGGTCGTCGGCGGCGTCGGGGTGCGGGAACGCCTGCCGGGGCCCGCACGTTGACGCGCTGACCGGTCCCCCACCCTGGAGAGAGATGGACGGCGACAGTACGAACCCCCCTGACCCGCGCGCGAGCGCACTGGCGCCAGGGGGGATGCGGTGATGTGGGTCCTGTCCCTGCTGCTGGGCATCCTCGTGGTGCTCGCGATCACGGCCGCCACCGGCTACTTCGTCGCCCAGGAGTTCTCCTACATGGCGGTGGACCGCTCGCGGCTCGGCGCGCGGGCCGCGGCCGGCGACGCGGGTGCCGAGCGGGCGCTGTCGGTGACGCGGCGCACGTCGTTCATGCTCTCGGGCGCGCAGCTGGGCATCACGGTGACGGGGCTGCTCGTCGGCTACGTCGCGGAGCCGCTCATCGGCGCGTCGCTCGGGACCGCGCTGGGCGGCGTCGGCGTCCCCACGGGCGTCGGCATCGCGGTCGGGACCGTGCTGGCGCTGCTGTTCTCGACGTTCGTCCAGATGCTCTTCGGCGAGCTGTTCCCCAAGAACCTCGCCATCGCGCGGCCCGAGCCGGTCGCGCTGCGCCTGGCGACGTCGACCACGCTCTACCTCACGGTCTTCGGCTGGCTCATCCGGGTCTTCGACCAGGCGTCCAACCTGCTGCTGCGGGCGCTGCGCATCGAGCCCGTGCACGACGTCGAGCACGCGGCCACGGTCCGCGACCTCGAGCACATCGTCGCGGACTCGCGCGAGAGCGGTGACCTGCCCGAGGACCTGTCGCTCCTGCTCGACCGCGTGCTCGACTTCCCCGAGCGCGACGTCGAGCACGCGATGATCCCGCGCGCCCGCGTCGACGTCGTGCGCGGGCAGGACACGGTCGACGAGGTGCGCGCGCTCATGAGCACGGGCCACTCGCGGTACCCGGTGCTGGACGACGACGACCAGGTGGTCGGCGTCGTGCACCTGCAGGACGTCCTGCTGCTGCCGCAGCCGAGCGCCGACGCCGTCGCGGCGCACGTCCGCCCGCCCGTCATGGTCCCGACCGTCATGCGCCTGCCGGACGTGCTGCGCCTGCTCGCGGAGAGCCGCAACCAGCTCGCGTGCGTCGTCGACGAGTACGGCGGCTTCGCGGGCGTCGTGACGCTCGAGGACCTGGCCGAGGAGCTCGTGGGCGAGATCACCGACGAGCACGACCCGGCCGTGCCGACCTACGTCCCGGTCGAGGACGACGGCACCTGGGTCATGGCCGGCGACGTGCACATCGACGAGGTCGAGCGCGCGATCGGCCACGACCTGCCGCGCGGGGACCACGAGACGATCGCGGGCCTCGTCATCGCCGAGCACGGCGCGCTGCCCGACGTCGGCACGAGCGTGCTCGTCGAGCTGCCGCCCGACCCGGGCGACCTCGCCCACGCCGACGAGCCCGAGACCGTGTGGATGCGCGTCGAGGTGCTGTCGATCGACCGGCACGTGCCGGCGACGGTCCGCGTGACGGTGCCCGCCGAGGAGGCGCCCGGCATCGCCGACGCGGACGCCGACGCCGACGGCGAGGGGAGCGCCCGATGAGCAACCCCCTGGTCTTCACGCTGGTCACGGCCGGTCTCATCGCACTCAGCGCGTTCTTCGTCGCGGTCGAGTTCGCGCTCCTCGCGGCCAAGCGGCACCGCCTCGAGGACGCCGCCGCGACGAGCCGGTCCGCGCGCGCCGCGCTGCGCAGCTCGGGCGAGCTCACCGTCCTGCTCGCCGGGTCCCAGCTCGGCATCACGGCGTGCACGCTCGCGCTCGGCGCGCTCACCAAGCCCGCGCTGCACCACTGGCTGACCCCGCTGCTCGAGCAGTGGGGCGTCGCGACCGTCGTCGCCGACGTCGCGGGCTTCGTGCTCGCGCTGGTCATCGTCACGTTCCTGCACCTCGTGGTGGGCGAGATGGCGCCCAAGTCGTGGGCCATCGCGCACCCCGAGACGTCCGCGACCGTGCTGGCCCTGCCGATGCGCGCGTTCATGCTGGTCACGCGGCCGCTGCTCGTGGCGCTCAACGGGATGGCGAACTGGTGCCTGCGCCGGGTCGGCGTCGAGCCGACCGACGAGCTCGCGTCCGGGCAGAACCCGGACGACCTGCGCCACCTCGTCGAGCACTCGGCGAACGTCGGCGCGCTCGACGCGTCGTTCTCGACGCAGATCGCGGGCGCGCTCGAGCTCGAGACGCTCGTCGTGCGCGACCTCGTCCGCACGGGCTCGCGCCCGACGGCGGTCCCGGCCGACGCCGACGTCGAGCAGGTGCGCGAGGCGACGCGGCGCACCGGTCACCTGCGCGTGCTCGTCGGGCCGGCCGACGCCCTGCAGGGCGTGGTCCACGTGCGCGACACGCTCACCGAGCCCGACGACCGCCCCGCGGCCGACCTCATGCGCCCGGTGTTCGTGCTCGAGGCGGACACTCCGGTCCACAGCGCGCTCACGTCGATGCGCGAGTCCCGCAACCACCTCGCGGTCGTCCAGGACGACGGCGCCTTCGCGGGCGTCGTCACGCTCGCGGACGTCCTCGCCCGCCTGTTCCCCGGCGCGCCCGGTCACGACGCCGCCCGCACGTCGGTGGGGACGCCGGGCTGAGCGCTACGGCGCGGACGGTGCCACCGGGTCGGGCTCGTTCCCCGTAATGGCCACGTCCGCGCCGAACCGCTCCGCGAGCTCGCGCTGGATCGCCACGTGCCGCTCGAGGAACGCGCGCTCGTCGAGGCGCTTGCGGCGCAGCCAGCCGGTGACCTCGTCGTTGCACTTGCTGGCGTTGCACGGCCCGCACGCGGGCGCGATGTTGCCGAGGGTGTAGCGGCCCCCGCGCGAGATCGGCAGCACGCAGTCGCGCTGGAGCGCGCGGTCGGCCGCGCCGCAGTACGCGCAGCCGCCCCACGCCGCGACGAGCGCCGCCCACTGCTCGGGGCGCAGGTCGTGCTCGACCGCCGCCATGCGCCGCTGCCGGCGGCGCGCCACGCGTGCTCGGCGGGTGCGTGCGACGGCCATGCGCCCACCGTAGGCGCCGTCGTCCCTAGGCTGGCCGCATGGCCGACACGTGCGTGGCGCGCGTCCCGGTCTTCGCGGCCCTCTCGCCTCGGGACCAGGAGCGCGTGGCGGCGCTCGCGCGGCCCGTGCGCCTCGCCGCGGGCCGCAGCGCCTACGCGTCCGACGACGCGCCTGCCCAGCTCATGGTCGTCCACACGGGCCGGCTGCGGCTCGCGCGGCTCGCGCCCGACGGCGCCGAGCAGCTCCTGCGGGTGCTCGGCCCCGGCGAGTTCACGGGCGAGGTCGCCGTCTTCTCCGGCGAGCGACGGGACGACCGCGCCACAGCGGTCGACGACTGCACCCTGTGCGTCTTCCGCCACGACGACCTCGCGCGGCTCGTGCGCGAGCACCCCGAGCTGGGCCTGCGGCTGCTCGCGGCGGTGAGCCGGCGGCTCGCGGCCACGGAGGACCGGCTGCACGCCGTGACGTCGAGGGACGTCGGGTCGCGCCTGGCCGACTACCTGCTCGGCCTCCCCAGCGCGTGGGCCGACGGCGTCGCGACCGTGCGCCTGCCGCTCGCCAAGAAGGACGTCGCGTCCCTGCTGGACACCTCGCCCGAGAGCCTCAGCCGCGCGCTCGCGTCGCTCGCCGCGCGCGGCCTCGTCGCCGTCGGGGCGGGCCGCGCCGTCGCGATCACCGACCCTGACGGGCTGCAACGGCTGGCCGACGGAGCCTGACCCGCCTCGGCCGCGTCCGCGGCACCCGCGCGACGACGACGCCGCGCACGGCCGCGTCGGGCACGAAGGGGTCGTCCCACACGCGCGAGTCGTCGGAGACCGCCGGGTCGTCGCCCGCGACGAACACGTGGCCGGGCGGGACGTGCCAGGTCGTCCGGCCCGCGCCGCGCGGGGGTGGGCCGCCGTCGAGCGGCCGGCCGCCGACCGCCAGGCGCCCGGCCTCGAGCTCGACGACGTCGCCCGGCACGCCGACGAGCCGCTTCACCAGGCGCGTCCCCGCGTGCTCGAGCACGACGACATCGCCCCGGTGGGCGTGCGTCGCGCGGCGGCCCGAGCGTGCGGCCCGGGCCACCACGAGGAGGTCGCCGTGCCGGAGCGTCGGCGCCATCGACGCGCCGACGACGCGGGCGAGACGGAGCACGGTCGCGTCCTCAGTGCGCGTGCGCGTGTGCGTGCTCGCGCGCGGACCCGTCGTCGTGGTGGCCGTGGTCCTCCCCCTCGGCGTGCTGGACGAACGCGACGTACGCGGCCACCGCGCGCCGGCCGGCGTCGACGTCGGCGGCGTCGTGGTCGCGCGCCGCCCGGGCCGCGCCGAAGAGCGCGTGCACGGGCGCGCGCCGCTCGGGCGGCAGGAGCGCGAGGAGGTCGTCGTCGGACCCGGACTCCAGCGCGGCGTCGGCGGCCGCGACGACCGGGTCGACGTGCGCGCCGGCGGGCTGAATCCCCGTGAAACCGACGCCCTCGCCCTGCCGGTGCAGGCGTACGAGGGTCTCGAGGAAGAGCCGGTCGGCGACGACGGCGGCGTCGGGCCCGAGCACGCGGACGCGCAGGGCGCGGTCGAAGACGTCGCGCAGCTCGGCCTCGCCCCCGGCGGGGATCCAGGCGAGCGCGGGCGTGACGTCGCCCGTCTCGAGGGCGCGGCGTCCGGCGGTGACCGCCGGACCGTCGGCCGTGTCGCAGTGGGCGCGGACCGGGACGGGCCGCAGCGCGGCGGCGACGGTGGTGAGGAGGCGGGTGAGGAGCATCGGAGCGTCCTTCCTGTGCGGGTGCCTCCGACGCTAGGCAGCGCGCGCGGCGACGTCCTTGACGCAGGTCAAGAGCACGACGGCGCGAGGAGGCGGCTCCCGGCGGTGGACCCGAGGTCCTTCGGCCCTGACCCGTCCGGCGAGGTGCGACCTAGCGTGGCGAGCACCTGAAGGGAGCGATCGATGCGTCGGCGAACCGTGCTCGGAGTGCTGCTGCTGGCCCTCGTCACCGTGCTGGGGGTGGTCGCGCAGCCCGCTGTCGCGGCACCCGGCTGGGCGAGCCGCTCGCCCGCGGGGCTGACGATCATGCCCCACGCCCGGCTCGTCGACGGCGGCGCCGCGGTGTCGGTGTCCCTGCGGATCCGGTGCGTGCCGAACGGCACGGACGGCATCCAGTGGGAGGGCTTCGTCAACGTGGAGCAGGGCGACGTGTTCGGCTGGAAGGAGCTCGGGCTCCGGTGCGACGGCCGCTGGCACACGCAGCACGTCGTCGTGCCGGTGAGCGCCGAGCCCGGCACCGAGACCTACGTCGCCGGCCCGGCGACCGTCACGGCCATGCTCGACGACGAGAACACCCTCACCCAGTGGGCCATGGAGGTCCGCACGGTGACCGTGCGCGACGGCTGGGGCTGCCCGCACCGCTGAGCGCCCTCGCGGTTCTGGAACGAATCCGGCGCTCCCACCGCCGGATCCGTGCCAGAACTCGCTCAGGTGGTCGCGCGGTGCACGAGGTCCACGAGCTCCGCGACGTCGGCGTCGCCGTCGAGCGCTGCGGTGAGGCCCTCCGCCTCGGCGCGCAGGTCCGCGTCGCTCACGCGCTCCGACCACGGGCCGCCGACGAGCCGGTCGGTGAGCAGCGCGACGACGAAGTCCTGGCGCAGGCGGGGCGACGCCTCGCGCGGCGACGACGCGGTGTCCGACGCCGCCAGGGTTCCCGTGCGCTCGACCGCCCGGCCGGACTCGTCGAGGTAGCGGACCGTCGCGGTGACGAACGGCTCGCGGGCCTTGGCGTCGCGCAGGGCGACCTCGTAGAGCGCGGTCGTCGTGTGACCCGCGAAGACCTCGCCGGCGTCGACGGCGTCGTTGCGGAAGTCCTCGTCGGCGATCGCCCGGTTCTCGTAGCCGATCAGCCGGTACCCCGAGACCTGGGCGGGGTCGAACTCGACCTGGGCGCGGGCGTCCGTCGCGGCGACGACGAGCGAGCCGGTCAGGCCCGACGCGAACACGCGCTCGGCCTCCGCCGCCGTGTCGATGTAGACGTGCCAGCCGTCGCCCTGGTCGGCGAGCTGCTCGAGCAGGTAGTCGTTGTAGGTGGTGATGCCGACGCCGACCGACACGAGGTTGATCCCGGACTTCGCCTCGGTGCTGATCCGTTGGAGGATCCCCTCGGGGTCGGTCTCGCCGACGTTCGCGACGCCGTCGCTGATGAGGACGACGCGCGTCATCCGACCCTCGGTGCGCATCTGGAGCGCGAGGTCGTAGCCGAGCGCGAGCCCGGCGGCGGCGTTGGTGGAGTCCTGCGGGTAGAGCGCCTCGATCGCGTCGAGGACGGTGCCGCGCTCGGACACCGACGTCGGCTCGAGCGCCACGGACGCCTCGGTGGAGTAGCAGACCATCGCGACCCGGTCCGAGGCGCGTAGCGAGCCGACGAGCGTCCGCAGCGCGGTCTTGGTCGTCTCGATCTTGCCGTCGTCGCCCATCGAGCCGGAGCAGTCGACGACGAGCGCGATGTCGGCGTCCGGCCGCGACTCGGTCGAGGTCGGCGCGCTCGCGATGCCCACGCGCACCAGGCGGTGCTCGGGCTCGAACGGGAGGGCGGCGGCGTCGATCGTCACGCCGAGCCCGTCCTCGGGGGCGGGGTAGTCCTGTGCGAAGTAGTTGACGAACTCCTCGGTGCGGACCTCGCTCGGGTCGACGCCGTACCCCTGCGTCATGGCGTCGCGGAAGCGCGTGTAGGAGCCGGTGTCGATGTCGAGCGCGAAGGTCGACAGCGGGTCCCCGGCGGGGTCCGTCATCCCGGACCGGGCGGCGCCCGACGACGGCTCGGGCTCGGGGTAGGTCTCCTCGGCCGTGCTCGGCCCGGGCGCGACGTAGCCGCCGTCCTCCGTGGCGCCGTCGGCCGTGCCGCTGCCGCTGGCCGCGCACCCGGCGAGCGTGATCGCGGCGACGAGCGCCGCGGCCGTGAGACCGGTCGTCCTGACCTGCTGAGTCCTCATCGCAACCCCATCCGTGTCGTCGCTGACGTTGCGGGGACGCTAGGACGGCGAGGTGCCCGCGCGGGGCCGGAAAGCCGGTTCGTGATCAAGACGATGAGCTGTTGTGACCGATGTGGCCGCCCTGTTGTCACTCCGTGGCCTGCCCGTGACCTGCGGTTCCACCGATCGGGTGAGGCATGCTGGGGCCTCGAGGAGGTGCCGCGTGGGGCGTGCGACGGAGGAGATCAACCGGGCGATGCTGCGCGTGCGCGACGCGATCGACGGCGGCTACCGCGACGAGCTGGACCTGGCGACGCTCGCCGCCGTCGCGCACGTGACGCCCGACCACCTCGTGCGCTCGTTCCGCCGCGTGTTCGGCGAGACGCCGCACCGCTACCTCCAGCGCCGGCGCGTGGAGCGCGCGATGTTCCTGCTGCGGTCGACGTCGTGGCCGGTCACCCGCATCTGCCTGGAGGTGGGGTTCACGAGCCTCGGCACGTTCGGCCGGACGTTCACCGCCGTCGTCGGCGAGTCCCCGACGGTGTACCGGGGCCGGGGTGACCTGCCCGCGGTGCCGGGCTGCGTGACGCTCGCGTGGATGCGACCGGCGGTGTTCCGCGACCCGGAGCAGACCATGCCGGTTTCGGAGAGGCGCACGGATCCGGCGCCCGCCTAGCGTCGAGCCATGACCCTCACCGCGAACAACCTCTCGTCCATCTACGTGCTCGACCAGGACCAGGCGCTCGACTTCTACGTCGGCGTGCTCGGCCTCGAGGTCTCGGCCGACATGATGTTCGGTTCCATGCGCTGGCTGACCGTGCGCGTCCCGGGCGACCGCAAGGAGATCCTCCTGGAGAAGCCCGGCCCGCCGGCCCACGACCCTGCCACCGCGGACGAGGTCCGCGCTCTGGTCACCAAGGGCGCCGGGGGTGGTTGGCTCGCCTTCACGACCGACGACGTCGACGGCGTCCACGAGCGTCTCGTGTCCGCCGGGGTGCAGATCACGCAGCCGCCGACGGACATGGGCTACGGCCGCGACATGGGCCTGCGCGACCCGTTCGGCAACAACATCAGGATCGGCACGCTGCGCGGCTGACGAGGTGCGCGCTGCGGCGTCGGACTGCGGTGGTGCTGGGGGCGGGTGACGGGAATCGAACCCGCGCTATCAGCTTGGGAAGCTGAGAGCGTCGGATCGTCAGCCCTGCTACGAGGACGAACCTGCAGGCCAGGGGCTTCGAATGCTTCCGGAAGCGGAATAGAGGTGCACGCTGCTGATCGTGCTAGTGGCACGTTGTGGCACGCCACTAGCGCTGACCCCGCGCGTTTCACGGGTTAAGACCACCCGGAGAGGCACTCATCGCCGAGGCGTCGTTTCGACCGCCGCGCCAACGTGATGCCGGGACGATCCGTGCCGCAATCTTGCGATTGCCCGCCAAGCTCGCATCCCGGCGAGCCGTGCTGCTTGACGCTCCAGGAGGTCACCACAGCGCCGCGCGACTGGGCGCATCGGCGCAGCACAGGCGCCGAGAGCTCGGCCGCTGCACCGTGGATGGGAGGGCTGGCCCTATTCGGGTCAGCCCTCCCTCTGTTAGTTCTTGATGAATTTATTCGCGAAGATGTAGAGGACGGGCTCCCCGATGCCGATCAGGGAGAGGCCTATGGCCGCTCCGCCGATGGTCCAGAAGTAGCCGCCCGCGAGAAGAATCACGACCGCGAGAATGAGCGGCACGACGCGCGCGGCCGCTGCGACCCGCACTTCGTTGGAGGCGCCCTTCCACTCGACTTCGAACGGCTGTCGGGTCTGCGGGTCCTGGTCCGGTCCGCCGTACTCCTCGTGGATTCCAGGAGCGACGCTGGCGTTCGTTGCGACGTGCATGTGAGTGGTCCTTTCAGGTGATTGGGGTCATGGCAGTGCCTCTCAAATAGGGAAAGCCGGACAAGGGCGAAGCCACGTGCGCCGGCGCTAAGTTGGCCCGAGGGCCGGCGGTGCGCGCGCGCTCCGGGCTGTGTCACGTCGTGGGCGCGACGCCCGCATCGAGGTGGTCATGGAGCCGAGAGTAGTCCAGGTGACATGCCCCTGTCAGCATCGGTGACACACCGTGTCGGTGTTGGTATAGTCTCGGTAGCACCGGGTGTCCGGGTGAGCGTTCAAGCTGGCTGGTCGAGGTGACTCGGCGGCACCGGACGCCACGTGCCGATGAGCTTCGGGTACCCAACTGAGCACGGAAGGAGAGACATGGCTGAGCGCTCGCCACTAGCGCTTGCTTCGCGTCACGGCGGCGACGGCGCGGCCGAGGCGCCGCGGCGTCTGGTCGTTGAGCTGAACCGCAGGGCAGCCACTGACCTGGCATGGCTGGTGGAGTCTGAAGAAGTCAATAAGACGACGGTGGTCAACAGGGCGCTGCAGGTCTACCGACTCCTCGTTGAGGCCCAAAGGAACGGCGGATCGGTCACGCTCCTTGACCCAGCGCACGGCGAAGCGACCCTGCGGATCATCACTTAGTCGCGTGCGTCATCACTTAGTCGCGTGCGGCAACTCGGGCGCGGCTTGTCGGCGCCTCGGCGCCTCGGTCAGGCGGTTCGTGTCTCGCCTCAGTGCGTCGTCGGCAGTGTGTTGGCAGTGCGACGCCGCCCTCGAGCTGGCGTGCCCCGCTCGCTCCATCAGTTCCGGAAGAGCCCACTCCCGCGCGGCAGCGGACTGTGCGTCAAGACGCACAGTCCGCTCTCGGCCGCCCGCTCGTGCGAGCGGTAGTGGCGCGCCGATCCACTGCTCCTGCGGCTGCATGTACAAAGCCCGCGCGCTGTAGGCCAGGACCTCGCGGGGAGGCGATGCATTCGCCGCCGGTAGTCGCCAACCCCCCTTGCTCGCCGCGGCGGAGGTCGTGCCACAGCCCGCGAGCCATCCGGGACGTCTTGTGGGCGAGCGCCCGATCGGCCTCCGTCTTGGTCCGAAACGTCCCGAGCGACCGCCCGTCGTCCGGCTTCGTGCAGCGGCCCGCCAGGGACCCGAGGAGGGCCGGCGGATTGCGCCGCTGACGCGGCGATGGGGGTGTGTCGAGCGGGTCTTCGCGGGCGTCCTGAAGAGGTAGGACGTAGACGCCACAAGCGCCTGACCTCCTACGACGGAGCGGGTGACGGGAATCGAACCCGCGCTATCAGCTTGGGAAGCTGAAGTTCTGCCACTGAACTACACCCGCGAGCGCCCGGCTGCCGGGCGCGCGGACCGATCATACCCGGCGCCGCGGGCCGCACCCGCCGGGTCCGCGCTGCCCGCTGTGAACAGATTTTGTCCACAGGGTTGGGCACAGATTCCCGCGTGAGCGCGCCTAGCTGTGGACAGCGCTGTGCACGGAGGGCGTGCCGAAACTCGGCCGCCGGAGTCCCTTGTGAGCGCTCGCAGGACGGGTCTACAACTGCTCCAACGGCAGTGCGGGACCGGCGCCGGACCAGGGAGACCTGGACCGGACGGGTGTCGCACCGCCGGCCGACCGGAGAACGACGGACCGTCCCGCCTGGGTGACCTGGCGGGCTGTGGATGGCGACGCAGGCGTCCGACGGGCCCGGGAGGCAGGTCGTCACCGACCGACGTGCGGCTCGCCGCACGGACGGTCGGCCGCATCGCCGCAGCGGAGGTCGTGCCCCCCGGTCCGCCGGGGTCGCGGCTGACGGTCACGCAGGGCCCCTCGGACGCTTACTCCGGGGGGCCTTCGCGTTGTCCGGGCGAGACGGCCCTGCCCGCGCCGCCCCGCGGTGCGCCGTCGTCAGGCGACGAGGTCCTGGTACTCCGGGTGCCGGCGGATGTACGCGGCGACGAAGGGGCACTGCGGGTCCACGCTCGCGCCGCGCGACCGGACGTCGTCGAGCGCCCAGCGCACGAGCGTCGAGCCGATGCCGTGGCCCTCGGCGTCCGGGTCGACCTCGGTGTGCGTGAACGTCACGCGGTCGCCGTGCTCGCGCACGTAGGACGCGCCGACCTCCTCGCCGCGCAGCGTCGCGACGTACCGTGAACCGTCACGTCGTACCTGCACCGGCACCTCCACCTCGCCGTCGCTCGGAAGGTCGGGGGCGGCGCCGGTGTTCTCCATGGCGTCACCGTACGACGAGCCCCGGCGCCCGGCGCGGCGGCGGCGGCCGGCCCGCGAGCACCCGAAGGAGCGCACGTGACGAACCTCGAGCAGGCGCCCAGCGAGCTCGTCTGCACGTCGGCCACGACGGGCGTCGAGGTGCTCACCCCGCGCGACGTCCCGCTCGGCGGCGTCCGCTCCATGACCGTGCGCCGCACCCTCCCCCAGCGCGCGCGCTCCTTCGTCGGGGCCTTCTGCTTCGCCGACCACTACGGGCCTGACGACGTCGCCCTCACCGGCGGCATGGACGTCCCGCCCCACCCGCACACCGGGCTCCAGACCGTGAGCTGGCTGTTCAGCGGCGAGATCGAGCACCGCGACAGCCTCGGCACGCACGCGATGGTCCGCCCGGGCGAGATGAACCTCATGACCGCCGGCCGCGGCATCGCGCACTCGGAGACCTCGACGGCCGCGACGACCGTGCTCCACGGCGTCCAGCTGTGGACCCTGCTCCCCGCGCACGCCCGCGCCACCGCCCCGGCCTTCGACCACTACGTGCCGCCCGTCGTCGCGCCCGACGGCGCCCCGGGCGCCGAGCTGCGCGTCTTCCTCGGCACCCTCGCGGGCACGACGTCGCCCGTGCGCACCTTCTCGCCGCTCGTCGGGGCGGAGGTGCGCGTCCCGGCCGGCGGCGAGCTCGAGCTCGACCTCGACCCGGCCTTCGAGCACGGGCTGCTCGTGGACACGGGCACGCTCGAGGTGGCCGGGCGCGTCGTCGTGCCCGCCGAGCTCGCGTACCTGCCCTCGGCGGGTGAGGACGGACCGTCGCGCGTGCGTCTGCGCGCGCAGCCCGGCGAGGACCTGCGCCTCCTGCTGCTCGGCGGCGAGCCGCTCGGCGAGCGCGTCGTCATGTGGTGGAACTTCATCGGCACGGACCACGACGAGGTCGCCGCGGCGCGTGCGCAGTGGCAGGCCGAGATCGCAGGCGCCCCGGACGAGCGGTTCGGCGTCGTGCCGGGGTACCCGGGCGCCGCGCTGCCCGCGCCCGTGCTGCCGGGGACGCGCCTGCTGCCGCGAGGGTGACGGCGGCCGACGGCGCCTGAACGGCCGGGCCCGGCGCCGACCCCCACCCGCTAGCGTGTGGCCGTGCTGCTCAGCGACCGCGACATCCGCACCGAGCTCGACTCCGGCCGGATCCTGCTCGACCCGTACGAGCCCTCGATGCTCCAGCCGTCGAGCATCGACGTGCGGCTCGACAAGTTCTTCCGCCTGTTCGACAACCACAAGTACCCGTTCATCGACCCGGCGCAGGACCAGCCCGACCTCACGCGCCTGGTCGAGGTCGAGCGCGACGAGCCGTTCATCCTGCACCCCGGCGAGTTCGTGCTCGGGTCCACCTACGAGGCCGTCACGCTGCCCGACGACGTCGCCGCGCGCCTCGAGGGCAAGTCCTCGCTCGGCCGCCTCGGCCTGCTCACGCACTCGACGGCCGGTTTCATCGACCCCGGCTTCACGGGGCACGTGACGCTCGAGCTGTCCAACGTCGCGACGCTGCCGATCAAGCTCTGGCCCGGCATGAAGATCGGCCAGATGTGCTTCTTCCGGCTGTCGTCGGCCGCGGAGCAGCCCTACGGCTCGAGCGCGTACGGCTCGCGCTACCAGGGCCAGCGCGGCCCGACGGCCTCGCGCTCCTTCCAGAACTTCCATCGCACGCAGGTCTGAGCCCGTCCGGGCCGGGCAACACGCAGGACCCACGCCCGCAACAGACGCGACCTAGAGTGCCCCGCATGCCGTTCCCCGCCCTGGACCCGACCGCCGCCGACGTCGTCGCCCATCACCTGCTGGTGCTGCCGGGCGACGTCGGGCCGGACGAGGTCGAGGCGCTGGTCGTGAGCCGGTTCCCGCGCGCGGCCTGGGAGCGCGAGCCGAGCGCGGCGCCGCCCCGGCCCACGGGCGGGGCGCGCGGCCTGCGGGTCACGACGGCGCCGCCCGGGGCGCTGCGGCTCTCGCGCCACTCGGTGCTCGAGGGGCCGTACACGGTGGACAAGGTCGCGGCCGCGGCGCTCGGGCTGCCCGCCGCGGCCGGGGTCGCGTACGTCGTCGTAGCGCCAGTCGAGCGCGGCGACCGGCCGTTCCCGTACGGCGGCGACCGGGACGGGATGCGACGCGCGTTCCCCGAGGGCCTCCCGGTGCGCGACGAGGAGCGCACGGTCGCGTGGCTGCTGGCCGCCGCCCGGCGCCTGGGCGGGGCGGTGCGGACGAGCGCGCGGGGCGGGAGCCCGTCCGCCCTGCTGGTGCCCGACCCGGCGGCCGCCGTCGACCTCACGGTCTGGACCGACATCTGGCTCGAGCCCGAGGCCGCGCTCACGGTGATGCGCCAGGCGCTGCCGCGCGCCTACCTCAACCTCCCGACGCCGCAGTGGGCGGGACCGCGCCGGCACGCCGAGCCCGTGCCCGGCACCGACCGGCTCACGCCCGAGATGCGGCGCGGCCTGCACGCCGCGGCCGACGACCACGACATCAGCGCGCTCACCGACCCGCCGCCCATGACCGGCTACGGCGCGCTCGCCGACCTCGACCTCGACGGCATGATCGCGCTCGAGGTGGCGGGCGAGACGCGCGTGCCGCCCGTGATCGCGCAGGTCCCGTGGGCCGCCCAGGGCGCCGTCGCGTACCGCGTCCGCTGGGAGCCGACCGACCTCGCCGACCGCGAGCAGGAGCGCCCGTCGCTCCAGCACAAGGTCGCGCGCGGGCGGGCGACGCCGCTGGTCATCGCCCTGACCCGCGCGGTCCACAAGGCGGTCGGCGGGGAGATCACCGACCAGATGGACTTCATCGTCGACCCGGCGGACCTCTAGCCGCGCCGTCCCCCGGCGGCCTCACCTGCCGCCGTCGAGCACCACGAGCTGCTGCGTCGCGCGGGTCATCGCCACGTAGCGGTCGACCGCGCGCTCGATCGCACCCTCGCCCGCGGCGCCGTCATCCCAGGTCGCCGGGTCCGCGAGCACGACCAGGTCGAACTCGAGGCCCTTCGTCGTCTCGGGCGCGAGCGACCGCACGCGCTCGGTCGCGACGAACGTCGGGTCGCCGACGACGCACGCCGTGCCGCCGTGCTCGGCGAGCCACCGCCCGAGGACCGCGTCGAGCTCGGACGCGGGCGCGTGGAGCACGGGTGCGCCGCCGCGCCGCACCGACGTCGGCACGTTCGCGTCGGGCAGCGCCGCGCGGATGACCGGCTCGGCGGCGGCCATGACCTCCTCGGGCGTGCGGTAGTTGATGCTCAGCGAGGCGAGGCGCACGTCGCGCAGACCGACCCGCTCGAGGCGCTCCGCCCACGACTCGGTGAACCCGTGGCGCGCCTGCGCCCGGTCGCCGACCACGGTGAGGCTCCGCGACGGGCACCGCGCGAGCAGCATCTGCCACTCCGCGTCCGTGAGCTCCTGCGCCTCGTCGACGACGACGTGCGCGAAGGGTCCTGCGAGCACGTCCGGGTCCGCCGTGGGCAGGGCTCCAGGGTCGACGAGGGCGCGACGCAGGTCCTCGCCGCGCAGCATGGACATGACCAGCAGCTCGGAGTCGTCGGCCGCGACCAGGTCGGCGACGACGTCGGCCATGCGCGCGCGCTCGACGGCGGCCGTCGCCTCGGCGCGGCGGCGACGTCGCGATGCCTCCGGGTCGCCCAGCCGGCGCCGGGCGGCGTCGAGCAGCGGGAGGTCCGCCCGCGTCCACGCGTGCGGGTCGGAGCGCTGGAGCGCGCGCACCTCGTCCCGCGTGAGCCACGGCGCGCACAGCCGGAGGTAGGCGGGCACGGTCCACAGGTCGCCGACGACGTCGGTCGCCTCGAGCAGCGGCCAGGCGCGGGCCACGGCGCGCGCGAGGTCGCGGCGCAGCGCCCGGCGCAGCTGCTCGGCCGGGACCTCCTCGTCGTCGGAGGCGTCGACGAGCAGGTCGAGCAGCGCCTCGAGGATGACGTCCTGCGCCTCGTTGTGAGGCGTGCCCGGGTCCGGCGCGGCGAAGGCCTCGGCCCACGCGGCGCTCGTGACCTCGACGTCTCCCCACGGCGTTGTCAGCGCGAGCGGCGCCGTCGGCGGGTTCTCGTGGAAGCGGACGGCCGGCTCGAGCGCACCGACCATCGCGAGGTCGGACTTCAGGCGGGCGACCTCGGGATCGGCCTCGGGCGGCGCCGCCGCGCCCTCGGGCACGAGGTCGGCCAGGGTGCACGTGCGCACGCCCTCCTCGCCCAGGCCGGGCAGCACGTCGGCGACGTACGCCAGGTAGGGCCGGCTCGGCCCGACGACGAGCACGCCGCCGCGCCGGTGCCCGACCCGCGGGTCCGCGTGCAGGAGGTATGCCGCGCGGTGCAGCGCGACGACAGTCTTGCCGGTGCCCGGGCCGCCGTCGACCACGAGCGTCCCGTGCGAGCCGGCCCGGATGATCGCGTCCTGGTCGGCCTGGATGGTGCCGAGCACGTCGCGCATGCGGCCCGACCGGTGCGCGGCGAGGCTCGCGACGAACGCCGACTGGTCGTCGAGGGCGACGCGCCCGTCCAGGCCCTCCGGCGTGAACACCTCGTCCCAGTAGTCGCTCACGCGGCCTGCGGTCCAGCGGTACCGCCGTCGGCTGCGCAGGCCCCTGGGGTCCGCGTGGGTCGCGCCGAAGAACGGCTCGGCCGCGGGCGTGCGCCAGTCGACGAGGAGCCGCGCCCCGTCCGCGTCGGTCAGGCCGACGCGGCCCACGTACACGGGCTCGCCGTCGGCAGGGACCATGCGGCCCAGGCAGAGGTCGAGGCCGAAGCGGCGCAGCATCCGCAGTCGCGCGCTCAGGCGGTGCACCCCCTGGTCGCGCTCGAGCGCCGCGGTGCCCGAGCGGCCCGGCTCGCGGCGGCGCGCGTCGAGGCGGTCGGCGAGCTCGGCGACCTGCTGGTCCAGGCTCGCGGCGATCGCGGCGAAGTGCCGCTCGTCCAGCTCGACGAGCGCGGGGTCGCGCTTGGCTGCGAGGTGGTCCGGGAGGTCGAAGGCGCTGGTGGCGAGGGGGTTCACGGCGTCCGCCCGTCTGCGTGAGGTGGCTGAGGGCGGCGATTCTTCGCCGTGAGGGGGGCCTTGCCGCAAGCCCCCGGGTGCTCTATACGTTGAGAGTGGCGAGAGGTCGCCGACCCGCCGCCGGCGCCCCGCTCAGGGCTGGGGCGGCCGGACCGCGTCGAGCAGCAGGCGCGCGACGTCGAGCACCTCGGGCTTGGCGGCCGCAGCGCCGCCCTCGCCCGGCGCGGCCTCCGACGCCGCGGCGACGCCGTCGGTGAGCATGATCGTGCAGAAGGGGCACGCGGTGGCGATCGCGGACGCGCCCGTCGCGAGCGCCTCGGCCGCGCGGTCGGTGCCGATGCGGGTCCCGGTCGTCTCCTCCATCCACACGCGCGCGCCGCCGCCGCCGCAGCAGAAGGACCGCTCGCGCGTGCGCGGCATCTCGGCCAGCCGCACCCCGGGCAGCGCGCCGAGCAGCTCGCGCGGCGGCGTGTAGATGTCGTTGTGCCGGCCGAGGAAGCAGGGGTCGTGGTAGGTCACGACGTCTTCGGTGCTCCCCGCCGCAGCCGCCGCACCTGCCGCATCCTCCGTACCGGCGTCGCCGTCGGCGGGTCGCGCGACCGGCGTCAGGCGACCCTCGCCCACGAGCCGGTCGAGCAGCTCGGTGTGATGGACGACGTCGTACCGGCCGCCGACCTGCGGGTACTCGCGCGCGATCGTGTTGAAGCAGTGCGCGCACGTCACGACGATGCGCTGCGCCTTCGCCTCGGTGAGCGCCGCGACGTTCGCCTGCGCGAGCATCTGGAAGAGGAACTCGTTGCCCGCGCGGCGCGCCGGGTCACCCGTGCAGGACTCGCCGTCGCCCAGCACGGCGAAGCTCACGCCCGCGAGGTCGAGCAGCTCGGCGACCGCGCGCGTGGTCTTCTTCGCCCGGTCCTCGTACGCGCCGGCGCAGCCGACCCAGAACAGGTAGTCGACCTCGGACGCGTCCTCGACGTCGCGCCCGACGACCGGCACCGCGAACGGCAGGCCCTTCGCCCAGTCGAGCCGCTGGCGCGCGGGCAGGCCCCACGGGTTCGACTGCCGCTCGAGCTTGGTGAACATCGGGCCGAGCTCGTCGGGGAACGCCGACTCCATGAGCACCTGGTTGCGCCGCAGGTCGACGACGTGGTCGACGTGCTCGATGTCGACCGGGCACTGCTGCACGCACGCGCCGCACATCGTGCAGTCCCACAGCGCCTGCGGGTCGACGACGTCGCCCACGAGGGAGAGGACGTCGAGGTCGGCGTGGGCGTCGGGGGCGGGCGTCGGCGCGGCGCCCAGTGCCCACGGCACGGGCACGTGGCCTGTGGTCGCGGTGTGCCCGGCGGGCTCGGTCGACGCGTTGGCGGCGACCTGGAGCCACGGCGCCGTCGCGTAGGCGTGGTCGCGCAGCGCCGTGACGACGAGCTTGGGCGAGAGCGGTTTGCCCGTGTTCCACGCGGGGCACTGCTCCTGGCAGCGCCCGCACTCGGTGCACGTCGAGAAGTCGAGCAGGCCCTTCCACGTGAAGTCCTCGATGCGCCCGACGCCGAGCCGCGCGTCCTCGGGCAGCTCGTCGACCTTGTCGAAGTCGACCGCCTCGCCGCCGACGCGCACCGGCGGCAGCGGGCCGAGCGCGGGCCGACCGTCGACCTCGCGCCGCGCCCACACGTTGACCACCGCGAGGAACCGGTGCCACGAGACACCCATCGCCGGCCGACGCCCGACGACGACCATCCACAGCATCGAGGTGAGGATCTTCAGCAGCGCGACGACGACGATGGCGGTGCCGAGCGTGGCGGGGTCCAGCCCGGTGAACCACTGCCCGAACCACGCGGTCAGCGGGAAGTGGATGGTGGGCGGGACGATCGTGACCAACGCGAGCTCGGCCTCGGACGGCAGCGGCTCGTACGCGAACCAGCCGAACGTCGCCTGCTGCACCGCCAGCGCGTACTCGAGCCCGCGCAGCAGCAGCACGCACACGACGACGGCGCCGATGATCGCCTCGACGAAGTACGCCTGGCCGACGTTCGAGCCGAAGAACCGCGACGCGCGGCGCCCGGGCGGCGCCTCGTCGCCCACGGGCGTCGCGACCGCCGCGGACGGCCGGCCCGCGGCGGACCGCCCGCGTCGCGGGTGCTCGCGCTGCCGCACGACGACGAGCACCACGATGCCGAGCAGGCCGAGCCAGGCGAACACCTCGACGAGCCACTCGAACGGCAGGAGGTGCCCGACGACCGGCAGCACGAACGTCGGGTCGACGATCTGGCCGTACGCCGAGACCAGCGTGAGGAAGAGCACCGGGAAGCTGACCATGACGGCCCAGTGCGCGACGCGGACGAACGGGCGGTGCTGGAACCGCCCGTGGCCGAGCACCTCGCGCACCACGAGCCAGGTCCGGCGGCCCGGGTGGTCGGTGCGCCCGGCGGCGGGCCCGCCGCGGCGGACCGTCCGGACGATCGCGCGCAGGCCGAGCGTGAAGACCCACACCCCGACGACCGTCGCGACGAGGGCGAGCAGCAGCGCGACGATCTGGAGCGGGCTCACGGCGCCACGCTAGCCGCTCGGCCGACGCCCGCCCGGGACCGCCGCCGGGTCCCCGCGGGGCGTCCGTCAGGTGCGCAGCAGCAGCCCGCGCACGTAGGCGGCCTGACCCGCGTGCTGGAGGTCGTCCTCGATGACGCTCACCAGCCGGACGGCGAGCGTCACGGGCGGGTCCCACGACGCGTCGACGACGCGCGCGAGGTCGTCGGCCCCGACCCCGGCGACCAGCGCCACCGTCCGCGCGTGGACGGCGTCGTGGTAGCCGAGCAGGAGGTCGGCGGGCGCGCGCACCGCGAGGACGTCCTCGGGGCGCGCGCCGTAGCCCGTCGCGTCGCGCGGCAGGGGCAGGTCGAGGCGCTCGGCCCAGCCCTCGTCGGACCACACCTGGGTGCCGCCGAAGGCGTCCGCGACGTGGTCGTCCTGCACGCGCGTGAGGTGCCACACGAGCCAGGCGACGGTGTTGGCGCCGGGCGCGGGCGGCCGGGCGAGGTCGTCGGTCGAGAGGTCCGCCACCGCGGCGTGCACCGCGTCCCGGACGCGCCCGAACGCGTCCGTGAGCACCTCGGCCGTGGTCACCGTCGTCGTCGTCATGCCGTCGTCCCTCCGTCGTCGGTCACCCGTCGACGCTAGGCCGGGTCCTGGCGCCCCGCGCGCCGGCCGAGGTCCTCGGTCCGCCGTTCGTTTGCCAAGCGTTTGCCCAGCGCGGGGGGACGCCTGAGGCGGCCGGTAGACTGGGCCGCGTCCCGGGGTGCACCGCGCCCCGGGGGCAGGCGGGGCTCCCCGTCACCATCGACCGACACGACCGGCCCCGGCGGGCCTGCCCTCGCGCACCCGCTGCGGGCCTCCTGAACGACCGACCGACCACCCGCCCTGACAGGACGGAGCCGGACGTGCTGCTGCTGCTCGCGGTCCACCTGCTCGTGGCCCTCGGCGCGCCCGCACTGGCCCGGGTGCTCGGCCGACGGGTCTTCCTCGTGCTCGCCCTCGCGCCCGCGTCGGCCGCCGTGTGGGCGCTGAGCCACACGCGGGCCGTCATGGCCGGCGACGGCCCGGTCGAGGTGGTCGAGTGGGTGCCCCAGCTCGGCATGGAGCTGGCGTTCCGGCTCGACACGCTCTCGTGGCTCATGGTGCTGCTGGTCGGCGGGGTCGGCGCGCTCGTGCTCGTCTACTGCTCGGCCTACTTCTCCTCGTCGGCCTCGGGGCTGGGCCGCTTCGGCGCGGTGCTCGTCGCCTTCGCCGGCTCGATGCTCGGCGTCGTCACCACCGACGACATGTTGCTCCTCTACGTGTTCTGGGAGCTCACGACCGTCTTCTCGTACCTGCTCATCGGCCACTACGCGGACCGCAAGGCGTCGCGCCGCGCCGCGATGCAGGCGATCATCGTCACGACCGCGGGCGGCCTCGCGATGCTGGTGGGGATGGTCCTCGTCGGCGAGACCGCAGGGACGTACCGGATCTCCGAGGTCCTCGCCTCCCCGCCCGCCGGCACCGCGGTGACGGTCGCCGTCGTGCTGCTGCTGCTCGGCGCCGTGAGCAAGTCCGCGCTGGTCCCCCTGCACTTCTGGCTGCCGTCGGCGATGGCGGCGCCGACGCCGGTCTCCGCCTACCTCCACGCCGCCGCGATGGTGAAGGCCGGCGTGTACCTCGTCGCGCGCTTCGCCCCCGGCTTCGCCGAGCTCACCGCGTGGCAGGTCGTCGTCCTCGGCCTCGGCAGCTGGACGCTCGTGCACGGCGGCTACCGCGCGCTGCGGCAGTACGACCTCAAGCTCGTGCTCGCCTTCGGCACGGTGAGCCAGCTCGGCCTGCTGATCATGCTCGTCGGGTCGGGGTCCCGGGCCGCTGCTCTCGCCGGCATCGCGATGCTCGGCGCCCACGCGATGTTCAAGGCCTCGCTGTTCCTCACGGTCGGCGTCGTCGACGCCGCGACGGGGACGCGCGACCTGCGCCGCCTCTCGGGCGTCGGCCGCGAGCTGCCGATCACCGCCGCGACCGGCGCGCTCGCGACGGCGTCGATGATCGGCCTCCCGCCGTTCGCCGGCTACGTCGCCAAGGAGGCGGCGCTCGAGGCGCTGCTGCACGACGTCGGCACGGTGCCGGGCGCCCTCGTCGTCGCGGCCATGGTGCTCGGCTCGGCGCTCACGGTCGCCT
This sequence comes from Actinotalea solisilvae, assembly GCF_016464425.1. Taxonomy (GTDB): domain Bacteria; phylum Actinomycetota; class Actinomycetes; order Actinomycetales; family Cellulomonadaceae; genus Actinotalea; species Actinotalea solisilvae. The sequence goes on from NZ_JADDKQ010000007.1 coordinate 58,653, forward strand.
ACGGCCTGCGGTTCTGGTGGGGCGCGTTCGCGCGCAAGCGGCCCGACCGGCCGTCGACGCCGGTGCGCGAGGCGCCCGCCGTCGTGCCCGCGGGCGGCGAGCCGGCGCCGGCCGGCGCGCTCGCCGTCGAGGATCCCGTCACGGTGAGCCGGCCCTCGCTCGTCCTCGTCGTCCCCGCGGCCGTGCTCGCGATGCTCGGTCTCGCGGCGGCGCTCGTCCCGTCCTTCGGCGAGGAGCTGCTCAGCCCGTACGCGGACACGCTCCCCGGCGACCCGGGCCACCTCGTCCTGTGGGCCGGCCCCACGCCCGCGCTCGGGCTGACGGTGGTCATCCTCGCGCTCGGCGGCGCCCTCTTCCTCCGGCGCGCGGCGGTCGAGCGTGCCCAGGCGCGCGTGTCGGTCCCGCTCGAGGCGGACACCGTCTACCGGCGCACCATGCGGCGCCTGGACGACCTCGCCGCCGACGTCACCGCCGTCACGCAGCGAGGCTCGCTGCCCCTGTACCTCGGTACGATCCTCGTCGTCTTCGTCGTGCTCGGCACCGGCGCGCTGCTCACGGGCCCGGTGCTCGACGACCCGGCCGTGCGTGCGTGGGACACGCCCGTCCAGCTCGTCGCGGGCGCCCTCACCGCGGTCTCGGCCGTCCTCGCCGCTCGCGCCCGGCGCCGGCTCAAGGCGGTCGTCCTCGCGGGCGTCAGCGGGTACGGCGTCGGCGCGCTCTTCGTGCTCCACGGCGCGCCGGACCTCGCGCTCACCCAGGTGCTCGTTGAGACCATCACGCTCGTCGTCTTCGTCCTCGTGCTGCGGCGCCTGCCCGCGTACTTCTCCGTGCGCCCGCTCGCGGCGAGCCGCTGGGTCCGGCTCGCGATCGGCGCGGCCGTCGGACTCACCGTGGGGGCCCTCGCCCTCGTCGTCCCCAACGCGCGCGTGCACGTGCCCGTCTCGGTCGACTACCCCGAGGAGGCCTACGTCTACGGCGGCGGCAAGAACATCGTCAACGTCACGCTCGTCGACATCCGCGCGTGGGACACCATGGGCGAGATCTCGGTGCTGCTCGTGGCGGCGACCGGCGTCGCGTCGCTCATCTTCCTCAGCCGGCGCAGCGGCGACGTGCTGCGCACGCGCGACGTCGAGGGCGACCGCCTCGTCTGGGACCGGGGCGGCGACCCCATGGCCGCGCTGCGCCGACGCGGGTTCGCGCACGCGGAGGCCTCGGCGCGCGTGGACGACGACGCCGACGCCGAGGCCGCGGACGGCGGTACGACGGCCCGGCGCCGGCGCGGCCCCGTGGCTCCCGCGCTCGGGGACAACCGTCAGCGCGAGTGGCTGCGCGGCGGCCGCACCCTCGCGCCGCAGCGCCGCTCGGTGATCCTCGAGATCACCACGCGCATGCTCTTCCACTCGATGATCGTCTTCGCGGTCTTCCTGCTGTTCTCGGGCCACAACGCGCCGGGCGGCGGCTTCGCCGCGGGCCTCGTCGTGGGCATCGCGCTCATCGTGCGCTACCTCGCCGGCGGCCGGTACGAGCTCGGCGAGGCCGCCCCCGTCCACCCCGGCCTGCTGCTCGGCTCGGGCCTCTTCCTCTCGGCGGGCGTCGGGCTCGTCGCGATCCTCGCGGGCGGCTCCGTGCTGCAGAGCGTGATCATCGAGTTCACGCTCCCCGTGCTGGGCGCGGTCAAGCTCGTCACGTCCCTCTTCTTCGACGTCGGCGTCTTCCTCGTCGTCATCGGCCTCGTGCTCGACATCCTGCGCAGCCTCGGCGCCGAGATCGACCGGCAGAGCGAGGAGGCCGGCACGGCCGACGTGAGCGACGAGCTCCCCGTCGCGCCGCAGACCCACGGCCTCGCGGCCGAGACCACGACGCTGGCCACCCAGCACGTCCCGACCGGCGGAGGTGGCGCGTGATCGACACCAGTCCCAGCCTCGCGCTCGTCGCGACGATCGTCGTGCTCGTCACGGTCGGCGTGTACCTGCTCCTCGAGCGCAGCCTGTCGCGCGTGCTGCTCGGCGTCATCGTGCTCGGGAACGCGGTGAACCTGCTCTTCCTCGTCGCGGGCGGCCGCGCGGGCGGCGCCCCGATCATCGGCCTGACGCCCGAGGACCGGATGACCGACCCGCTGCCCGAGGCGATGGTGCTCACCGCGATCGTCATCACGCTCGGCATGACGGCGTTCCTGCTCGCGATGGCGTACCGGTCGTGGCAGCTCAACCGCCACGACGAGGTGCAGGACGACCTCGAGGACCGCCGCACGGCGCGCCGCGCCGCCGCCGACCAGGCCGCGTTCGAGGACGCCGACGCCGAGGTCACGACGACCCTCGACGAGGACGCGGCGCTGGTCCGCGACGAGACGGGGCCGGTCGACCAGGGTGCGCTGCACCAGACGCTCGACGAGGCGGCCGCGGCCCGCGGCTCGCACGGCTCGCCGGGGGGTGGGGCGCGGTGAACACGACCGACCTCACCTGGGTGGTCCCGCTGCCCGTCGTCGTGCCGCTGTTCGCGGCCGGCCTGGCGCTCGCGCTGTGGCGCCACGGGCGCGCGCAGGGCGTCATCAGCGTCGTCGCGCTGAGCGCCGTGCTCGTCTCCTCGGTCGTCCTGCTCGGCGCCGTCGACGACGGACCGCTCGTGCTCGACGTCGGCGGCTGGGCGGCGCCCGTGGGGATCGACCTCGTCGCGGACCGGCTCTCGGCGCTCATGCTCACGGTCTCCTCGGCCGTGACCCTCTGCGTCCTGCTCTACTCGCTCGCGCAGGGCGTCGAGGACGGGGACGCCGAGACCCCGATCGCGATCTTCCACCCCACCTACCTGGTGCTCACCGCGGGCGTCGCGAACGCCTTCCTCTCGGGCGACCTCTTCAACCTCTACGTCGGCTTCGAGATCCTGCTGGCGGCGTCGTACGTGCTGATCACGCTCGGCGGCACGGGCGAGCGCATCCGCGCGGGCACCATCTACGTCGTCGTGTCGCTGGCGTCGTCCGTGATCTTCCTGCTCGCGATCGCGCTCGTGTACGCGGCCACGGGCACGGTCAACCTCGCGCAGCTCGCCGAGCGCCTGCCCGAGGTCGACCCGGCGGTCCAGCTCGCGCTCCAGCTGCTGCTCCTGCTCGCCTTCGGCATCAAGGCCGCCGTGTTCCCGCTGTCGGCGTGGCTGCCCGACTCCTACCCGACGGCGCCCGCGCCCGTGACCGCGGTGTTCGCGGGCCTGCTCACCAAGGTCGGCGTGTACGCGGTGATCCGCACGCAGACCCTGCTCTTCCCCGACGGGCGCGCCGACACCCTGCTGCTGTGGGTCGCGCTCGCGACGATGGTGGTCGGCATCCTCGGCGCCGTCGCGCAGAACGACATCAAGCGACTCGTCTCGTTCACGCTGGTCAGCCACATCGGCTACATGATCTTCGGGATCGCGCTGTCGACCGACCAGGGCCTGGCGTCGGCGATCTTCTACGTCGCGCACCACATCACGGTGCAGACGACGCTCTTCCTCGTCGTGGGCCTCGTCGAGCGGCGCGGCGGCTCGACCTCGCTCGACGACCTCGGCGGGCTCGCGAAGATCGCGCCCCTGCTCGCCGTCCTCTTCTTCGTGCCCGCCATGAACCTCGCGGGCATCCCGCCGTTCTCCGGCTTCCTCGGCAAGGCGGGGCTGCTCCAGGCCGGCGTCGACGTCGGCACCCCGCTCGCGTACGCGCTCGTGGGGGCCGCGGCGCTGACGTCGCTGCTCACGCTCTACGCGATCGTCAAGGCGTGGAACAAGGCGTTCTGGCAGACGGCGCCCGTGACGCCGCCCGCGACGCGCCTGCCCGCCGGCATGGTCGGCCCGGCCGCGGCGCTCGTCGTCGTGGGCGTGGGCCTCACCGTGGTCGCCGGGCCGCTGTTCGCGTACACCGAGCGGGCCGCCGCGACCCTGCGGGACCCGGCGCAGTACGTCCAGGCGGTCCTGCCCGACGGCGCGCGCGGCGAGGGCCAGTCCGCCGACGTCGCCGAGGAGGCCGGGGCCGGTGCCGAGGCCGAGGACGCGACCGAGGGGGACGACCGGTGAGCCTGCACCCGCGCCGGCGCAGCACCGGCGTGCCGTTCGTCGCCGTGGCGTGGCTCACGGCCGTGTGGGTGCTCCTGTGGGGCGACCTCAGCTGGGCCAACGTGCTGTCCGGCGCCCTCGTCGCCGTCGTCGCGCTGCGCCTGCTCCGGATGCCGCGCGTCGAGTTCCACGGGCACGTGCACGTGCCGGCGCTGCTCTACCTCGTGCACCGCTTCGTGGTCGACCTCGTGGTCGCGAGCGCGCAGGTCGCGTGGCTCGCGCTCGACCCGCGGCGCACCCCGCGCAGCGCGGTCATCGCGGTCCAGCTCCGCAGCCACTCGGACCTGTACCTGACCCTCACGGCGCAGCTGTGCTCGCTGGTGCCCGGGTCCGTCGTCGTCGAGGCGCACCGCATCTCGGGGATGCTCTACGTGCACGTGCTCGACGTCGACTCGGTGGGCGGCGTCGACGGCGCGCGGCAGCACGTGCTCGACACCGAGTCCCGGGTGCTGCGCGCCCTCGCGTCCGACGAGGAGCTCGACCAGGTCGACCTGCCGCGCCGGCCGCAGCCCCGGGCCGTCCAGGCCGCCACCACGGGAGGTGAGCGATGACCGTCGTCGTCCTCGTGTGCGGCGCGCTGCTCGGCGCCGCCGCGGTGCTCGCGCTCGTCCGCGCCGAGAAGGGCCCGAGCATGCTCGACCGCGCCATCGCGCTCGACATCCTCACGGGGGCCCTCGTCGGCGCCATCGCCCTCGAGGCCGCGTGGTCGCGACGCATCGACACGGTGCCGATCCTCGTCGTGCTCGCGCTCGTGGGCTTCGTGGCGTCCGTGACCGTCGCGCGGTTCGCCGCCGTCGAGCCCGAGGGCGAGGGCCGCATCCTCACGCGCGACGAGCTCGCGGCGCTCGAGAACGAGCGGATCGAGGCCGACGACGCCCAGCGCCGATCGGTCGACGAGGAGCACCACGGCGGGCTCGCGCACGGGGAGGTCTCGTGAGCGCCTCCACGTGGACGACCGTGCTCGACGTGCTCGCGGCGCTGTGCCTGCTCGGCGGCTCGCTGCTCGCCTTCTCGGCCGGCGTCGGCCTCCTGCGGTTCCCGGACCTGCTCGCGCGCATGCACACGGCCGCCAAGCCGCAGGTGCTCGGCCTCGTCCTGCTCATGCTGGGTCTCGGGCTGCGGCTGCGCGACGGGCACGTGCTCTGGATGCTCGTGCTCGTGGTGCTGTTCCAGATGCTCACGTCACCCGTCGCGGCGCACATGGTCTCGCGCGCCGGCTACCGGACGGGCAAGGTCCGCAACGAGCTGCTCGTCGTCGACGAGCTGACGCGGGACATGGAGGCCGCCGACCGCGCCGAGCGCGAGTGAGTCGCGGCGCGACGGCGGCCGTGGCCGTGCGTGCGGGGGTCTACTTGATGAGCTTGGCGGTGCCGCGGGCGGCGAACACGCGCGCGAGCGCGACGATGGCGCCCGTGATCGCGGCGGCCGCGAGCACCTCGCCGAAGCGGGCGTCGCCCGGGTCCTCCGCCTTCGGCGGCTTGTGACCGAGGACCTTGCTCCACCCACGGTCGATGACCTGGTTGGCGAGCCACGCCGCGCCCAGGGCGATCGCCAGCCCCGCGCCCTTGGCGACGAGGGTCTCCTTCTCGGACTCGCGCACGCTTCCTCCTGTGATGATCGATCCTGCGGCCACGCTAGTGCCGCGGCGGCGCGACCGCGACGTGCGGCGGTGCGCCGGCGCGGGCGTCAGACGGCGGTGTGGGCGACGTCGCCGTCACCCTGCTCCGCGCGCCTCTCGCGGGCGCGGTCGAGCCGGGCCATGACCGGCGTCGCCGCGACGCCGTGGACCACGATCGAGCCGAGGACGACGAGGCCGACGACGGCCCAGAGGCGCTCGGCGTCCGGGAAGTCGCCGTGCTCCAGCGCGTACGCCACGTAGAAGAGCGACCCGACGCCCCGGACGCCGAAGAAGGCGATGACGCCCCGCTCGCGCCGCCCGGTCCGGCCGCGGGCCAGCCCGACGAGCCCGGTCAGGGGCCGGACCACGAGCAGGAACACCAGGGCGAACGCGACCTCGACCCAGCCGACGTCGTCGAAGAGGCCGCGCGCGACCGCCCCGCCGAGCAGCACGACGACGGCGACGGTGAGCAGGCGCTCGACCTGCTCGACGAACGAGTGCAGCACGCCGTGGTACTCGTCGTGCCGCTCGACGGCGCGCAGCGCGACGGCGCACACGAACACCGCGACGAAGCCGTAGCCCTCCGCGAGCTCCACGGCTCCGTAGGCGAGGAAGGTCGCCGCGAGCGCGACGAAGCCCTGGGCGTGCTCGCTGAGGTGCCGACGGCGCGCGAAGCCGGAGAAGAAGAGCCGACCGAGCGCCCAGCCCACGGCCGCGCCCACGAGCACGCCGACGGCGATCCGCCACAGGACGTCCACCAGCACCCAGCCGCCCAGCCAGCCGCCGAGCGCCGGGCCGGCGACGCTGATCGCGATAGCGGCGTAGGTGAAGGGGAAGGCGAGCCCGTCGTTGAGGCCGGCCTCCGCCGTGAGGGCGAAGCGCGCCTCGTCGTCGTCCTGGCCCGGCTCCGCGGTCGGCTCGCTGACCTGCACCTCGGACGCCAGCACCGGGTCGGTCGGGGCGACCGCGGCCGCGAGCAGGACCGCCGAGGCGACCCCGAGCCCGAGCATCGACCAGCCGAGCAGGCCGACCGCGAGGATCGAGAGCGGCATCGTGATGCCGAGCAGCCGCCACGTGGTGCCCCAGCGCCGCCAGCCCAGGGGCCGGTTGATCGCCAGCCCCGCACCCATGAGCGAGACGACGACGCACACCTCGGTGAGATGGAGCGCGACGGGGTGGTGCGCGACAGGGTCCGGGTCCGGCAGGGCGGGCAGCAGCGTGAACGCGAGGATGCTGAAGCCGAGGAACACGGCCGGCATCGAGACCGGCGCGCGGTGGAGTGCGCGCGGCAGGACGGCGGCGGCCAGGGTGGCCACGCCGATCGCCGCGAAGACGGCGCCACCACCGTCGAAGGCGATCACGGCGTCACGCTAGGTCACCGCGGCGTTCCCGGCCCGGCGAGCGCCGGATCAGGTCGGCTCGACCCAGAGGTAGACGTCCTGGCCGGCCCCGTGCGCGGCCGCGACGAGGCCCGTGATCTCACGGACGAGCGGCAGCAGGTCCTCGCCCTCGGCGCTCATCTCCTCCGACGCGGCCCACGCCTCGGCGACCTCGCCCGGCGCGTCCGGGTCCTCGGGCTCGTCGAGCTGCGCGAGCACCTCGCACAGGAAGGGCGGGAGGCGGAAGAGGAGCTCGTGGTCGAGGTCGACCTCGGCGACCTCGAGGTCGCCGCTGCCGAAGCGCACCGCCTTCGCCGCGATCTCGCCGAGCACCTCGAGGTCGACGGGAGTCAGGGCGACGTCGAGCGCCGACGTCGCGTCGTCGGGCTCGTCGCCCGCGTCGAGGGCGTCCGCGCGGGCGAGCGCCTCCGCGTGGGTCCCGGCGAAGAGCTGTGCGACGAGCGACATGGTCGTCCTCCGTGGGTGGCGGGGCCCGGTGCCGTGAGCGTATCCAGCCGCGCGCGACCTGTCCCGGCCGCCGACGGCGGTAGGCTCGCCCCGAACGACAGGGGAGCGTCGCCGGGAGACCGGGCACGGACGCTGAGAGTGCGGGTGACCGCAGACCCTCGAACCTGATCCGGGTGATGCCGGCGTAGGGAGTCGGGACGTCTTCGACGTCGGCCGCGTCGTCCACGGGTGCGCTCGCGCCCGCGGCGGCGGGGTGGCGTCCCCCTCCTGCCACCAGAGGAGGAGCCATGGCGAGAACCCTCGCCGACCACCAGCGCACGGGCCGTCGCCGGCTCGCGCCCGTCGCCGTGCTCGCGCTGCTGCCGCTCGCCGCGTGCTCGGCCATCGGCGCCGACGACGACGCCGAGCCCGGCCGCTCACCCGACGCCGGGGCGTCGCCGGGCGGCACCGTCGTCCTCGTCACGCACGACTCGTTCGCGCTGAGCGACGAGACGATCGCGGCGTTCGAGGAGGAGACGGGCCTCACGCTCGAGACCCGCGCGCCCGGCGACGGCGGCGCGCTCGTCAACCAGCTGATCCTCACGAAGGACGCCCCGCTGGGCGACGTCGTCTACGGGATCGACAGCACCTTCGCGAGCCGCGCGGTCGCCGAGGGCGTCCTCGAGCCGTACGAGAGCCCGGCCGAGCCCGCCGACGCCGCGCAGTACGCCGTCGACGACGACCACCACCTCACCGCGGTCGACGTGGGCGACGTGTGCATCAACGTCGACCACGAGTGGTTCGCGGAGCAGGGGCTGGCCGAGCCGACGACGCTCGAGCAGCTGGCGGATCCCGCCTACCGGGACCTGCTGGTCGTGACGAACCCCGCGACGTCGTCGCCCGGGCTCGCCTTCCTCCTCGCGACCGTCGCGCGCTTCGGCGAGGACGGCTGGGCCGACTACTGGACGGCCCTGCGCGCCAACGGGGTCAAGGTCGTCTCGGGCTGGTCGGACGCGTACTACGTCGACTTCTCCGGCCCCTCGAGCGAGGGCGACCGCCCGCTCGCGCTGAGCTACGCGTCGTCGCCGCCGTACGAGGTGGCCGAGGGCGCGGAGACGGCCCCGACGGGCGCGCTGCTGGACACGTGCTTCCGCCAGGTCGAGTACGCGGGCGTGCTCGCGGGCGCGGCGAACCCCGAGGGCGCGCAGCAGGTCGTCGACTGGCTGCTCAGCCCGGAGGTCCAGGCGGACATCCCCGAGAGCATGTACGTCTACCCCGTCGACGGCGGCGTCGAGCTGCCGGAGTCGTGGGCGGCGTTCGCACCGCGCCCCGACGAGCCGCTCACGCTCGAGCCGGACATGATCAGCGAGAACCGGGACGCGTGGATCGCGAGGTGGACCGACGTCGTCCTGGGCTGAGACCACCACGCGGGGCCGGGCAGGGGGAGGACCCGCGATGGGGGCGGCGCGCCGGTGGCTGGCCTGGGGGCTGGCCGCCGGCGTCCCGCTGCTCTTCCTCGCGCTGTTCTTCGCCTACCCCGTCGCGGCGCTGCTCCGGCTGGGGTTCGTCGGCGAGGGCGGCCTCGACCTCTCGGGCTTCGGGGAGGTGCTCGGGCGCCCGCGGACGTGGCGGATCGTCGGGCTGACCCTCGCGCAGTCGGTCGTGGGGACCGCGCTCGCGCTCGTGCTGGGGCTTCCCGTCGCGCACCTGCTCCACCGGCGCGACTTCCCGGGCCGCCGCGCGCTGCGCGCGTTCGTCGTCGTGCCCTTCGTGCTGCCGACCGTCGTCGTGGGCGTCGCGTTCCGCTCGGTGCTCGCGCCGCACGGGCCGCTCGGGTTCCTCGGGATCGACGGCACGTTCTCGGCCGTCGTCGCGGCGCTGGTGTTCTTCAACCTCGCGGTCGTCGTCCGCACCGTGGGGGGCTTCTGGGCGGGCCTGGACCCGCGCGCCGAGCAGGCCGCGCGCGCCCTCGGCGCGTCGCCGTGGCGCGCGTTCGTCCACGTCACGCTGCCCGCGCTGACGCCCGCGCTCGCGTCCGCGGCCGCCATCGTCTTCCTCTTCTGCGCGACGGCGTTCGGCGTCGTCCTCGTGCTCGGCGGCGCGCGCTACGGCACGGTCGAGACCGAGATCTGGGTGCAGACCACCCAGTTCCTCGACCTGCGCGCCGCCGCGGTGCTCTCGGTGCTCCAGCTCGTGGTCGTCGCCGGCTGCCTGCTGCTCGCCGGCCGTGCGCGCTCGTCGCGCGAGCGGGCGCTGCAGCTCACGGCCGACCCGCGCGTCGCGCTGCCGCGCCCCGCGCTGCGCGGCCCGGGACGCAGCGCGGGCGACGTCGTCGCGGTCGCGGTCACCGCCCTCGTCGTGGGGGTGCTGCTCGTCCTCCCGCTCGCGACCGTCGTCGTGCGGTCGCTGCGCACCGCCGACGGGTGGGGGCTCGGCAACTACGTCGCGCTCGGCACCACCGGCGGGCGGAACGCGCTGAGCGTCACGGTGTGGGAGGCCGCGCTGACGTCGGTGCGGATCGCGCTGGACGCGACGGTGATCGCTGTCGTCGTCGGCGGGCTCGTCGCCCTCGTCGCGTCGCGGCGACCGCGCGGCGCCGGCACCCGCCGGGCCGTCCGGCTGCTCGACGCGCTGTTCATGCTGCCCCTCGGGGTCTCGGCCGTGACCGTCGGGTTCGGGTTCCTCGTGGCGCTCGACCGGCCGTGGGGGCTCGACCTCGACCTGCGCGGCTCGGCGGTGCTCATCCCGGTGGCCCAGGCGGTCGTCGCGACGCCGCTCGTGGTGCGTACGGTGCTGCCCGTGCTCCGCGCGATCGACACCCGCCTCCACGAGGCCGCCGGCGTGCTCGGCGCGGCGCCCGCGGGCGTGCTGCGTCACGTCGACTGGCCCATCGCGGCGCGCTCGCTCGGCGTCGCGGTCGGGTTCGCGTTCGCCGTGAGTCTCGGCGAGTTCGGCGCCACGTCCTTCCTCGCGCGGCCCGAGCGGCCCACGCTGCCCGTCGTGATCTTCCGGCTGCTCGGGCGACCGGGCGCCGACAACCTCGGCATGGCGCTCGCGGCCGCGGTGCTCCTCGGGCTCATGACGGCCGTGGTCATGGGCCTCGCGGAGCGGCTGCGGCCCGGCGGGCAGGGCGAGCTGTGAGCGCGCCGGAGCGGGCGGGCGGGGCGGGCCTGGAGGTGCGCGACGTCGTCGTGCACTACCGGGACGACGACGGCTCGGTCGCGACCGCCGTCGACCACCTCGACCTCGACGTCGCGCCCGGGGAGGTCGTCGCGCTGCTCGGGCCGTCGGGCAGCGGCAAGTCGAGCCTGCTGCGCGCGGTCGCCGGGCTCGAGCCGGTGTCGTCCGGCACGGTCCGCTGGGGCGGCGAGGACCTCGCGGGCGTGCCCGTGCACCGACGCGGGTTCGGGCTCATGTTCCAGGACGGGCAGCTGTTCCCGCACCGCGACGTCGCGCGGAACGTGGCGTTCGGGCTCGAGATGGCGGGGGTGCCGCGCCCCGAGCGACGCGCGCGGGTCGCGGAGCTGCTCGAGCTCGTCGGCCTCGTCGGCTTCGACCGGCGCGAGGTCGCGACGCTGTCGGGCGGCGAGCGGCAGCGGGTCGCGCTCGCGCGGTCGCTCGCGCCGCGCCCCCGGCTGCTGCTGCTCGACGAGCCGCTCTCGGCGCTCGACCGGTCGCTGCGCGAGCGGCTCGCGACCGAGGTCCGCGCGGCCCTCACGGCCACCGGCACGACGGCGGTCTTCGTGACGCACGACCACGACGAGGCCTTCGCGGTCGCCGACCGGATCGCGGTCATGGACGCGGGCCGGCTCCTCCAGGTGGCCGCACCGGTCGTCCTGTGGCACCGCCCGGCGAGCCGGCGGGTCGCCGAGTTCCTCGGGTACGAGGCCTTCGTCGGGGTCGACTCGGCCGTGGGCGGCGCGCTGCGCGCGGCCGGGGTCGGGGGCGGCGTCGTCGGGGGTGACCCCGCGGCGGACGCGCCCGGGGGTGCGGCGGACGGGCCAGGTGGTCCGGCGGACGGGCCCGGGGGCCGGGCGGGCGAGGGCGCGGGGACGTTCGCGCTCGGCCCGGGCTCGCTCGAGCGCGCCGACGACGGACCGCTGCACGGCCGGGTGGTGAGCGCCGGCTTCGGCCGCGGCGTCACCGAGGTCGTCGTCGACGTCGAGGGGGCGGGACGCGTGACGGTCGTCGAGCCGAGCTCGCTCGCGGCCGCGGCGTCGGCGCTCCCGGCGCCGGGCACCCGGGTGCGGCTGCGCCCGGTCCCCGCCGCGGTCGTCGTCGTGCCGTAGCCTCCGCCCCCCTCCGCGAGTCCGTCCTCCCGGGGCGGGGGCGTCCTGTCGCGAGGACGCCGTCGCCGCTGCTGGACGTGCGGGCGGGCGGTCGCGTCAGGCGACGCGGACGGCGAGGTAGCGGCGGGTGATCGCGCGCTGGACGGCGACCGTCACCGGCCCGCCCAGGCGGGAGTACCAGCGCACCGACCGCCAGAACGCGCGGATCTCGAGGCGGACGACGTCGTCGCCGTCGATGGTCACGACGAACGCCTCCTCGCCCTGCTCGGGGTGACCCGCGAGCGTGCCGTACGCGAAGCCGCGGCGGTCGGGCTCGTCGACGACGGCGACGACGCGGTCGAGCGCACGCACCCGCAGCGGTCCGAGCGGCAGCGCGACCTCGACGTCGACCCCGACGGCGGCGCGAGGTGCGCGCGCGTCGACGAGCAGGCCCGCGCGCCGGTGCATCTCGAACCGCAGGACGGCGTCGGCGTGCCGCTCGAGTACCGCGCGGCCGTGTCCGACGACGGCGCTCGCGCGCGTGTGGTGGTAGCCGGCCGGGAGCGGCCCGGCGAGCGAGGCGCCCACCTCGGCGTAGGTCAGCGGCAGCGCGGCGAGGTCGCGCGGCGGGCGGGTCACCCGGCGATCGTCCCGCGCGCCGGAGCCGCCCGCGCGGCGGGCAGGCCGCCGTGCCGCGGAGGGTTCGGGTCGGCATGTGTGCCGAACCTTCCGCGCCGGACGCCGGCCCCTGACCGGGACGGCTCCTCGGGGCGCCGCGACCGGCGGTCAGGGGAGGCGGCGCTGCCACATCGCGCAGACGCCGCGCGGGCGGAACCCCAGCGCCACGTTGATCGCGAGCATGACGGCGTTCTCCTCGGCGTTCCAGGTGTGGACCCGGCGTGCGGTGGGTCGGTGCTCGGCGAGCTCGCGCAGGAGCGCCGTCTTGACCAGCATCCCGAGGCGCCGGCCGCGGTGCTCGCGCAGCACCAGGGTGTCCTCCTGGTGCACGACCTCCGGCTGGTCGAGCGGGAGCTTGACCAGCGTGAACGCCGCGAGGGTGGCCGTCGCGACGTGCTCGGCGACCACCGTGAGCACGCCGTGCCGTGCCGCGGCGGCGTCGTCCTCGAACGACCGCACGCGCGCGGCGTCCCACGGGTCCTCGTCCACCTCCAGGCCCGCGACGGGGACGTCCGTGCTCATCCGCGTGAAGAGCGTCCCGACCTGGTCGAGCCACCGGTCCGGCGTGCGGTCGACGAAGGTGTGGAGCCGGTAGCCGGTGCCCGCGCGCGCGGCGGCGTCGGCGTGCAGCCGCCCGAGCAGCCCGGGGTCGAGCGGGAGCTCGAGGACGCTGTAGCGCTCGGCCTGCTCGAGCGCGTACCCGCGCCGCAGCGCGAAGGCGGCCGACGCGTCGTCGGCGGCGATGCGACCGCTGCCCGTCGGCGGCTCGAGGGCGGTGCCGCCGGGCGGCGGCTCGCCGCGGTGGTCGCTCGACACGATGACCGCCGTGCGGCCGTCGCGCGCCGCGAGCTCCTCCGCCGCCGCGACCAGCGCGGCGCCCGCGCCCTGCCGCCGCCGCTCGGGCCGGACGAGGGTCTCGAGGTAGGCGGTCCGCGTGTCCCGGGGCAGCACGACCCCGGCCGTCCCGACGACGTCGTCCGGCGACGTCGGGTCGACGCCCTCGGGCACGACGACGAGCTGGTGGCGCGCCGCGTACCGCTGGTTGCGCAGGTAGGTGAGGCAGTGCTGCGGGGTGTAGGCGAGGTCGTCGTGTCCCCAGGTGGCACGCTCGGCCGCGCTCGAGATCTCGGCGACGGCGTGGATGCCCCAGGCGTCGTCGGCGTCGAGCGACGCGGGCACCGGGACGCGGTGCACCGCCCAGCCGGTCACGGCGCGGTCCCGCCGTCCGGCGAGGACGGGGCGCGCAGGCCGACGCAGTCGAGGCCCCAGAACACGTCGGGGACGACGACGGTGCCGGTCATCCACGGCTCGTGCGCGGCGAGCGCGACAGCCTGGAACGCGGCGGGCGGGATCCGCAGCGACGGGCGGCGCAGCCCCAGCGACGCGCCGGCCACGAAGCCGCGCGGCCCGTAGTAGCCGGGGTCGCCCTCGAGCACGACGAGCGGTACGCCGCGCGCGTCGGCCGTGCGCACGCGGGCGACGTGCGCGCCGTCCGGCCCGAACGCCGCCGTCGTGGTGGCGCGGACGGCGTCGGCGTCGTCCGGCCGCTCGGTCCTCGTGCGGTGACCCATGGGTGACAGCCTCCCCCGCGCGAGGGCGCGCGCCCACTGCTTTCCGCGCCCGACGGCGCCCGAGGGCCGGCGAGGCGGCCGTCGCGGCGGACCGGCGTCGGGTGCGCGCCGTGCGGCGTGGTGCCATGCTCGGACGCGGCGCCCCCGCGCCCGACGCTCCGCCTCTCCGCCGACCCACCCGCACCTGCCCGGAGGTCCGATGGCAACCGAACGCGTGCTCGTCGACACGCACGTCGCGGCGTCGCCCGACGACGTCTGGGCGTCCCTGCGCGACCCCGCGCTCGTCGCCCGGTGGTTCGGCTGGGACTACGACGGCCTCGAGGCCGAGATCACCCAGATCTTCGGCGAGGGCGCCACGGCGGACGACGCCGCCCGCACGCTCACGTGGGAGGACGGCGACCGGTTCGAGGTCGCGCCCGAGGACGAGGGCACGCGGCTGCGCGTGACGCGCTCGCACCACGGCGTCACCGGCGAGTTCGACGGCGCGTTCGACCCGGTCGACGAGGGCTGGATCACGTTCGCGCAGCAGCTCCGGTTCGCGCTCGAGCGCCACCCCGGCCAGGACCGGCGCACCGTCTCCGCGCACGGACTCGACCTCGGCCCGCACGACTCCCCGCTGCTCAGCCGCCTCGGTCTGCGCCTGCTCGGGGACGACCCCGTGGGCGGCGCGTACGAGGTGCGCCGCGAGGACGGCACCACGTTCTCGGGCGAGGTCTTCTTCCAGACGGATCTCCAGATCGGCCTCACCGTCGCCGAGGAGGACGACGCGCTGCTCGTGGTCGCGCGCACGCCGCCCGCGTCGGCGCCCCCGGACGGCGAGGTCATGCTCGTGCTCAGCCTCTACGGCGCCGACGCCGAGCGGGCGGCGGACGCCGAGCGCCGGTGGACGTCGTGGTGGACGGGCCCCGACACGGACGGCGCCGCCGGCGAGGCGTAGCGGCGGAGCGGCCCCGGGACCGCGCGCACCGGTCCGCCCGCGGGCCCGCGCCCGGTCAGGGGCCCGCGAGGATGCGTCCGCGCATCTGCTCCGCGGGCAACGGCTGCCCGGCGCTCCAGCCGTAGCGCCACGGGAGGACGTTCTCCTGCCACCACGTGCCGCCCGCGTCCGCGTGCGGACCAGCGGCGTCGGCGGTGCGCCCGGGCTCGCTCTCGCCGGGCACGACGAGGTCGAACGGTCCGGCGCCCGGGTCCCGCTGCGCGGCGACGGCGGCGTGGACGTCGCGCGTGTCCTGGACGGTCCAGGGGCCGTCGGCGCGCATGGGGACGACGCCGTCCCAGCGCGCCGCCCGGCGGAACGGCCGGGTGCCCGGCCAGGTCCCCGCGACCCACACGGGGATGCGCGGCCGCTGCACGGGCGGCGGGTGGAGGCGCGCGCTGAACGGCTGGTCCGCCGTGCCCGCGACGCGGTAGTGCTCCCCGCGGTGCTCGACCGGTTCCCCCGACCACAGCCGCGCGAGCAGGTCCAGGTGCTCGTCGAGCATGCGGCCGCGCGTCGGCAGGTCCGGCTCCTCGCCGAGGAAGTCCCACTCGTAGGGGAAGCCGCCCATGCCGACGCCGAGCACCGCGCGCCCGCCGCTGAGCCGGTCGAGCGTCACCGTCTCGCGCGCGAGCTTCACCGGTCGGCGCCGGGGCAGCGGCGTGACGAGCGTCCCGAGCCGGATCCGGGACGTCCGGTCCGCCGCGACCGCGAGCGCCATCCACGGGTCGACGACGTCGACGGGGCCCGGGTCCCAGGCGAGCAGGTGGTCCCAGAGGAAGAACCCGTCCCAGCCCGCCTCCTCGGCGTCGACCGCCCAACGCGCGAGCAGGTCGACGTCGACCCCGGGGCCGAAGTTGGGGACCGTCACGCAGAAGCGCATGGTCCACGGTCGCACCGGCCACCGACACGCGCAGGGCGGGGGCCGCGCGGCGCCGGCCCGGGCGGCCGACGAGGACACCCGGCGTTCGGGTGACTGTGCCGAACCCCTCACGGGAGCGGGCCGCCGGTCAGTAGAGTGCGCCCGACGGCGCCGTGGCGAGAGCCCGGAGCCGGCCCGAGCACCGCTGTCCTGCGGCGGCGCGGCCCCGCACGCGATGACGTGGAGGATCCGATGGGATTCATCAAGGCCTTCTCCGGAGCCCTCGGCGGCATGCTCGCCGACCAGTGGAAGGACTTCCTGGCGCCCCCGCCGGGCCTCGCGCCGACGGCCGCGATCTTCCCGGCGGTGCCCCAGGGCCAGAACGCCGGCCGCGGGTCGAACACGCAGGGCTCGGCGCACATCATCACCAACGGCAGCCGCATCCTCGTCCCCGAGGGCTACGGCCTGCTCACGTTCCAGGACGGCCAGCTCACCGGCTTCGTCGCCGAGCCGGGGGGCTTCATCTTCACGTCGCAGGACCCGAACTCGCGCTCGATCTTCGCGGGCGACGGGCTCAGCCCGACCGTGATGGCGTCCTGGGAGCGGTTCAAGTTCGGCGGCCAGCCGGGCTCGCAGCAGCTCGCGTTCTACGTCAACCTCAAGGAGATCCCGAACAACCGCTTCGGCACGCAGTCGGAGATCTACTGGGACGACGCGTACCTCGGCGCCCAGGTCGGCGCCGTGACGCGCGGGTCCTACTCGCTGCGCATCGTCGACCCGATCCTGCTGGTCAAGCAGTTCGTCCCGCTGACGTACCTCAGCGCGACGCCGCGGGTCTTCGACTTCACCGACCTCGACAACGACGCGGCCAGCCAGCTCTTCAACGAGGTGGTCGGCTCGCTCGCGGCCGCGTTCTCGAACTACACGAACGACCCGAGCAAGGGGAACCGCATCGCGCGGATCCAGGGCGACTCGATCGGCTTCGCGCAGTCCCTCGCGTTCGCCGTCGAGGAGAACTACCAGTGGACGACGGCGCGCGGCCTCACCATCGTCAAGGTCGTCCTCCAGGCGATCGAGTACGACGAGGACACGCGCGCGCTGCTCAGCGACGTCAAGAAGGCGGACGCGCTCGGCGGTTCCCGGGGCAACTCCTTCATGCAGCAGGCGGCCGCGCGCGGCTTCCAGGCGGCCGGCGAGAACGGTGGCGGCGGCGCGGGCATGGCCGTGCTCGGGATGGGCGTCGGCGCGACGGGCGCCGCGGCGTCCGGCCTGCAGCAGCCGAGCACGCCCCCGGCCTTCCAGCAGGCGCAGCAGGCTCAGCAGCAGACGCCGTCGGACACGCCTCCGCCGCCCCCGC
The DNA here is from genome assembly GCF_016464425.1 of Actinotalea solisilvae. GTDB lineage: Bacteria > Actinomycetota > Actinomycetes > Actinomycetales > Cellulomonadaceae > Actinotalea > Actinotalea solisilvae. Next base: position 75,880 of record NZ_JADDKQ010000007.1, read on the forward strand.
CGCCGCCCGCGGCGCCGGCCGAGGACCCGGTGGCCAAGCTCACGCAGCTCAAGGCGATGCTCGACCAGGACCTCATCACGCAGGCGGACTACGACGCCGCCAAGGCCAAGGTCCTCGGCCTCTAGGACCTGGACATGGACCACCTCGACCGGGCGGGAGGGACGGCGCCGCCGACCCCTCCGCCGCCCCCGCCACCGCCGCCGCCTCCGGGCGGCGCCGCGTACCCTCCGCCGCCCCCGCCGACGTCGGGCGCGCCCGTCGCGCTGCCGGGGTTCCCGCCGCCACCGCCGCCACCGCCCGGCCCGCAGGTCGTGCGAACCGACGCGGGCGCGAAGGACGGCCTCACGCGGTGCGAGCGCTGCGGGTCGACCGAGATCGGGCTCAACCCGGCGACGGGCAACCTGCGCTGCGCGTACTGCCGGCACGAGTGGCGGAGCGTGAGCGCGCTCGAGCAGTTCGGCCTCGACGGGGAGATCGGCGCGCTCACGGGGGTCGTCATCGGCTCCGGGTCGGCGGACATCATCCCGTCGACGGCCGAGGTCCTCACGTTCCGGTGCACGGCATGCGGGGCGGAGGTGGTGGTCGACACGAACGAGAGCACCCAGGCGCGCTGCCACTGGTGCCGCAACACGCTCTCGATGAACCAGCAGATCCCCAACGGCGCGGTGCCCGACATGGTGCTGCCGTTCAAGCTGCCCAAGGCCGAGGCGGTCGAGCGGATCGGGGCCTTCGTGCGCAAGCGGCAGTTCTTCGCGCACCCGCGGTTCAAGCGCGAGTTCGACCCGACCAACGTCATGGGCGTCTACCTGCCCTACATGGTCGTGGACATCAACGCGCACGCGTCGATGCAGGGCCAGGGCGAGCACGAGACGCGGTCGTACACGGTCAAGCAGGGCGACCGGCAGGTGCGCCGCTACGACGCCGACCTCTACGACGTCGCGCGCGAGTTCGACATCCACATCGACGACCTCACGGTCGAGTCCTCGCGCGAGCGGCTCGACCGGCGCACGTCGGTCAACTCGAACAACATCATCAACACGATCCTGCCGTTCGACGTCGAGAACGGCGTCCGCTACGACTCCAACTACCTGCGCGGCTTCGCGTCGGAGAAGCGCGACACGAACGTCGGGGACCTCACGCCGCTCGCGACGGTCCAGGCGCAGGACATCGCGCGCCACCAGGCCAACGAGACGCTCGCGTTCTACGACCGCGGCGTGCGCTGGGACCACGAGCGCGTCGACGTCGTCGGGCAGCGGTGGGTGTCGGCGTACCTGCCCGTGTGGCTGTACAGCTACCACCAGACGAAGTCCGGCGGCCGGTCGTTCCTGCACTACGTCGCGGTCAACGCGCGCACCGGCGAGACCATGGGCAGCGTCCCGATCAACCAGCCCAAGCTCCTGGCCGTCGCCGCGGTGGTGCAGGTCGTCGGCACGGTCCTGTTCGGCGTCGTCATGCTGCTCGGCGGCTGAGGGAGGGGTCGAGATGCACCTGCACGCGCTCACCGTCGTCACCGAGGTCCTGGCGTCCGGCTCGTCCGGCGACGACGGGACCAACATCGCGTGGCTGCTGCTCCTCGCGGGCCCGCTGTTCTACGGCGTCATGTACCTGCGCTACCGCAACGCCGACAAGCGTCACAAGCACGAGAGCGAGACCCGTGCCTCGATGCACGACGTGCGGGCGGCGGACCACTACAACCGCTCGCTCCAGGGCCTCTCGGACTCGCGCATGAAGGGCGCCAACAACCGCGCCGTGCGCGGCGCGCAGACCACCGGCGGGGTCGCCGGGATGATCGGCGGGATCATCCAGGACTGAGGCCCGGCGGAGTGCCGAAGGTAGGTCAGGGCAGCTCTCGCCGCGCCGGAGCAGGACGGTCGGGCGGCGCCGCGGCTCGGTTCCGTCCGGGACCCGTCCGCCGAGTGATCAGGCGCTGCGCCGCGATGCCCGCGGCGGCGACGGCCAGGGCCACGAGCAGCCGCGGCACGACCAGGTCGGGCGCGGACGCCGCCGCTCGGAAGACACCCAGCCCGTAGTCGACCATCTCCGTCGGGTACGGCAGCAGCACCCGTGAGCCCACTGCCGCGGTCACCGCGGTGAGGGCAGCAGGAACGAGCCAGAGCAGGGTCAGAGCGGCGACGGCGGCGACCACCCGCGCGCGCGTGCCGAGCCCTCCCCAGCCGATCGTCGCGCCGACGAGCGTCGCGGGGAGCCAGGGGAGGAGGGTGACCAGGACCGACGTCATGAGCCCACCGGGGGGCGTTCCGAGCGGCACCAGGAGGGCCGACAGCCAGGGCATGACGAGGAGTGCCGCGATGCTCAGCCCGATCACCGCTCCGGCGCGAGGCGGCGCGGAGACGAGCCAGAGCACCCCCAGCCCGGTGAGGAGTGCCATGCCCACCACGCCGACCAGTGCCGCGACGTAGAGCGTCGAGGCGGTGCGCTCCGTCAGCCCGGCGGCGACGGTCATGACGGCCTGCACCGCGGCGACGAGATGAACGCCCAGCACGCCGCCACCGACGGCGAGCGCCGCCCGGCGAGGACGACGCCGCCCGATCACCCTCAGCGTGATGCCCCCCACGCCGTACGCCAGCACGAGCAGGCTGAGGATCTCCACGACGAGGTACTGGTTCAGCGGCAGCAGCGCGATCGGCATGTCCTCGGGGCGGGTCTCGACCGCCCACAGGTTCTGCAGCGGGAGGTGCATGCCGGTGACCAGCCAGGGCAGCAGCGCGAGCAGCGCGAACCCTGCGCCGATGCCGAGGCAGGCGAGGTGGCTCAGGCGTGAGACGGGCGGCGCGGGTGCGGGTGCGGTGTCCTCCGTGATCACGGGGGGACCCTAGCCGCCCGGGGGGGCGTCGCGTCGTGAGACGGAACGCCGCTCGTGGACCGACAGGCGTGCCCGAGGCGTCGTCGTGCCCGGTCAGGCGCGGCGGTCGGCGTCGTCCTCGGCGAGCGCGGCTGCCGCGCGGGCCTCGAGGTGGCGGCGCTCGGTGTCGCTGCGGACGAGCTCGAGCGCGCGGCCGAACGCCTGCGCCGCCTCCGGGCGCCGCCCGAGCCGCAGCAGCAGCTCGCCACGCACGGCCGGCAGGCGGTGGTGGTGCGGGAGCGCCTCGTCCAGCCCGTCGAGCAGCGCGAGGCCGGCCGCGGGGCCCGCGGCCTCGGCGACGGCGACCGCGCGCGCGAGCCGCACGACGGGCGAGCCGGTGTGCGCCTCGAGCGCCGCGTAGTGGGCCGCGACGACGGTCCAGCGGGTGTCCGCGGGTGTCGCCGCTGTCGCGTGCTCGGCCGCGACGAGCGCCTGGAGCCGGTACTCCTCGGCGAGGCCGGACGCGGGCGGCAGGCTGCCCAGGACGTCGAGGCCCGCAGCGATCTCGTCCCGGCGCCAGAGCGACCTGTCCTGCTCCGGGAGCAGCACGAGGCCGCCCTCGGCGTCGAGCCGCGCGTCGCGCCGCGAGTGCTGGAGCAGCAGCAGCGCGAGCAGCGCGCGCACGACGGCGCGTCCGGGCAGCTGCGCGTCGAGCAGCCGGACGAGCCGGATCGCCTCGTCGCCGAGGTCGACGCGCAGCCCGCGGTCCCGCGGGCCGGGGTGGTAGCCCGCGGTGAAGACGAGGTAGAGCACGGTCGCGACGACGTCGAGCCGCTCGTCGAGCCGCTCGGGCGGGGGCGTGACGAACGGGATGCCCGCGGTCGCGAGGCGCTTCTTGGCGCGGGTGAGGCGGGCGGCCGCCGTCGTCTCCTGGAGCAGGAGCAGCGCCGCGAGGTCCGGCACGTCGAGGCCGACGACGAAGCGGAGGGTGAGGGCGACGCGGGCGTCGGGCGCGAGCGCCGGGTGACAGCACGTGAAGATGAGGCGGAGCCGCTCGTCGGCCAGGTGCGCGCCCGGGTCCGTGGTCGCGGCCGCCTGCGCGCGCAGGTCGGCGTCGACCACCATGACCGGCACCTTGCGACGGTGCACGGCCTCGGTGCGCAGCACGTCGAGGGCGCGCCGGCGCGCGGCGGTGAGCAGCCAAGCACCCGGCGAGGCGGGCACGCCCGACCGCGGCCACGTGCGCGCGGCCGCGGCGAACGCGTCCGCGACGGCGTCCTCGGCGAGGTCCGGCCGCGCGGTCTGCCCGACCATGAGCGCGACGAGCCGGCCCCAGTGCTCGCGCCAGGCGAGCTCCAGGGCCGGCGTCGCGTCGTGGGTCACGCGTCGGTCATGTCCGCGACGGGGCGGATCTCGATCGTGTACTCGGGCAGCAGCCGGACCCACTCCGTCACCGCGTCGAGGTCCGGCGCCTCGACGAGGTAGAACCCGCCGAGCTGCTCGGTCGTCTCGGCGAACGGGCCCTCGGTCACGTCGACGTGCTCGCCCCGGCGCCGCACCCTCGTCGCCGACGCGACGCCGACGAGCGCCTCGCCGCCGAGGATTGCGCCGCCGCCCGCGGGCACGGCGGCCGAGAAGGCGTCGTGCTGCGTGAAGTACTCGGCCTGCTCCGCGGGGCTCGCGTCCCGCCACACGGTCTCGTCCTGGTAGAGGAGGACGACGAACCTCACGACGCCGCCTCGGCGCCGGCGAGGGCGGCGTCGGGCTGCTCGCTCGACGGCACGACGGGCCGGATCTCGACCGCGCCGGTGCCGACCAGCATCGCGGCGAGCTCCGCGAGGTCGCGCACGTCCGCGGTGCGGACCTGGTAGAAGCCCCCGAGCTGCTCGACCGTCTCGGTGAACGGCCCCTCGGTGACCTGGACGGCGTCGCCGCTCCGCCGGACGACGAGCGACGTCTCGCTGAGGCGCAGCTCGGCGCCGCCGACGATCTCGTGGCCGCGCTCGGCGCACAGCCGCGAGAACTCTCCGTGCTCGCGGTACGCCTCGGCGATCGCCGCCTCGTCCGCGTCCCGCCAGCCGGCCTCGTCGCCGTGCAGCAGCAGCACGTACTCCTGGGTGGTGGTCATGGGTCCTCCCGGTCTCCGACGACGCCCCTGCGGCCCCGTCGGAAGCATGACGCGCGAGGGGTGCGGAAATCGACAGCCCAGGAGGACGGGTTCGCGGTCAGCCGGCGGGCAGCGGGGCGCGGACCGCGGCCGACGTCGCAGCGGTGCGCTGCGCCGGCACGCCGGGCGCGAGCGGCCCGAGGTCCTCGAGCGGTCCGGGCCGGCCGAAGAACCAGCCCTGCGCCTCGTCGACGCCGAGGGCGCGCAGCTCCGCGACGTCGGCCGCGGTCTCGACGCCCTCCGCGACGACCCCGGTTCCGTGGCCGTGCGCGAACGTCACGAGCGCCGCGACGAGCGTGCGCAGGACGGGGTCCGCGGACAGGCCGTCGACGATGCTCCGGTCGAGCTTGATGACGTCCGGCGCGCACAGGACGATGTGCCGCAGCGAGGAGAAGCCCGCGCCGACGTCGTCGATCGCGAGCCGCATGCCCGCGGCGCGCGGTCCGGCGAGCGCCGCCCGGAGCGCCTCGTAGTCCTCGACGGGGTCGTGCTCGGAGAGCTCGAGGACGACCCGGTCGAGCGGGAGGCGCGCGAGCAGGCGGGCGCACGCCGGCGTGAGCAGCGTCTGGGGCGAGACGTTGAGCGCGAGGTGCCCGTCGAGGCGGTCGAGGTGGTCGACGGCGCGCTCGAGTGCGAGGAGCTCGAGGCGGTCGCCGAGGCCGACGTCGTGCGCCTCGGCGAAGACGACGTCGGGCGTAGTGCCCCAGGCCGCGGGGAAGCGGCTCAGTGCCTCCGCGCCCGTGCGCAGGCCGGACGCGAGGTCGACGATCGGCTGGAGGACGACGGTCGGGCCGCCCGCCGCCATCATCGGCAGCAGGCGCGTCTCGATGGCCTCGCGCCGCTCGCGCTCGACGACGCCGGGCTCGATGATCATCGCCGCGGCCGAGGCCAGGACCTTGAGCAGGGCGGCGTCGCGGGCCGAGAGGTCGCGGTCGGGCGTGAGGCCCGCGGCGCAGAAGGTGCCGTAGAGGCGGCCGTCGCTGAGCGTCACGGGTGCGGAGAGGTAGCTGCGCACGTGCGCGAAGCGGGCGGCCGGGAGGCGCCGCGCCTCGGGGTGGTCGCGGACGTCGGGGATGACGTCGGGCAGGCGGCCGTCGAGGATCGCCTGGCAGAAGCTCGTCGACTGCTTGACGGTCGAGCCCTCGCGGAAGAGGAGCGGGAGCGACGTGTCGACCACCTCGAGGTGCTGGGTGGTGCCGTCGAGGCGCGAGAGGAACGAGACGCTCAGGCCGAGGGCCTCCCGCGCGGTGTGCAGCAGCTCGGCCACCTGGGCCTCCGCCTCCGACCGCTGCCGTGCCACGGCGCACTCCGTCCCGGGCGGCCCCACACCTGCCCTCGGAGCCCTATCGGCCGGCGGGCGGTGCCGGTGAGCCGTCCGGGGACCCGGGTGCCGGGTCGGGCCTCCTCGGACCGGTGCTCGTGCTGGTGCCGGGTCAGGCGCCCTCGGGGCGCCGCTTCTGCGGGTACGGCGTGCGGCCCTCGACCAGCGCGGCGACGAACTCGCGGATCTTGCGCTCGCGCGTCTCGGCGCGCTTGACGTCCCTGACGCGGTAGATGATCGCGAACCGGTTCGCGGACGTGAGCACGTCCCACCACGCCTGCGCGCGCGGCTCCGCGGCGACCGCTGCCGCGAGGTCCGCCGGCACCTCGACGGTGGCCGGGCCCGCGTACGCGGCCTCCCAGCGCCCGTCCGCCTGCGCTGCGCGGACCTGCTCGCGGCCTGCCTCCGTCATGCGGCCCTCGGCCTCCAGCTCACCCACGCGCCGGACGTTGAGCGCCGACCAGCGCGAGCGTGCGCGGCGCGGCGTCATGCGCTGGAACGAGGTCTCGGCGTCGCGCGAGCGCCCCTGCCCGTCGATCCACCCGAAGCACAGCGCCTCGAGCACCGCCTGCTCGTAGGTGAGCGTCGTGACGGTGCCGCCCTTCTTCGTCAGGACGAGCCAGACGCCGTCGGGGTCCGCGTGGTTCTCCTCCAGCCAGGCGCGCCAGGCGGCGGCGTCGGGCACGACCAGCTCGGGCAGCTCGGTGGGCATGGGGCCATCGTGCCGGACGCCACCGACACGACGGCGGCGTGCGCCGGGTCGACCTCGAGGATCCTCGCGAGGAGCGCCGGGGATGTCGCCCGGAGTCCACGGACCTGGGCAGGCCGTGGCCCCCGCCCGCCGGGCGGGTCGATACTGGCGCGGCGTCCCGTGGTGCCCGTGCCGTCCGTGTCAGGGCCACGCCGCCCGGAAGGAGTCGTCCGCGATGAGCTCAGCGTCGAGCACGGGAGCGTCGAGCGCGCACGGGCTGGGCACGGACTGGCGCGTGGTCGACGGCGTCGCGACCGCGTGGTTCGAGGCGTCGTCGCTCGCCGCGGGCGCGGCTCTGGCCGGGCGGGCCCTCGAGCTGGCACCCGACGCCGTGGTCGACGTGCGCGCGACCGGGGTGCGCGTGCGGCTCGACGCCGTCGAGCACGCGGAGGCGGTGTCGGCGGCGGCGCGGGAGACCGGCCTGCGCCCGGACCCCGCCGTGCTGCAGGCGCTGGGCGTCGTCCTCGAGTCCCCGGACCCGTCGACGGTGACGCCGTTCTGGCAGCGCGCGCTCGACTACGCGTCCGGGGAGGAGGGCGTGCTGACCGACCCGCTGGGGCGGGACCCGTCGCTGCGGGTCCGCCGGTCCGGCGAGTCGCGGCCGCTGCGCCAGCGGATCCATCTCGACGTGGTGCGTCCGGCGTCGGCCGTCGAGCAGGCGGACCTGGGCGAGCCGTCCGGGCCGTACGGGGTCCGGCTCGCCGACGCGGACGGCAACGAGGTCGACCTCGTCCCGGGTGACGCGATCGGCGAGGACGCCGGGACGTCCGACTGGCACGCGGTGTTCGGCGCGATGGCCTGCTACCGCGTCGCCTCGCCGGAGCAGCAGCGGGACCTCGCCCTGGCCGCGGCCGTCCTCGCCGACGACGCCGGCTTCCCGCTGCTCGTCGACCTGCGCCCCGGGCTCGTGGTGCTCGACAGCGGCAAGGACCAGGGGGAGGCCGACGCCCACGGTCTCGACGTCGACTTCCCCGCGCTCGCCGCGCGGGTCCAGGCAGCCGCGCGCGAGCTCGGCGCCACCGCGGACCCGGCGCTGCCGCGCCTCGTGCAGCTCTTCCTCGACGCCGCCGACGTCGCGGCGGTGCGCGCGTTCTGGGCCGCGGCGCTCGGGTACGTCCACGACCGCCGTGAGGCGCTGACCGACCTCGTCGACCCGCGGCGGCTCGGGCCCGTGCTCGCGTTCCAGGAGATCGACACGTCCGAGACCGAGCGGCTCCGCCAGCGGAACCGGTTCGAGATCGAGCTCGCCGTGCCGGGCGACGTCGCGCAGGCGCGGGTGGACGCCGCCGTCGCGGCCGGTGGCCGGGTGCTCGACGCGGGCGACGGCCGCTGGTGCGTCGCCGATCCCGAGGGGAACGAGCTGGTGGTGGTCGCGGGAGCCTGACGTCGCTGCTCCCACCGTGCCCGACACCTGCTGTGCCGGATGACCTGCTGTGCCGGATGACCTGCTGTGCCCGACGACCTGCTGTGCCCGACGAAGGAGACCCGTGGTCAAGCGCCTCATCGACACCACCGCCCGCGAGCTGGCCGGCTACGGCCGCGCGGACGTCCTCGCCTCGATCCGGGGCAGCGAGGGCCGCGTGCTCGCCGCGGAGATGATCGCGCCCGCGATGGCCGCGGTGCACGACGTCAGCAACCCTGAGCTCGCCGCGGCCATGGGCGCGGACCTGCTCGTCGTCAACCTGCTCGACGTGCAGTCGCCGGCGGTCTTCGCGATCGACGCGGCCCCGGGCGACGTCGTGCGCGAGATCAAGCGACTCACCGGCCGGCTCGTGGCGGTCAACCTCGAGCCGGTCGACCCGCAGGCCGACCGCGCCACGGACGACGACTTCGGCCCCGGCGAGAAGGGCGGCCGCCTCGCGACGCCGGAGAACGTCGCGGCCGCCGTCGCCCTCGGCGTCGACGCGATCGTGCTCACCGGCAACCCCGGCATGGGCGTCACCAACGACTCGCTCGCGCGCGCCGTGCGGAGCGTCCGCGACGCGGTGGGCGACGCCGTCGTGCTCATGGCCGGGCGCATGCACGCGGCGGGCAGCGTGTCGCAGGCCGGCTCGCGACTGGTCGACGACGCGTCGCTCGAGGGCTTCGTCGCGGCGGGCGCCGACGTCGTCCTGCTGCCCGCGCCCGGGACGGTGCCGGGCTGCCACGAGGCGCTCGTGCGCGGCTGGGTCGACACGGTCCACGCCGCGGGCGCGCTGACGATGACGACGGTCGGCACGTCGCAGGAGGGCGCCGACGTCGACACGATCCGGCGGATCGCGCTCATGGCCAAGATGACCGGCACCGACGTGCACCACCTGGGCGACTGCGGCCTCTTCGGCATCGCGCTCCCCGAGAACCTGATGGCGTACAGCATCGCGATCCGCGGCCGGCGTCACACGTACCGCCGGATGGCGATGTCGCTCGCACGCTGACCCGGGCCGGTCCAGGCCAGCGCGCTGCGTTCAGGCGCAGGTGTCCGCGGCCGGCTCACCCGCGCGCCGGGCGAGCGTCCACGCCACCAGGTCGTCGGTGAGCGGAGACGTGGCGGCCACGAGCGAGAGGTGGTCGAGGCCCTCGTACTCGCGGTAGTCGACGGCCTGGCCCGCGGCGCAGCGGGTCGCGACGAACGCGCGCTGCTGGGCGGGGAGCACGAGCGGGTCCGTCGAGCCCTGGGCGAGGAGCACGGGCACCGGTACGTCGCCGTCGGGGCTGTTCGCCGCGAGCAGCGCGCCCACCTCGCCGTCGAGCACGTCGGGCCGCATGACCTCGTCGGTCATCTGCGACGCCGTCGCGAGCGCGGCGACGACGTCGCGGCCCGTGAAGCACAGGTCCTCGATGCGTCGCACGAGCGGCAGGTAGCCGGGCGTGACGACCTCGCGCAGCTCGACGCCGTCGACGTGCTCCGCCCACGACGCCGCGATGTAGGCCGAGACGAGCTTGCCGATGGCCTCGGCGCGCACGCCCTCCGCGAGGGCCGGCAGGTCGCTCGCGGGTGCGAGCGCTGCGACACCGAGCAGCGGCACGTCGGGCGCGTAGTCCCCCGCGAGCATCCCGGTCCACAGCGCGGCGTGGCCGCCCTGCGAGTGGCCCCAGACGACGACGTCGTGCGTGAGGTCGAGCTCCAGCGAGCGCGCCGCGCGCACGGCGTCGAGGACCGCGTGCGCGGTGTCGGGCCCGACGAGGTAGGGGTGCGGGCCGGCGGTGCCGAGGCCCACGTAGTCGGACAGCACGCCGACCCAGCCCGCGGCGACCATGCGCTCGAGGGCGGCCCCGGCGCCGTCCGCGAACGGCTGCGCCGCGAGGGACGGCGCGCACCGCGGGGTCACGCCCGTGGTGCCGTGCGCGACGGCGAGCACGGGCGCCGGTGCCTCGCCCGCGTCGAGCGGCGCCAGCACGGTGCCGCTCGAGACGGCGGCGCGGCCGTCGCCGTCCGTGGTCGTGTAGAGGATGCGCCACGCGCGCGCGCCGTCCGGCACGCCGGTCGTCAGGGGCTCGCTCCGGATCAGCACGCCGGGCTCGTCGGGCACCGCGAGCGGCGGGGAGTAGAACGCGTCGGGCGCCACCCGGACGTCGCCGCGGTGCACGACGACGGTCCCGACGACGAGCGCGACCGAGACGACGAGCGCGCCGGCCGCGGCGGCCCGCTGCAGCGCCCGCCGCGGTGGGCGGGCGGTCCGCGGCGCACGGCCGAGCACGGCGCGCGCGACCGTGACCAGCCCGGTGAGGACCAGCCAGGCGCCGAGGGCCACGCCGATCGCCCACAGCGACAGGCGGGGCCACACGAGGACCACGCCGGCGAGCGCGACCGACGCGACGGCGAGCGCGATGGCCGTCGGCCGGTCGTCGCGGCGCGAGCCCGTCAGCTCGGCGACCGCCGTGGCGACGAGCCCGATCGCGACGAGCAGGACGAGCACGCGCACGGTCGCCGACGACAGGACGACCGCGAGGACGCCGGCGACGACGAGGACGAGGCCCGTGGCCACGTCGACCCGGCGGTCACGCTGCGGCTCGGGGGCGCGGAGCAGGCGTGCGGTCCCGGCGGCCACCAGGCCGGCCGCGACGAGGAGCACGACGGACGCGACGGACGCGGACGCGCGCGCCAGCAGGGCCGCGCCGAGGCCCGTCATCGCCAGACCGACGACGGGTGCCGCGCGGGGAGGCAGGGCGGAGCCCCGCGACCGCGGAGGCGTCGGCCTCGTCCCCATGGCGCGAGCCTAGGGAGAGGCGCCGCCCCCGCGGGGGGGGGGCCCCCCCCCCCCGGGGGGGGGCGGGGGGGGGGGGGGCGCCCGTGGGCGCGCGCCTGGGGCGCGGCGCCGCCGCGGGGGGGGGGTCCCCCCCCCGCGCGGCGGCGTGCCTCGGTAGCGTGCTGTCCATGCCCATCAGGCTCGACAACGTCGCCATCGCCGTCCGGGACCTCGAGGCGGCGATCGCGTTCTTCACCGACCTCGGCCTGACCGAGCTGGGCCGGGGCGAGGTCAGCGGGGAGTGGGCGGACACGGCCGTGGGCCTCGACGGCAACCACGTCCGGCTCGCGATGCTGCAGACCCCGGACGGCCACGGCCGGCTCGAGCTCTTCGAGTACGTCCACCCCGTCGCGATCGAGACCGAGCCGACCCAGCCCCACGAGATCGGCATGCACCGGGTGGCGTTCGCGGTCGACGACCTCGACGAGGCGCTCGCGATCGCCGCCCGGCACGGGTGCCACCCCCTGCGGGGCGTCGCCCGCTACGAGGACGCCTACCTGCTCACCTACGTCCGCGGTCCCAGCGGCATCCTCGTCATGCTCGCGCAGGAGCTGCAGCCGGGCTGAGCCGGCCCTCTCAGGATCAGGGCCGCGTCGACGTGGACGTGATCTGGATCTCCATCCCGTACGCCGACGTGGCGCAGCCCCAGTCGGCGTTGTAGACCTCGTCTGCGCAGCCGGTCACTCGGAGCCTGGTCGAGTCGAACGTGCTGAGGTTGAGCGCCCCGGATGGCAGCGCGTCACTGGTCAGCGCTGTCGGCGGGCCGGCTGACCACCAGTCGAAGTCGAGGACGGGCACGCCGTTGCTCGCCGAGGGGAACATCACGTTCCACTGGAAGGAGTCGCCCCAGGGCGCGTCGGTCGTCGCGATCGTGAACGGCTCCGTCCACGGGTCGCTGGGGTACGTCGTGGCGTACGTGAGGGACCCGACGGCCAGGCTGACGCCGTAGGGAGCTGCGGTGTACCGGTAGACGCCGGACGTGGCGTCGGTGGGGTCCCAGTGGGTGTCCGGCGTGCTGGCGCGGAAGGTGTACGACCCTGTGACGGGTGTGCCGACCTGGATGTCGTCGGGCAGTACCGGGTCGGTGGGCCCGGGGACCGGATTGCCTTCCTCGTCTTCGGCGACCCAACGGCTCGCCTCGGTGACCGTGCCCTGGAAGTCGACGGTGACGTCACCGGTGGGCGGTGGGGGTGGCGGGTCGACGACGGGCTCCTGGACGCGAAAGCTGACGGTGGCGGGCACCCACACCTTCCACGTGCGCCCTTCGACGGCGACGTGGAGGTCGAACGTGCCCTCGGTCGTCGGCGTGCCGGCGATGCGCCCGGTGACCGGGTCGAGCTGGAGGCCGGGTGGCAGCTCACCGGAGTCGATCCGCCACAGCGGCTCGAACCCTGACACGTACATGGTCGCGTGGAGTGTCACGTCGACCGGCTCGCCAGGACGGACCGTGTAGGCGGCGTCCTGGGGGTACGCGGCGCCGAGGGCGAGCTGCGCGAGGCGCTGGCCGAGGTCGGCACCCTTGCCCCACTGGTAGGCGTTGACGTGGATGTCGATGGCCGTCAGTGGACGCGCGGAGCCGCGAGCGGTGTCGCAGACGAGGTCTCCCCGGTCGCACAGGCTCAGGACCCGTCCGCGCAGCTGGGTGGAGATGTTCGGCGGGTTGCGCAGGAGCATGGTCGTGCGAGCTCCGCTGCTGGGCGTCGCGGTGCCGTACTCGTGCGCGATCCAGCCGGGTGGGCGCTCGCGGTCTCCGCTCGCGACCAGGCCGGCTCCGGCGACGCGAGTAAGGATCGCTGCTGATGCTTCGGGCGAGCTCAGGTACTCCTGGACGACCATCGCGCCCTGGGAGTAGCCAGCCAGGACGAGCGTCTGGCTGGGGCATCGGGCGGCCGCGTTGTCGATGTAGACGTCGAGCAGCTGGACGCCGGTGGTGATGCTGCGGATGTACTCGTCGATGCCGCCGGCGGCCGCGAGCGTCTCGACGGGGGCGGCGGTGTAGTCGAGGGCGTGGTAGTCGACGGTGGGTCGGTGGCCGGCGGCGCTCATCGACATCGCGAAGCCGTAGAGGACGTCGTCGACCTGGGCGCCGTACCCGACGCTCTGACCCGAGCCGCGGACGCCGATGAATCGAACCTGAGCGCACGTGGCGTCGTCGGCTGCGGTGGCGGGTGGTGCGATAGCGGCCACCACGGCCAGTGCGGCTGCCGCAGTGAGGGCAGCGGTGCGGCGGTGGAGGAGGGCCTGGCGCGTTCCTGGACGCATGCGCGTGCTCCCGACTCGGGGCGGGTGGTGCGCCGAGCATGACGGCTCGCCGGTCCGGCCGATAGTCGCAATCGGGTGGTTTGTCCGATCTCGTGGGTCCTGTGCGGCCACCGGGCGGTGCTGCGACCGCGGCGTCAGGCGCGGCCGGGGTCCGGGTGCACGCGCCCCGCCACCGGGGAGGGTGACGGGGCGACGGTGGGTGGTCAGCGATGGGCGCGAGTCCCCGCATGACCACGAGGGGCAGGGGCGCGGCCCTCAGGCGTTCTCGCGCCGGAACGTCGACGTGCCCCACCACACGGCGAGCACGAACATGCCCACCGACCAGAGGATGCCCCAGGTCATCGCCGACGCCCCGAAGTCCCCGGCGAAGGAGGCGCGGACGGCGTCGACGACGTGCCGGATGGGCATGAAGTCGCTGACGTCCTGGAGCCACGTCGGCCCGATCGTCATCGGCAGGAGGATCCCCGACAGCAGGAGCACGGGCATCATCACCATGTTGATGACCGGCGCCATGACGTCCTCCGACTTGGTCGTGAGCGCGAGCGCGTTGGACGCCGCCGCGCACGCGCCGCCCAGCAGCAGCGTGATGGCGACGCCGAGCACGATCCCCGTGCCGGAGGCGCGCATGCCCATGAGGTAGCCGAGGCCGACGAGGATGAGCGCCTGCACGAGCAGCTGCAGGAGGTCGCGGTAGAGGCGCCCGACGAGCAGGGCCGTGCGGCTGGCCGGGGTGACGCGCTCGGCCTCGATGACGCCCTCGCGCCACTCGCCGATGAGGCTGAACCCGGCGAAGAAGGCCCCGAAGATGCCGAGCTGCACGAGCATGCCGGGCACGAAGAACGTGTACGCGTTCGTGGCGCCGAACTGGCCGATGAGCGGCTCGAGCAGGGGGCCGAACAGCAGCAGGTAGAGCACCGGCTGGAGCATCCCGATGATGACCCAGGCGGGGTTGCGCAGGTTCATGCGCAGCTGGCGGCGGAACACGATGAAGCTCTCGCGGAAGAACGACGACGGCGTCCCGCCGCGCACGGCGGCCTCCGCGGTCGCGGCGCCGCGCCGGGGTGCGGTGGTGGTGGTCATCGGACGGCCTCTCCGGTGGTCGGGGTCGAGGGGGTGGCGGCGCCCACGACGGCGGGTTCGCGGTCGCCGTCGTCGGTGCGTCCGGTGGGGTCGGTGGCGGACTCGGCGTCGCGCAGGCTGCGGCCCGTGAGGGTGAGGAAGACGTCGTCGAGCGTCGGCCGGAGGACGCCGATCGACTCGAGCTCGATGCCCGCGCCGTCGAGGTCGCGCAGCAGGCCCTGGAGCGAGCGTCCGGCGTGGGGGACGCGCGCCCGGACGTGGGGCCCGTCGACCTCGACGACGTCGCGGCCCGCGACGAGCGTCCCGAGGCGCTCGGCCGCCCGGGACGCGAGCGACGCGTCCGCGAGCTCGAGGTCCACGAGGTCGCCTGCGACCTGCGACTTGAGGTTGTCCGCGGTGTCGGACGCGACGACCCGGCCGCGGTCGATGATGACGATGCGGTCGGACAGCGCGTCGGCCTCGTCGAGGTAGTGCGTCGTGAGCAGCACGGTCACGCCGAGCCGGTCGCGCAGCCCACGGATGTGCTCCCAGAGGTTCGCGCGCGCCTGCGGGTCGAGACCGGTCGTCGGCTCGTCGAGGAACACGAGGTGGGGCTCGTGGATGAGGCCCATGACGATGTCGAGCCGGCGCTTCTGGCCGCCCGACATGTTCTTGGGCATGCGCGTCCACAGCCCCGGCAGGTCCATCTGCTCGAACAGCTCCTTGCCGCGCTGCTCGACGACGCCGCGGGGCAGGCCGTAGAGCATGCCGTGGTCGACCACCTCGTCCCCGGCACGGGCGCCGCTGAACGCCCCGCCGGCCTGCGAGACGTAGCCGATGCTCCGGCGCACCTGCACCGACTGGTGGACGACGTCGTACCCCGCGACGCGCGCGGTGCCCGCCGTGGGGCGCAGCAGCGTCGTGAGCATGCGCAGGGTCGTCGTCTTGCCCGCGCCGTTGGGGCCGAGGAAGCCCACGACCTCGCCCTCGGCGACGTCCAGGTCGACGCCGTCGACGGCGCGGACCTCGGCCTTCTGCCTCCCTTGTCTGGTCTGGAACGTCTGGACCAGCCCGCGTGCCTCGATCATCGGCCCCTCCGCGATCTATTCAAACTTGAACACCGGCCATGCTGGGTGACGCGCCGCTCGCCTGTCAACGCCGTTGCGGACGGCGGTCGGCCCGCCGTCGTGGATTGACCCGGCTGTCGCCGGGAACTCATCGGGAGGATGCCGCAGGGGTCCGACACTCCCTGACCCCTGCGAGGGGCGACGCCGTCAGACGGCGCGCGAGCGGAGCATCGCCGCGTAGCGGTCGCGGTCGTGCGCCATCTGCCAGCCCGGGTCGTCGGCCGGCGGGGACCACGTCGCCGGCTCGCCCGCGAAGCTGAGCTCGCCACGGCGCACCGCGATCGCGAGGTCCCGGACCCACGTGCGCTCGAGCTCCGCGATGCCGAGCTGGAGCTCGAGCACGCGCGCGACGTGCGGGGGTGAGGCGCCCGCCGCCGTCGCGGCGTGGGCGGCGCGGAGCGCCTCGAGGTGCGCACCCAGCGCGGCGGCGCGCGTCTCGAGGTGCCCGGCGACGACGTCGCGCGCGAACAGCGAGCACATGCTCATCGCGGTGTGGACGGGCAGGGGATCGAGGGGGTCGACGGTCGTCATCGCGTGCTCGAACAGCCGGTCGAGCTCGTCCCGCCCCGACGGCGTCGTCGCGTAGACCGCGACCGTGCGGCCGCCGTCCTCGACGTCCTGGCGCACGAGGTGACCCTGCTTCGTGAGCGTGGCGAGGCTCGAGTAGATCGACCCGGGCAGCACGTGCGCCCAGTCGTCGACGCCCCACGAGAGGAGCTCGCGACGGATCTGGTACCCGTTCACGGGCTCGAACAGGCGCACGGCACCGAGCACCAGGAGCCGGGTCTCCGTCGCCGCCATGCCCGGAGTCTAGGTCGCGTCTCACGAGGGGACCGTCGGGGCGCTCCGGGGCCGCCCGGGCGCGGCCTGGCAGTCTGAGTGCGTGACCACGTGGGCGCCCGACATCGACCCCGCCCGTCGGGCCGTGCCTGGGGTGCGCCGCCGGGGCGCGCTCAGCCGGCGCCGCACCGTCGCGGGGTGGCTGCTCGCGACGCTGGGCCCGGCAGCCCTGACGGCGGCCCTGCTCCGGGAGCGCGACGTCCTCGGGCTCCCCACCGACCTCATGATGTTCTTCACGCTCGTCGTGGTGACGGCGCTGGTCGGTGGCCTCGCGCCGTCGCTGGTCTGCGCGGTCCTCGCGGCGTCGCTGCTCAACTACTTCTTCACGGAGCCGACGGGCGGCCTGACGATCGACGACCCGGAGAACGCCCTCGCGCTCATGGTGTTCGCGCTGGTGGCGGGCGCCGTCGCGTCGGTGGTCGGCCTGGCGGAGCGCCGACGCGCCGACGCGCGGGAAGCCCGTGCCGAGGCGACCGCGCTGGCCGACCTGTCGCGCGCCGTCCTCGCCGGGCGCGACTCGCCCGAGGGCGTGGCCGAGGAGCTGGCCCGCCGCTTCGGCTCCGCTCGGGCGCTCGTCCTCACCCGGTCCGCGGAACCGGGCGGCTGGGCGACCGCGGCGTCCTACCCGCCCGGGGCGCCGGCGGGCTCGGACGTCGCCGGTGCGCGTGACGTCCCGCAGCGTGCGGCGGGCGACGTCCTGCTCGCGCTGCCCGGGCACCGCCTCACGGCCGCGGAGGAACGCGTGCTCACGGCGTTCGCGGAGCAGGCCGCCGTCGTGCTCGACCGTGCCCGCCTGCGTCGCGAGGCCGAGCGGGCGCGCGAGCTCGAGCACCTCGACGCCGCGCGCACGGCCATCCTCGCGGCCGTCTCGCACGACCTGCGCACGCCGCTCGCCGCCGTGCGGGCCGCGGTCGACGGGCTGGGGGCGCACGGCCCCGTGCTCGACGCCGACGACCGCGCCGTGCTGGTCGAGGCGATCGACACCGGCACGGCCCGCCTCGAGCGGCTGATCGACGACCTGCTCGACCTCTCGCGGCTCCGCATGGGCGCCGTGCGCCCTCACGTCGAGGCGGTGAGCCTCGAGGAGGTCATCCCCCGGGCGCTCGAAGGGGTCGACCCGCGGCGCGTCGTCCTCGACCTGCCCGACGACCTGCCGCTCGTGCTCACCGACCCGGCCTGCTCGAGCGCGTCGTCGCCAACCTCGCGTCCAACGCGGCGCAGCACGCCCCCGCCGCCTTCCCGGCGCGGGTCACCGCGGCCGTGCGCGGCGGGTCGATGGTGGTCGCCGTGGTGGACCGTGGACCCGGCCTCCGGGGCGACGAGGTCGAGCGCGCGTTCGCGGCGTTCGAGCGCCTGGGCTCGACCCAGGGCCCGCCCCGCGCGGGTCTCGGGCTGGGGCTCGCGGTCGTCCGCGGGCTCGCCGACACGCTCGGTGCGCACGTCGCGGTGCTCCCGACGCCGGGCGGCGGGCTCACCGTCGAGGTCACGGTGCCGGTGGCGGAGCCGACGCTGACGGAACGCGCGTGAGCGGGCACGCGGACCCGGCCCCCGTCGCGCTCGTCGTCGACGACGACGCCGCCCTCCGGCGCGTCCTGGCGATCCACCTTCGCGCGCACGGCTGGGTACCCCTGCTCGCGCGCGACGGCGACGAGGCGGTCGAGCTGGCGCTGGGCGCCGGTCCGGACGTGGTCCTCCTCGACCTGGGCCTGCCCGACCTCGACGGGCTCGAGGTGATCCGACGCATCCGCGCGAGCTCCACCCTGCCGATCGTGGTGCTCTCGGCGCGTCAGGCAGGGGCCGACAAGGTCGACGCGCTCGACCTCGGCGCCGACGACTACGTGACGAAGCCGTTCGCCGTCGAGGAGCTGCTCGCGCGGATGCGCGCCGCCGTGCGCCGGGCGACGCCGGTCGCGGAGCGCGACGGCGCGGTGGTCCGCGCCGGCGCGCTCCGCATCGATCTCGGCGCGAAGCGCGTGCACCGCGGCGACGACGAGGTGCGTCTGACGCCGACCGAGTGGGCCATGCTCGAGGTGCTCGTGCGGCACCGTGGGCGCGTGGTCAGCGGCCCTCGGCTGCTGCAGGAGGTCTGGGGACCGTCCTACCGGACGGAGGGCCACTACCTGCGCGTCTACGCGGCCCAGCTGCGGCGCAAGCTCGAGGACGACCCAGGTCACCCGGTCCACCTGCTCACGCGTCCCGGCCAGGGCTACCTCTTCGACGCCTGACGGGCCCCCGGCGTCAGGAAAACGTCAAGATCTGCGGTCCGGCGCGCACGGCGCGTCCGCCCGGCCGGCGAGCGGGCGGGAGGGTGGAGCCTCCGAGCCGGCGCGACCCGCGACGGCCCCGTCGACGGAGCCCGACCGATGTCACGTGCCGTGGAGGCGAGGGGCGCGTCGCAGGACGGCACGGCCCGCGCGCCCCGCGACGTCGGCACGGTCGCCGCGCACACCGCGGGCGCGACCCCCGGCGGGTTGCTCCGGCGTCTCGTGCCGGGCATGCGTCGCCGGGCCGGCCTGCTCGTCGTCGCCGGCTTCGCCGGGGCGGTGGTGGTGGGGACGCTCCTGCTCCTGGTGCCGGCCACGGCCACGCGGCCGACCACCGTGCTCGAGGCGCTCTTCACGGCGACGTCGGCCGTGTGCGTCACCGGCCTCGTCGTCGTCGACACGGCGACCCACTGGACGCCGCTCGGTCAGGTGGTCGTGCTGCTGCTGATCCAGGCCGGCGGCCTCGGCATCATGACCCTCGCCACGCTGCTGGGCCTGGTCATCCAGCGCCGCCTCGGCCTCGGCTCGCGCCTCGTCGCCGCGGCGTCCACGCGCTCCGTGGGTACCGGCGAGGTCCGTTCGGTCCTGCTGGGGGTCGCCCGGGTCACGGCTGTGTGCGAGGCGGTCGTCGCCGCCCTGCTCACCGTCCGGTTCGCCGTCGCCTACGACATGCCGTTCGGGACAGCCGTGTGGCAGGGCGTGTTCCACGCGGTCTCGGCGTTCAGCAACGCCGGGTTCGGGCTGTATTCCGACAGCCTCGTCCCGTTCGTGGCCGACCCGTGGATCTGCCTGCCCCTCGTCGGCGCCGTCGTCGTCGGGGGCCTCGGCTTCCCGGTGCTCTTCGAGCTGCGCCGCGAGCACCGTCGGCCCCGCCGGTGGAGCATCCACACCAAAATCACGATGCTCATGACCGCCGTGCTGCTGCTCGGCGGCTGGCTCTTCATGCTCGCCGCGGAGTGGAGCAACCCGGCCACCCTCGGCCCCCTGAGCACCCCCGGCAAGCTGCTCGCGGGCTTCGTCGCGGGGGCGATGCCGCGCACGGCCGGCTTCAACAGCGTCGACGTGGGCGCCATGGACGACGGCACGCTGCTCGGCACCGGCGTGCTCATGTTCATCGGTGGCGGGTCGGCGGGCACCGCGGGCGGCATCAAGGTCACGACCTTCGCCGTCCTGCTCGTGGTCATCTGGTCCGAGCTGCGCGGGGACCCCGACGCGACGATCCTCGACCGGCGCATGACCCCGGCGGTGCAGCGGCAGGCCCTCGCGGTCGCCCTCCTCAGCGTCGCCGCGGTGATCATCCCGACCCTCGTCATGACCGCGACCTCCGACCTGTCGCTCGACGAGGTGCTCTTCGAGGTCGTCTCCGCGCTCGCCACGGTCGGCCTGTCGACGGGCATCACGGCCGAGCTCGCGCCCGCGCACCAGCTCCTCCTCGTCGCGCTCATGTTCGTGGGGCGGCTGGGCCCCGTGAGCCTCGGCGCGGCGCTCGCGGTCCGCGAGCGGCAGCGCCTGTTCCGCCTGCCCGAGGGCGCTCCGCTGGTCGGCTGAGCGCCGACCGGTCAGCGCGCCGCGGCCGGGCGCGTGAGGGTGAACCAGGTCGCCCCGACGACCAGGTGCATGAGCGCGAGGGTCGCCGCCGTCGTCGTCTCGGCGGCCATCGTGAACGGCGCGGCGGTCGAGAGGACGGCGACGACGAGGCCCGCCCAGGCCGCGAACCGGCGGAAGCTCGGTCGACGGCGGGCGACGAGCCCGACGACGACCAGGCCGATCGCGAGCGGGACGACGGTCGAGACCGCGACGGCGACGAGGGAGGCGGGCTGTGCCTGGCCGACGTCGAACGTCGCGCCGAGCGCGTCGCCGGCGAGGAAGACCAGGACGTTGACCACGAGCGCGGCGCCGACGCCGATCGCGGCGCGGGCCGGGGTGATCGTTGCGGGCCGGACGGCCGCGGAGGTGAGGGTCATGTCGGCTCCAGAGTTCGACCGGTCAACAGTTGAGTGGACCAAGCATCGCCACCCTAGGCACCCATGGTTGACCGACTCAACCATGGACCGAGGACTAAGATCACCGCATGACCAGCGCTGCCGAGGGCTTCGACCAGGCGCGACGGGTCGCGCAGCTGCTCATCGGCGCCGCCGAGTGCGCCAAGGCCGACTTCGCGGCGATCGTCGGGGAGCTGGACCTGCCGCCGAACCTCGCGCGCGCCGTCGTCGCGCTGGACGAGCCGACACCCATGCGCGACCTGGCGGACCGGCTCGTGTGCGACCGCTCGTACGTCACGGGGATCGCCGACGGCCTCGAGCAGCGCGGCCTCGTGGAGCGCGTGCCGGGCGTCGACCGCCGCATCAAGCTGTTGTCCCTCACCGCTCGCGGGCGCGACGTGCGCGAGCGCGTCATGGCGGGCGTCGCCGGCGGGAGCGTGCTCCTGACCCGCCTGACGCCCGAGCAGCGCGCGACGCTCGAACCTCTGCTCGAGGCCCTCGTGCAGGGGCAGCGCACGGCCCTGCCGGACGCCGCCGCGTCCTGACGCCCACCGCCGTCGTCCGGTCCCTTCCCGCATGTCGGAGGCCGGGACTAGCGTCGCGCCGACGCGATCGCTCGACGAGGAGCACGACATGGCAGCCTTCGGCCGTTCCGACGACCTGCGCGGTGCGCGCTTCGAGGACGTCGACCTCAGCGGGGCGCGGTTCGTGCGCGCCAACCTCTCCGGCGTCGTGGCACGCGGGGCCGACGTCGCCGGCGCCGACATCGACGCGCCGTGGCTCGTCGAGGCCGGCTCCACCTTCCTCGTCAACGGCGTCGACGTGGCGCCGTTCGTCGACGCCGAGCTCGACCGCCGCTTCCCGGGTCGGTCCCAGCGCCGCGCCGCCGACCCGGCGGGCCTGCGGTCGGCCTGGGCCGCGGTGGAGCGCACCTGGGAGGCGACCACGGCGCGGGTCGCGGCCATGCCGCCGGGCACGCCTGACGTCTCCGTCGACGGCGAGTGGTCCTTCGCGCAGACGCTGCGGCACCTCGTCATGGCGACGGACACGTGGCTGCGGCGGGCGGTGCTCGAGGTGGACCAGCCGTACCACCCGATCGGCCAGCCCAACGCCGAGTACGAGAGCGACGGCAACGACCCGTCGGTGTTCGCGCCCGGCGTCCCCGCCTACGACGACGTGCTGGCGGTCCGTGCCGAGCGGGTCGCGATGGTCCGCGACCACCTCGCCTCCGTGACGCCCGAGGACCTCGCGGGCGAGCGCCGCAACCCGTGGGCGCCCGAGTACCCCGAGAGCGTCCTCTCGTGCCTGCACACCATCCTCGAGGAGGAGTGGGAGCACCACCGCTACGCGGTCCGCGACCTCGACACGATCGAGGCCGGGAAGGCCTGACCGCTCGCTCAGGCGGCGACGGCCGCGAGCACCTCCGGGTCGGCGCAGCCGCGCGCGAACCCGGCGATGCGCCGGTCGACGTCGCGCTGGAGGACGACGCGCCCGACGCGCTCGGCGAGCGGCGCGAGCCACCCGGGCCGGCACGTGAAGCTGTACCGCCACACCGCGCGCGTGCCGGCGCCGTCGGGCAGCGCGGTGAAGCGCCACCCGCCCGCCATGACGGCGAAGAACCACGGGCCTTCGACCATCGTCATGCCGACGTTGGTCGGCGGGTGGTACGAGACGTACTCGCTGACCATCCGCAGTCCGGTCCGGTGGTGGGTGAGCGTCCGCACCCCCTTGGCGGGGACCGTCGCGCCGTCGAGGAACCGCTGCCGGCGGATGAACGGGTCCCAGCGCAGCCGCGTCGCCCCGGTCGTCTGCGAGACGGCGAAGGCGACGTCGGGCGGGACGGGCACGTCCACCGACGACTCGACGATCACCCTGCGACCCTACGATCGCTCGGGGCCCGGCGCCGCCGCCGTGCCCCTGGCGCGCCACCCTCGGGTCGCCGGACGGGCCGAACCCTGATGATCTGACCCGTGGGCCGGTCGACTCGCTCCCCGCCCGCACCCAGAGCACCGATCGAGAGGCACCACCATGCGCGCAGTCGTCATGCACGCCCCGGGCGACGTCCGGGTCGACGAGACCGAGCGGCCGAGGATCGTCGAGCCGACCGACGCGATCCTGCGGATCACCGCGACCTGCATCTGCGGGTCGGACCTGTGGCCCTACCGCGGCGCGGACGCCGTCACGCGGCCCCGCGAGATGGGCCACGAGTACGTCGGCGTCGTGGAGGAGGTCGGCCCCGCCGTGCGGACGGTGGGGGTCGGCGACTTCGTCGTCGGGTCCTTCTTCTCGTCGGACAACACGTGCGAGATCTGCGCGTCGGGCTACCAGACGCACTGCGTGCACCGCGGCCCGGGCGCCGACCCGGGCGCGCAGGCCGAGTACGCCCGCATCCCGCACGCCGACGGGACGCTCGTCGCGACGCCCGGCATGCCCGACGACGACCTGGTCCCCTCGCTGCTCGCAGCCTCGGACGTGCTCGGCACGGGCTGGTTCGCCGCGGTCGCCGCCGAGGTCGGGCCGGGCAGGACGGTCGCCGTCGTGGGCGACGGCGCCGTGGGCCTGCTGGGCGTGCTGGCGGCGAGGCGGCTCGGAGCCGAGCGGGTCATCGCGATGTCCCGGCACGCCGACCGGCAGGCGCTCGCGCGCGAGTTCGGTGCGACCGACGTCGTCACCGAGCGCGGCGACGCGGGCGTCGCACGGATCAAGGAGCTCACCGACGGGCTCGGCGCCCACAGCACCATCGAGGCCGTCGGCACCCAGGAGTCGATGCTCCAGGCGATCCGCTCGACGCGTGCGGGCGGGCACGTGGGGTTCGTCGGCGTCGCCCACGGCGTGGAGCTGCCCGGCAACCTCCTCTTCCGCTCGGGCGTGCACCTGCACGGCGGACCGGCGCCCGTGCGCCGCTTCCTTCCCGAGCTCATCCGCATGATCTGGGACCGCGAGATCGACCCCGGCAGGGTCTTCGACCTCACCCTCCCGATCGAGGAGGCCGCCGAGGGCTACCGGGCGATGGACGAGCGACGCGCGATCAAGGTGCTGCTCACGCTCTGAGCCCGTCCGGCCGGCACCGCGCGTCAGGCCGCGAGGTGGAACGTGCGGGCGAAGCGGTCGAGGAGCGCACCGTCCCCGCCGAGCACCTCGACGACGCCGGTCGCGATCGCCCGGTCGGGCGTCAGGGCGCCGGAGATCACCTGCTGGATCCCGGGCCCGGCCGCGAACGCGACGTCGGCGCGGCCCCCGCCGCGCACGACGTCGAGCGTCGGGCCGTCCACGCGCACGAGCAGCCCGGAGGGGGCGAGCTGCGCGGCGTACGCCGTCTGGGGCAACGCCGCCGCGACCTGCGGGCGGAACGCCGTGCGCAGCGTCACCGCGAGCGCGTCCGCCGTGAGGAGCTGGTCCTCGCGCGGCTCGACGAGCGCCTTGAAGCCCCACGCCCCGAGGGCGAGGACGACGGGCTCCAGCTCGCGGCCGTAGGGCGTCAGCTCGTAGACGATGACGCGCGAGCGCGGCGCGCGGCGCAGGATGCCCGCCTCCTGCAGCTCCTTGAGCCGCGCCGCCAGGATGTTGCTCGGGATGCGGGGGAGCCCCGCGGCGAGCTCGCCGTAGCGGCGCGGCCCGACGAGCAGGTCGCGGACGATGAGCAGGGCCCAGCGCTCACCCACGAGCTCGAGAGCGCGGGTGATGCCGCAGTACTGCCCGTACTCGCGCGCGGCCACGGGCGCTCAGGCCTGCTGCGCTGCGAAGGCCTCGGGGCCGTTCTCGGACGCCGCGGGGTCCATCCAGCCGAACTCGACCAGGTTGCCGTCCGGGTCCGTGAGCTGGCGCTGGTACATGAAGCCGTAGTCCGAGGCCGGGCGCTCCTCCGTGCCGCCGGCGGTGAGTCCGGAGGCGACGGCGGCGTCGACCGCCTCGCGGCTGTCGACGAAGACGGCGAGGGCCGCGGACACCGTCTCGGCGGGGTTGCCGAGGGGGCGGTCGGAGAACGTCTGGAAGTACTCGCGCGTGAGGAGCATGACCGCGCTGTGGTCCTCCTCGACGACGACGCACGCGGCGTTGTGGTCGGTGAACAGCGCGTTGATGCGGAACCCGAGCGCCTCGTAGAAGGCCTTCGCGCGCTCGAGGTCGGTCACCGGCAGGTTGACGAACATCGCGGTCATGGTGGGGCTCCTTCGCCTCCGCTGTGCCTGGGTCGTGCGGACGACCCGACGCTTGCAAAAAACAAGTGCCTCGTCAAGGGCGCGGCAGGGTCGAGGGCCGCCCTCGCGAGGCTGGTCCCGGGGCGCGCGTCGATCGCCGCGTCACCCGCGGTCGGTCAGGGCCCGCACGAGCCCGGCGTCGAGGTCGAGCCACATCGCGACGGCGACCACCGCCGCCACGGCGAGCACGTAGGCCAGCGCCACCGCGAGGTCCACGCCCTGGCGCAGACGCACCCCGCGGTAGGCCCGGCCCGCGGCGGCGACCAGCCCGGCGAGGACCACGACCACCTCGAGGACGGCCACGGCCACCGCGAGGACGGTGCCGGCGGCGCGTCCCTGGTCGGGCGCGACGGCGAGCACCGCGAGCGTGACCGCGACGGTCGCTGCGGGCGCTGCCTCCGCGGTCCGCGCCAGGACGCCGCGGGGACCGGCGCGATCACCGGCTCCCCGGGTCGCGGCGACGACGACCGGGAGGAGGGCGGGGTTCGTCACCGCCAGCCGGGCGTGGGCCGTGAGGAAGGGCAGGGGCGAGAAGCCGACCAGCACCTCGACCCCCGGCTCCCCCCGGTCGCTGCGCGGGACGGTCGCGACGGGGACGTCCTCGAGCCAGCGCCATGCCGCGGCGAGCGCGAGGGCCACCGCAGCACCGCCGAGCGCCACCCGGCCGAGCGTGCTGCCGGTCCACCAGCCCGCGGCCCAGGGCCACGTCGCGAGGGCCACGACCACGACGGTGGCGACGAGGAGGCGCCAGAACGTCACGTCCCGCGCCGTCGCCGGCCGCCGGACCTGGTCGCTCCGCCGCGGGCCGGGCTCCACCATCGCGAGCCGGCCGGAGAGGCTCACGCCGAGCAGGGACACGGCCGTGTCGTCCGCCCCGTCGATCCACACGGGCATCCCGCGCAGCGCGGGCTTGGCGGCCAGCACGACGGCGACGAGGGTCGCGAGCGCCGCGACCGCCCACGGCCATCCGGCGAGCCCGCCGTGGAGCACGAGTCCGACCGCGACCCCGACCCCCACCCCTCGGTACCGCGCGAGCCGCACGCGGGCGAAGGGGTCGAGCACCGTGGTCACCGCCGTGACGGTCTCCCAGTCGCCCAGCTCCCCGCCCCGCTCGACGGCCCGCAGCAGCGCACGGTGCGACTCCTTCCACGCCTGGCGCTGCTGCAGGAGGCCCGCCAGCAGCACGCTCGCCGCCGGGACCCCCGCGGCCTCACCACGCCGGGCGGCGGCCTCCGCGCCCGGCGCGTCGCCCCGGGCGAGGAGCGCCCCGACAAGCCCGACCGTCGCCGCCGGCGCGCCGCGCCGCTCGGCGCGCTCCCACGCGCGGACGGCGTCCGCGTGCTCGCCGCGCGCCTCGTGCAGCTGCGCCAGCACGACGGCGGCGTCCGCCGAGCCGGCCGCGTCGCGCGACGAGGCGCGACCGAGGGCGCGTCGCCACAGCGGGCCCTCGCCCGGGGCTGCGGCCTCGTCGAGGGCCGCGAGGGCGACCGCGGCGAACAGGGAGCCACCGGCGTCGGCGCTGCGGGCGCCCGTGACGTAGGCGTCGAGGTCGCCGTCGCGGCGGTAGTCCGCCCAGGCGACGAGGTAGGCGGCGTCGGCGGACCCGTCCTCCGCCGCGCGCGTCCACGCCTCGTACGCCCCGGCCGGGTCGCCGCGCGCCGTCAGGACCAGACCCAGCTCGTGGCCCGCCGCCGCGGAGCCGTTCTCGACGGCGGCGCGCAGCGCCGCCTCGTGCGCGTCCGACGTGTCCGGCGGCACCAGAAGGTCGGCCGGGACGCGGGACGGCGGCCCCGGGGCGCCCCTGTGCGGCTCGCCCACGGGGGACGAGGGGGCAGCCGGCCCGTCGCCCACGGACGTCATCGGGACCACCCCCCGGCCGAGCGCGCGCGGTCAGGCGGCGTCGCCACCCGGTGGGCGCTGGATGCCGACAAACTACGCCCGCCGTGGAGCGCGATCCAGGGTGTCGCGGCACCCGGGGCGCCTCGCGCGCAGCACCTGGCGTCGGGTCAGCGCCCGACCATCGACATCCCCGTGTCGTCGTACCGGTTCCCCACGACCCCGACGCGCGTCGCCAGGGCGTCGAGGTCGGCGACCTCGTCCGACGACAGGGGCAGCGCGGTGGCGGCGGCGTTCTCCTCCACACGCTCGAGGCGACGCGTCCCCGGGATGGGGACGATCCACGGCCGCTGCGCGAGCAGCCACGCGAGCGCGACCTGGCCCGGCGTCGCCCCCTTGCCGTCCGCCAGAGCGCGCACGTGCGCGACGAGCGCGTCGTTGGCCTCGCGGTTCTCGGGCGTGAACCGCGGGATCGTGGTGCGGATGTCGCCCGCGGCGAACTCCGTCGTCGGCGACACCGTGCCGGTGAGGAAGCCCTTGCCGAGCGGGCTGAACGGCACGAACCCGATGCCCAGCTCGCCGCACACGCCGAGCACCTCGCGCTCGGGGTCCCGGGTCCAGAGGGAGTACTCGGACTGGACCGCCGTGACGGGGTGGACGCCGTGCGCGCGCCGGATGGTCGTGGCGCCCGCCTCGGAGAGCCCGAAGTGGCGCACCTTGCCCGCGGCGACCAGCTCGCCGACCGTCCCCGCCACGTCCTCGATCGGCACGTCCGGGTCGACGCGGTGCTGGTAGAAGAGGTCGATGACGTCGGTGCGCAGGCGGGCGAGGGACGCGTCGGCCACGCGGCGGATCTGCTCGGGCCGCGAGTCGGTCCCCCGGGCGCGCCCGTCGACGATGTCCCAGCCGAACTTCGTCGCGACGACGACGTCGTCCCGCAGCGGCGCGAGCGCCTCGCCCACGAGCTCCTCGTTGACGTACGGGCCGTAGACCTCGGCCGTGTCGACGAAGGTCACCCCGCGCTCGACGGCGCCGCGCAGCACGCCGATCATGTCGTCGCGCGTGCCGGGGTTGGGGCCGTAGCTCTGGGACATGCCCATCGCCCCCAGGCCGATCGCCGAGACCTGCAGGCCCTGGCCGAGCGTACGGACGTGCACGGGTCCTCCTCCGGTGGTGTCCTCTCGACCGTACGCTCGCCTCGTGACGCCCGGCGAGACGGGCGTCCGGTCAGCCCCGCGCCGGCCCGTCGAGGCGGTGCAGGCGGAACAGGAACGGGCGCGCCATCCCGCGCGCATCCATCGCGCCGATCACCGAGCCGTCGTCGTCCCGGCGGAACGCGTCGATGACCGGCAGGTCGTCGTAGACGAGGGCCGCTGACGTGACGCCGTGGAACCGGACCTCGCGCAGCCGCGCGCGCGGCCGGCGCGTGGTGACCCAGGGCCGCACGACGGCGAACGCGCCCGCGGCCGCGGCCGTGCGCAGCAGGGGCGCCGCCCGGAGCACGACGGTGAGCGGCACGAGGCCCGGGTGGACGCTCGCGAGCCCGCGACGCGCGCGGAACACGAGCGGGTGCACGCGGTCATCGTCGTCGAACCGCTTGCCGAACCAGCCCAGGTTCTCGAGCGCCCCGTCGAGCGGGTGGCCGGTCGGCACGCCGGACCCGCGCCACAGCCCGCGGAGCTCGCTGCACTCGACCGGCGGGAGCGCGTCGTACCGCTCGAGCCCGGCAGCGGTGCGACGGGACCGCGTCATGCGTCGAGCCGACGCAGGGCGGCCTTGTACGTCTCCGCGGGCGTGCTGTTGAAGGCGATCGCGGCGCCGGGGGCGTGGCGGTGCACGAGGTTGACGACGCGCTCGAACAGCTCGAGCTGGTCCTCCGGCTCCCGGATGCCGCCGCCGATCACGACGACCTGCCAGGGTCGACGCCGCAGCGCCTCGGTCACCACCGCGTCGACGTCGTCGCTGCCGTCGAGCCCCACGAGGCAGGTCGCCACGCCGATCCCGGCGTCGGCGAAGCGCGCGAGACCCGCCGCCGTCGCGCGCGCGACCGGCTCGGGGTCCCAGGGGCCGGGGACGCGGTACGGGTCCAGGCCGAGGACCAGGACGCGCGGGTCGGGAGTCGTGGTGCCCACCCGCCGACGATAGGCCCGCGTGCCCCGGCACGGGCGCCGCGGGCTCGCGCGAGGCGGCCGACGCCGCCTGATCGCACCGGACCGCCACGGTCGGGTCGTGCCACCCTCGGGCACGTCAGGGTGGACGACGGAAGGGGGTGCCGTGATCGCCTGGCTCAACCGGCTCGTGGACCTCGTGGAGGAGAGCCTCACCGAGGACCTCGACGTCGCGCGTCTCGCCGCGACGCTCGGGACCACGGAGCACCACCTGCGCCGGATGTTCTCCTCGCTGGCCGGGATGCCGCTGTCGGAGTACGTGCGCCGGCGGCGCATGACGGTCGCGGCGGCCGACGTCGTCGCGGGCGGCCAGGACCTGCTGGGCATCGCGGTGCGCCACGGGTACGGCTCGGCCGAGGCCTTCGGCCGGGCGTTCGCGTCCGTGCACGGCGCCGCGCCGGGCCAGGTCCGGCGCGACGGCGGCCCCCTCCGGACCCAACCACGCCTCAGGTTCCGCCTGACCGTCGAAGGAGCACACCCGATGGACGTCCGACTCGTCACCCGACCCGCCTTCCGCCTCGCCGGGCACGCCGCCCGCGTCCCACTCGTCCACGAGGGCGTCAACCCCGCGATCCAGCAGCACGTCGCGTCCCTGCCGCCCGAGGAGCACGCGCGCCTCAAGGCACTGGGCGACGGCGAGCCGCGCGGCCTCCTCGCGGTGAGCGCGGACCTCGACCCGGACCGCCGCGAGGGCACGGAGCTCACCTACCTGCACGGCGTGGCCGTCACCGACGGCGTCGCGGTGCCCGAGGACCTCGATGTCCTGACGGTCGAGGAGGGCGCGTGGGCCGTCTTCCGCGCCGCGGGGCACTACCCGTCCACGCTCCAGCAGGTGTGGGCCGCGACGGCGACGGAGTGGTTCCCCTCCAACCCGTGGCGCCTGCGTCCGGGGCCGGAGGTCGTCGCGGTCCTCGAGCGCGCCGAGGACCTCAGCACCGCCACCGTCGAGCTCTGGCTGCCCGTCGAGCCGGCCTGAGCCACGCGGGCCGTCTCACGGGCGCCCCCTGGCCGCCGGCCCGACCGCCCGGCGGCGCCCGTCAGCCGCGGGTGCGGAAGGGAGCGAGGGTCGCCCGGATGTGGTCCGCCGCGCCCCAGTCGTGGTCGAGCTGCGCGACGACGGCGAGGTGCTGGCGCAGCTGGATGACGGGCATCCGCTCGCGCCAGCCGGCGTCGAGGCCGGTGAGCTCGGCGTAGAGGTCGAAGAACCCCTGCGCCTCGGGCGGCGGCGCGGTCGTCCAGAGGTGGGCGAGGTCGACCTCGGCCCACGTGTAGGAGACGGCGGGGTCGATGAGGGCGGGCCGGCCGTCGTCGGTCGCGAGGACGTTCTGGAACCACAGGTCGCCGTGCGTCAGGCACGCGGGGCGGTCCGGGAGCAGCTCGGGCAGGCGGTCGCAGAGCCGCTCGAGGGCGGCGCGGTCGGCCGCGTCGAGCGCCGCGTCGACGCGCGGCTCGCCGAGCCACCGCAGCAGCCGGTGCCGGGCGAAGAACGTGAACCCGTCGGTCTCCCACGTGTTGACCTGCCGGCGCTGCCCCAGCCACACGTCGCGGTGCCAGCCGAAGCGGTCGTGCGTCGTCGTCGTGTGCAGGTGGGCGAGGTCGTGCGCGAGGCGCGTCCAGAACGCCGCGTCCGCCGGCCGCGGCCGCAGGACCTCGAGCACGAGCAGCTCGGGGCTCGCGAGCACGACGTCGGGTGTCGCGACGCCGTGGGCCCGCAGCGTGGCCAGGCCCTCGGCCTCGGCCGGGAACGCGTCGTCGGACGGCGCCTCGGTGAACGCCTTGACGAACACCGAGGTGCCGTCGGAGCGGCGGGCGACGCCTGCGACCGCCGCGAGGCCGCCGGAGACCGGCTCGACGCCGACCACGTCAGCCAGGCCGACGGCGTGCAGGCGGTCGCGCAGGAGGGTCATGGGGTCGTCCGCCGGGTCGAAGGCGTCGTCGAGCACGGCTCTCCTCTCGTCGGTGCGCATGCTGGCACACGCGCCCGGTGCGCCGGCGGTCGACCCTTCGCTGCGACCGGCTCGCCGGCGTGCAGCGGGCGGGATCGTCGGGTGTCGAGATGTGCGGCGCACGGTGCAGAAGTGACGCAAGGGGCACAGCGGGCGCGGGACGAGGGGTCATCCGCCCCATCTGTCACATGCGCCGCACATCCCGTCGGGGTGCTCGCCCCGTCCCGGGCCCGGGCGCCTCCATCCTTCGATGCAACCTCCGCGGTCCCACCCTTCGCCCGGCGCGACCGGGTGGGGCGCGTTCCTAGCGTCGGGTGACGTCAGACCACACCGACGGAAGGAACCACGATGAGCGTCCTCACCGCTCCGGCGCCCCCGCGGCAGGGGGGCGTGCTCGACGTCGTCCGGCGCCGCCCGATCCTGTCGTTCTTCGTGCTCGCCAACGCCGCCAGCTGGCTCGCCTGGCTGCCGTACATCCTGTCCAACCACGGCCTCGGTGTCTGGGACTTCTGGTTCCCGGGCGGCTCGATCGGCGGCCAGCTGCTCGGCATGCTCCCGGGCGCCTACCTCGGCCCGATCGGCTCGGCGCTCGCCGTCACCGCGATCGCGGACGGCCGCGCGGGCGTCCGGGCGTGGGCGCGCCGGCTGTGGCGGTGGAAGGTCGGGTGGCACTGGTACGTCGGCATCCTCGCGGGCGTCCCCGCGGCGATGGTGCTCAGCGCGCTCGTGTTCTCGGGCGGCGACGTGCAGGTACCGCCCGCGGCGGTGCTCCTCGCCCTCGTCCCCGGGCTGCTCGTGCAGATGGTCACGACCGGGCTCGCGGAGGAGCCGGGCTGGCGCGACTTCGCCCTGCCCCGCGTCCAGCGAGTCCTCGGCGCACCCGGCGCCGCCGTCGTCATCGGCGCCCTGTGGGGCGTGTGGCACCTGCCGCTCTACCTCACCGAGTGGGGCGGCCGGCCGGACGTCTCGTGGTACCGCCCGCTCGAGTTCATCGCGTTCT
Organism: Actinotalea solisilvae; assembly: GCF_016464425.1. Taxonomy (GTDB): domain Bacteria; phylum Actinomycetota; class Actinomycetes; order Actinomycetales; family Cellulomonadaceae; genus Actinotalea; species Actinotalea solisilvae. The sequence continues at coordinate 107,828 of NZ_JADDKQ010000007.1, forward strand.
GCATCGCGTTCAACGTCGTCATGACCTGGGTGTTCAACCGGACCGGGCAGAGCCTGCCGATGGCGATGCTGCTCCACGTGAGCATCAACAACGTCGCGTCGGTCGCCTGGGCCGAGACGTTCCCCGCCATGGACGTCGACACGTTCCAGCACTCGCTGCTGCTCGGCGCGACCGTCGCGGCCGTGATCACGCTCGTCGGCAGCCGCGGACGTCTCGGGTACGTGCCCGAGGTGGCGCGTCTATCGTGACGCCGATGATCGAGCGCCTCGCTCACCGCGGCCGCCGGGCGACCTGGGTCGTCCCGGCGGCCTGCGGGCTGCTCTCGGTCGCGCTCCTGGCCGCCTCGTCGGCCGTCGCGGCGTCCGAGCCGGGCGTGCGCGGCGTCCCCGGGACGGACGACGTCGCCTGGTGGTGGGCGCTCGCCGTCCTCCTCGCGCAGGCGGCGGTCCTCGCGCTGCTGCGCACGCGCCCGCGCGCCGCCCTGCTCGCGGTGGCCACGGGCGTCCCCGCGCTCGCCGTCCTGGGCGACGCGATCGGCGTCGGGCTCGTGGCGGTGGTGGTCGCGACCGCGACGGCGGTGGTCGCCCGGCCGCCCCGAGCGCTCGCCGCGTCGCTGGTCGGCGCGGCCGCGCTCGTCGCGGTCGGGGTGGCCGCGACCGAGCTGCGGCTGGGCGGCGGCGGGTGGCTCGCGCTCGGCGCCGGGCTCCTGCAGGGCGCGGGCGGCGTCGGGCTCCCCGCGCTCCTGGCGTCCGTGGTGGCCGCGCGGCGCGACGCCGTCGCCGCGCTGGCGGAGAGCGTCGAGGCGCAGGAGCGCGCGCGCGACGCGCTCGTCCAGGTCGCCGTCGAGCGCGAGCGGACGGCCATGGCGCGCGAGCTGCACGACATCGCCGCGCACCACCTCTCGGGCATCGCGGTGATGACCGCGGCGATCGGCCGGCAGATCGACGTCGACCCGGCCGGTGCCCAGCTGGCCGTGGCGCAGGTCCGGGAGCAGAGCACGGCCATGCTGCGGGACCTGCGCAACCTCGTGGTGCTGCTGCGCGAGGCCGACGAGCACGAGGACGACCGGGCGACCGTCCGGGTCGAGACGCTCGCCGGCGTCGCCGAGCTGGTCGCCCGCGCCCGGGCGGCGGGGCAGGACGTCACGCTCGAGACGTCCGGCCCGGTGGCGGAGCTCGCGGCCTCGGGCGCGGTCGGACCGCTCGCCCAGCTCGCGGCGTACCGGGTGGTCCAGGAGGCGCTCGCGAACGCGGCCCGGCACGCGCCGGGCGCGCGGTGCGCCGTCACCGTCGACGCGCGCGACGGCAGCCGCGTCGACGTCGTCGTGCGCAACGGCGTGCCCGCGCGCGGGGCCGCGCCCACGCGGTCCGCCGCCCCGGGGTACGGGCTCGTCGGGATGCGCGAGCGCGCCGAGCTCACCGGCGCGACGCTCGGGTACGGCCCCACGGAGGACGGCGGATGGCGGGTCGCGCTCGCGGTCCCCGTCGCCCGGCCCAGCGACCCGAGCGCGAGGGAGACCCGATGACCGACGTGAGCCCCCCGCCCGTGCGCGTGCTCGTCGCCGACGACCAGCCGCTCGTGCGCGCGGGCCTGTCGACGATGCTCGGGACCGAGCCGGGCGTCGAGGTGGTCGGGCAGGCCGCCGACGGCACGACGGCGGTCGAGCTCGCCCGCTCCCTGCGGCCCGACGTCGTCTGCATGGACATCCGCATGCCCGGCACCGACGGCATCACGGCGACGCGCGCGCTGTGCGGCCCCGACGTGCCCAACCCGATCCCGGTGCTCGTCCTGACGACGTTCGACGTCGACGAGTACCTGTTCGGCGCGCTCGAGGCGGGCGCGTCGGGCTTCCTGCTCAAGGACGCGGAGCCGGCGGCGCTCGTCGACGCGGTCCGCTCGGTGGCCGCGGGCCAGGGGACGCTCGCCAACGCGCTCACGCGGCGCGTGCTGCGGGAGCTCGTCAGCCGGCGCCGGACGCAGCCGGTGACCGCGGCCCGCGCGAGCGAGCTCCTCACGCCGCGCGAGCTCGACATCCTCCTGCTGCTCGCGCAGGGCATGTCGAACGAGGAGATCGCGCGCGAGCTGGTCCTCGAGGTGTCGACGGTGAAGTCCCACCTGGCGCGGATGATGCCCAAGCTCAACGTGAGGTCGCGGCTCCAGGCGGTCGTGTGGGCGTACCAGAACGGCGTCGTCGACGTGGGCCGCTGACGACGGCGAGCCGGCGACCCGGTCGACCCTCCCGGCTGAGGGTCCGACGCGGTCGGCCGCTCCGGCTCAGGCCCCGACGCGCGCCTCGGCGGCGGCTCCGCGCGGTGGCCGCCAGCCCATGACACGGTCCGAGCCGCGCAGGGCGAGGCCCGCGGGCGTGAGCCGCACCACGGCGTCGCGAGCGGCGCCGGTGGCGCGGCCGCCGCCCTGGGTCAGCCGGCCCAGCCGCGCCGAGAGCGCGACGAGCGACGACGCGCGCGGCCGCCGCAGCGCGGTGAAGCGCGCGAGCGCGTCCTCCACGCGGCCGCCGTCGGCGAGCACGTGCGCGAGCACGACGGCGTCCTCGAGCGCGAGACCCGCGCCCTGGCCGAGGTTGGGCTCCATCGCGTGCGCGGCGTCGCCGACGAGCACCGTCCTGCCGCGGTGGAACGACGCCGGGACCCGGGGGAGCGCGTCGACGTCGTGCCGCAGGACCGTCGTCGGGTCGACCGCGTCCAGGAGCGCGGGGAGCGGGGCGTGCCACGCACCGAAGCGGCGTCGCAGCTCGGCCAGCTCGGTGGCGCCGTCGTGCGCGTGCCGACCGGCCGGGACGGTCGCCGTCGCGAAGACGTAGACCGCGTCGTCGCCCACCGGGACGACGCCGAAGCGCTCGCGGTGCCCCCAGGTCTCCGACGCCTCGGTGAGCCCGGTGTCCGTGTGCACGACCGCGCGCCACGCCGTGTACCCCGCGTACGACGGCGCCGCGGCGTCGGGCCACGCGGTCGCGCGCGTCCGCGACCGGATGCCGTCGGCGGCCACCACGAGGTCGTGGTCCCCGGCGAGGGAGGTCGCGTCCGCGATGTCCGAGCCGCACCGGACGACGCCCGGACCGACGGCGTCCGCGAGCAGGGCGTGCAGCGCGGAGCGCTCGACCGCGAGCACGGGGGCGCCGTGCCGCTCGGCGAGGCGGGAGGCGGCGAGCCGCGAGAGCGCGCGGCCGTCCGGGCGGAGCACCGCGGACCCGGTCAGCGCGAACGCGCGCTCGCGGACGGCCGCGCGTAGCCCGAGGGCGTCGAGCGCGCGCACCGCGTTGGGTCCGAGCACGAGCCCGGCGCCGAGGGCCGTGAGCCCCGGTGCCCGCTCGTGGACGGTCACGGACCACCCGTCGCGGCCGAGCGCGAGGGCGGTCGCGAGCCCGGCGATGCCCCCGCCCACGACGGCGACGGACCGGGTGCGGGCGGGTCGGGACGGCGTCATGCCGCGACTCTACGGACGTAGAGGATGGGAGCACAACTCTACGGCGGTAGAGTCGCCGACGTGGAGCCCGACCGCCGCCGCCTCATCGCCCGGCACGCGCTCGAGGTGCTCGCGGCCTCGGGAGCGCGCGGCCTCACGCACCGCGCGGTGGACCAGGCCGCGGGCCTGCCGCCCGGGTCGACGTCGTACTACCACCGCACGCGCGCGGCGCTCCTGGACGCGTGCCTGGAGGACCTCGTGCGCCAGGACGAGGCCGAGATCGCCGCACTGGCCCCGGGCCTCGTTGCGGGCGACGAGGAGGGTCTCGCGGCGGTGCTCGCGGCGGTGCTGCACCGCTGGGCCACGGCGGACCGCGCGCGCCAGCTCGGCCGCTACGAGCTCTTCCTCGAGGCGCTGCGGCGGCCGGAGCTCGCGCGCGCCCTGCACGACGGCGGCGTCGCCGTCCGCGCCGCGATCGCGGACGTGCTCGCGGACCTCGGCGTCCGGGACCCGCGGCAGCGCGCCGACTGGCTGGTCGCGGCGGTCGACGGCGTGCTCTTCGAGCGCATCGCCGGCGCGCGGGCGAGCGAGCCCGTCGACGAGAGCACGTTCGTCGGCGTCGCGCGCTGGCTCGCGCACGCGGCGCTCGCGCCGGAGCCGCCGTCCGCCGGGTGAGGCGTCCGGCGCCCGCGGGACCGCGTGGGCCGTGCGCCTCCCGGTCAGGGACACTGGTGCCAGCGATCCGCACACCGACGAGGAGTCACACCGTGCCTGAAGGAACTGTCCGCTGGTTCGACGCCGAGCGGGGGTTCGGCTTCCTCGACCTCGGGGACGGCGCCGAGGACGTCTTCGTGCACGCGTCCGAGATCGTCGGCGACGACGGCCCGCGCGTGCTCCGCGAGGGGCAGACGGTCGAGTTCGAGGTGGGCGAGGGCGACCGCGGCCCCCAGGCGCGTCGCGTCCGCGTCACGGGCGGACCGGCCGCGGGCGGCGCGCTCGGCGTGCTCGGCACCGTGAGCTGGTACGAGCCGACCAAGGGCTACGGCTTCCTGGTGCCCGACGGCGGCGGCGCGGAGATCTTCGTGCACAGCTCGGCGATCGTGGGCGGCGGCGTCATCGCGGAGGGGCAGCGGGTCGCGTTCCTCGTCGTCGACGGCGAGAAGGGGCCGCAGGCGGACCACCTCCTGCCGCTCGGCGCCGAGGCCACGGGGCCCGCCGCCGCCGGGCCCGACGGCGGTGACGGCACCGTGACCTGGTACGACGCCGGCAAGGGCTTCGGTTTCGTGGCGCAGGACGACGGCGGTCCGGACGTCTTCGTCCACGCGCGGTCGCTGACCGGCGGGCTGACCGAGCTGTCCGAGGGCGACCGGGTCACCTTCGAGGTGGCCGAGGGCGACCGGGGGCCCCAGGCCCGCGACGTGCAGCTGGTCGGCGGCGCGCGCCGCCGGGGCGCGCCCGCGGCGTCGGCCCGCGGCCGGTCGGACCGCCCGGACAGGTCGGAGCGCCCGGCCCGGTCGGACCGTCCGGCCTGGTCGGACCGCCCGGCCCGGTCGGACCGTCCGGCGCGCTCGGACCGTCCGGTGCGCGGCGGCGAGGGTGTGGTCGCGCGCTACGACGCGGACCGCGGCTTCGGCTTCATCACCCCGGACTCGGGCGGCGCGGACCTGTTCGTGCACGTCTCGGTCGTGCGGGGCGACGAGGCGCTCCAGGAGGGCGACCGGGTCCGGTTCTCGGTCCGCCAGAGCGACCGGGGACCGCAGGCGGACGGCGTCGAGCTGCTCTGACCGGTGGGTCGGCCTCACGTCCGGGCGGTGGGGGTGCGGCCGGTGAGATCCGGCGGGACGCGCCCCTTGTCCGAGCGAGATGTCCGCTCCTAGCCTGAAGGTCCGGATCCCGGCGCGGGGGGCGCGACATGGGCGAGGGCACGTGGGACGACGAGGTCGCAGGAGACGCCGACGAGGGCGGAGCGGCGCCCGGGCCACCGACGGCTGAACCTGCAGCGCGGTACCGCGCCGCGGTCCACCAGCTCTTCGACAGCGAGGACGTCGTCCGCTCGGCCCTGCGGGACCGGCTGGTCGACGCCACCTCGCAGTCCCTGCAGCTGCGCCAGGAGGCGGCGACCGCGTTCTCGGGCTTCTACCCGAGCCGGGTCTCCGCCGCGGACCGGGAAGCGCTCACCTACCTCGCACCCGGCGACGACCTCATCGGGCTCCTCACCCAGCAGATCGACGACACGCTCCAGGAGCGGCGCGACGCACCGAGCGCCGGCCGGCTGCGCCTGCACCTCACCCCTCGCCTGCGCGCTCTCCTCGACACCACCGACGCGGACGACGAGCGCGCCGGCCGCATCGCGCTCGACGCCATCCTCGAGATCGTGCGCGGCGCCGAGCCCCTGCCGCCCGCGGACCCGGTCGCGGTGTCACGCGCAGCGGCGCGCGCCGACGAGCTCATCGCGGCGATCACCGACGGCGCGCCGCAGCCGGCAGCGCCTCCGCGGGACGACGGCGCAGGACGACCCGCCGGTCCGCCGGGGCCGCCGGGGCCGCCGGTGAACGGGTTCGCCGAGGTGGCCGCGAAGCTCGAGGAGCTGCTCGCGGCGATCCGCACGCCGGAGACCGCCCCAGCCTTCGAGGTGCCGTCCCGGCCCGACCAGGGGTCGGTGCGCGAGGGCGTGAGCACGTTCGAGCTGCGCTCCGGCCCGGCCGACGTCACCAGCTATCACGACTTCACCCACCTCCGGATCGCGTTCCAGGGCGTCTGGACGGAGATCTTCGACGGGCAGCTCGAGGCCGTCGGACGGCAGCTCTACGAGGAGGCGGTCAAGCTCAGGACCTTCGCCGGCCTCGACTCCCAGGCCCAGTCGATCGACACGCTCGACGACCTCAAGCGCCTCATGGAGGAGGTCCGCGACCTCGCGCAGATCACCGTCGACGCCACTCCCAGCGAGGTGCGGCCGCCGACCACGACGAGCACCCCCGTCAGCCAGACCACGAGCGCCGTCGACGTCGCCAAGGAGGTCCTGCTCGGCGGCCCCACGGGCGACCCGCTGGTCGACGCGATCCTCAACCCCGGCGGCGCGATCATCGAGGCGATCGGGAACCTCTTCGCCGGCAAGCAGCAGCTCACCTGGGACTCGTTCCCCGGACCGCTGCCCGTCGGCGGGGACGTCATCACCCTGCGCTTCGAGCCCGAGGCGGTCGAGCCGGGGACCGTCGAGTTCGTGATCGAGAACGGCCCCCAGGCGTGGTGGTGGAAGGGACTCGAGTTCCGGGAGTTCGACACCCGCGGGAACGTCGTCTCGACCTTCCGCATCTCGAACGACCCCCGCGACACGGGCGTGTGGCAGGCGGACAGCTACAACCGGCTGCCGCTCTATACGCCGCAGCTGCAGAACGGGGTCATCGAGTTCCAGAAGGCTGCACCAGGACTCGGTTTCGGCGTCCACACCGGCTACTACCTCCTCGCCGGCCTGCCGGACCGCATGCCGGACCGGATGCGCGCGATCTTCCGCTGGGAGAAGGACTCCTGAGATGCCGACCTCCGACGCACCCGCGGCCGGGACGGGACGATCCCGCCTCGAGCACCTCCTGCGCGACCTCGACGCCATGCTCAAGCAGCCGTACGCGTTCGACGTGTTCGCCACCGACTCGGTGAACTTCGGGGTCCTCACCACCTACCGGCAGACCTGGGAGTCGCAGAGCTACCAGGTCGGTGACCTCGTGTCGACGATCCCGCTGGCCCCGAAGGAGGTCCGGCGCTACACCACCCGCCGGGTGGACAAGCGCACCCGGGCCCAGAAGGAGGTCGACGAGAACCTCCGCACCCAGCGCACCGACACCTCGGACACCGGGCGGGTCGAGTCGGAGATCGTGGACAAGGCCAGCAAGAAGACGAACTTCAGGCTCACCGCGAACGAGAGCTTCGGCAGCGACGAGACGATGAAGGTCACCGCCGAGCAGGTCGTCGGCGGGTCGCAGGAGAAGGAGTCGCAGAACACCAAGCGGGCGTTCCACGAGAGCGTGCGCAAGAGCGCCCAGGAGTACCGGCAGCAGCACCGCACGGAGATCGACACCACGTCGGCCTCGGAGTACGAGGAGACCACCTACCAGGAGATCCAGAACCCGAACGACGAGCTGACGGTCACCTACGTCTTCTACGAGCTGCAGCGGACCTACCGGCTGAGCGAGCGGCTGCACGCCCTGACCCCGGTGGTGCTCGTCGCGAACGACGTGCCGGCCCCGGACGCGATCGACGACTCGTGGCTGGTCGCGCACGACTGGGTGCTCCGCCGCGCGATCCTGGACGACTCGTTCCGTCCCGCCCTCGACTACCTGACGAAGAGCTTCGTGGGGGCCGAGGTGAACATCTCGATCCTGCAGGCGAACGCCGAGGGCCAGAAGAAGGTGGTCGAGTCGATCGGCGAGCAGGTACGCGCGCAGCGTGGCGTGCTGTCCGCGAGCGAGCGGGAGGTGCTCTCGGCCGTCCAGCAGCTGGGCTCGTCGGAGCAGCAGCAGGGGTTCATCGACATCGTCAAGGGCATCTTCGACCCGCTCGGGATCGCCGGCACCTCGGACACCGGTGCGGTGGACGCGGCCGAGCTCATGGTCGACTACGCGAAGGAGGCGCGCGACCGTGCCGACCGGGAGCGGGCCCGGCTGCTCGACCAGTTCACCCTCGCCGTCAGCGCGCTGCAGGTCGCGATCGACAAGCTCTCCACGGCGGTGCGCGAGCACTACGACAACGTCGCGGCCGTCGACCGGCTGCGGGTCCACGTCAAGGAGAACGTCCTGTACTACATGCAGGCCGTCTGGAGCCACGAGCCGCCCGACCAGCGGTACTTCCGCCTCTACGACATCGACGTGCCGATGGTCGAGCTCGCGTCCGACGGCGTGACGGTCGAGGTCAGGCGGGACGCGGGGAGCCTCGCCGACGACCTCCTCGGACGCGAGATCGGCGCCGTGGACCTGCCCCTGCCCGAGACGCAGGTGGTGACCCGCAAGCTCGCCGACGTCGCCGACCTCGACGAGGTGCTCGGGTACAAGGGCAACTACACGATCTTCCCGCTGCGGCAGAACACGTACCTGACCCTGCGGATGATGGAGGACTACCTGGAGGTCGGCGACGACCTCGTGCTGCGGGACCCGGACGAGTTCGCCCAGCTCACCGCGGAGGAGCTCGCCGAGATCGCCGCCGCCCTGCACGAGCGCGACCCGGACCGCTTCGACGAGCTCGTCGACCGGATCCGGGCCGCCCTCGTCGAGAAGGCCGCGTCCCCGCGGACGGGCTCCGACCTCGTCGTCGTGCCGACCACCTCGCTGTACGTCGACGCGCTGGTGGGGACGCACCCTCTGCTGGAGGACTTCAAGCTCATCCACCGCGCCCTCGACGTGAAGAAGGTCCAGGCCGACGTGCGGCACCAGGAGCTGGAGAACCTGCGGCTCGCGCGCCGGCTCTTCGGCGGCAAGGACGACGACCCCGACATCGACAAGAACATCGTCGTCACCGAGGGCGTCGGCGTCGTCGTCGACACGGACTGACCCGGTGGCCGCGCCGGCGGCCCCCGCCCGGCGCCTGGGCACCGTGTGCTGGGACTTCCTCCTCACGCGGCCCGAGCGGAGCGACAAGGGCAAGGGCACCCAGGTCCATCGGGTGATCCGTGAGCAGCTCGTCCGGTGGTTCCGTGACGCCGGCTACGGCGAACGGGTCCCGGTCGGGCTCCCCGACGCGTCGTACGAGCAGTACACGTCGCGCAACCGGGTGATGGCGGGCGGGTCCGGGACGGTCGACCTCGCGTACCGGACGAGGGAGTCGCAGAGCGTCGTCGGCTTCATCGAGATCAAGCCGGCGAACCTCGAGGGGCTGGCCCATGGTGAGGCGCAGGTCGACAACTACGTCGACAAGGCGAACGCGAACGACGCGCTCAAGCGCCGGCTCACGGCCACGGCGTTCCTGCGGCTGCCGCCGTCCGCGATCGACCCGCCGCTGCCGCTCGTCGTCTGGCAGTCGCGGTACTTCGAGGTCCGCTGGTGCGTGCCGGGGCTGATCTTCTACAAGGAGATCCGCACCAAGGACGACGAGGACAAGGAGAAGGAGAAGGAGAAGGAGAAGCGGACGGCGCAGGAGAAGCCCAGGGACAAGGGCGCGCGTTCCGCCGCGGAGGCCCAGCCCGCCGACCCGCGCGCGACGGCGGGCGCCCGGCAGATCGTCCTCCCGAACGGGATCAAGATCGACGTGTTCTACCGACCCTGGCAGGCGCCGTCCTGGATGCCGGCCGAGCTGCGGGACGCCGTGCAGAACGGGACCCTGCGCGACGGCGTCTACCGCGACCTGTACCGGGCCCCCTACCTCCGCGGCTTCTCCAGCAACGTCGTGGTGTACGTGAAGACCACCGCGCTCGGCCGCGAGTACCAGTTCTACCGGGAGTTCCCCACCGACCCGCAGTACTACGAGGACCTCGCGCGGCGGCGTGGCCTGTCGGGGTGGCAGACCCGGCTGGTGCAGTCGACGCTGACGACGACCAACCAGGACATGTGGAGCCTGGTGCGACCCGACCGCGAGGACCCGCGGGACCTCGACACCGCGCGCGACGAGCTGCGCGGGATCTACGACGGGATCCTCCGGCAGGTGTTCGAGGCCAACATCTCGATCCTCGGCACGGGCGTGGCCGCGGGTGCCGTGAACAACGCCGCGCGCAGCGCGGGCGCCTTCCAGCGAGGCACCGCGGGGCGGTCGATCGGGCCGCAGGCGCCCGCCGGGGTGCGCCCCGCGCCGGGCGTCGTGCCTCCGGCCCGGATCCCGGCCCCGGCCGAGAACGCCTACGTCTTCGAGCAGGTGCTCCAGGACCTGCGCATCCACCTGCGGTGACGCGCACGCGCGAACGACCCCCACGGTCCTCGGCGAGGCCCTAGGTTCGGGGAGCGACGCACGCGAGGACGCGCCTCGCGCGTCACGCTCGAGCGAGCCCACCGGAGGGCGCTGCATGGCAACCGACGTCGACGTCCTCCCGTCCCCTCGGCGCGCCGCGCCCCGTCGCCTGCCGCGGCGCGCCGTCGTCGCCGCTCTCGTGGTGCTGGCGCTGACCGTCGCGATCGCCGGCTGGCTCGGCCTGCGCTCCCGTGTCGACCTGCAGCTCACGGGGAGCTCGCTGACGGGGTTCTCGGCGGACACCTTCGTGGCCGAGGATCCTGAGCCGGGCGCCGCGGTCGCCGTGTACAGGCTGCAGAACGACGGGCCCGTCCCCGCGAGGATCGCCGTGTCGGCTGTGAGGCCCCAGGCCACGCTGGCGGTCGACCTCGTGTGGTGGGGGGACGAACCTCAGCCCCCGGCGGACGCCCCGGGCGAGGCGCGCGTGGACCTCGCGCCCGGGGAGTCGGTCGGCGTCAGGCTCGTGCTCGGCGTCGACTGCCACGGGACCCACGGCGACGGCATCGGCTACGGGCCCGGCGCTCTCCCGCTCGACGTGACGGCGCTGGGCCTCACGCGGGAGGTCCTCCTCGACCTCCACCCCCGACCGTTCGTCAGCTCGGAGGTCGCGATCCCCGCGAGCTGCTGAGCGGCGCGCCGACAGCGGCGCCGCGCCCCGACCCGTCGAGGCGGGAACACCCGCGGCCCGGCCGAGGTTGAGTCGGGTGGGCTCAAGTTCGGCGGTCCGGAGTTGCGCGAGCACCTCGCCGCGCGCAGACTTGAGCGCAGCAGGCTCAACACGCGAAGGAAGGCATCTCCCATGGCACGAGCGGTCGGGATCGACCTCGGCACCACCAACTCCGTCGTCTCCGTCCTCGAGGGCGGCGAGCCGACGGTCATCGCGAACGCGGAGGGCTCGCGCACGACGCCGTCCGTGGTCGCCTTCTCCAAGACCGGCGAGGTCCTCGTCGGCGAGGTCGCGAAGCGTCAGGCGGTCACGAACGTCGACCGCACCATCAGCTCCGTCAAGCGCCACATGGGCACGGACTGGAGCGTCGCGATCGACGACAAGAAGTACAACGCGCAGGAGATCTCCGCGCGCGTGCTCGGAAAGCTCAAGCGCGACGCCGAGGAGTACCTGGGCGAGCCGGTGACCGACGCCGTCATCACCGTCCCCGCCTACTTCAACGACGCCGAGCGCCAGGCCACGAAGGACGCCGGCCAGATCGCGGGCCTCAACGTGCTCCGCATCGTCAACGAGCCGACGGCGGCCGCGCTCGCGTACGGCCTGGAGAAGGGCAAGGAGGACGAGCTCATCCTCGTCTTCGACCTCGGCGGCGGCACGTTCGACGTGTCCCTCCTCGAGGTCGGCAAGGACGAGGACGAGTTCTCGACCATCCAGGTCCGCGCGACGCACGGCGACAACCGCCTCGGTGGCGACGACTGGGACAACCGGATCGTCGAGCACCTCATCACCGAGGTGAAGAACACCGCGGGCGTCGACCTGTCCAAGGACAAGATCGCCCTGCAGCGTCTGCGCGAGGCGGCCGAGCAGGCCAAGAAGGAGCTCTCGTCCGCGACGAGCACCAACATCTCGATGCAGTACCTCTCGATGAGCGAGAACGGCCCCATCCACCTGGACTCCAAGCTCACGCGCGCGCAGTTCCAGCAGATGACGGCGGACCTCATCGAGCGCACCAAGGCGCCGTTCAAGCAGGTCATCTCCGACGCCGGCATCACGGTCGCGGACATCGACCACGTCGTCATGGTCGGCGGCTCGACCCGCATGCCCGCCGTGGCCGACGTCGTGCGCGAGCTCACCGGGGGCAAGGAGCCCAACAAGGGCGTCAACCCGGACGAGGTCGTCGCCGTCGGCGCCGCGCTGCAGGCCGGCGTCATCAAGGGTGAGCGCAAGGACGTGCTGCTCATCGACGTCACCCCGCTGAGCCTCGGCATCGAGACCAAGGGCGGCGTGATGACCAAGCTCATCGAGCGCAACACGGCCATCCCGACCAAGCGCAGCGAGATCTTCTCCACGGCCGACGACAACCAGCCGTCCGTGCTCATCCAGGTGTTCCAGGGCGAGCGCGAGTTCGCGCGGGACAACAAGCCGCTCGGCACCTTCGAGCTCACCGGCATCGCGCCCGCCCCGCGCGGCGTGCCGCAGATCGAGGTCACCTTCGACATCGACGCGAACGGCATCGTGCACGTGTCCGCCAAGGACCGCGGCACGGGCAAGGAGCAGAAGATGACGATCACCGGCGGCTCGGCCCTCCCCAAGGAGGACATCGAGCGCATGGTGCGCGAGGCCGAGGAGCACGCCGCCGAGGACAAGAAGCGCCGCGAGGAGGCCGAGGTCCGCAACCAGGCCGAGTCGTTCGCGTACTCGACGGAGAAGGTGCTCGCCGACAACGGCGACAAGGTGCCGGACGACGTCAAGACGCAGGTCACCGAGGCGATCACCGAGCTGCGCACCGCGCTCGCCGGCGACGACGTCGAGGCGATCAAGGCCAAGCAGGCCGCGCTGACCGCCGTGAGCCAGAAGATCGGCGAGGCGATCTACCAGTCCGACGCCGCCGCGGACGGCTCGCCGACGGCCGGCCCGGCCGCCGACGCGCCCGAGGGCGCGCCGCAGGACGAGGACGTCGTCGACGCGGAGATCGTGGACGAGGACGAGAAGAAGTGACCGACCAGCACCAGGCCCCGGGCGGGTCGGGCGACGAGCCCGACCGCCCGCGGTTCACCGACAAGCGCCGCATCGACCCGGAGACGGGCGCGGTCCGCGAGGCCCCGGCCGCGCCGGCCGAGGAGCCGGGCCACGCCGGCCGTCACGCGGCGCCCGCCGACGACGCCCCCGCGCAGACCGACGACGCCGTGGCGGGTGACCCCTCGGGCGCCGAGGCGCTCGCCGCGGAGCGGCTGGCCGACCTGCAGCGCCTCCAGGCGGAGTACGTCAACTACCGCAAGCGCGTCGACCGCGACCGCCTCGTCGCCCGCGACCAGACGGTCGTGGCCATGATCGAGGCGCTCCTCGGCGTGCTCGACGACGTCGAGCTGGCCCGCCAGCACGGCGAGCTCGCCGACGGGCCGTTCGCGTCCATCGCCGAGAAGCTCGAGACGACGCTCGGCCGCTTCGGCTGGGAGCGGTTCGGCGCGACGGGCGAGGCGTTCGACCCGACCGTCCACGAGGCGCTCATGCACGCGCACTCCGACGACGTCACCGAGCCGACCGTCGTCCAGGTGCTCCAGCCGGGTCACCGGGTCGGCGACCGGGTCGTCCGCGCGGCGCGCGTCGCCGTCGCGGAGCCGGGCGCCTGACCGGGAGCAGCGGCAGACCGGGACGATCAGGGAGGAGGGTGCGATGACCGGCCAGGACTGGTTCGAGAAGGACTTCTACGCGACGCTCGGCGTCCCCAAGAACGCGGACGCGGCGGCGATCAAGAAGGCGTACCGCAAGCTGGCGCGCACCCTCCACCCCGACCACAACCCCGACGACGCGTCCGCCGAGGCCCGCTTCAAGGACGTCGGCGAGGCGTACGCCGTGCTGTCCGACCCGGAGCAGCGGCGCCAGTACGACGCGATCCGCGCCATGGCCGGGGGCGGGGCGCGCTTCCAGGCGCCCGGCCGCGGGGGCGCGGGCGCCGGCGGTGCGGCCGGGTTCGAGGACGTCTTCGGCGGCCTCTTCGGCGGCGGCGCGGGTGGGTCCGGCGGCCAGCGCGTGCGCTACACGACGGCCCCCGGCGGCGCCGGCCCGGGTCTGGACGACCTGCTCGGCGGGCTGTTCGGCGGCGGCGCCGCGGGCGGATTCGGCCGCGGCCCCGCCGCGAGCATCGACATCGAGGCGCAGACCACCCTGCCCTTCCGTCAGGCCGTCGCGGGTTCGACGGTCACCCTCACGGTGGACGGGCGGCGGGTCACCGCGCGCATCCCCGCGGGCGTGAAGAACGGTCAGAAGATCCGCCTGCGGGGCAAGGGCCGCGCGGCCGAGCCCGGCGGGCAGCCGGGCGACCTCATCATCGCCGTGCACGTGGAGCCGCACCCGGTCTTCGCGCTCGACGGCAAGGACCTGCGCGTCACGGTCCCCGTCACGTTCGACGAGGCGGTCCTGGGCGCCGACGTCGAGGTCCCGACGCTCGACGGCGCGCCGGTGCGCGTGCGCGTGCCCGCCGGGACGCCGTCCGGCCGCACGCTGCGCGTCCGCGGACGCGGCGTGCCCACGCCGCAGGGCGCGGGCGACCTGCTCGTGAGCGTGCAGGTCGTCGTCCCGCAGCGGCTCTCCGACGAGGCGCGCGAGGCGGTCGCGGCGTTCGCGCGCGCGACCGACGGCGCCGACGTCCGCGCCGAGCTGCGCGCCCGCGCGGCGCAGTAGCCGCGCACCAGGCAGCGGCCGAGCCGAGACCACCGGACGAGGAGCAGAGGAGGCGCCCGTGCCGTCGATCCCGCAGCAGGCGTACGACGCGCCCGCCTTCGTCATCTCGGTCGCGGCCGAGCTCGCCGGCATGCACCCCCAGACGCTGCGGCAGTACGACCGGCTCGGCCTCGTCTCCCCGGGCCGCGCGCCGGGCCGCGGCCGGCGCTACTCGCTGCGCGACATCGCCACGCTGCGCGAGGTCCAGCGGCTGTCCCAGGACGAGGGCGTCAACCTCGCCGGGATCAAGCGCATCCTCGAGCTCGAGAGCCAGGTCGAGCGCCTGGCGGAGCAGGTCGAGCTCCTGCGCTCGATGGCGGACCCCGGGCGGCGCGTGTTCGCCGCCGGGCCCCAGGGCGAGGTCGTCGCGGTCCCACGCGGTCACCGGCCGGCCCGGGTCACCAGCAGCGGCGCGCTCGTGGTCTGGCGCCCGCAGCACCGCGGCTGACCTGCGCTGCGACGGTCGGCACCGCTAGCCTCCTGCTCGCCCTCTCCCGCGCCGACCGGCGCACCGGACGGACCGGCCCGACGGAGGACCAGTGACCGCAGGACCGACGCCCGCAGCACCCGTGCCCCCGGGTCCGCCGCCGCCCGCGGCCGACCCGCTCGTGGTGCGCACCGACCGCCGGCTCGTGGGCCGGCTGGTCTGGCGCGGCAACGTCCCGCTCGTCCTCGCGATGCTGGCCTGCGTCGCCGCGGGGACCGGTCTCGGCGCACTCGCCGGCTCGACGCCCCAGACCGACATGTCGGCCACGCTCGGGGCGCTCATGGGCGCCCTCGGGGCCGCGATCGCCTTCACGGTCGCCCTCAGCGTGTTCCTCTTCGCCTCGGTCCTGCACATGGTCCACCGCGAGGTCGACGTCATGGCGGTGGTTGAGCCGACGGGCCTGCACGTGGCCGTCCCGGGCACGAACGCCGGCTCGGCGTACCTGCCGTGGCACGCGATCGGCTCGGTGACGCCCCGCGGCCGCGGCCGGCGCGCCCGGCTCGTCGTGCGCGCGGTCCCGGGACTGCGCCGTGACCACCCGGGCGCGCGCGGGCTCGAGGACGACCTGCTGTGGCGCTCGCTGCGCTCCCAGGGCCTGACGATCCGCACCGGCACCGCGCTCGTGCCGCACGAGCACGTGCTCGCCGCGGTGCGGCACCTCTCGTCGCCGCGGGGGGAGCGCTGACGCCTCGCCCGTCGAGGGGCCAGGACCACCAGAGCGGGGCCGCGCGGTGCGCGACCCCGCTCTCGCGTGGGGGGATGCTGGTGACTCGGGAGCCGCGTCAGCGACGCAGCTGGTGGAGGAGGTCGACGGACTGCTCGTGCGTCTCGGGCAGCGGCTCGATCCAGATCCGCGGCGGCTGGCGCAGCAGGTCGGCGATCTGCAGGCGCGCGGCGTGGTCGTTGACCTGGTCGCGCATGCGTCGGACCGCCTCGCCCAGGTCCCCGTCGCGCGCGATGAGGACGGCGAACGCGCCGCCGCCCAGCGCGGCCATCGGGTGGCCGGCGGGGAGCGCCGAGGACAGCGCCCGGCCCATCGCGGCCGAACGGGCCATGCGGCGCCAGGGCGGCAGGTCCTCGGTCGCGACGTCGACGAGGACGAGGCAGTGGCTCACGTGCGCCTGGTGGCCGTACCGGCGCGCCGCGCCGTACGTCTCGCCCATCCGGACGCCGAGGTACTCCAGCGTCGGCAGGCCAGACTCGGGGTCGATGCAGGAGACCTGGACCGGGAGCGACTCGACGGCGCCGGACCATCCCTCGCACAGGGCCCGGACGACGTCCATGCCGGGCTCGCGCCCGAGGATCTCGTAGACGAGGCGCACGTCGTCGAGCGTCTCCGCGATGCCGACGCCGGCCGCGCCGCGCACCTCGCCGAGGCGGGCGGCCGCGGCAGCGGTGCACGCGCCGGAGGCCAGCGCCTCGGTGAAGGCGTCGACGGCGGGGTGGTACCAGTCGCCCGGGCGCAGCCAGACCTGCTCGACCGTGCGGGCGCGCCACTGCTCGCGCAGGGTCGCCGCCCAGGCGTCGCGCATCTGATCCGTGGTCGTCACACCGGATGAGAGCGCGTCCCACGACGGCCATGACGCGACTTCGGGGACCAGTTTTCGCGACGCTCCCGCGCGCCCTCGCGCGTCATCTCGCGCGAGGGCTTCAGAACCGGTCCGGACGCGCCGATGTCACCCGGAGGGACCAGTGGGCGTTTGACCGCCTGTGAGACGCTGGATCTCGGGACCGCCCACCCCCGACGGCCCCCGCCCGCAGGTCAGGGCACCCGGCAGGGGCACCACCCGCAGGACCACGAGCGACGGCAGGAGGTCAGGTGACGATCAGCAGCGCCTGGGACCTCTCCAGCGACGCCGAGCTCATCACCGCCGTCCGCAGCGGCGACGCGTCCGCCTTCGGCGTCCTCTACGAGCGCCACGTCGGCGCCGCGCGCGCCGTCGCCCGGCAGTACTCGAACCGGGCGGCCGACGCCGAGGACGCGGTCTCCGACGCCTTCTCGCGCGTGTTCTCCGCGATCCAGGGCGGCGGCGGGCCCGACGTCGCCTTCCGTGCGTACCTCTTCACGGTCCTGCGGCGTGTCGCGATGGAGCGCGTCGAGGCCGGGCGTCGCGCCGTCGCGACCGACGACGTCGAGACCTTCGAGGCGGCGGTCGGCTCGGCCGAGTCCACCGAGGAGCCCGCGCTCGCGGGCTTCGAGCGGGGCGTCGTCTCGCGCGCCTACTCGTCGCTCCCGGAGCGGTGGCAGGCCGTGCTCTGGTACACCGAGGTCGAGGAGCTCGGCCCGGCGGAGATCGCGCCCATCCTCGGCCTCACGGCCAACGGCGTCGCCGCGCTCGCCTACCGCGCCCGCGAGGGCCTGCGCCAGGCGTACCTGCAGCAGCACCTCGCCGCTCCCGAGGACGAGGCCTGCACGATCATCAACAAGAAGCTCGGCGCCTATGTGCGCGGCGGGCTCGCGAAGCGCGAGACGCTCCTCGTCGAGAGCCACCTCGAGGAGTGCGGCACGTGCCGCGCGCTCGTGCTCGAGCTGGGCGACGTCAACCACGGCATGCGCCTGGTCGTCGCGCCGCTCGTGCTCGGCGCGGTCGCCGCGGCGGTGCTGCACGGCGTCGGCTTCGGCGGCGCGGCGGGTGCCGCGGGAGCCGCGGCGGTGGCCGCGGGCTCGGGCGTCGCGGGTACCGCGGGATCGGGTGCCGCGGGTTCGGGCGCCGCAGGTGCGGCCGGGTCCGGCGCCGCCGGATCGGGGGCCGCGAGCGGCCTCACGGCCGTCGGCAGCGGCGTCGCGTCCACGGCGTCGACGGCGGCGACGGTCGGCGCGGCGTCGGCGGCCGGTGCGGGCACGACGGCGGCTGCGGGCGTGGCCGCCTCCGGTCTGGTCGCCGCGGGCGTCGGCGTCGCGAGCACCGCCGGGGCGCCCTCGGCGAGCGCCGCGGCACTCCCGGCCGCCCCCGGCCTGGTCGCGGCGCCGGCCGCCGTCCCCGTCGCCGCCGGTGCGGGCACCGCCGCCGCGGGCACCGCCGCCGCGGCCACGGGCGGCGGGGTCGCCGCCCTGCTGGCCGCCGTGCCGGTCGGTGCGCTGGGTGTCGCCGCGGCGGGCGTCGTCGTCGCGGCCGCGGTCGGTGTCGCGGGCGTGCTCGGCGTCTTCTCCTCCGAGGACGAGCCCGGCGAGCCGCAGGCGATCGAGGCCCCGAGCGAGCCCGCGCCGACGGCGGACGACGAGGCCGCGGGCGGTACCGACGAGGACGGGCCGACCGTGACCCCCGGGACGACCGACGGGGCGACCGACGACGCGACGACCGACGGCACGGGCGGGGCGCCCGCGGACGGGACGGCCGGCGGGACGACGTCGGGCGCCGTGGCGAGCGGCGCCGGCGACACGCCGGCGGACCCCGGCACGACGAACCCGCCGCCGGCCGCGGGACAGGGCACGGACCCCACCCCCGGTCCCGCGCCGGAGCCCCAGCCCGAGCCGGTCCCGCCGCCCAGCATCAGCGTCCTCGCGCTCCCCGAGGTGACGTTCACCGCGGGCGTCCCGGAGATCGTCGAGGTCGAGGTCGCGAACACCGGTGGCGACTACGCCGGCGCCGTCCGCACCGAGCTCTCCTTCGGACCCGACGTCGCGTGGTCCCTCACCGAGGTCCCGGGCGAGGTCGGCGGCGGCGGCAACGCGCGCACGGCGACCGCGGACTCGGCGTGGGTGTGCGGACCCGCCGACGCGACGACGGCGCAGTGCGTGCGCGACGGCCTCCCGGCCGGTGCCACGAGCGTGCTCGCGGTGTCGGTCGTCGTCGTCGACGACGAGCTCGACGGCGCCGCCGACCTGAGCGTCGGCATCCGCACCTGGGCGCCCGACCTCGGCGACCCGCCGGCGTACACCGCCCTGCCCGCGCACCTCGCGTCCGCTCCCGGCGCGCTCTCCCTGGCGAGCCCCGCGGCGCCCGCCGAGATCGTCGCCGGCGCACCCGCCACCGTGACCGTCCCCGTGGGCAACCCGGGCCGCACGTCGCTCAGCGGCGTCACGGCCACCGTGGGCCTGCCCACGCAGGTCTCCGCCTCGGTCGCCCCCGGCAGCCCGTGGGCGTGCGCGCCCTCGGCCGCCGTCGTGACCGCGCTGGACTGCACGCTCGACCGCCTGCCCCGCGGCGGGACGGTCCCGCTCACGCTCGACCTCGCCGCCGACACGGCGCTGCGGAACGTGGCGCGCACCGCCGCCGTGACCGCCTCGGTCCGCGCCCCGGGTGTCGCCTCGCCCCCCGACGTCGAGGCGTCCGGCATCGTCGTGCGCTCGGCGCCCGCGTCCTACACGCTCCAGCTCGTGGGGGAGGCCGCGCGGCCCGCAGCCGTGGACGCCACCCTGCGCCTGACGAACGTCGGCGGCACCGACGGCTACCCGACCGTCTCGGTCGAGCTGCCTGCGGGGACCACCCTCGCCCCGACGAGCACGGGCTGGACGTGCGCGGCGGACGGGTCGCGCACCTGCACGCTCGACCCGCGCGTGCCCGCGGACGCCGGCGCCGTGCTGCCTACGCTCCACCTCGTCGCACCGCCCGGGCGCGTGCCGAGCGGCACCTACCCGCTGCCCGTGACGATCACCGAGGGCGGCGAGACCCGGACCTTCGCGCACGAGGTCCGCGTGGTCCAGGCGCAGCCCGACCTGCGGAGCGCGTCACGCCTCACGGCGCCCGAGGCGCTCGTCGGCGACGCCACGGGCGAGGTCACGGTCGAGCTCGTCAACATCGGCGGCACCGACGTCACCGACACCCTCACGGTCACGCTGCCCGAGGGCGCTGCCGCGGTGTCCACCGAGGGCTGGACCGTCCGCGGCAGCACCCTCGAGCGCCCCGTGACCGTGCTCGCCACGGGCGCGACGACGGTCGTGCTCCCGGTGCGGAGCGTCGTCGTCGACGGCCAGGTGACGGGCGTCGTCCGGGCCGCCGTCCGCGACTTCTCGGCCACGGCGAGCGTGCTCCTCGCGTCCGCGCCGGCGGACGTCCAGGTCGCCACCGGCGTCACGCCGACGACGCTCGCCGTCGGGGCCACGGCCACGGCGACGGTCGACCTGCACAACACGGGCGGCACGACGTCCGAGGTCACGGCGGTCGTCACCCTGCCGGCGGGCACCTCGACGACGGGCGCGGGCTGGGCCTGCACGACCTCGGGCGCGCGGGTGTGCGAGACGACGGCCGCGCTCGCGCCGGGCGCCCGGCAGCAGCTCACGCTCCCCGTGCGCAACGACGGCTCCGGCACGACGACGCGGACGGGGGCGCTCGGCGTCGTCGTGCACCGCGAGGGCCAGGACGACGTCACGCGCACGCACACGCTGACCCTTCAGGCGCCGGTGACGTCCGCGACCCTCGCGGGCAGCGCGCAGACCTTCGTCCAGGGCCAGACAGGCACGGTCTCGTGGACCGTGACCAACACCGGCACGGTCCCGCTCAGCGGGCTGCGACTCGACGTGCTGCAGGACCGGCCGGTCCAGTGGGTCCCGGGCTTCGAGGCCGACAGCTGGCTCTGCGCCCCGGGCGGCCCCGCGGACGCCGACGCCCGCTGCGCCCACCTCGGCACGCTCGCCCCGGGCCGGTCGACGACCGTGCGCGTGAGCATGCAGTCCCCCGCGCACACCGAGGGCGCCGCGCCGCTCCCCGTGCGCGCGCGCCTCACGGGCGGCGGCGCCGCGGAGACCGTCGCCGAGCTCGGGCTGATCGTCGTCCGCCGCTGACCGCTCGGGCGAGCCGCCGCGGCCTAGTCGTCCGCGCGGTGCCGGCCGCGTGGCCGCTGCGTCGCGTGCGCCTCGGCCTCGGCCTGCACGGCGTGCGCCGAGCCGTCGCCCGCCTCGCCCCGGGCGGCCGCCTGCACGGCGGCGTCGACGAGGTCCTCGCCGGACGTGAGCTCGAGCGTCAGCCCGGCGGTGGCCGGCTCGTCGAGCAGCGCCACGAGCACCGCGGCGACGTCGTCACGGCTCACGCGTCCGGGCTCGACGGACGTCTCGAGCCGCACGAGGCCCGTCGCCGGGTCGTCCGTGAGCGCGCCCGGGCGCAGGACGGTCCAGTCGAGGCCCCGCCGGCGCAGGTCCGCCTCGCTCGCCGCCTTGGCGCGCAGGTACGCGCCGAAGACGTCGTCGGACGCGCGCTCGGGGTGGTCGGCCCCCATCGCGGAGACGAGCACGTAGCGGGCGACGCCCGCGTGCTCGGCCGCGTCGGCCAGGAGCGCGGCGGCGCCGCGGTCCACCGTGTCCTTGCGCGCCGCGCCCGAGCCCGGCCCCGCGCCGGCAGCGAAGACCACGGCGTCCGCCCCCTGGAGCGCGGGCACGAGCTCGCGGGCCGCGACGTGCTCGAGGTCGAGCACGGTCGCGCCGCCGCCGGCGGCCTCGACGTCGGCCGTGTGGTCCGGGTTGCGGACCAGGCCGACCACCTCGTCGCCGCGCTCGGCGAGCCGGCGGGTGAGCAGGAGGGCGACGGCGCCGTGGCCGCCCGCGATGACGGTGCGCATGTCGGCCACGCTAGGGCGGCGTCCCCGCCGCCGCACCCGCGGGCCGACGCCGGCGGCGGCCGCCCGCCAGCCCGGGCGGCCCGCCCCGGGCGCACCTACAGTGACGCCATGCCGCAGGAGCGAGCCCGGGCCGTGCCGGCCGACGTCGTGCGGCTCCTCGGCGTGCTGAGCCTCGTCGTCGCCGTGGTCTGGCGCGGCCCGGTCGACGCGGCGCTCTTCGCGCTCGTCCTGGGCGGGCTCGCGGTCCCGCGCGTGCTGGGCGTGCCGCAGCCGCTCGACGTCGCCTACGGCGCGTTCCTCCTCGTGGCGGCGTGGTTCGGGGCGCTCGACGTCTACCAGGCCGTGTGGTGGACGGATCTCGCGCTGCACCTCGTCGCGACCGGCCTCGCCGCGGCCGTCGCGTGGTTCGCGCTGCTGCGCCGGGGCGCGGTGGCCGACCCGCGCGACGCCGCCGGTCCGCGCGGCGTGGTCGTCGTGACGACCTCGCTCGGCCTCGCCCTGAGCGTCGCGTGGGAGGTCGCGGAGTACCTCGGCAACAAGCACATCGACCCGACCATCTACGTCGCGTACGCGGACACGATCGAGGACATGGCGATCGGCGGGCTCGGCTCGGCGCTCGCGGGTGCGGGGATCAGCGCGTGGGCGCGCCGCCGAGCCGCTCGGCCCACCGCCGCCACGGCGGCGTCCGTGCCCAGCTGAGCCGGAGCGTCGCGAAGGCGCGGGCGAAGCGGCGCCGCGTCTGGCGCGCGCCCACGAGCGAGCGGCCCGAGACCCGCACGCGGAGGTTGCGGTCGTAGCGGATGCGGGCGTGCGGCCCGAGCGCGAACGCGAGGTCGACGTCGTCGTGCAGCTCGGGGTCGCGGTGCACGAGCGGGCGGGCCCGGAGCCACGCCTCGCGCCGCAGCGCCATCGCCGAGCCCCACAGGGGCGGGTGCGCCATGGCCGCGTGCATGAGCACGTAGTAGGCGGTGAGGTAGAGCCGGCCGACGACGGCGGCGCGCACCGGCCCCACGTCGTAGAACGTGCCGGTCCCGGTGAGGGCGTCGAGCTGCGGGTCGTCCGCGAAGGCGGCCGCGACGCGCTCGAGCCAGTCGCGGGGCGGCACGGTGTCGGCGTCGCACCGGACGATGACGTCGCCGGTCGCCGCGTCGTAGCCCGTGCTCGCCGCGGCGGGGATGCCGGGTTCCGGCTCGGGCACGACGCGCGCGCCGGCGGCGAGGGCGACGGCCGCGCTGTCGTCCACCGACCCGTTGTCGACGACGACGACCTCGTGCGCCGGGAGCGTCTGCGCCGCGAGCGCGGCGAGGCAGCGGCGCAGTGCGGGGGCGTCGTCGCGCACCGGGATGACGACGGACAGCGCGGGTCGGTCCGGCACGTCTCGTCCTCCTCTGGCCGGGGCGCCTCCCGTGCCGCACCATGGGGCGACCGGTTCTCGCCGGGACGAAGATCCCGTCGCAGGATATGCTCAGCATACTGAGTATTTCCGCCCGACCGGCGCGAGCCGGGCCGCGACGCCGTCCGGGGCGCCGCCGGCAGTGCCACGAGGGGGAGGGGCCCCGCATGACGACCGTCGAGACCGTCATCCTGCTCGACGACGACGGCACGCGCCTGGGCACGGCCGACAAGGCCACGGTGCACACGGCGCAGACGCCGCTGCACCTGGCGTTCTCGTGCCACGTGCTCGGGCCCGACGGGTCGGTGCTCGTGACGCGCCGCGCGCTCGCCAAGAAGACGTGGCCGGGCGTGTGGACCAACAGCGTGTGCGGGCACCCGGCCCCGGGCGAGGAGATCGCGGACGCCGTCCGGCGGCGGGCGGCGTTCGAGCTGGGCCTCGAGCTCGCCGACCTCGAGCTCGTGGTGCCCGACTTCCGGTACCGCGCGACGGACGCGTCGGGCGTCGTCGAGAACGAGATCTGCCCCATCTACACCGCGCGCGCGGTCGGTGAGGTCCGGCCGAACCCCGACGAGGTGATGGACCACGCGTGGGTCACGCCCGACGCGCTGCGCCGCGCGGTGGAGGCGGCGCCCTGGGCGCTCAGCCCGTGGCTCGTCAGCTCGGCACCCGTGCTGCCGCTCCTCGCCGGGTCCCGGCCGTGACCGCCGTCGGCGCGCGGCCCCACCTCGCCGGGGGCGTGCTCACGACGCGCTCGCCGTCGACGTCCACGGACCTCGGCGACGCCCGACGCGCGGCGGGCGGCGCCGCCCGGGCCGAGGCGCCCACGACGGCGGCCGCGCCGGTCCCTGCGTCCGCCGCCGCGTCCGACCCCCACGGCCTCGCGGTCGAGGCCCAGGTCGACCGCCTGCTCGACCGCGTGCTCGACGACGCCGCACGCCGCGCCGCGCCCTTCGGGCCGTCCTACGTCCGGCTCTGGGCCGAGATCGCGCGCAGCGTGCGCGGGGGCAAGCGGTTCCGCTCGGCGATCGTGGTCCGGATCCACGCCGGACTGGGCGGTGACCAGCCCGAGGCCGCCGTGTGCGTGGGCGCGGGCTTCGAGATGCTGCACACCGCGTTCCTCGTCCACGACGACCTCATCGACCAGGACAGCGTGCGCCGCGGCGAGCCCAACCTCGCGGCCACCATGCGCGCCGAGGCGCTCGACGGCGGCCACCCCGCCGTGCCCGCCGAGCGGTGGTCGCAGGCGGCCGCCGTCCTCGCGGGCGACCTCGCGCTGAGCCAGGCGCACCGCCTCATCGGCGGGGCGGACCTTCCCACCGGCCGCCGCGACGCGCTGCGGGACCTGCTCGACGAGGTCGTCCTCGTGTCGGCGGGCGGCGAGCTCGCCGACACCGCCTACGGCCTCGGCCTCCAGGACCCGACGCTCGAGGAGTCCCTGCGGGTCGCCGAGTCCAAGACGGCCATGTACTCGTTCCGCGCACCGCTGCGCGCGGGCGCCGTCCTCGCGGGCGCGGGCGCGGACGTCCAGGCGGAGCTCGACGACGCGGGCCGCCTGCTCGGTCGCGCCTTCCAGCTCGTCGACGACCTGCTCGGCGTCTTCGCGCCCGAGGTCGAGACGGGCAAGAGCAACCTCAGCGACCTGCGCGAGGGCAAGCGGACGCCCCTCATGCTCCACGCGCGCTCGATGCCCGTGTGGGCGGAGCTCGCCGACCACGTCGGCCGGCCCGACCTCGACCAGGCGACCGCGGCGCGCCTGCGCCGCGCGCTCGCGCGGTCCGTCGCGCCGGCCATGGTGTCCGACGCGGTGCGCGCCGACCTCGCCACCGTCCGGACGCGTGCCGAGCAGGGCGCGCTCCCGGCGGGGGCGGGCGCCGTCGTCACCTCGGTCGCCGCGCAGATCGACCGCGCGCTGGGCGACGTCGGGCGGCACATCGCTGACGCGCGGAGCCTGCCCGCATGAGCGCACGCCTGACCCTGTACGACGCCGTGGCCGAGCGCGCCGCGGGCGTCGTCGTCCGGGAGTACTCGACGAGCTTCGGGCTCGCGACGCGCCTCCTGTCGGAGCCCGCGCGCACGCGCATCCGCAACGTCTACGCGCTCGTCCGGCTCGCCGACGAGGTGGTCGACGGCGCGGCGACCGAGGCCGGCGCCGACGG
The DNA here is from genome assembly GCF_016464425.1 of Actinotalea solisilvae. Taxonomy (GTDB): domain Bacteria; phylum Actinomycetota; class Actinomycetes; order Actinomycetales; family Cellulomonadaceae; genus Actinotalea; species Actinotalea solisilvae. The sequence goes on from NZ_JADDKQ010000007.1 coordinate 133,093, forward strand.
TGCCGCGGCGGCGCTCCTCGACGACCTCGAGCGCGAGACCGAGCGCGCGACGGCGACGGGCTACAGCACCAACGTCCTCGTCCACGCGTTCGCTCGGACGGCGCGGGAGGCCGGGATCGGCGCCGATCTCACGCGGCCGTTCTTCGCCTCGATGCGCACCGACCTGCACCGCACCGCGCACGACGCCGAGAGCCTGCGCGCGTACGTCTACGGCTCGGCCGAGGTGGTCGGCCTCATGTGCCTGCGCGTCTTCCTCCTCGACGTGCCCGCCGAGGCGCGCGAGCGCGACTACGCGCGTCTGACGCCTGGCGCGCGCGCGCTCGGTGCCGCCTTCCAGAAGATCAACTTCCTGCGCGACCTGGCCGACGACAGCGAGCGGCTCGGCCGCAGCTACTTCGTCGACGTGGACCCCGCGCGGCTCACCGAGGCGCAGAAGGCCGAGATCCTCGCGGACATCGACGGCGACCTGCGCCTCGCGGCGCAGGCGCTGCCCGGGCTGCCGCCGTCGGCGCGCCGGGCGGTCGCGCTGGCGTCCGGGCTGTTCACCGAGCTCACGCGCCGCCTCGAGCGCACGCCCGCCACGGAACTGACGCGCGTGCGCGTCCGCGTGCCGGGCCCGGTCAAGGCGCGCGTCGCGGCCGGCGCGCTCCGGTCGGCGGCCCGGTGAGCGCCGTGGGCGCCGCCCGCGCGGCGGGCGGCAGCGACGCGGCCCTCGGCGGCCGGGCGTCGCGCGTCGTCGTCGTCGGGGCGGGGATCGCCGGCCTCGCGACCGCCGCCCTGCTCGCGCACGAGGGCCGCGAGGTCACGGTGCTCGAGGCGCGCGACGTCGTCGGCGGGCGCGCGGGGTCGTGGGCGTCGGAGGGGTTCCGGTTCGACACGGGCCCGTCCTGGTACCTCATGCCCGAGGTCTTCGACCACTTCTTCCGGCTCCTGGGGACGTCGGCGGACGAGCAGCTCGACCTCGTCCGGCTCGACCCGGGCTACCGCGTGCTCTTCGAGCGCCGGGGCCGCCTCGACGTCGCGGCCGACCGCGCGACCAACGTCGCGCGCTTCGAGGCCGTCGAGCCCGGTGCGGGCGCGGCGCTCGAGGCGTACCTCGACGTCGCCGAGGACACGTACGCGATGGCGCTGCGCCACTTCCTCTACACGACGTACGCGTCGCTGCGGCCGCTCGCGCACCCCGACGTCGTGGCGCGGCTGCCGCGGCTCGCGGCGCTGCTCACGCGCTCGCTCGAGCAGCACGTCGGCGCGCGCTTCCGCGACCCGCGCCTGCGCCAGGTGCTCGGGTACCCAGCGGTGTTCCTCGGCGCGGCGCCGCGGATCACCCCCTCGATGTACCACCTCATGAGCCGGCTCGACCTCGCCGACGGCGTCCTCTACCCGCAGGGCGGCTTCGCGCGGCTCATCGAGGCGATCCACGACCTCGCCGTCGGCGCCGGCGCCGAGGTCCGGACCGGGGCGCGCGTCACCGCGATCACGACCGAGCCGACGCCCGCGGCGCCCGGGTCCCGGTCGCGGGGCGCCGCGGCGCGCGCGGCCGCGGCCCGCGCGTCCGGCGCGCGCGGCCGAGCGCGCGCCACCGGCGTGCGCTGGACCGACGCGGACGGCGAGCACTGGCTCCCCGCCGACGTCGTCGTCTCGACCGCCGACCTGCACCACACCGAGACCGCGCTGCTGCCGCCCGACCTGCGCTCGCACTCGCGGCGCTGGTGGGACCGTCGCGTGCCCGGCCCGAGCGCCGTGCTCGTCTACCTCGGCGTGCGCGGGGAGCTGCCCGAGCTCGAGCACCACACGCTGCTCTTCACCGAGGACTGGCAGCAGGGGTTCGACCGGATCTTCCCGCGGCGCGGCCCCGCCGGGCTGCGTCGCGCGCCGCGGTCGGACGTCGCCACCGACCGGCCCGGGGCGGCCGGCGTGCGCGGGGTGCCCGATCCCGTCTCGCTCTACGTGTGCCGCCCGAGCGCGACCGACCCCGACGTCGCCCCGCCCGGCGCGGAGAACCTCTTCGTCCTGGTGCCCGTGCCGCCCGACCCCGACCTCGGTCGCGGCGGCGTCGACGGCGCGGGTGACGCCTGGGTCGAGGCCGTCGCCGACGCCGCGATCGCCCAGGTCGCGCGGTGGGCCGACGTGCCGGACCTCGCCGAGCGCGTCGTCGTGCGCCGCACGGTGGGTCCGGCGGACTTCGCCGAGGACCTGGGCACGTGGCGCGGCACCGCGCTCGGGCCGGCGCACACGCTCGCGCAGAGCGCGATGTTCCGGGCGGGCAACGCGTCGCGGCGGGTGGACGGCCTGCTGCACGCGGGCGGGTCCGTGGTGCCCGGCATCGGGCTGCCGATGTGCCTCATCAGCGCGGAGCTCGTGGTCAAGCGGCTGCGCGGCGACACGTCGACGGGTCCGCTGCCGGTGCCGCTCGTGCCCGCCGCCGCGCCGCCGTCGGCCGGCCGGACGGACGCGGCCGCACCGGCGGACGCGGCCGCACCGGCGGTCGGTACGGTCACCGCATGAGCCTCGCGTACGCCGGTGCGCTGCTGGTCTCGATCGGCGGCATGGTCGTGCTCGACCACCGCCACCGGCTCTTCTTCTTCGCCGACGCGCGCCGCGCCGCCGTCGTGCTCGCTGCCGGGGTCGCGTTCCTCGCCGCGTGGGACCTCGTGGGCGTGGCGATCGGCATCTTCTTCCGCGGCACGACGCCGTTCATGACCGGCCTGCTGCTCGCGCCCGAGTTCCCGGTCGAGGAGCTCGGGTTCCTCACCCTGCTGTGCTACCTCACGATGAACCTCTACGTCGCGTTCTCGCGGTGGCTCGCGGGCCGGGACCGGGAGCGCGGAGGCGCACCGGCGGAGGCCGGTCGGTGACGTACCTGCTGCTCGTCGTCCTGTTCGCCGGCGCGGCGGCCGCGGTGGTCGCCGTCGCGCACGTGCGGGGCGTCCGGCCGTCGCTCCGCGCGGTCGCCTGGTCGTTCGCGGTCCTCGCCGTCATGACGATCGTGTTCGACAACCTCATGATCGCCGCGGGGCTGTTCGAGTTCGCCGACGCGCACCTCGTGGGGCTGCGGTTCTGGCGGGCGCCGGTCGAGGACCTCGGCTACCCGCTCGCCGTCGTGCTGCTGCTGCCGGCGCTGTGGCACCTGCTCGGCCGGCGCGCGGGCCGGGCCGGGGCCGATGCCGCGGCCGCGAGCGAGGCGGGCGACGCCCGCGGACCGGGTGCGGGACGATGACCACCATGGACGCGCCCACGGGACCCGTGACGCCGGCGGCGGGGCAGCGCGGCGGGACGCTCCGCCAGCTGGTCCTCGCGTCGCGGCCGCTGAGCTGGGTCAACACCGCGTACCCGTTCGCGGCCGCGTACGTCATGGCGACGCGCGACGTCGACCTGCGGCTGGTGCTCGGCACGATCTTCTTTCTCGTCCCCTACAACCTGCTCATGTACGGCGTGAACGACGTCTTCGACTACGAGTCGGACCTCGCGAACCCGCGCAAGGGTGGCGTCGAGGGCGCGCTCCTCGACCGGCGCGTGCACCGGACGACACTCCTGGCCGCGACGCTGCTGCCCGTGCCCTTCGTGGCATACCTCGTCGCGGTCGGGTCGCCGGCGTCGTGGGCGGTGCTCGCGGTCTCGCTCTTCGCGGTGCTGGCGTACTCCGTGCCGGGGCTGCGGTTCAAGGAGCGGCCGGTCCTCGACTCGCTGACCTCGAGCACGCACTTCGTCTCGCCCGCGCTCTACGGGCTCGTGCTCGCGGGCGAGCCGATCGGCCGCGGCGCGTGGCTGGTGCTCGCGGCCTTCTTCCTGTGGGGCGCGGCGAGCCAGGCCTTCGGCGCGGTGCAGGACATCCCGCCGGACCGCGCCGCCGGCATCGGCTCGGTGGCGACGGTGCTCGGAGCGCGCACGACGGTGCGCCTCGCGATCGCGCTGTACCTGGCGGGCGGCGCGCTGATGCTCGCGACGCCGTTCCCCGGGCCGCTCGCCGCGCTGCTCGTGCTGCCGTACGTCGTCGTCGTGTGGCCGTTCCGCTCGGTCCGGGACGCGGACGCCGAGGTCGCCAACCGCGGGTGGCGCCGGTTCCTCGGCGTCAACTACGCGGTCGGCTTCCTGGTGACGATGCTCCTCATCTGGACCGCCCGCCTCTGACCCGGGCCCCCCGCCCGCCCGCGGCCGCCGGGCCGCCCCACCGACCCCAGCGCGGAGCCCCGTGCCACGGCGCGCCGGCGTGTCGCGGCACGCGACTCCACACTCGTGACACGGCGCTCCGCGGAGGGGCACGGCGCTCCGCAGCGGGCACGAGGCTCCGCGCATGAGAGGTGTGACGGGGCGCGGTTCGAGCTCCGGAGCAAGGGGTGATCATCCTCATCGTGAGACCCGAGCCCACGACGATGCGGGACGGCGCGCGCGTGCGTGGTGTAATCGTCCTATGACCGCCCTCGACACCTTCAGCACCTGCGCGGCGATGCCCGCGGTGCGAATGTGCCGTCGGGCCATGTGTCGCCGCTGAGCGACCCTCCGGCGCCCGCGCCCCACGCCTGACCCCACGCTGACCGCCCCGCGCGGTCACGCCCCGCGTGCCACGCACGCACCCAGCCCCGCACCGCCGCCACCGGGACGACCCGGCGCGGCGCGTCCCTGCCGTGCCCCCGGAGGACCCCGTGATCGAGCTGTCCGGCCTGCGCAAGGTGTACCCCGCCGCCGGTGGTGACGTCGTCGCGCTCGACGGCATCGACCTCGTGGTCGAGAAGGGCGCGGTGCACGGCATCGTCGGCCGGTCCGGAGCGGGCAAGTCCACGCTCGTCCGCTGCCTCACGGGCCTCGAGCGGCCGACGTCGGGCTCGGTGACCGTGGACGGCCGCGAGATCTCGGCGCTGCCCGAGGCGCGGCTGCGCGAGGCGCGGCGCGCGATGGGCATGGTGTTCCAGCACGTCAACCTGCTCGACTCGCGCACGGTCGCGGCGAACGTCGCCTACCCGCTCGAGGTCGCCGGCGTCCCGCGTGCCCGGCGCGCCGAGCGCGTGGCCGAGCTGCTCGACCTCGTCGGCCTCGGCGACCGCGGCCGCGCCTACCCGTCGCAGCTCTCGGGCGGTCAGCGCCAGCGCGTCGGGATCGCCCGCGCGCTCGCGACCGAGCCGCACGTGCTGCTCTGCGACGAGCCGACGTCGGCCCTCGACAGCACGACGACGCGGCAGATCCTGTCCTTCATCCGTGACCTGCGGGACCGGCTCGGCATCACCGTGGTGATCATCACGCACGAGATGAGCGTGGTCCGTGAGGTCTGCGACAGCGTGACCCTGCTCGAGCACGGCCGCGTGGTGCAGAGCGGGCGACTCGGCGACGTCGTCACGGAGGCCGGCTCGCCGCTGTCCGAGGCGCTCATCCCCGTCCCCGACCTCCCGCCGGACGACACCCGGCGCCTCGTCGAGGTCACCTACGCGACGACCAGCGTCCCCACGCACCGCGCGCTCGCGGCGGTGGCGGCGCTCGGTGACGACGTCGACGTCGTCGCCGGGACGATCGAGACGCTCGCGGGCCTGCGGGTCGGGCGCCTCCAGCTCGACCTGCCGCACGGCCGCGTCGTCCCGGTCCTCGCCGCGCTGCGCGGCGCCGGCCTCGACGCGCGAGAGGTGGCGTGATGCTCACCGGACTCCTGGACAACCCCGTCCTCACGCAGGCCGTCCCTGAGGCGACCCTCGAGACGCTCCAGATGGTCGGGCTCTCGGCACTCGTCACGGCCGTCGTCGGCCTGCCGCTCGGGCTGCTGCTGCACGCCGTCGCGCCCGCCGGCCTGCGGCCGCTCCGCCTCGTGCGCGGACCGCTGGGGCTGCTCGTCAACATCGGGCGCTCGCTGCCCTTCATCATCCTCGCCATCGCGCTGCTGCCGTTCACGCGCGCGCTCGTCGGGACGAGCCTCGGGTGGCAGGCCGCCGTCGTGCCGCTGAGCATCGGTGCGATCCCGTTCTTCGCGCGGCTCGTCGAGACGGCCGTGCGCGAGGTGGACCCGGGCAAGGTCGAGGCCGCCCAGGTCATGGGCTCGAGCCGCGGCCGCGTGCTCGTCCAGGTGCTCGTGCGCGAGGCGCTGCCGAGCATCGTCGCCGGCTTCACCGCGACCGTCATCGCGCTCGTCGCGTACTCGGCGATGGCCGGCGCGATCGGCGGCGGCGGCCTCGGCTTCCTCGCCATCAGCTACGGCTACCAGCGCTTCGACACGACCGTGATGGTCGTGTGCGTCGTCGTCATCGTGCTCATCGTCCAGGCGGTCCAGGTGGTCGGCGACGTCGTCGCGCGGCGCCTCGACCACCGCTGACCCCCACCCCGACCTCCCGGCCGCCGACCGGCCGCCGGGCCGCACCACGAGGAGAGACCCATGAACCGCACCGTCCGCACCGCAGCCGTCCTGTCCGCCACGGCCCTGGTGATGGCGGGCTGCTCGACGGGCGGGGGTGACGCGGACGCGACGTCGTCGCCCGCCGCCGACGAGAACGGCATCACGACGCTCACCGTCGGCGCGAGCCCCGTGCCGCACGGCGAGATCCTCGAGTTCGTCGACGCCGAGCTCGCCGAGGCCGCGGGCCTGGACCTCGAGATCGTCGCGTTCGACGACTACGTGCTGCCGAACACCGCGCTCGCCGAGGGCGACCTCGACGCCAACTACTTCCAGCACCTGCCGTACTTCGAGTCGCAGGTCGCCGAGCAGGGCTTCGAGTTCGACCACTTCGACGGCGTCCACATCGAGCCCTACGGCGTGTACTCCGAGACGCTCGAGTCGATCGACGACCTGCCCGAGGGCGGCGTCGTGGGCATCACCAACGACCCGGGCAACCAGGCGCGCGCGCTCGACCTGCTCGAGGAGGCCGGGGTCATCACGCTCGCCGCGACCGACGGCGACCCGACGCTCTTCGACATCGCCGAGAACCCCAAGGCCCTCGAGTTCATCGAGACGGCGCCCGAGCAGCTGGTCCGCTCGCTGCAGGACGTCGACGCCGCGATCATCAACGGCAACTACGCGCTCGAGGCCGGCCTCAACCCGGCCGAGGACTCGATCCTGCTCGAGTCGGGCGAGGACAACCCGTACGCGAACTTCCTGGCGGTGCGCAGCGAGGACAAGGAGAACGAGGCCCTCGCGACCCTCGACGAGCTGCTCCGCTCGGACGAGGTCCGCGCGTTCATCGAGGAGCGCTGGCCGGCCGGCGAGGTCATCCCCGCCTTCTGACCCCTCCCGCGAGCTGGAGCGTTCCGGCCCGACACGCCCGCGTGTCACGGCCGGGACGCTCCAGCTCGCGTCGGTCAGGGGGTGGCGGCGAAGGACCAGGACGCGATCGGCAGGCCGAGCGGCTCGCTGTGCCGGAACACGCCCTCGGTCCCCGGGGCGTCGATGGTGAGGGTCACGGTCGCCGTCTCACCTGCCGTGACGATCCTCGTCCGCGGCATCTCGTCGGCCGCGGGCTGCTGCGGGTCGAAGAATCCTCCGGCGCGGCGGCCGTCGGGCAGCTCGACCGTGTGGTCGGAGCGGTAGAGGAAGTAGTCCTCGATCGCCTCGACGTCGAGCGTGAAGGTCAGCGCGTGCACGGGTGACCCGTCGGACAGCGGCTCGAGGCCCGCGCGCGCCGTGACGCCGGTGAGGGTCACGTACGCGACCGGCTTCTCGACCTGGTCCGCGGTGCCCACGTAGAACGCCACGGCCGTGTCGCCGACCTCGAGCTCCTGCTGGCTCGGGAACGACACGAGACCGCCGTCGGTGCTCGGCATCGAGCCGTCCTCGTCGGGCACGGGCGGGTGGCGGGGGTCCGCCTCGGCCGTCGGCGACGGCGTCGGCGTGGCCGACGGGGTGTCGGCCGCCGGGCTCCGGGTCGGCCCGTCGTCGGGCGTCGACGGCGAGCAGCCGACGAGCAGTGCGCCGACGGCGACGGCCGCGGCGAGGCGTGCGAGACGTGACATGGTGCCCCCTGGTTCCCGGAGCACGGTACCCGGCGGCGGCGCGGCGTCGGGCCGCGCCACCGCCAGGGGCGTGCCGGTCGGCGGCTCGCTCAGCGGGCCGTGGACGCGCTCGCGTTGACCTCGTAGCTCGTGTTGGTCGCCTCGAAGAAGTTGACCAGCTGGAGCGTGTCGTTCGCCGTCGCCATCCACTTGGCCGGGTTGCTGACCTTGTAGTGCGGCTCGAAGCCGAGCTCCTCGAGGCGCCGGTCCGCGAGGTACTGCACGTACTGGTTCACGTAGTCGGCGTTGAGGCCGAGGATCCCGTTCGGCAGCAGGTCCCGGTTGTACTGCTCCTCCATCGTCACGGCGTCGAGCACCATCTGGCGGATCTCGTCGGCGAACTCCGGCGTCTGCAGGTCCTCGTTCTCCTCGAGCACGGTGAGGATGAGGTTGATCCCGAACTTGAGGTGCAGCGACTCGTCCCGCACGATCCAGTCGATGAGGCTGCCGAAGTTCCGCAGCAGGTTCCGCTGCCGGAAGCTCAGCGCGACCATGAAGCCCGAGTAGAACCAGATGCCCTCGAGGATGATGTTGTAGGCCACGAGGTTGCGGACGAAGTCGCGCTTGCCCTCGGTCGTCGTGATGTCGAGCGTCTGCTCCGTCATGCGGCGGATGTAGTGGACCTCGAACTCCTCCTTGGCCGCCATCGAGGGCACGCTCACGTGCGAGTCGTACGCCTGCCCGCGGTCGATCGGGAACGTCTCGAGGACGTACTCGAACGACATGCAGTGGTTCGCCTCCTCCCACATCTGCTTGGCGAGGTAGAGGTGCGCCTCGGGGGCGTTGATGTACGGGTAGACACCGAACGCGAGCGCCTTGTTCACGAGCAGCTCGTTGGGGTTGAAGTAGGACATGAGGAACGTGACGGCGTGCTTCTCCTCGTCGGTCATGCGCGCGAAGTCCGCGAGGTCCTCGCCGAGCTGGATCTCGTTGGGGAACCACGTGTTCGCGACGGCCTGGTCGTAGAGGTCCATGGCCCACTGGTAGCGGACGGGCTTGAGCAGCAGCCCCTCGGAGATGCCGGTGCCGAGGATGCGGTGCGTAGTCGTGTCGGTGCTCATGGTGGTGCTCCTTGCTGAGGTCGTGGGGTCGGGGCGCGTGGGGTGAAGGGTTCGTCGCGTCGAGCGCGACGAACCCTTCACGCGACGCTCAGATCACTGGCAGGACTCGCACTGGAGCCGCTCCATCGGGTCCACCGGGCACGCCACGCCGCCGACGACGTCGCTCGCGTCGTCGAGCGCGATGAGGCTCGCGCTCGCGGGGAGCGAGGGCACGGCGGAGCCGGCGAACGGGTCGGGACCGGCGACCGCGGCGACGGCCGCGGGTGCACGGGAGCTGTCGACCCCGGCGGAACCAGCGACCTCGGCGGAACGAGCGACCTCGGCGGGGGCGCCGGGCGCGCTGGAACCAGCGACCTCGGCGGGGGCCTCCGGTTCGGACGCTCGGATGCGAGCGTCCGTGCGGACGGCACCGAAACCAACCCCTCCACCTGCACGGATGCTCGCCTCGACGCTGGCGGGCGCGGGCGCGGGCGCGGGCGCGGGTGAGAGTGCGGTCGTGGCGGTGGCCGGGGAGGCAGCGACGGTCGACGCGGGCGCGGGCGCGGGCGCGGGCGTCGTCGTCGGCGTCGGCGTCGTCGTCGTGCGGCCGAAGCCGAAGCCGCGGCGCGGGGCGGACGACGTCGGCGCCGGACCGGCCGCAGCCGCTGTCGGGCGGGCCTCGGCCTTGTTGACGCGCACGGTCGACTGCTCGGCGGTGTGGCGCGGCTTCATGTGCAGGTAGTACGTCGTCTTGACGCCCCGCTCCCAGGCCGCCTGGTAGAGCGCGGCCATCTCGCCGACGTCGCGCGACGCGAGGTAGATGTTCCGGCTGATCGCCTGGTCGACCCACTTCTGCGCGCGCGCCGCGACCTCCACGAAGGCGAACGGCGAGAGCTGGAACGACGTCCGGTACACCTCGACGAGGTGCTCGGGCACGCCCGGGATCTGCGAGAGGTCGCCCTGCGCAGCCAGCAGGTCGTCGCGCACGTGCTCCCAGAGGCCGAGCGCCTGGAGGTCGCGCACGAGGTTGCGGTTGACCTCGAGGAACTTCCCGGACGACGTCGCCCGGCTGAAGATCTGCGAGAACTGCGGGTCGAGGCCCGGCGTCGTCCCGGCGACGAGGCCGATCGACGCCGTCGGCGCGATCGCCATGAGCGTCGCGTTCCGCATGCCGCCGGCGACCTTGGTGCGCAGGGCGTCCCAGTCGAGGCGCGTGGTGCGGTCGACGGCGACGGGCACGCCGCGGTCCTCCTGGAGGCGGGCGATCGTGTCGATCGGGACGAGCCCCTGCGACCAGCCCGAGCCCGCGAAGTTCGGGTACGCGCCGCGCTCGCGCGCGAGGTCGGCGCTCGCGTCGATGGCGTGGAAGCTGATGAACTCGGTGAGCCGGTCGACGAGCTCGTAGGACTCCTCGGACTCGTACGCGTAGCCCAGGCGCTCGGTGACGTCGGTGAAGCCCATGATCCCGAGGCCCACGGCGCGGTTCTCGCGGTTGGCCTTCTCGGACTCGCCGACCGAGGACAGCGTGATGTCGACGAGGTTGTCGAGCTGGCGCACGGCGAGCCGCGCGGACTCACGCAGGCGGTCCCAGTCGATCTCGCCGTCGACCAGGTGCGTCGAGAGGTTGATCGACGCGAGGTTGCACACCGCGATGGTGTCCCGGTCCTGCGGCAGCGTGATCTCGGTGCACAGGTTGGACAGGTGGATCGTCCCGGTGTTGTCGTTGAGCGCCCGGGAGTTGATCGTGTCCTTCCAGGTGAGCCACGGGTGCGACGTCGTCTGGAGGCTGATGAGCATGGCCGTCCACTGCTCGCGCGCCTTCATCCGGCGGAACCGCGGCAGGCGGCCGGCGAGCGCCTCGCGCACGTAGTGGCCGTACCGCTCGGAGAACTCGCGCCCGACGAGCTCGACGAGGTCGGGCGTGTCGGCCGGGTCGAACAGGTACCAGTCGTCGTCGGCCGCGACGCGCTTCATGAACTCGTCCGAGATCCAGACCGCGGTGTTGGCCGTGCGCGTGCGGCGGTAGGGGTCGCCCGAGTTCTGCCGCAGGTCGAGGAACTGCGCGAAGTCGAGGTGCCAGTTCTCCATGTAGAAGCACAGGGCACCAAACTTCTTGCCGCCGCGGGAGACCGCGCGCAGCGTCGAGTCGATGGTGTGCATGAAGGGGATCGGCCCGGTCGACGTCGTGTTGTTCGAGCGGATGGGCGAGCCCTCGGACCGGAGCTTGGAGACGGACAGGCCGATGCCGCCCGTGCCCTTGGTGAGCCACATGACGTTCCGCACGGACGTCGCGATGTGCTCGATGTCGTCGTCCATCTGCATGACGAAGCAGTTGCTCAGCTGCGGGTAGGACGTGCCGGCGTTGACGAGCGTCGATCCCGCGGGCAGGTAGTCGAGGCGCGCGATGCGCTCGTAGAACCCGATCGCGGCCGCGGTCGGGTCGGCCTCGTTGAGGCTCAGGCCCATGGAGACGCGCATCCAGAAGTACTGCGGCACCTCGAGCGGCCGGCCGTGCCGGTCGTTGATCATGTACCGGTTCCGCATGGTGATGGTGCCGGTGTAGCGGAGCAGCTCGTCGTGGTGGTGGTCGAGCGCCGCGGCGATGGCGTCGAGGTCGAAGTGCGTCACGAGGCGCGGGTCGAGCAGGCCGAGCTCGACCGCGTCGCGCACGTAGCCCGGGAAGCGGGCCTGGTGCAGGAGCGCGAGCTCGAGGTCGGACTCGTAGGTGCCGAGCACGCGCTTGTAGAGGACCTTGCGCGCGAGCCGGGCGGCGACGACGTCGAAGTCCGGGTCGTCCTTGACGTTCTGCACGGCGACCGAGATGGCGGCCTCGTCGAGCTGCTCGGTCGTGATGCCGTCGAAGAGGGTGATGGCGAGCTCGCTGGCGACCTGCGTGACCTTGGAGATCTGGTCGGGCAGGCCGATCGCGGCGCGCTCGATCGCACGGTTGATCATGTCGGCGTCGTACGGCTCGCGGCTGCCGTCGCGCTTGGTGACGTGGATGCCCGTGCGCGCGGGCGTCTCGTGCGGCGACGTCGGCGCCGCGGCCAGGTCGGTGAGGGTCATCGTGCTCTCCCAGGTCGAGCTCCGTGGTCCGGAGCCCTGGGTCGACGACGCCGTCACCCGTGCGCGGGCGCGCGTCGGTCGAGCCCTCCCGAGAGGCTCCGCACCTGCGCGCACCGGCGGTACACGCACCGGCGGCAGGTCTTCGGACTCGTGGGCGTCGTGCTCGTGCCTAACAGCCGTCGCTTCCCAGGCCCTGACTGCAGGCCCAGTGCTTGATGACGGCGGTCGTTCCCACTCACCGCTGCGGGGCAGTCCCGGAGTCGAACCGGGTTCCCTCTTGCCTCACCCGGGTGGATCCCGGGTGAACCGTCGGCTCGATGAGCGTAGCGCCCGGGAGGGGGTGGGACACAAGATGTAGTGCCGCCTGTCTCATTTCCGCCGACATCTAGGCCCGGCGCCGTGAGGACGGTCGGCACGACGAACGCCGCCGGCCTGTGGCCGACGGCGTTCGCGTACGGAGATGCGCTGCCGGGTCGTGGACGAGCCCCCTGATCACACGACCCGGCAGCGCGGGTCCTCAGCCAGCATCCCCCGAGCCGACGAGGACGATCTCGGGTGCGGGATCACAGCGATACCCGACACCCCGGACGGTGACGATCTGCAGGCAGCCCCCCAGCTTCTCCCGCAGCCGTCGCACATGGACGTCGATGGTGCGCGTGCCGGTCTCCGGGCCGCCCCGCCACACCGTGGCGAGGAGCTCGCCGCGCGGCACGGCGCGGTGCGGCGACCGGAGCAGGTACTCCAGCAGCGCGAACTCGGTGTAGGTCAGCGGCACGGGGCGGCCGCCGACGGTCAGCTCCCGCGCGTCCGAGTCGAGCACCACGCGCTCGCGCGGCGCGGCCGGCAGGCTCCACGCGGCCTGGGCGCGCTCGCTCGCGCTGGGCACCGCGGAGCGCGGGTCCTCGAACGTCTCGCGGAAGCGGGCGACGACGTCGCGGCGGCCACCCCGCCCGCCGAGGTCGATCGCGGTGTGCAGGGTGGCGTCCGGCGCCAGCCGCGCGACGAGCTCGACCACGGCCTCGGCGATGTCGGCCACCAGGGCGCGACCCGCGACGCCGGTGTCGGGCACGTCGAGGTACAGGGCGAAGGCGGGCTCCGCGTGCTCGGGGGTCGCGCCCGGGACCGGGCGGCCCGCAGCGGCGGACCCTCCAGTCATAGGGAACGCGACAGCAGTCATAGGAAGAGTGTGACCGTGAATGCCCAGACCACCAAGCCCCCTGCTGCGGTCGTCTCGGATCATGGACACATCTCACCCGCTCGGTCGCACCGGGAGATGACGGGAGGGTGATGTGCGCGTGAACACCGCTGTGACAACGCGCGCGACCCGCGTGTCACACGCCGGCGGCCGGGCGAGGCGCTCCGCCCTCCGGGCGGCGCGGTGGCGTCAGACCAGGCCGTAGAGGCGGTCGCCCGCGTCGCCGAGACCCGGGACGATGTAGGCCTTCTCGTTGAGCCGCTCGTCGACGGCGGCGACGACGATCGTCACGTCGGCGCGGTCGCCCACGTGCTCCTCGACGAGCTTGAGGCCCTCGGGCGCCGCGAGCAGGCAGATGCACGTGACGTCGCGCGCGCCGCGCTCGAACAGGTAGTCGATGCTCGCGACCAGCGTGCCGCCCGTGGCGAGCATCGGGTCGAGGACGAAGCACTGGCGGCCGGACAGGTCGTCGGGCAGGCGGTTGGCGTACGTGATCGCCTGGAGCGTCTCCTCGTCGCGCTGGAGACCGAGGAAGCCGACCTCCGCCGTCGGGAGCAGGCGGGTCATCCCGTCGAGCATGCCGAGGCCGGCGCGCAGGATCGGGACGACCAGCGGCCGCGGCTCGGCGAGGTGGGTGCCCGTGGTGGTCGCGACGGGGGTCGTGATCTCGACCGGCTCGGTGCGCACGTCCCGCGTCGCCTCGTAGGCCAGGAGGGTCACGAGCTCGTCGACGAGGAGCCGGAACGTCGGGGACGCCGTGTCCTTGTCCCGCAGGACGGTGAGCTTGTGGGAGACGAGCGGGTGGTCCGCGACGTGCAGGCGCATGAGTGCACCGTACCGGTGGGCGGCCGCCGCGACGGCGGGACCGGCGGGCGCCGCCCTCCGCCGCGACGGGATGTGCGGCGCATGTGACGCGTGGGGCGAGCGTGCACCGGAGGCGCCCGTCCGAGGGCACGCACGTCGCAGGTGTCACGTGCGCCGCACGTCCTGCGCCGCGCCGGCCCGTGGGCCGGTCGGCTAGCGTCCGGGGCGTGGCGGCGATCGACGCGATGCTCATGGAGGTGGCCCTCGAGGAGGCCCGCCTCGCGCTCCCGACCGGTGACGTGCCCGTGGGCGCGGTCGTCGTCGACGCGGACGGCGTCGTCGTCGGGCGCGGGCGCAACGCGCGGGAGGCGACGGGGGACCCGACCGCCCACGCCGAGGTCCTCGCGCTGCGCGAGGCGGCCGCGACGCTCGGGCGGTGGCGGCTCGACGACTGCACGCTGGTCGTGACGCTCGAGCCGTGCGCGATGTGCGCCGGCGCGGTCGTCCTGGCGCGGGTCCCGCGGCTCGTCCTCGGCGCCTGGGACCCCAAGGCCGGCGCCACGGGCTCGGTGCACGACCTCGTGCGCGACCGTCGCCTCAACCACCGCGTCGAGGTGGTCGGCGGGGTCCTCGAGGCCGAGTGCGCCGCCCTGCTCCGCGACTTCTTCGCCGACCGCCGCTGACGGCGCGTCGCGCGCCCGCTGCTCAGACGTCCGGGAGCTGGTCCGCGAGGGTGGTCAGCGTCTCGGACGTGCCCGCGTCGACACGGAGGTCGGCGAGGTCGTCGCCCCGCGTCACGCCGCGGTTGACGATCACGACCGGCACCCCGCGCACCCGCGCCGCGTGCCGGACGAACCGCAGCCCCGACATGACCGTGAGCGACGAGCCCGCGACGAGCAGCGCGGCGGCCTCGTCGACCAGCGCGAACGCCCGGTCGACCCGCTCGCGCGGCACGTTCTCGCCGAAGTACACGATGTCCGGCTTGAGCATGCCGCCGCAGCGCTCGCAGTCCGCGACGACGAAGCCCTCGGTCGACTCGATGACGGCGTCGGCGTCGGGAGCGATCTCGACGTCGGCGACGGCGCCCACCGCCTCGGCGAAGCCCGGGTTGAGCGCCTCGAGGCGCCCGGCGACGTGGTCGCGCGCGTACCGGGCGCCGCACGCGAGGCACACGACCTCGGCGTACGTGCCGTGCAGGTCGATGACCCGCCTGCTCCCCGCCTCCTGGTGCAGGCGGTCGACGTTCTGCGTGATGACGCCGACGACGACGCCGCGCGCCTCGAGCGCCGCGAGCGCGCGGTGGCCCGCGTTCGGCGTCGTGCGGTGGACGTGCCGCCAGCCGACGTGGTTGCGGGCCCAGTAGGTCCGGCGGAACGCCGGGTCCGAGACGAACTGCTGGTACGTCATCGGCCGGCGCGGCGGGGAGTCCGGGCCGCGGTAGTCGGGGATGCCCGAGTCCGTCGAGACGCCCGCGCCCGTGAGGACGGCCAGGCGGTGGCCTCGCAGCAGCCGGACGGCGTGCTCGGCGTGGCCGACGGGCGCCGAGGGCGGCGTCGTCGGGCGGTGGTCGACACGAGCATGCACCCGTCCACGGTACGTGGCGTCCCGAGACGACGCTGCCCGCGGACCCCTTGTGCGACGGGTCGCGTCGGGTCTACCTTGCACCCGTAAGAAGAACCTGACACCTCAAGGACGGACCTGACATGCCGCGCACCGGGGACGAGCTGGTCGTCCTCCTCGGCGCGCTCGCGAACCCGATCCGCCTGCGCATCGTGGCCACGCTCGCGGGCGGCCGGGACTACGTCAGCCACCTCGCGCGGGAGATCGGCATCAGCCGCCCCCTGCTCCACATGCACCTCCAGCGGCTCGAGGCCGCCGGCGTCGTCGTCGGCCGGCTCGAGCTCTCCGCCGACGGCAAGGCGATGAAGTTCTACGAGCTCGCCGACCTCGACGTCCACCTCACCGCCGCCACGCTCGCCGAGGCGGCCCGCACCCTCACCCCGCCGGAGCCCGACGCGGGTCCCGCACCGAAGGAGCACTCGTGAAGAACGACAAGCACGACCCCACCGGCCCCGAGATCGCGGCCTTCCTCGGCTTCCTCGCGACCGGGCTCGTCGTCGTCATCACCGGCGTCGCCGCGTACCTCGAGCTGCGCAAGGCGAAGATCGCGGCGCAGCAGGACGAAGACCTGCGCCAGCTCGTCCACCGCTACGAGCGGCTCGCCGAGACGACGCTCGACGCCCAGCAGCGCGCCGCGACCGAGGTCGCCGACCTCCGCGCCCGCACGACGTCGATCGAGCAGCTGCTGAGGACCGTCGAGTGAGCGCCGACGCCGAGGCCCCCACTATGCCCACGGTGCCCCCGGTGCCCGCTGTGCCCGCTGTGCCCGTGGTGAACGCGGTGCCGCGTGCCGACGCGACCGTGCCCAGCACCATGACCGCCGTCGTGCAGGACCGGTACGGCCGGCAGGACGTGCTCGAGGTCCGCGAGGTCCCCGTGCCCGAGCCCGGCCCCGGCCAGGTGCTCGTCGAGGTGGTCGCGACCTCGCTCAACGCGGCGGACTGGCACATCATGGCCGGCCTGCCGTACGTCGCCCGGCTCGCGGTCGGCCCGCTCCGGCCGGCGTCGCGCGTCCAGGGCCGCGACGTCGCGGGCCGCGTCCGCGCGGTCGGCGCGGGCGTCACGGCCGTCCGGGTCGGGGACGACGTCGTCGGCCGCCCCGGCGTGCGCGACCTCGACGGCGGCGGCTTCGCGCAGTACGCGATCGCGAGGCCCGAGCGCCTCGTCCCCAAGCCGCCCACCCTCTCGTTCGAGGACGCGGCCGCGATCCCGCTCGCGGCGAGCACGGCGCTGCTCGGCCTGCGCGAGGGCGACGTCGGCGCCGCGACGCGCGTGCTCGTCAACGGCTCCTCGGGCGGCGTCGGCACCTTCGCGGTCCAGCTCGCGGTCGCGCTCGGCGCCGAGGTCACGGGCGTCTGCAGCACGCGCAACGTCGAGCTCGTGCGCTCCCTCGGCGCGCACCACGTCGTCGACTACACCAGAGGTGACGTCACGCGCCGCGGCGAGCGCTACGACGTCGTCCTCGACATGGTGGGCACCGCCTCGGTGCACGCGCTGCGCCGCGTCGTCACGCCCGACGGCGTCCTGGTGCTGGGCGGTGGCGGCAAGGGCCGCTGGCTCGAGCCGATGCCGACGATCGCCGAGGCGCACCTGCGGCGCGCGGTGCTGCGCCAGCGCGTCCGGCCGATGTCCGAGGCCGCGACGCACGAGGACCTCGCAGAGCTCGTCACCATGGCCGGGGACGGCCGGCTGCGCCCCGTCGTGGAGCGCGTGCTGCCCCTGACCCAGGCGCGCGAGGCGATGCGGCACCTGCTCGAGGACCACGCGCGGGGGAAGATCGTCCTGGTCCCCTGACGCGACGGGGCCGATTCGTTGCCTGCCCCGCCGACCGGGTATCCTCACCGGCGAGGTAGCGTGTCCGAGCGGCCTAAGGAGCACGCCTCGAAAGCGTGTGTGGGTGAAAGTCCACCGTGGGTTCAAATCCCACCGCTACCGCCAGCAGTGCTGCAGGACCAGCAGCGACCGAGACCCCTTCGCCGAGCCCGCCGCTCGCGGAGGGGTCTTGTCGTCGCCAGGGGACGTGCGGGTGCGAACCTCGACAGCGCTTGATCATCGGCGCAGAGTGGGACAAATCGGGCGCCCGCCGGCGTCCGCATCCCCCGCATGGTTCTCGAGGAGGAGAACGATGAGGAACGTCCCCAGGTCTGCCGTCCCCCTCGTGTCGAGCGCGCTCGTGCTCGCCGCGGCCGTCCCTGCCGCCGCGTCGGCACCGACGCGCTACCCGCCGTCGCACGATCCCGTGGTCGTCGCGAGCGGGCTCGTCGGCCCGCTGAGCTTCGACGTCACGGCGCGGGGCGACCTCTACGTCGGCCAGTCGTTCGCCGGGATCCTCACCCACGTCACCAAGGAGGGTGAGCGGCACGACCTCGTGTCCGTCGCGCCCGCGGGCGTGGGCGCCGTGTCCGAGGAGCGCGGCACGGTGACCTGGGCCGAGCGCGAGGCCGAGGGCTTCGCCGTGACCAGCTCCGTGCTCGTGCGGCGCGCACCCGACGGCACGACGACGGAGGTGGACCTCCTCGCGTACGAGGCCGCCGCCAACCCGGACGCGGTGAACACCTACGGGATCCAGGGGCTCGACGCGGCGTGCGCCGCCACCATCCCCGCCGAGCTGGCGCCGTTCCTGCTGCCGTACCAGGGGCAGGTCGACACCAACGCCTACAGCTCGGTCACCTCGGGCGGGACGACCTACGTCGCCGACGCGGGCGCCAACGCGATCTTCGCGGTGTCCGCCTCGGGCGAGGTCTCGACCGTCGCGGTGCTCCCGCCGACCGTCATCCCGATCACCGAGGAGATCGCGGCCGCCCAGGGCTTCGACCCCTGCGTCGCGGGGCACGACTTCTGGGCGGAGCCCGTCCCGACCGACGTGGAGCTCGGGCGCCACGGCACGCTGTACGTCACGTCGCTGCCGGGCGGCGCGGAGGACGACAGCCTGGGCGCCAACGGCGCGGTCTACCGGGTCTCGCCGGGCGGGGACGTCGAGCTCGTCGCGCGCGGCTTCCTCGGCGCGACGAACCTCGCCGTCGCTCCCTCCGGGACGATCTACGTGACCGAGCTGTTCGCCGGCCGGCTCTCGGCCGTGTCGCGGTCCGGGGAGGTGTCGACGGTCACCGAGCTCGTCGAGCCGGCCGCCGTCGAGTGGGCGCGCGGCAGGCTCTACGTCGCGACCCAGGTGTTCGGCGACGGCACGATCGTCACGCTGTCGCCGCGCGGCTGACGGGGTCCCCGGCCGGGACCGCGGGGGCGGGCCTCGCCACGGCGAGCTCGTCCTCGCGGTACCGGCCGATCGCGTAGAGGAGCGTCGCGACGCCCAGCATCTCGAGCAGCTCCTCGAGGGTCGCGACCGCGACGTACGCGGACGACCCCTCGAGCCCGCCGCTCCAGAGCACCGCGCCGACCATCTCGATCCCGACGCTCCCGCCGACGTAGAGCGCGCCCGCGAGGAGCAGGAGGCCCAGCGTCCGGCGCGGCAGCGACCGGAGGAAGGGCACCAGCACGCCGAGCAGCACGAGGACGAGCGGCACGGCGACGAGCACCCAGGAGAAGAACAGCGCCCCGGTCAGCTCGAACCGCTCGCTCAGGGGGCCCATCGCACGCTCGTGCAGGCGCAGCGCCTCGTCGGCCGAGAGGTACACGAACGCCGCGGCGAGCAGCCGCCAGTACCCGGTCCGACGCCGGCCGGCCCGCCTCGCGTCGCCGCCGACCGTCCACAGCGCCACGCCCGTCCCGGCCAGGAGCACGGACTGGAACCACGTGGGCACGGTGCGCTCGTTGTCGACGTCGGTCAGGCCGACGAGGAACCCCAGCGCGCCGCCGACGCCGTCCGTCGTCGCGAGCAGCACCTGCCCGGCGACGCTCACCAGGGCGAGCGCGACCATGACCGGGACGAGGACGCGCAGCACGGTGCGGGGGCTCACGACGAGGCGCACCCCGGGCTCCGCCGCGGACGGTGCGGGCCGGGTGCGGTCGGAGGCGGCGTCGTCCATGACGTGACCTTAGGTGAACACGGGGTGAACCGGGAGGAAACGGGCGGTACGCCCCCCGTCCGGGTGAACGCCGGGGCGGGCGTGCCGGGGGCTACGCCGGGAGCACGTAGAGGTACATGAGCAGGTAGTGGAGCGTGGCCGCGACGACGACCAGCACGTGCCAGATCTCGTGGAACCCGAGCACGCCCGGCACCGGGTTCGGTCGCTCCACGACGAAGACGACGAAGCCGGTGCTGTAGACCAGGCCGCCCGCGGCCATGAGGGCGTAGGCGCCGAACGGCAGCGGCACGCCCGCCCCCGCGAGCAGCACGGGGATCCACCCGAGCACGATGTACAGCGTGCTGGTGAGGTGCTTGGGCAGGTCGCGCCGCACCGAGCGCAGGACGATCCCGGCGGCGGCGATCGCCCAGACGCTCCCCAGGACCGTCCAGCCGTACGTGTTCCGGAAGAGCACGAGCACGAGCGGCGTCACCGAGCCGGCGATGAGCAGGAAGACCGAGTCGTAGTCGAGGGTGCGCAGCACCTCGTTGACCCGCGGGCCGCGGTCGATGCCGTGGTGCAGCGTGCTCGAGCCGAAGAGCATGAGCACCGAGACGCCGTAGACGGCGAAGCCGACGATCTTCCACGGGTCGCCCTGGGCGGCGGCCTGAGTGACGAGGAGGGCCGCGCCGACGAGCGCGAAGCACGTGGCCGCGAGGTGCGAGACGGTGTTGACCCGCTCGTCGGTGACGTGGACGCTGCCGTCCCTGCTCAGTGCGGTCGGTGCCACTGCTGCCTTCCCGGTGCCGTCCGCCGCGCGTGCGGACGCGGCGGTGCCTGCCCGGCCGAGCCTAGAGGCACGGGCCGGGGTGACCGAGCACACAGCCCCGCGGCGGAACACCGCGGGGCCGCCGCCCGGTTGCCGCCCCCGTGACCGCGATCGACGCCACCGACACCCTCGCCCCCGACGCGCCGTCCGCCGAGGCCGCCGACGTGCTCGACGAGCTCTTCGTCCGGCGACGCACGCCGCGCTCCTTCGCGCCGCGCCCGGTGACGGACGACCAGGTCGCCGCGGTGCTCGACGCTGTGCGGTGGGGGCCGACGGCGTTCAACTCCTCGCCCCTGCGGGTGCTGCTCGTCCGCAGCCCCGAGGCGCGCGAGCGCCTCGCCGCGCACATGGCCCCCGCCAACCGGGACCGCGTCCTCGCCGCGCCGCTGAGCGTCGTCGTCGCCTCCGACACCGACTTCCACGAGCGGCTCGACGTGCTCGCGCCGCACATGGCCGGCGCGCGCGAGCGGTTCGACGCCGACGCGGCCGCGCGCGAGCGCCTCGCGCGGGACAACGCCTGGCTGCAGGCGGGCTACCTCGTCGTCGCCCTGCGCGGCGTGGGGCTCGAGGTCGGCCCGATGTCCGGCATGGACGCCGCCGGCGTCGACGCCGAGTTCTTCGCCGGCAGCGGGCGGCGCGCCCTCATGGTGCTCAACCTCGGCTGGCCCGCCGACGAGGCCCCCGCGCACCCGCGCGCGCCCCGGCTCGCCTTCGACGACGTCGCCGAGGTCGCCTAGCCCATCCGGTCCAGCCGCGGGCCGGACGCCCGGCCGCGGCGGGGGATGATGGGGGCGTGACGACGCCGGAGCTCGACCAGTTCGGGCCGTGGGTGCTGCCGGTCCGCGGACCGCACGACGTGCCGCGGCTGTACGCCGCCGAGCCCGTCGACTGGGACGCCGTCGAGCTCGGGCTCAAGGTCCCGCGCTCGATCCACCGGCGCGACGCGACGCCGGACATGGACCTCTACGACGCCCTGCTGCTCGTCGACCGCACGGGGCTGACGGTGCTGCGGCGACGGCACACGGGTCCCGGCTACGACCGGCTCGCCGTCCGGCACGCCGACGTGCTCGCGCTCGAGAGCAGCACCGACATGCTCGACGGGCGGCTGGCCCTGCACACCGGGTCCGGCACGGTCGAGGTGCCGTACAACGGCTCGCAGGCGGGCGTCGTCGAGGACCTGCTCGCGGTCCTGCGCCTCCACGCGTTCGGTGCCGCGACGGGCGTCCCGCGGGATGCCCCCGACCTCGACCGGGGGGCCGCCGGACCGGCCGACATCGCGCTGGTCACGGCCTACCTCGAGCTCGTCGGCGCGGGCGTCGCGGTCGACCGGGTCGCGGCGGTGCCCCGCGGACGCGTCCGCCGGCGGGGTGGCGCGATCGTGCGTCCGGCCGACCTCGTGCTGCCCGTCACGCGGCACGCGGCCGTCGTCGCCGTCGGGCCGCGCGAGCTGCACGTGCTGCACCGGCGCGAGTGGCTGACGACGAAGCGCACGCCCGTCCACTCCCTCGCGCACCTCGTGCTGGCGCGCGACGGCCGCGCGCCGCTCGCGACCGAGGCGCACGCGGGGCTCGACGGCGTCGTCGTCGTGCGCGGCCGGACCCCCACGCTCGCCCTGCCCGACGGCGACGCGCTGCGCCTCCTGCTCGACGCGAGCCGCGCACCCGCGGTGACGGACTGACGTCCGCGCGGCTCAGGCGAGCGCGGCCATGAGCGCGACGCCCGCCGCGGCGGCCGCGAGCGTCGCGGCGAGCGACCCGAGCGCGTTGAGCACCGCGCGGCGCACCTCGCCCTCCTGCACGAGGCGCACCGTCTCGACCATCGCGGTGGAGAAGGTCGTGTACCCGCCGCAGAAGCCGACCGCCGCGACCGCGTAGGCGTCCGCGGCGAGGTCGTGGAACGCCACCGCGCCGGTGAGCAGGCCGAGGAGCAGCGAGCCGGTGACGTTGACGACGAAGGTCGCGAACGGGAAGGGGCCGCCGCTGCGGCTGCGCACGTGCCCGTCGACGACGAAGCGCGTCGCGGCGCCGACCCCGCCCGCGAGCGCGACGAGGAGCGCGGTCACGAGCCCGCCCCCGCCGGGCCGCCGGCGCGCGGACGGGCGAGCCGCGCACCCAGCCGGATGCCGGCGACCGCCGCCCCGAGCCCGAGGGCGAGCGACGCGGCCGCGTAGAGCCCGGCGACGCCCGCAGCGCCGGCGGCCAGCAGCCGCTCGAGCTCGATCGCGAGGCTGCTGAACGTCGTGAAGCCGCCCAGCGCGCCCGTGCCGAGGCCCAGGCGCAGCAGCCGGCCGCGCGGGCTCTCCGCACCGCGCCGGACGAGGGTCTCGGCGAGCACGCCGAGCAGGAGGGACCCGATGACGTTCTCCAGCAGCGTCGCCGTGGGGAAGCCTGACGCGGCCGGGGCGACGACGCCCGAGACGCCGTAGCGCGCGGCCGTGCCGAGCGCCCCGCCGACGGCGACGAGCAGGACGAGACGCGCGTCCTGGTGCGGAGCCCTCACGCGACGCACCTGCCCTCCGAGTCGGTCGCGGGCGCAGTCTACGAGGCGGGACCTGGGACCCTTGCTCCCGGCTGAACGCGTGTTTAGCATACTGACCATGCGTTCAGCACCGCCGCGCCAGGACGACGTCACCGCCCGCGCGCGCATCCGCGACGCGGCCGTCCTCGAGTTCGCGACGCACGGCTTCGGTGTGAGCCTCCGCGCGATCGCCGAGCGCGCCGACGTCAGCGCGGCGCTGATCCTCCACCACTTCGGGTCCAAGGCCGGGCTCCAGGCCGAGTGCGACGCCTGGGTGCTCGCGGACATCCGCGAGCGCAAGGAGAAGGTGACCGTCGGCGGCTCCGCGGGCGACGTCCTGCTCGCCCTCGCGTCCATGGACGAGACGGCGCCGCTCGTCGGCTACGCGCTGCGCAGCCTGCAGGCCGGCGGCGGCATCGCCCGTGCCTTCGTCGACCACTTCGCCGAGGACGCCGAGGCGTACCTGCGTGCGGGCGTCGCCGCCGGCACGGTCAAGCCCTCCGCGGACGAGGCGGCGCGCGCCCGCCTCCTCACCCTCCAGGGCTTCGGCGCGCTCCTGCTGGACCTCCGCCTGCACCCGCCGCGCGACCCGTCGGACCTCGCCGCCGTGCTGCGCGAGCACCTGGGCCGCTCCGGCCTGCCCGCGCTCGAGCTCTACACCCAGGGCCTGCTGACGGACCGCCGCATGCTCGACGAGTACCTGCTCTACGTCGGCGACCCGCCGCGGTCGGCCGGTGCCGCCGGGCACTCGCCGTCCTGATCCTCGTCCTGACCCACAGAACCCAGGTGACCCCATGTCCGCTCCGACCATCGACGTCCACCGCCTCACCAAGCGCTTCGGCACGACCACGGCCCTCGACGGGCTCGACCTCGTCGTCGAGCCCGGGGAGGTGCACGGCTTCCTCGGCCCCAACGGTGCCGGGAAGTCCACGACCATCCGCGTGCTGCTCGGGCTGCTGCGCGCCGACGCCGGCTCCGCGCGGCTCTTCGGCGCCGACCCCTGGGCGGACGCCGTCGCCCTCCACCGCCGCCTCGCCTACGTCCCCGGGGACGTCACGCTCTGGCCCACCCTCACCGGCGGCGAGGCGATCGACCTCCTCGCGGCGCTGCGCGGCGGCATCCGTCCCGCGCGCCGGGCCGAGCTGCTCGAGCGCTTCGACCTCGACCCGACCAAGAAGGCCCGCACCTACTCCAAGGGCAACCGGCAGAAGGTGGCCCTCGTCGCCGCGCTCGCGAGCGACGTCGAGCTCCTCGTGCTCGACGAGCCCACCTCGGGTCTCGACCCGCTCATGGAGCGCGTCTTCCAGGAGTGCGTGCGCGAGCTCCGGGCCACGGGCGTGACGGTCCTGCTCTCGTCCCACCTCCTCGCCGAGGTCGAGAAGCTGTGCGACCGCGTGACGATCATCCGGCTCGGCCGCACGGTCCAGACGGGCTCGCTCGAGGACCTGCGCCACCTCACGCGCAGCACGGTGACCGCGGTCTTCGGGCCCGACGCCGACCTCGCCGACCTCGCGCTCGTGCCCGGCACGGCCGACGTCGTGCAGGACGGGCCGCGCGTCCGGCTCATGGCCGACGCGTCGGCGCTCGCCGACGTCATGGCCTTCCTCGCAGCGCGCGGCCTCACGGGCCTCGAGGTCCACCCGCCGACGCTCGAGGAGCTCTTCGTCCACCACTACGGCGACGCGGCGCCCGCACCGGCGGCCGCGGGTGCGCCGGCCGGCACCTCGGCGAGCTCGCGGTGAGCGCGCCGACCCGCACCGCGGCGGCCCGCCCTGCCGCACCGCCGCCCGGCGGCGAGCGCGCCGCGCGCCTCGAGCCCTTCCGCGGCACGCGCCGTCTCGTGCGGTTCGCGCTGCGGCGCGACCGGGTCCGGCTGGCCGTGTGGACGCTCTCGATCAGCGGCCTCGTCGCGTACTTCGGCGCCGCGCTGCCCGTCGTCTACCCGGACGCGGCGGCGTACCAGACGCGTGCCGCGATCATGCGCGACCCGTCCGGTGCCTTCATGACGGGGCCCGGGTACGGGCTCGACGACTACGACCTCGGCACGATGTTCGCCAACGAGATGGTCGGCATGTTCGCGGTGGCCGTCGGTCTCATGTCGATCTTCCTCGTCGTGCGCCACACCCGGGCCGAGGAGGAGACCGGCCGCGCGGAGCTGGTGCGCTCGGGCGTCGTCGGGCGGCGTGCGCACCTCACGGCGGCGCTCGTCCACCTCGTCGTCGCGAACGCGGTCGTCGCGGGCGTCCTGCTGGCCGCGATGGCCTCGGTCGGCCTGGGCGGTCCGGACGCCGTCGCCGTCGTGGTGGGGATCGCGCTCGTGGGGCTGACGTTCGGCGGCGTCGCGGCCGTGACGGCGCAGGTCGCCGAGCACGCCCGCGCCGCCTCGGGCCTCGCGGGGGCCGTCCTGGGCCTGGCCTACGTCCTGCGCGGGATGGGCGACGCCCAGCAGGCGGGAGGCAGCGCGCTGTCGTGGTCCTCGCCGATCGGCTGGGCGCAGCAGACCCGGGCCTTCGTGGACCTGCGCTGGTGGCCGCTCGTCCTGTGCCTCGTCACGGCGGCCGCGCTCGTCGCCGTCGCGCACGTGCTGTCGGAGCGGCGCGACGTCGGCGCCGGCCTGTTGCGGGCGCGGTCCGGCCGCGCGCACGCGCGTCGCGGGCTGCTGAGCCCGGTGGGGCTCGCCGTCCGGACGCAGCGCGCGGAGGTCGCGGGCTGGGCCGTCGGGCTGCTCGTGTTCGGCGTCCTCACCGGGTCGATGGGGCAGGCGATCGTGGACGGCTTCGAGTCGCAGCCCGAGCTCGCGGCCGTCTTCGGCGCCGCGGGCGGCGGCGACCTGCTCCGGGGGACGCTCTCGGCGTTCCTGGGCTTCTTCGCCATGGCCGTCGCCGTCTACGCCGTCGTCTCGGTCAACCGCCTGGGGCGCGAGGAGGACGCCGGCCGCACCGCCGCGGTGCTTGCGACGGCGGTCAGCCGGCCCCGCTGGCTGGCGAGCCAGCTGCTCGTCACCGCGGGCGCGGCGACGCTGCTCCTGCTCGTCGCGGGAGCGAGCCTCGGCGCGGGTGCGGGCGGCTCGGTGGGCGACGGCGACCTCGCGGGCGCGCTCACCCTGGGGAGCCTCGCGCACCTGCCCGTCGTGCTCGGCTTCGCGGGCCTCGCGGCGCTGGCTCACGGCCTCCGCGCCGGGACGTGGTGGGTGTGGGCGCTGCTCGTCGCCTCGATCGTCGTGGGCCTCTACGGGCCGCTGCTCAACCTGCCCGACGTCGTCCTGGACGCCGCCCCGTTCGGCCTCGTCCCCGCGGTGCCGGGGGAGGCGTGGTCGGCGCCGCCGCTGGTCGCCCTCAGCGCGGTCGCCGCCGGGCTGGCCGCGCTCGGCGCGGTGGGGCTGAGGAGGCGCGACCTGGTGGCCTGACGAGGTGGCCCGACGGCGGTGACCGGCGACGGTGGACGGTGTCGACGTTAGTGACTAACATCGACGCATGACGTCCCGGGCGGAGGCGACGCGGGAGCGGCTGCGGCGCAGCGCGCTCGCGCTGTTCGTCGAGCGCGGGTTCGACGCGGTCACCGTCGTCGACGTCGCCGCGGCCGCCGGGGTCTCGCACATGACCTTCTTCCGGCACTTCGCCACCAAGGAGGACGTGCTCCTCGACGACCCGTACGACGAGGTCATCGTCGACGCGGTGCTCGCGCAGGACGCGCGGCTGCCCGCGCTCGAGCAGGTGCGACTCGGCTTCCTCGCGGCGTGGGGCGCCCTGCCCGAGCCGGCGGCCGACGAGACACGCGCCCGGGTGCGCCTGGTCGCGGGGCACCCGGCGCTGCGCGCCCGCGCGTGGGAGAACAACCGGCGCACGGGCGACCTGGTGGTCGCCGCGCTCGTCGACCGCGGCGTGCCGCCCGTCGACGCCCGGGTGGCGGCGGGGGCGTGCCTCGGCGCGCTGCTCGAGGCGCTCCTCGCCTGGGGCGCCGCGGACCCGGACGAGCCCCTGGGCCCGCTGGTCCGCCACGCGCTCGGTCTCCTCGGCGGGGACCGTCGGTCGGGAGGCGACGGTGCGGGCCGTGGTGACTGAGCACGCAGCCCCGGCGGGCGCCGGGGTCGTGCCCCGCGCCACGCTCCTCGAGCTGCGGGCGGTCCGGCGCGCCTTCGGCGACGTGCCCGCGGTCGACGGCGTCGACCTCACGGTGCGCGCGGGGGAGATCCACGCCCTGGTCGGGCTCAACGGCGCCGGGAAGACGACGCTCATGCGACTCGCGCTGGGCATGCTGCGCCCGGCGGACGGGCGCGCCCTCGTCGCCGTCGACGACGCCGGCGCCGTCGACGCGTGGCGCGCCCCACCGCGCGTCTGGCGCGGCGTCGGTCACCTCGTCGAGACCCCGTTCGCGTACCCCGAGCTCACGGTGCGGGAGACCGTCGTCGCGGCGGCGCGGCTGCGCGGGCTCGCGCCGCACCCGGCGCAGCGGGCGGCCGAGGACGTCGTCGCCGAGCTCGCGCTCGGGCAGTGGGCGGACCGGCGCGCGACGACGCTCTCGCTGGGCAACCGTCAGCGCCTCGGCCTCGCGTGCGCGTGGGTGCACCGACCGAGGCTGCTGGTCCTGGACGAGCCGACCACGGGCCTCGACCCCTCCGGCGTCCTCGTCGTCCGGCGCTGGCTCGCGTCCACCGCCGCCGCCGGCACGGGCGTGCTCGTGTCGAGCCACCACCTCGACGAGGTCGCGCGGCTCGCCGACCGGATCACCGTGGTGCACCGCGGGCGCGTGATCGGCGGGCTCGAGCCGCACGGCGCCGACCTCGAGCGCGCGTTCTTCGCCATGGTCTACGCGGCCGAGGGTCTGGAGGCGGCGCGGTGAGCCGCTCGCCCGCCTGGGACCTCGAGGTGCTCAAGCTCCGTCGCTCGTCGGTCGCGCGGACCGCGGCCCTCGTGCTCGTGCTCGGCACGACGTCCATGGCCGCGGTGTTCACCGCCGTCGGGCTCGCCGGCGGCGACAGCCAGATGGCGCTCAAGGTGCGCCCGATGCTCCAGGGCGAGGGGTGGGTCGCCTACCTGGGGCTGCTGGCCCAGGTGCTGTCCGTCGCGATGCTGCTGTGCGCCGGCGTCGTCGTCTCGTGGTCCGTCGGGCGCGAGTTCGCCGACGGCACGATCGCGTGCCTGCTCGCGCTGCCCACGCCACCGCGCGCCGTGCTGGTCGCGAAGCTGGGGTCGGTCCTGCTCGGCGCCGCGGCGAGCACCGTCGCGGCCGTCGCCCTCGCCCTGCCGCTCGGCGCGCTCGCGGGTCTCGGCCCGCCGGGGGCGGAGGCGGTCGGCCCCGCGCTGCGGGCGGTCGCCGTCGGGCTCCTGGGCGCCGTGCTCGTCCTCCCGCTCGCGTTCGTCGCGAGCGCGCGGCGCGGCTACCTCCCGGGCGTCGGGGCGCTGCTCGGCGTGGTCGTCGTGACCCAGGTGGCCACGGTGGCGGGCGCCGGGGCGTGGTTCCCGTGGGCGGCGCCCGGGCTGTGGGCCGGGATGGGCGGCGCCGCCGCGGCCGGCGCGGTCACCCCCCTCCAGCTGCTGCTGGCCCTGCCGGTGGGCGCGGCCGGCGCCGTCGCCGCGGCCCGCTGGTGGTCGCGCGCCGAGCTGCGCTGACGGCTGGTCAGCGGTCGCGGCCGTGCTCGAAGACGTCCGGCACGCCGTCGGCGTCGGCGTCGACCGCCTCGAGCTCGGCGACGGTGCGGTAGTGCCGGTTGCGCGAGCGCAGGAGCGCGGCTGCCAGCAGCGCCGCGAGCACCGAGCCCGTGAGGACGCCGACGGTCACGTGCTCGGTGCCCTCCTCGGACGTGAAGGCGAGCTCGCTGATGAGCAGCGACACGGTGAAGCCGATGCCGCCGAGCAGCGCGACGCCGAGCACGTCCAGCCAGCGGAGCGACGCGTCGAGCGTGGCCCGCGTGAAGCGCGCCACGAGCCACGTCGTGCCGAAGATGCCGAGCGCCTTGCCGACGACGAGCCCGGCGATGACGCCGAGCGCGATCCGGTCGGCGAGGGACTCGCGCAGCCCGTCGAGCCCGCCGACCGTGACCCCGGCCGCGAAGAACGCGAACACGGGCACGGCGAACCCGGCGGAGACCGGCCGCCACCGGTGCTCGAAGTGCTCGGCGAGGCCGGGGCCGGCGTCCGGGCCGCCGGCCCGCTCGCTGCGCAGGACCGGCACGGTGAAGCCGAGGAGCACGCCCGCGACCGTGGCGTGGACGCCCGACTCGTGCATGAGCGCCCAGGCGGTGACGGCGAGCGGGAGCAGCAGCCACCACGAGCGGATGCGGCGCTGGACGGCGACGGCGAACAGGGCGATCACGACGACGGCCGCCCCCAGCGCGGGCCACGCGACCTCGTCCGTGTAGAAGATCGCGATCACCGTGACCGCGAGCAGGTCGTCGACGACGGCGAGCGTGAGCAGGAAGGTGCGCAGCGCCGCGGGCAGGTGCGTGCCGATGACGGCGAGCACCGCGAGCGCGAACGCGATGTCCGTCGCCGTCGGGATCGCCCAGCCGCGGAGCGCCTCGCCGCCGGCGCTCGAGGCGACCGCGACGTACACCGCGGCGGGGGCGGCCATGCCGCCGATCGCGGCGAGGATGGGCAGCGCGGCCCGGCGCGGGTCGCGCAGGTCGCCCGCCACGAACTCGCGCTTGAGCTCGAGGCCCACGACGAAGAAGAAGATCGCGAGCAGCCCGTCGGCGGCCCACGTGCCCAGCGAGAGGTCCAGGTGGAGGCTCGCGGGACCCACGCGCAGGTCGCGCAGCGCGGCGTACGAGTCCGCGGCCGGGGAGTTCGCCCAGACGAGCGCCGCCACGGTCGCGACCAGCAGCAGCGCCCCGCCGACCGTCTCCTTGCGGAGGATCTCGGTGATCCGGCGGGTCTCGCTCCACGAGCCGCGGCCGAGCATGGTCGACGGCGGTCGCGCCCCCGCGGGCGGGGTCGTGGCGGCGGGCGGGCCGGGCTGCGGCATGGGTGACCTCCGGGGTCGTCGACGTCGTTGCCGACCAGACTTCCCGGCGCACCTGGGTCGACCGTACCCGGGCGGGAGGGCGCTCGCCCGGCCGCCCGGCTCGTGGGACCGCACGTCCGTGGGGCGCGCCGGGGGTGCGTCGCGGGCCCGCGCGGCACGCTCGTGCCGGTCCACCCCTCGGACACCATTGACGCGGCATGTGAGACGCCCTAGTTTCTGGAGCAGGTCATGAGCGCCAGCGCGAAGCCCCGGCTCGCTGGCCGGCAACCCTCCTCGTCGTGGGGTGCTCCGGGTGAGGACCAGACCCGTGCGACCGCACCGGTAAGGACGACCAGGAGGACCCTCGTGCGAATGTGCTGCTGTCGTCACTGACGGCGCACCACCCGGTGCGCCACCCCGCGCACCCGCACGCAGGACTCCCTGCACCACGCCCATGACCCGCCCCGGCGGTCGGCGGAGCGGCGCTGCGCAGCCCCATCCCGCCTCGCCGAGCGCGCGCTGCCACGCGCCTCGGCACCCCCACCGGAGAACCCATGATCGAGCTCCGCCGGCTCACCAAGACCTACGGCGACGGCGCGCACCGCACCACGGTGCTCGACCGTCTCGACCTCACCGTCGCCGACCGCGAGATCGCGGCCGTCGTCGGCCCCAGCGGCGCGGGGAAGAGCACCCTCGCCGCGTGCGTCACCCTGCTCGAGCCGCCCACCTCGGGCACCGTCGTCGTCGGCGGGCGCGAGCTCTCCCAGCTCGACGAGCGCGGCCTGCGCGACGCGCGCCGCCAGATCGGCACCATCTTCCAGTCGGACGGCCTGCTCTCGCGCCGCACGGCGGCAGAGAACGTCGAGCTGCCGCTGCGGTACCTCGGCGTCACGCCCGCGGACCGCCGCCGGCGCGTCGCGGAGCTGCTGGACCGCGTCGGCCTGAGCACCCGGGCCGGCCACTACCCGCACCAGCTCTCGGGCGGCCAGCGCCAGCGCGTCGGGATCGCCCGCGCGCTCGCGCTGCGGCCGCGCGTGCTGCTCTCGGACGAGGCGACCTCGGGCCTCGACCCCGAGGCGACCGCGTCCGTCGTGCGGCTCCTCAAGGACCTGCGCGACGACCTCGGCCTGTCGATCCTCTTCATCACGCACGAGATGGAGGTGGTGCTCGACCTCGCCGACTCGGTCGCCCGGCTCGACCACGGACGCATCGTCGAGCAGGGCCGCGTCGTGGACCTGCTCCGCGACCCGGGCTCGCCGCTGGGGCGCGCGCTCCTGCCGCGCCGCGCGCACGGCACCGGGCACGACGGCGCCGTGTGGTCCGTCTCGTACGCGAGCGCGGACGTGCCCGCGGACTGGATCGCGCGGGCCGGCGCGGCGCTCGGCGCCGACGTCGCCCTGCTCGGCGCCTCGATCGGCGCCGTCGACGGCCACGTCGTCGGACACGCGACGGTCGCGGTGCCGGGGGACGTCGAGGGCACGCGTGTCGTCGCGGTCCTCGCCCACCTCGGGCTGCACACCGTGCCGGGTGGGGAGGAGCCGTCGGCGCAGGCCGACGTCGCACCTGCCGCGGGCTCGGCGCGTCCCACCGAGCGCGAGCTGGAGCCCGTCGCATGAGCGCGCCGTCCTCGCTCCCGGTCCTGCGCCTGCCCACCGCGGGCGACACCCCCCTCCCCGAGATCCCGGCGCTGATCCTGCCGGCGCTCGGCGAGACGCTGCTCATGGTCGGCATCGTCATGGCGGTCGTCGTGCTCGTCGGCGTCCCGCTCGGCGTCCTGCTGCACAACCTCGCCCCGGGCGGGCTCGTCGAGCGGCCCGCGCTGCACCAGACGCTCGGCTGGGTCGTGAGCGTCGGGCGCTCGCTGCCGTTCCTCATCCTCATGGCCGCGCTCGTGCCCGTGACGCGCTTCCTCACGGGGACGAACATCGGGATCGCGGCCGCCGTCGTGCCCATGTCCCTCGCCGGGATCGCGTTCTTCGCGCGGATCGTCGAGAACTCGCTGCGCTCGGTGCCGCCCTCGCTCGTCCGCGTGGCGAAGGCCTCGGGTGCCTCGCCCGTGCAGATCGTGACGTCCGTGCAGCTCTCCGAGGCGCTGCCGTCGATCATCGGGGGCCTGACGATCAACAC
The DNA here is from genome assembly GCF_016464425.1 of Actinotalea solisilvae. Taxonomy (GTDB): domain Bacteria; phylum Actinomycetota; class Actinomycetes; order Actinomycetales; family Cellulomonadaceae; genus Actinotalea; species Actinotalea solisilvae. The sequence goes on from NZ_JADDKQ010000007.1 coordinate 165,154, forward strand.
CATCGCGATGATCGAGTACTCGGCGATCGCGGGGACCATCGGCGCGGGCGGCATCGGGTACGTCGCCGTGACGTACGGCTACCAGCGCTTCGACCACGCGGTGATGCTCGCGACGATCGTCGTCCTCGTGACGCTCGTCGCGCTCGTCCAGCTGCTCGGCGACGGGCTCGTCCGCGCCGCGACGCCGCACGCGCGCCGCCGCACCCGCAGGGCGGGCCGCACCGGTCCCGCCCGCCGGACCGCGGAGGTCGCCGCCTGACCCAGCCGCGCACGGAACCCCTGCAGGACCACCCGGGACCCACGGCGCTGCCACGCCGCCCGGGACGCACCACCCCCACCACCACGCACCCAGGAGTCACTGCCATGACCACCACCCAGACCGACGCCACCCGCACCGACGGGCCGGGCGACCACGACGGGCACGACCACGACGGGCACGACCACGGCTTCGAGATCACGCGCCGGCGCCGCTGGCCGTGGATCGCCGGGGGCGCGGTCGTCGTCGTCGCGGCCGCCGCGGCGATCGTCGTCCCGCGCCTCGGCGGCGCGGCGAGCCCCAACGAGATCGCGGGCGCGACGCTCTACGTCGCGACCGCCGAGGGCAACGCGCGCGAGCAGGCGCTCGTCGAGTTCGTCGCCGAGGAGGTCGCGCCCGACTACGGCATCACCGTCGAGTTCAAGGGCCTCGCGGACAGCAACACGATCAACCGCGCCGTGAACGACGGCGAGGTCGCCGCGACCGTGTACCAGCACAAGCTCTGGCTGGGCCAGGTGCTCGAGGCCAACCCCGACTTCGAGGAGACGGCGGCGACGCCCGTGTTCCGCTGGGGCTTCGGCCTGTGGTCGGAGAAGTGGGACTCGGTCGAGGAGATCCCCGACGGGGCGACCATCTCGCTGTACTCGGACCCGGCCAACGAGGCGCAGGGCCTGTGGGTCCTCGAGCGGGCGGGCCTCATCACGCTCGACCCGGCGGTCGACAAGTGGACGGCGACCCAGGACGACGTCGTCGAGAACCCGAAGAACCTGGAGTTCGTGCTGCTCGACTTCGGTGCGCAGTCCCGCGCCCTGCCCGACCTCGACGCCGCCGTCGGCTACACCGAGTACTACATCGCCGCCAAGATCCCGCTCGAGCAGCAGATCTTCGCCCCGCCGGCGCCCGACGAGTTCGCGGGCCAGCTCACCGTCGGCACGCGGTGGATCGACGAGCCCAACATCCAGAACCTCATCAAGGCGTTCCAGGACCCGCGCGTCCAGGAGTACCTGGCCACCGACCCCGAGGTGCAGGGCGTCCTGCTCCCGCTCGACGCCGAGTGACCCGCACCGCACGACCGACCGAGAAGGAGACCCTCGTGAGCGAGACCCCCGAGAAGAAGCGCATCGTCCTCAACGCGTTCGACATGACGTGCGTGACCCACCAGGCCGCGGGCACGTGGCGCCACCCGGACAGCCGCGCGTGGGACTACAACACGCTCGAGTACTGGACCGAGCTCGCGCAGCTCCTCGAGCGCGGGAAGTTCGACTCGCTGTTCATCGCCGACGTCGTGGGCGTGTACGACGTCTACCGCGGCACGGTCGCAGGCTCGCTCACGGACGCCGTCCAGGTCCCGGTGAACGACCCGTTCCTCCAGGTCCCGGCGATGGCCGCGGTCACCGAGCACCTCGGCTTCGGCATCACGAGCGCCCTGACCTACGAGCAGCCCTACGCGCTCGCCCGGAAGTTCTCGACGCTCGACCACCTGACGAAGGGCCGCGTGGCCTGGAACGTCGTCACGGGCTACCTCAACAGCGCGGCGATCAACCTCGGCTTCGACAAGCAGATGAGCCACGACGCGCGGTACGACCTCGCGGACGAGTTCCTCGACGTGACCTACAAGCTGTGGGAGGGCAGCTGGGACGACGACGCCGTCGTGCGCGACAAGGAGCGCGGGGTCTTCACCGACCCGACGAAGGTGCACCCCATCGGCCACCGGGGCGAGTTCTACTCCGTGCCCGGCATCCACCTGTCGGAGCCCAGCCCGCAGCGCACCCCGGTGATCTTCCAGGCCGGCGCGTCGCCGCGCGGCCGGGGCTTCGCCGCGAAGCACGGCGAGGGGGTCTTCATCAGCCCCGGCACCATCGCCCAGGCGCGCGAGACCACCGACGACATCCGCGACCGCGCCGAGGCGCTCGGCCGCTCGCGCGACTCGGTGAAGATCTTCACGCTCATCACCGTGATCACGGCCGAGACGGACGAGGCGGCGCAGGCGAAGTTCGAGGACTACCTGCGCTACGCCAACCCCGAGGGCGCGCTGTCGCTCTACGGCGGGTGGACCGGCGTCGACTTCTCCGAGTACGACCCGGACCAGCCGCTCGTCGAGGTCGAGAACGACTCGCTGCGCTCGGCGCTGCAGATGCTCACGACGATCGACCCCGACCGCGCGTGGACGCCGCTCGACATCGTCACCAAGCGCAGCATCGGCGGCCTCGGCCCGGTGCTCGTCGGCTCGGTCGAGCGCGTCGCCGACGAGCTCGAGCGCTGGGTCGACGAGGGCGGCATCGACGGCTTCAACTTCGCGTACGCGATCACGCCCGGCACGTTCGAGGACCTCGTCGAGCTCGTGGTCCCCGAGCTGCAGCGGCGCGGGCGCGCTCGCACCGAGTACGAGGGCTCGACGCTGCGCGAGAACCTCTTCGGCGAGGGGCACGTGTACGCCGAGGACACGCACCCCGCCCGGCAGTACCACGGCGCCTTCACCGGCGGCGCGAGCGCCGCGGACGGCACCAAGGAGTCGAAGATCTCCGACCACCTCGCGCAGACCGCGCTGGTCTGAGCGCACGCACGACGGCGCCCGTCGTCCCCCCGCGGGGCGGCGGGCGTCGTCGCGCACGACGTGCGCCTTGTGGTGCCGCACCGACGCGGCGAGACTCCGCGCATGGCGCAGCCCACCCAGCCCACCGAGTACGTGGCCGTGACGATCGAGCGGCCGGCCCGCGAGGTCTACGCCTACGCGAGCGACCCCGCGCACCTCTCGGCGTGGGCGGCGGGCCTGGCCGCGACGCTCGAGGAGGTCGACGGGCGCTGGGTCGCGGACACGCCGGACGGGCGGATGTCGGTCGCGTTCGCGCCGGCGAACCCGTTCGGGGTGGCCGACCACGTGATCACGCTGCCGGGCGGCGAGGTGGTCGAGGTGCCGATGCGCGTCGTGCCCAACGGCGACGGGTGCGACGTCGTCTTCTCGCTCCGGCGGCCGCCGACGATGACGGACGACGAGCTGGCGCGCGACCGCGCCGCCGTGCAGGCCGACCTCGACACGCTCAAGCGACTGCTCGAGGCGCGCTGACCGGGCGGGCCGAGGCCAGCGGGGAGCGCCGGTCGGGTCCGCGAGCGCCTCCAGGGAAAGATCGATGCAGGTCGATATTGACAAGCGTCGATCATTCCTCCACGCTCCTCACATCGACGTCCGTCGATATGACACGAGGAGGAACCATGGACCAGGACATCCGCGAGCAGGTCCGGGCGCGCTACGCCCTCGCCGCCGTGCAGGGCACGGGTGACGCGGGGTGCTGCGGCGGGTCGGACGGCTGCTGCGACGGCACCGACGTCGTCGTCGACGAGCGCTTCGGCGCCGGCCTCTACGGCGCCGAGGACGCCGCGGCCGTGCCCGCCGAGGCGCTGGCCGCGTCGCTGGGCTGCGGCAACCCGCTCGTCGTGGCGGAGCTGCGTGAGGGCGAGCGCGTGCTCGACCTGGGCTCCGGCGGCGGGATCGACGTCCTGCTCTCGGCCCGCCGCGTCGGCGAGTCCGGCTTCGCCTACGGCGTCGACATGACCGACGAGATGCTCGAGCTCGCGCGAGCCAACGCGGAGCGCGCGGGCGCGACCAACGTCGAGTTCCGCAAGGGCACCATCGAGGACCTGCCGCTCGACGACGCGACGGTCGACGTCGTCGTCTCCAACTGCGTGGTCAACCTCTCGACCGACAAGCCGGCCGTCCTCGCCGAGGCGTTCCGCGTGCTCGTGCCCGGGGGGCGCGTGGGCATCTCCGACGTGGTCGCCGAGGACCACCTCACGCCCGCCCAGCGCGCCGAGCGCGGGTCCTACGTCGGGTGCATCGCCGGCGCCCTGTCGCGCACCGAGTACCTCGAGGGGCTCGCGGCCGCGGGCTTCGTGGACGCGGTCGTCGAGCCGACGCACGCCGTCGCGGACGGCATGCACGGCGCGATCGTGCGCGCGCGCAAGCCCGTCGCCGCGGGCTGACAGCCCCGCGCGGCGGCGCCGAGGAGCACGGGCGGTCAGGTGCGCGTGCGCTCCTCGGCCGCCGCGACCTCCGGGAACAGCCGGGCGAGCGCGGCGCGCGCGTGGGCGACGGCGAGGTCCTTGGCCTTCGCCTCGAGCATGACGTCGAGAGGTCCGGGCGCCGCGCGCAGCAGGTCGACGAGGTCCCAGGGGGCGACGAAGTCGGCGTGCGGCGTGAGCCGCGGGGTCACGGGCACGCGCTCGACCCGGCGCGTGCCCGCGGGTCGGCGCTCGCTGATCTCGAGGTCGAGGCGCGGGCTCGACAGGTGCACCTTGGGGCGCACGTCGGCGGGCCACGTGGCGTACGCGGCCCGCAGCGCCTCCGCGGGCGGGACCTCGACCGACTCGGGCGACGTGCGGTGGTGGTGGTGGTCGTAGGCGATGCGGACGCCCGTGCGCCGGTGCAGCTCGAGCACGTCCGTGACGCCGAACGGGCCGTCGTCGTTCTCGAGCGCGAGGCGCGCCCGCGCGCGGTCCGACAGCCGCTCGTAGGCGCGCGCCCACCGGTCGAGCGCGGACGGCCGGTCCCCGTAGAGCCCGCCCACGTGCACGACGACGGCCGCCTCGGGGCCCTGGCCGAGCGCGTCGAGGAGCGCGGTGTCCATCTCGAGGTCGGCCGACGCGCGTGCGACGAGGTCCGGGTCGGCGGAGTTGATGACCGTGTACTGGCCGGGGTGCGTGGAGAGCCGCAGCCCGAGCGAGCGGGCGCGGTCGCCGAGCGCGGCGAGCTGGTCGGCGCACGCGTCGAGCTGGCGGCGGTAGTGCAGGTCCGGCAGGTCGGGGTGGGTGCCGTAGGGGATCGTCCCGCTCGAGAGGCGGAACATGCGCACGTCGATCCGCTCGAGGTGGTCGAAGGCAGGACCGAGCAGCTCGAGCGACCGCGACAGGTGCGGCCCGGACTGCCACCGCCGCATGTCCGACGTCGCGAGCCCGCCGGCCCCCAGGATCTTCACGGCGAAGCCGAGCCGGTAGGGGTGGGTCACCGGACCATCGTCAGGGCAGGCGCCCGCTCCCGCCTGCCGACGTCGGAGCGCTGACGTAGCCTCGGGCGGTGCCCGAAGGTCATACCGTCCACCGGATCGCCCGCCAGTTCGACGCCGACCTCGTGGGTCACCGCCTGGCGGTCAGCTCCCCCCAGGGACGCTTCGCGGAGGGCGCGGCGCTGCTCGACGGCGCCGAGCTGACGACGTCGGCGGCGCTCGGCAAGCACCTGTTCCTCGGCTTCGGCTCCGACCCGGACGGGCGGGGCGTGCTGCCCGGCGCCGCGGTCGTCGCTGAGCGCTGGCTGCACGTCCACCTCGGCCTCTACGGCGCGTGGGACTTCCACGGGCGCGTCTCGCCGCTGGGCGACGGCGGCCCGGTCGCGTCCCTCGGCGCGCCGCGGCGGCGCGCGGTCCGCATGGGCGAGGGCGAGCGCGCGCTCCCGGGCGACGGCGGTGGCGGAGCCGAGGTCGCCGAGGAGCCCGAGGAACGGTTGCTCGAGGAGCCCGACGCCCCCTTCCCGCCCGCGCCGGTCGGCCAGGTCCGGGTGCGCCTCGCGGCGCCGGAGACGGTCGCCGACCTGCGCGGCGCGATCACGTGCGAGGTCCTCACGCCCGACGACGTCGCCGGCATCGTCGCGAAGGCCGGCCCGGACCCGCGCGTCGACGCGTGGCCCGACCCGCAGGGCCGGTTCGTCGAGGCGGTCCGCCGGCGCAAGGTCGCCGTCGGGCAGCTGCTCATGGACCAGGCGGTCGTCAGCGGGATCGGCAACATCTACCGCGCCGAGCTGCTGTTCCGTGCGCACCTCGAGCCGCACACGCCCGGCGCGCAGGTCCCCGCCGAGGTGCTCGAGGGCCTCTGGCAGGACTGGGTCGCGCTGCTCGACGACGGCGTCCGGGTCGGGGCGATGCTCACGCGCGAGGACCTCGCCGACGAGGCCGCGCGCGCCGCGGCGCTCGCCGACCCGACCCTCCGGCACGCGGTCTACGGGCGCGCGGGCGAGCCGTGCCTGCGCTGCGGCGCGATGGTGCTGCGCGAGGACATGGCCACCCGCACGCTCTACTGGTGCCCGGGCTGCCAGGTGTGAGGTGGGAATGAGGTGGGCCGCCGCCCGGACCTGGTGTGGGATCGCGGCATGACGGTCGTCCTGGGCAGGCCCGGCGTGGTGGACCTCGGCGCCGTCGTGCGCGCGCTGGGCAGCTGGCAGCGAGACGACGGCCCGGTCCAGCTGCACCCGGGCGACGTCGGGTGGTTCGGACGGTTCGGCGCGGACGCTACCGCCGCCGCACTGCGCACGTGGAGCCGTGACGGGAGGGCCCTCGCGGTCGGCCTGCTCGACGGCGAGCGGCTGCTCCGGCTCGCGGTCGCGCCGGGGGCCGAGGACGACGAGGAGCTCGCGCGGCACCTGGCCGACGACGTCGCGCACCCGGAGCGCGGCGTGCTGCCCGCGGGCGAGGTCGACGTCGAGGCGCGGTGCGGCGGGGCGCTGGTCGCCCGGCTGCGCGCCGCCGGATGGAGCGACGGCGAGCCGTGGACGCCCCTCGTCCGCGGCCTCGCAGGGCCGGTCGAGGACCCGGGCCTGCACATCGAGACGGTCGCAGCCGACCGTGCTCCGGCCTGGGCGGCGGTGCAGGCCGCGGCGTTCGGCCGGCCGGCGCCCGCGGTCGAGCGGTGGCACGCGATGGCCGACGGCCCGGCGTTCGCCGACGCGCGGTGCCTGCTCGCCCACGACCGCGACGGCGCCGCGGTCGCGGCGGCCACCGTGTGGTCGGCCGGGCCGGGCCGGCCGGGCCTCCTCGAGCCGATGGGCGTCCACCCCGACCACCGGCGGCGCGGCCACGGTGTCGCGATGACGCTCGCCGCGGCGGCCGCCCTCCGGGCACTGGGCGCGTCGAGCGTCGTGGTCTGCACACCGAGCGCGAACGTCGCCGCCGTCGCGACCTACCGGGCCGCCGGCTTCGTGGAGCTGCCCGCCGTGCGGGACGTGCACCGTGGCCCGGCGCGCCCGCCGTTGTCGCCACCGGACAACGCGGGCGCCGGAACTCGTGACGGCGACGCGCCCTCGGCCCCCGAGCCGCTCGGCTAGCGTCGGCGCGCCGCACCCGTCGCGGCCCCCCACCAGCCTGGACGGAGCCCCAATGGGTCTGCTCGACGGCAAGAACCTTCTCGTCACCGGCGTCCTCACCGAGGGCTCGATCGCGTTCCACGTGGCGCGGCTCGCGCAGGAGCAGGGCGCTCGGGTCGTGCTCACCTCCTTCGGGCGGCAGCTGCGGATCACCCAGGCGATGGCGCGGCGCCTGCCCGTCGAGGCGCCGGTGGGGGAGCTCGACGTGACCTCGACGGGCGACCTCGCCGCGCTCGCGGGCCGGGTCGGCGAGCACGTCGACCGGCTCGACGGCGTCGTGCACTCGGTCGGCTTCGCGCCCCAGTCCGTGCTCGGCGGGCGCTTCCTCGAGGCGGGGTGGGAGGACGTCGCGACGGCCCTGCACGTGTCGGCCTACTCGCTCCAGGCGCTCGCGGTCGCCGCCGCGCCGCTGATGGGGCGCGGCTCGTCGGTCGTCGGCCTCACGTTCGACGCGCGCTACGCGTGGCCGGTCTACGACTGGATGGGCGTCGCGAAGGCCGCGCTCGAGGCGACGTCGCGCTACCTCGCGCGCGACCTGGGGCCGCGCGGCGTCCGCGCGAACCTCGTCGCGGCCGGCCCGGTCCGCACGACCGCGGCCACGCACATCCCGGGCTTCGAGGAGATCGAGAGCGGCTGGTCCGCGCGCGCGCCGCTCGGCTGGGACGTCCGCGACCCCGAGCCGACCGCGCGCGCCGTCGTCGCCCTGCTGTCCGACTGGTTCCCCGCGACCACGGGCGAGGTCGTGCACGTCGACGGCGGGTTCCACGCGGTCGGGACCTGAGCCGACGTCGCCCGCCAGGGACGAAGGTCCGCCTCCCACCAGGGGCGGCGCACGAGACTTACGGCCGCGTAGGTTACGCATCCGTAGGTCGTCGGGAGACCCTTCATGGCCGCAGCGCCGGCACGTCCGACCCGCTCGACCCCCGCGGCGGCGATCCGCCCGCACGTCATCCAGGGCGGCATGGGCGTCGCCGTGTCGTCGTGGCCGCTCGCCCGCGCGGTGTCGCTCGCGGGGCAGCTCGGCGTCGTCTCGGGCACCGCGCTCGACGTCGTGACCGCCCGGCGCCTGCAGGACGGCGACGTCGGCGGGCACCTGCGCCGCGCGCTCGCCCACTTCCCGGTGCCCGCGATGGCGGCGCGCGTGGTCGAGCGGTACTTCCGTCCCGACGCACGGCCGCCGGGGCTGCCCTACCTGCCCGTGCCCAAGCTGGGGCTGCGACCGTCCGCCCGCGCGACGGAGCTGTCCGTCGTCGCGTCGTTCGCCGAGGTCTGGCTCGCCAAGGAGGGGCACACGCGCGCGGTCGGGATCAACCTGCTCGAGAAGATCCAGATGGCGACGCCGAGCGCGGTCCTCGGGGCGATGCTCGCAGGCGTCGACGTCGTGCTCATGGGTGCGGGCATCCCGGCGCAGATGCCCCGGCTGCTCGACCGGCTGGCCCGGCGGGAACCCGCTTCCGTCGACGTGCGCGTCGACGGCGCGACCACCGGCTACGAGGTCGGCGTCGACCCGCAGGCATTCACCGGCGCGCACGACGAGCCGCTGCACCGCCCGATGTTCCTCGCGGTCATCGCCGCGCACGTGCTGGCCGTCCACCTCGCGCGGGACGCCGCCACGGCGCCCGACGGCTTCGTCGTCGAGGGCCACCGCGCGGGCGGGCACAACGCGCCCGCGCGCGGCCGTCCGGTCCTCACCGACGACGGCCAGCCCGTCTTCGGCCCGCGGGACGACGCCGACCTGGCCGCGGTCGCCGCCGTGGGTCTGCCGTTCTGGATCGGCGGCGGCCAGGGCGCGCCCGGGCAGGTGCGACGCGCACGCGAGGCGGGCGCCGTCGGCGTGCAGGTCGGCTCCCTCTTCGCGCTCGCCGAGGAGTCCGGCCTCGACCCTGACCTGCGCGGGCGCGCGCTCGCGGACCTCGCGGCGGGCACGCTCGAGGTGCGCACCGACCCCCGCGCGTCGCCCACCGGGTTCCCCTTCAAGGTCGCCCGGCTCGCCGGCACCCAGTCGGACCCGGAGGTCCACGCGGCGCGCGAGCGGCTGTGCGACGTCGGCCACCTGCGGGTCCCGTTCGAGCGCGCGCCGGGGTCCGTCGGCTACCGCTGCCCGGGCGAACCGCTCGCCGCGTACGTCGAGAAGGGCGGCGACGTGGCCGACACCGAGGGCCGCACCTGCCTGTGCAACGGCCTCCTCGCCGACGTCGGCCTCGCCCAGACGCGCCGCGACGGCTACGTGGAGCCGGCCCTCGTCACGCTCGGCAGCGACCTCGACGGGGCGCGGGACCTCGCCCTCCGGCACCCCGCGGGCTGGACCGCCGCCGACGTCGTCGACCACCTGCTCGCCTGACCCGCCCGAGGTCCCGCCCTCGCGCGGCTACAGCCGGTCGAGGGGGACGTCCCCGGCCAGGTGTGCCCGGTCGACCCGGCGGCCGGAGACGACGAGCTCCTCGATCTGCTCCGAGACGTCCCACACGTTGATGTTCGCGCCGGCGAGCACGCGCCCGTCGCGCAGCCAGAACGCGATCAGCTCGCGCGACGCGAGGTCGCCGCGCAGGACGACGTCGTCGTAGCCGTCCGGGCCGACGTGGCCGACGTACTCCATCCCGAGGTCGTACTGGTCGGTGAAGAAGAAGGGCAGCCGGCGGTCGGGCTCGCTCCGGCCGAGGATCGTCCGTGCGGCGGTCTCGCCGTGCCGCACGGCCGTCGCCCAGTGCTCGACCCGCACGCGTGTGCGGAGCACGGGGTGCCACGCGTGCGCGATGTCTCCGGCCGCGAGCACGCGCGGGTCGCTCGTGCGCAGCAGCTCGTCGACGACGACGCCGTTCGCGACCTCGAGCCCCGCGGCCTCGGCGAGCGCGGTGCGCGGCACCACCCCCACGCCGACGACGACGACGTCCGCGGGCACCGTGCTGCCGTCGCCGAGCGTGACGCCCGTGACCCGCTCGTCGCCGGCGAGCGCCGTCGCCTGCACGTCCGTGCGCACGTCGACCCCGTGGTCCCGGTGCAGCGCCGTGAGCAGGGGTGCGACCTCTGGTCCCAGCACGCGCAGGAGGGGCATCGGGCCCGCCTCGAGCACGGTCACCTCGCCACCCCGCTCCCGGGCGACGGCCGCGACCTCGAGCCCGATCCACCCGCCGCCCACGACGACGACGCGTGCGCCGGGCACGAGCGCGTCGCGCAGGCGGTCCGCGTCGTCGACCGTGCGCAGGGTGTGGACGCCGGACAGGTCCGCGCCGGGCACGGCCAGCCGGCGCGGCTCGGCCCCCGTCGCGAGCACGAGGTGGTCCCACCGGAGGTCCTCACCGTCGGCGAGGCGCACGGTCGCCGACGCGCGGTCGACGGCCGTCACGCGCGTCGCCCGGCGCAGGTCGACGTCGTGCTCGGCGTACCAGGCCTCGGGCTGCAGCGTGGCGGTGTCGGTGGGAGCGCCCGCGTCGTCGACGTCGGTCCCGCGCAGGCGACCCTTGGACAGGGGTGGCCGCTGGTAGGGCAGGTGCGGCTCGTCGCCCACGAGCACGACGCGGCCGTCGTACCCCTCGGCGCGCAGGGTCTGCGCGACCGTCGCGCCGGCCACGCTCGCGCCCACGACCACGGTGACGCTCATCGCGGACCGCCCGACGGCGCTGCGAGCGCGAGGAACTCGGCGCGCGACCGTGCGTCGTCGCGCAGCGTCCCGAGGAGCGCGGACGTCACGGTCGTGGCGTCGGCCGCACGCACGCCGCGCAGCGACATGCACTGGTGGTCCGCCTCGACGACGACGCCCACGCCGCGCGGCTCGAGCGTCTCCCACAGCCAGCGCGCCACCTGCTGCGTGAGGCGCTCCTGGACCTGCGGCCTGCGCGCGAACAGCTCGACGACGCGCGCGAGCTTGGACAGCCCGAGGATGCGCTCGCCCGGCAGGTAGCCGACGTGCGCGACACCCGTGAACGGCAGCAGGTGGTGCTCGCACACGGACTGCACCGGCAGCGACCGCGCCACGACGAGCTCGTCGTAGCCCTCGTCGTTGGGGAACGTCGTGAGGTCGAACGGGCGCGGCGTGAGCATCTCGGCGTAGGCGCGGGCCATGCGGGCCGGGCTCTCGGTGCGCGACTCGTCGTCGAGGTCGACGCCGAGCGCGACGAGGAAGGCGCGGGCCGCGTCCTCCGCGGCGTCGAGGTCGACCGCCGTCGTCGGCGCGACGCGCAGGTGGCGCGGCGTCGCGCCGGTGCCGCCCCGGGCGTCGTCGCGCGGCACGGTGAGCGTGGAGAGGGTCACGGCGACCTCCGAGGTCTTGAGGAGAACATCGTTGACGTTAGACGCGCCCCGCTCTTCCGTCAATGGTCGTCTCCGTTAGAGTTCAGCCATGACGGACCAGCCGGACCCGGGGCCGGGCGCCTCCACCGCGGACCTCGCCCGCGCGGGCGCGCTGGCCGAGCCCGTGCGCCGGACGCTCTTCGACTGCGTCGTCCGCCTCGGCCGCGCGGCGAGCCGCGAGGAGGTCGCGGCGGCGGCGGGCGTCCCCGTCCACACGGCGAAGTTCCACCTCGACAAGCTCGTCGAGCACGGCCTGCTCGACGTCGAGTTCCGGCGGCTGACGGGGCGCACCGGCCCGGGCGCCGGACGTCCGGCCAAGCTCTACCGGCGCTCCGCGCGCGAGGTGCAGGTGTCGCTCCCGACCCGGCGCTACGACCTCGCGGGCTCCGTGCTGGCGACGGCGGTCGAGTCCGCCGCGCGGTCGGGCGCGCCCGTGATGGCCGAGCTTGCGCGCGCGGCGCGCGGCGCGGGCACCGGCCTCGGGGAGGCGGCGCTCGCCCGGGGAGGCGAGGGTGCCGGCCCGCGCGCCGCGCTCCTCGCCGCGCTCGCCGACGTCGGCTACGACCCGGCCGAGGAGGGCGCTGACGTCGTGCTGCGCAGCTGCCCGTTCCACGCGCTCGTCGCCGACCACACCGCGCTCGTGTGCGGCATGAACACCGAGCTCCTCGCCGCCGCCGCGGCGGCCTCCGGCGCGGACGTCACCGCGCGGCTCGAGCCGGTGCCGGGCCGGTGCTGCGTGGTGCTCGGCCCGCAGGCGACGTCGGCGGGCTGACCGGTCCGCTGGCAGGCTGGGCGGATGGATCTGCGCATCTTCACCGAGCCCCAGCAGGGCGCCTCCTACGACGACCTCCTGCGCGTGGCCCAGGCCACCGAGCGCCTGGGGTTCGACGGCTTCTTCCGCTCCGACCACTACCTCACGATGGGCGGCGACGGCCTGCCGGGCCCCACCGACGCCTGGACCACGCTCGCCGGCCTCGCGCGGGAGACGAGCCGCCTGCGCGTCGGCACGCTCGTCTCGTCCGCGACCTTCCGGCACCCGGGGATCCTGGCGATCCAGGTCGCCCAGGTCGACCAGATGTCCGGCGGCCGGGTCGAGCTCGGCCTCGGGGCGGGCTGGTTCGCGCAGGAGCACGCGGCCTACGGCATCCCCTTCCCCGAGAAGCGCTTCGGCCTCCTCACCGAGCAGCTCGAGGTCGTCACCGGCCTGTGGCGCACGCCCGAGGGTGAGCGCTTCGACCACGCGGGCGCGCACTACACGCTCACCGACTCGCCCGCGCTGCCCAAGCCCGTCCAGGAGGTCGCCGTCGCGGACGGCCGCCGCGTCCCCGGCGCGGGGGTCCCGGTGATCGTCGGCGGCAAGGGCCCGCGCCGCACTCCCGCGCTCGCGGCACGGTTCGCGTCCGAGTTCAACGCGTCGTTCCCCGAGATCGACGAGATCGCCGCGATGTTCGCGCGGGTCCGCGCGGCGTGCGAGGAGATCGGCCGTGCCCCGGACGACCTCGTGTACTCGGCCGCGCTCGTCCTGTGCGTCGGCGCCGACGAGGCCGAGGTCGCGCGCCGCGCCGCGGCGATCGGGCGCGAGCCCGCGGAGCTGCGCGAGCACGGCGTCGCCGGCACGGTGAGCGAGGCCGTCGACCGGATCGGCGCGCTCGCGGACGCGGGCGTCGAGCGGCTCTACCTCCAGGTGCTCGACCTCGCCGACCTCGACCACCTCGAGCTGGTCGCCGCCGAGGTCGCTCAGCCGCGCGCCTGAGCCCGGCCCGCCCGGCCGGTCGTCGCCGGCCGGGCGGCCACCGCGCGCGCCGTGCCCCAGACCGCGCACGCGAGCACCGCGAGGAGCAGCCCGTTGCGGGCGTCGAGGATCAGGGCCATGCCGCCGTCGCCCTCGAGCAGCGGGAGGTAGCCCCACGGGAACACCGCCTGCGTGAGCCCCGCCGCGGCGAGGACCAGGCCCGCGGCCGCGTGCCACCAGCGCGGTCTGGACCACGCCCCGGCCCGCACGGCGAGCAGGACAGCGACGGGCGGCGCGAACCACGTGAGGAACTGCGGTGAGCCGACCTTGTTCGCGACCACGAGCACCGCCACGAGCAGGAGCGAGGCGGGCAGCAGCGCGGCGGGCGCGGTGCCCCGGCGCCGCGCGACCAGCAGCACGGCCGCCACGACGGCGACCGCCACCGGCAGGACGACGTCGAGCGCGCGCGCGACCTCGGCCGTGCCCGGGCCGACGACCTCGTAGGTCACGAGCTCCTCGTTGAGCCGGACGGCGACGTCGGGCCGGTGCAGCGCGCCGACGAGGGTCGCGGCGACCGACTCGACCTGGAGGCCCCGCTCGCCCTGCGTGGTGAGGAAGTCGAGGACCCGCGGCAGGCCGCCGCCCAGCGCCACCGCGCCGACGACGACGGCGCACACCGCGGCCGCCGGGACGACGACGTCGCGCCACGGGCGTCGCGCCGCGGCCGCGAGCGGGAGCACGAGCGCGCCCGGCGCCACCTTGATCCACGCGCCGGCCGTGAGGAGCGCCGCCGCGAGCCGCGTGCCCCCGGGCGTCGCGGCGCGAGCGGACGACGGCGACGCCGCGAGCAGGGCGAGCACGGTCAGCGGCGCGACCACCGCGTCGATCCGCCCCATCGCGACGGGCCCCAGCAGGAGGAGGAACGCGAGCCACCACCATGCGCCGCGCGCGCCGAGCCGGCCGTGCCCTCGGTGCCGCACGAGCGCGACGACGGCCGCCGCGTCGAGCGCCGTGACGAGCAGGCACCAGCCGATCGCGTAGCCCGGGTTCGTCGTGGCGCCCAGCGCGGGCAGCAGCATGGGCAGCACGGCGCCCGCGGGGTAGACGAACGGGTCGTCGAGCACCGGCCAGCGGCCGGTCTCGAGGCCCTGGTACATCCACCACCGGTAGAGGTCGACGTCGTGGAAGGCCTGCGACGGCAGCACGACGACGCCCAGGTACGCGAGCCAGGCGTGCACGGCCGCGAAGGCCGCGGCGAGCGCGAGGTGGCGGCGCCGGGCGCCGCCCGCCCGGCCGCTCAGCTGTACGAGGTCGCGCCGATGGTGGCGAACATCGTGCCCCACACGAGCACGAAGAACAGGCCGCCCAGCACGCCGAGGCCGATGCCGATCCAGCCGAGGATCACGCCCCACGTCGCGAGCGAGGAGCCCTCCTCGCCGGTCCGCGCGATCTCCTTCTTCGCCATCATGCCGGTGATCACGGCGACGATGGAGCCGACGAAGAAGAGCACGGTGAGGCCGCAGATGCCCGCGACGAGCGAGACCACGGCCATGGTGTTGTTCGGCCGCGACGCCACCGGCGGGTAGCCCGCGTAGCCGTACTGGTCGCCGTAGGCCGTCGTCGACGGCCCCTGCGCGTACGACGACGGGTAGCCCTGCTGCGGGTAGCCCTGCTGGGGGTAGCCCTGCTGGGGGTAGCCCTGCTGGGCGTACGGCTGCTGGGCGTACGGCTGCTGGCCGGGCGTCGCGTACGGGTCCGGCTGCGCGGCGGAGTCACCCGGGCCCGGTGCCCCGGTGGGCTCGCTGGGCGGGGGTGTGGGCTGGCTCATGGCTCATCCTCGGCTCGGGCGGTCGGTGCGCAGGTCAGGCCCCGTGGACCAGGCGACACCTACCCGGCCAGCATGGCACAGCAGCACGTGGAGACGGGCCCCGTCGGCGGGCCGCGGTCGCTAGCATGCGGCTGGCCCCGCGGCGCTCCCTGCGCCCTGCGGCGAGGCCGTCGGCGGAGGAGAACCACATGGCCCTGGGTTGGCGCGTGCACGGCGACGGACGTCGGGTCGGACCGGGCGCCGTCGTCGCCCCCGACGAGAGGCTCAGCTGGCCGCGGACCATCGGCATCGGCATGCAGCACGTCGTGGCGATGTTCGGCGCGACGTTCCTCGTCCCGATCATCACGGGCCTGCCGCCCGCGACGACGCTCTTCTTCTCGGCCGTCGGCACCGCGCTCTTCCTGCTCCTCACGGGCAACCGCCTGCCGAGCTACCTGGGCTCGAGCTTCGCGTTCCTCGCCCCCATCGCCGCGGCCCAGGCCGAGGGCGGCACGGCCGTCGCGCTCGGCGGCGTCCTGCTCACCGGCGTGCTCCTCGCGCTCGTCGGCCTCGTCGTGCACGTCGCGGGGTCGCGGTGGATCGACGTCGTCATGCCGCCCGTCGTGACGGGCACGATCGTCGCGCTCATCGGGCTCAACCTCGCGCCCGTCGCGCGCGACAGCTTCCAGGCCGCGCCGCTCACGGCGCTCGTCACGCTGCTCGCGATCGTGCTCATCACGGTCCTCTTCCGGGGCATCCTCGGCCGCCTCGCGATCCTCCTGGGCGTGCTGGTCGGCTACCTCGTGGCCGTGCTGCGCGACGAGGTCGACTTCACGGGCGTCGGCGACGCCGCCTGGGTCGGCCTGCCCGACTTCACCGCGCCGTCCTTCGACCTGTCCGTGCTCGGCCTCTTCGCCCCCGTCGTCTTCGTGCTCGTGGCCGAGAACGTGGGCCACGTGAAGTCGGTCGCCGCCATGACGGGCCGCGACCTCGACCCGCTCCTGGGCCGCGCCCTCCTCGCCGACGGCGTCGCGACGACGCTCGCGGGCGCCGGCGGCGGATCCGGGACCACGACGTACGCCGAGAACATCGGCGTCATGGCCGCGACGCGCGTGTACTCGACCGCGGCCTACTGGGTGGCCGCGGCGACCGCGCTGCTCCTCAGCCTCTCGCCCAAGTTCGGCGCGCTCATCGCGACCATCCCCGCGGGCGTCCTCGGCGGGGCCACGACCGTCCTCTACGGGATGATCGGCATCCTCGGCGCGCGCATCTGGGTGCAGAACCGCGTGAACTTCTCGGACCCGGTCAACCTCACGACGGCCGCCGTCGCGCTCGTCATCGGCATCGCGAACTTCACGTGGGCCGCGGGCGACGTCGCCTTCGGCGGGATCGCGCTGGGCACCGCGGCCGCGATCGGCATCTACCACCTCATGCGGTCCGTGGCCCGGTGGCGCGGGACGAGCGAGGAGGCCGCGACGCCGGCCTCCGTGCCCGGCGGCGCCGAGCTCGAGGACCGGCGACCCGAGGTGACCGAGCACCGCTGACGCGACGACGACGGCGGCGGGCGCGCCCGGGGCTGCGGCTAGAGGCGCAGGCCCAGCAGCGCGCCGCCGTCGTCCTCCTCGAGGACCTCGAACCCGAGGTGCTCGTAGAACGCGCGCGCGTTCGCGTTGCGCGAGCTGACGCCCAGGTGGACGCCCGGGACGCCCCGCTCGCGCAGCGCGTCGAAGAGTCGTTCGAGGAGGGCGCGGCCCCAGCCCCCGCCCTGCGCCTCGGGCAGCAGGTCGACGTGGAGGTGCGCCGGGTAGGCCGCGACCACGTCGGCGGCCTCGCGGCGCGGCTCGTGCAGCAGCTGCACGAGGCCGGCGTCGGGGGAGTCCGCGGGGACGCTCCCGCGCGGGAACCGCTCGCGCAGCGCGGGCCACCAGTGCTCCTCGCACGCGTCCTCGAACGCGGCGGTGTCCGCGGCGCCGAGGACGTAGCCGACCGGGACGTCGTCGGGCCCGGCCACGACCCAGGCGAGGTCGGGGCTCAGCAGCAGGTACGGCCGGAGCCAGATGTCGGCCAGCAGCTCCGGGTGCGCGAACCGGGGGCGCGCGTCGCCCCCGGCGTCGCCCGTGCGGACGCAGACGTCGTCGAGCGCGGCGGCGTCGGACGCGCGCGCGGCGCGCAGGTGCAGTGCGGGCACGGCGGTCGGCGGGGCCATCCGCCGTCAGCCCTCGGGAGCGGGCTCGCCCTCGACGGCCGGGGCCGCCGTCGGCGTCGGCGCGGGGAGGGCGGCGGCGCGCGCCTCCTCGAGCGGCACGCAGCCCTCGACCGGGCTGAGCGGCACCGCGAGGTCGAGCACGACCGCGGCCGGGTCGACGAGCGTCGAGAACTGCTCGCCGAGCACGAGGTCGATCGCCGTCTCGGCCCGCTGGTCCATGACGAGCACGGGCGTGGGGACGTGCGCGGCGAGCGTGTAGGCGCTCTGCAGGCCGGCCTCGCCGAAGACGATCTGCGCCGAGCCGGGGAGCCGCGCGGGGTAGTTGCCCGCCGTCGGGACGACGAAGCCGCGCGTGCTCAGGGCGCTGCTCGTCTCTCCCGCGAGGCCCGAGCGACCGGCGCCGTTGTAGACGTTGACGGAGATCGCGGTGTACTGGATCGGGAGCATGCCCTCGGGCGGGCACGGCGGCGGCGGGAGCGTGCTGGCGGCGTCGTCGGCCGGGGGCGAGCTGAACTCGCGGTCGAGGAACGGCGCGGAGACCACGCCGGTGTAGACGGCCGCCGAGCCGACGCCGGCGACCACCAGGCCCGCGATGAGCGAGCCGAAGACCACCGCCTGACGCTCGTGCGTCCGCCGGCGACGCAGCCGCCGCTCGCGCTCTGCGGCGGTGAGCTCCTCCATCAGTCCTCCAGGACGAGCACGCGCGCGTGCAGGATCGGCCGCTGCTGGAGCGCGGCGCGGACGGCCCGGTGCAGGCCGTCCTCGAGGTACATGACGCCCTTCCACTGCACGACGTGCGCGAAGAGGTCGCCGTAGAAGGTCGAGTCCTCCGAGAGGAGGTTGTCGAGGTTGAGCGTCCGCTTGGTCGTCACCAGGTCGTCGAGGCGGACCTGGCGGGGCGGCACCTCCGCCCACTGCTTGGGCGTGGTGAGGCCATGGTCCGGGTACGGGCGTCCGTCGCCCACGGCCTTGAAGATCACAGTCCGAGTCTAGTCGGGGCGGGCGACGCTGCTCGTCCGTCCGCGGTCGGACGTCGTGCGACCGGGTCGTCCCCTCGCCCGCCCACCCCTGCCGCGCCGACCGGCACGGGCGGGCGAGGAAGGCGCGGCGCGGCGCGGTCCCGTACGCGCAGCAGCACGCGGAGCACGGCGTCGACCAGGGTCCCGACGACGAGGCCGACGGCCACCCCCGCGAGCACGCCCAGGAGCGGGTGGTGCTCGGCCAGCGCGCGCCCGGCACCGACGCCGAGCGCGACGGAGGACGCCGACCACGTGACCGCGGCGACGGCCGTGACCAGGGTGAACCGGCGTCGGGAGTACCCGACGCTGCCCGCGGTGAGGTTGGCGGCGACGCGGCCGACCGGGACGAACCGCGCGCCGACGAGGAACGCCGCGCCCCGCTGCTCGAGCGCCGCCGCAGCCCAGGCGAGCGCCTGCCGGGCCCGCGGCGTGCGCAGGAGCCGGACCCGTTCGACCGGCACGCGGCGGCCGACCGCGTAGGCGAGCTGGTCCCCGGCGAAGGCGCCAAGCGCGGCGACCGCGACGAGCACGCGGAGGTCGGGCGACCCGGTCGACGCGGCCAGCGCGGCCAGGGCGATCACGACCGACTCGCTCGGTACGGGCGGCACGAGGCCGTCCGCGGTCACGGCCGCCAGGAGCACCACGAGGGCCCAGGGCGAGTCGGCGAGCGCGGCTGCCCAGGCCTCGAGGCCCGGCACGCTCAGAGGTCCTTGCGGGCGAAGGAGAGCGCGGCCAGGGCCCAGACCATCGCGACCCACACAGCCGCCCACGCCAGGTAGGCGAGCGTCAGGGGTGCCTGGCTAAGGAAGGGGAAGCCGTCCATCTCGGGTCCGAACTGCGCGACGGCGGCCGAGTCCTGGAAGGCGTGCATGGCGCCGCGCCACAGCCCGTCGGTCGGCAGGAGCATGCGCGAGACGGTGCCGACCCGCTCGACGCCCTCGTTGCCGAGCGCCTGCCCGACGCCGCCGACGACGCCCGCGACCCAGGTCGCGCCGAACAGTCCGACGGCGACCACGCCGGAGGCCATGGGCGACACGACGGTCGAGAGCAGCAGGCTGAGCGTCAGCAGGACGACGGTCTGGAAGGCCAGGAGCGCGAGCGCGACGACGGGCTGCGGCGGCCAGTAGTCGACCGTCCACAGGACGACGAGGCACTGGGCGAGCCCCGCGAGCACGACGAAGCCGGTGCCGAACGCGACGAGCCCGAGCCACTTGCCGAGCAGCACCGCGTGGCGCCGGACGGGCCGGGCGAGGACGGACAGCGCGATGCCGGACTCGGTCTCGCCCGCGACCGTCGGTCCGGCGAGGAACGCCGTGCCCAGCGCCGCGATGAGGCTGAACCCGAACATCACGAGGTTGAGCACCTGGGACGCGGCGAGCCGCGCCTGCCCGCTCGTGAGCGTGCCGAACTCGGACTCGGCCGCGAGGCGCGAGAAGCCCCACGCGCTGAGCAGCAGCAGGACGAGCGTGAGGCCGGCGAGCGCGAGCACCACGCGGCGGCGCGACGCCTCGCGGAGCGTGAGGCCGGCGACGGTGAGGGCGGTGCGCAGCGAGGTCATCGTGCCCCCCGGGGGTGCTCGTGCCCGACGGCGGCCTCGGCCTCGGTCGCGGCCGACGCGGCGTCGGCGCGCTCCGCGGAGCCGGCGCGCAGGATCCCCAGGAGGCGGTCCTCGAGGCTGATCCGGCCCGGCTCGACCGCGTGCACGCGCGCGCCGAGCGCGACGAGCGCGCCGACGAGGTCGGGCACGGTGCCGTCCTCGTCGGCCGCGGGGAGCTCGACGGTGAACCACGCGCCGTCGCGCACGACGGCGCCCGTCGCCGCGAGCCTCTGCTCCGCGGCGGGCGTCACGTCGGTGAGGTGGAGGCGCAGCTCGCGCCGGCCGAGCAGCTCGGCGAGCGAGCCCTCCGCCGCGACGCGCCCACGGTCGAGGATGACGACGCGGTCGCACACGCGCTCGACCTCGCCGATGAGGTGGGAGTTGAGCAGCACGGCGACGCCCTGCGCGCGCAGGTCGAGCACGACGTCCCGGACGTCCGCGCGCCCGAGCGGGTCGAGCGCGCTCGTCGGCTCGTCGAGCACGACGAGCTCGGGGCGGGCCACGAGCGCGACGGCGAGCCCGAGGCGCTGCTGCATGCCCTTGGAGAAGCCGCCGACGCGGTCGTGCTCGCGGTCGGCGAGGCCGACGCGCGCGAGCCGCTCGCGCTGCTCCGTGTTGGGCACGGCGAGTCCCGCGAGCCGGACGTGCAGCGCGAGCACCTCGCCCGCGCTGAGCCACGGCTGGTAGCGGAAGAGCTCGGGCAGGTAGCCGACGCGCGCCCGGGCGGCGGGCTCGGCCGACGCGCGGCCGAGCAGCAGCGCCTCGCCCGCGTCCGGCCGGACGAGCCCGAGCAGCATCTTGATGACGGTCGTCTTCCCGGCGCCGTTGGGGCCGAGCAGGCCGACGACCTCGCCGCGGCCGACCTCGAGCGCGACGTCGGCGACGGCCTCGCGCCGGCCGTACCGCTTGCGCAGGCCCGAGCACCAGATCGCGGGCGACGGGGGCAGGTCCGCGACGAGGCGCGCGGCGGCCTCCCGCGCGTCGCGGGCGGGCTCGGCGGCCACGGTCAGCGCAGGCCCCGGGCGACGGACAGGACCTCGTCGGCGCCGACGGCGCCCGCGACGACCGTGACCACCCCGTCCTCGACCCACACCACGGCCGCCATCGTGCGGTCGTGCGCCTCGAGCACGGTCGCGGGGGCGCCGCCGACCTCGGCGGACGACGACGCGACGCGGTCGGCCGGCACGGGGATGGGGAGGGTGGAGCCGTCGCCGGCGAACGTGCGCAGCTGCGCCGCGACGTCGTCGGGCACCCCGGGCAGGGAGAGCAGGTAGTCGCGCGCCGTCGCGAAGGACACCCCGGACGACGTCGCCGACGGCGCGACCGCGCGCGCCACGAGGAAGGACGGCACGCCCGCGTCGTGCGACCACGTCTGCACGACGCCCGGCCCGGCGACCAGGCGCACCTGGCTCCCGTCGAGCCCGGGCGGCGGGGGCGGCAGGGCGACGCCCTGGTCGGCCGCGGCCTGCGCGGCGCGCTCGGCGGTGAAGGTGAAGGTCGCGGTGACCTCGCCGCCGACGGCGACCGCCGGCTCGCCCTCGACCCCGCGGGGCAGGTCGGACACCTCGGGCGCGTCCAGCCCGGTCTCCGCCTCGGCCGCCGCGAGGTCCGCGACCTCGTGGGGCTCGGCGTCGCCCGTGACCTCGATCTCGCCGTAGGCGCTGAGGTCGGGCAGGGCGACGAGGTCGTCCGGAGAGAACGCGATCGGCGCGACCTCCTCGGTGCGGAAGACGGGCAGCCAGTCGTTGGCCGCGGCGGCGCCGGCCCCGGCGAGGACCGCACCGACGGCGACCGCGGCCACGACCGGCCGGCGCACGAGGGAGCGGAGCGCGCCGCCGCGGGTCGTGGGCGAGGAGGGACCGGGGGCCGCGCCGGACGCGGCGCCATCGGTGTGGCCCCCACTGAGGCTCGCGAGGCGGTCGAGGCACGCCGGGCATCCCGCGACGTGGTCGCGCTCGGCGAACCCCACGCCGCCGGGCGCGGTGAGCACTCGGCGCAGGACGCCGTCCTCGGGATGACGCATCGGTCCACCTCCACAGGCAGGGCCGGCCGAGCGGCCGGGGAAGCCCTGCGCTATCGAGTCTCGGCCCCTTCCTATCGAAAGTCAATAGGCGCGTCGGGGTTCACCCGGCCGCGCGGCGGATCGCGAGGCGGGGCCGGCGGGTCACCCACACCCCCACCAGGCACAGTGCCCCGCCCACGAACGCGAGCGGCGGCGGCACCTCGTCGAGCAGCACCCAGCCGAGCACGACGGCGATCGGCGGCACGAGGTAGGTGGTCGAGCCGAGCCGGCCGGCGTCGCTGCGGGCGAGCGCGTAGGCCCACGTCGTGAACGCGATCGCCGTCGGGAACAGGCCGAGGTAGACGACGCCCGCGAGGGTGCTCGGCGGCGCCGCGCGCAGGTCCGCGACGAGCGCGGGCGCGAACGGCAGGCACGCGACCGCGCCCACCGTGCACGCGACCCACGTGACCTGGAGCGCCGACAGCCTTCCGAGCAGCGGCTTCTGGCGGATCACCGCCACGGCGTACGCGACCGCGGCGAGGACGCACAGCACGACGCCCCACACGTCCGCACGCTCGCCGGTCGACGTCGCGACGCCGATGACGACGACGCCCGCGAAGCCGATCACGCTGCCCACGAGCAGGGGGCGGGGGAAGCCCTCGCCGAGGCTCAGCCCGGCGAGCACCGCGAGCAGCACGGGGCCGACGTTGACGAGCATCGCGGCCGTGCCCGCGTCGACGCGCTGCTCCGCCGCGTTGAGCGCGATGTTGTAGACGCCGAACCACAGCAGCCCGACGGCGACGAGGCGCGGCCAGTGCTCGCGCGCGGGCCAGGGCGTGCGCTGGAGCAGCAGCGGCAGGCCGAGGGCGAGACTCCCCACGGCGAGGCGGCCGAGCGTGAGCGCGCCGGGCCCGACGTCGGCGCCGACGTCCCGGATCGCGACGAACGCGGACGCCCAGAGCAGGACCGTGACGCCGATCGCGAGGAGCGGCAGCGTGCGGTGGCGCGACGTGGGCGGCGTCGTGGCAGGCGCCGCAGCCGCCGTCGGGCCGGGGCCGGCCACCGGGCCGGGGACGGCGTCGGTCGGCAGGGGGGCGGGGTCGGGGGTGCGGGTCGCGCTCACCCCCCGACGCTAGGGGCGCGGCGGGCCCCGTGGCTCGCGGGATCCTGCCAACGTGGTGCGAGGTCCTGCCACGCGCCGGCGTCGGCCCCGCGGCGGACGCCCTGGACGCCGGTGGACGACGGCGCGGGGCTCGGCCACAGTGGGCGCGTGACGGACGCAGCGCAGGGCGGGACCGACGCGGGCGAGCGCGTGCAGCACCTCGTGATCATGGGCGTCGCCGGCTCCGGCAAGACGACGCTCGCGACCCTCCTCGAGCGGCGTCTAGGCTGGCCCTACGCCGAGGCGGACGAGTTCCACCCGCAGGCCAACATCGACAAGATGTCGGCGGGCACCCCGCTCGACGACGACGACCGCGGCCCGTGGCTCGGGGCGATCCGCGACTGGCTCACCGCGCAGACGCGCGCCGGCCGCAGCTCGCTCGTCACGTGCTCGGCGCTCAAGGCGAGCTACCGCGACGTGCTGCGCGCGGCGGAGGGCGACGTGCACTTCGTCCACCTCACGGCGCCACCCGAGCTCATCGAGGAGCGCATGACCCGCCGCACCGGCCACTTCATGCCGCCGACGCTGCTCCCGTCGCAGCTCCGGACCCTCCAGCCCCTGGGTGACGGCGAGGACGGCGTGACGATCGTCGTCGACGTCCCGCCCGAGGAGGTCGCCGACCGCACCGTCGCGGCGTTCGGTCTGCGCCCGGCACGCCCGCAGGGCTGACCCTCCCGGGGCGCCCGCCCGCAGGTCAGGACGGCGGGTAGCGCGTGAGCCAGGCCTTGGCGGCCTCGCCGTCCGACCCGGCGAGCGGGGCGCCGCCGACCTGCGTGACGAGGTCGCTCGCGAGCTGGTCGGCCACGTGCCCGACGTCGAGCCGCGCGACGGCGTCCGCGGGCAGGCCCTCGAGGCCGTGCGCGGCGCCCAGCAGCGCCATCGTCACGGCGGCCCCCGCGGCGGCGGCGGCGGGCTGCGGGTCGTCGATGACGGCCTGGAGCGCGTCGGCGACCTGGTCGCGCTCGGGGTGCTCGAGCGCGCCGCGCAGCCCGTCGGTGAGCGCGCGCAGCGCCGACCGCGGGCCGGACGGCACGCCGTGGCTGATGTCCTCCGCCGTGCGCGCGTGCGGCGGCAGCTGGTCCGCGACCGCTCGCAGCGCGACGCGCGCCCGGACGACGTCGTCGGCGTGCGGGACGCCCTGGTAGACGAGCGAGAGGTCGGCGGGCTCGGCGACGGTCTGGATGCGGCCGGTGAGCAGCGTGTGCGCGAGGGTGCGCGTGAGCGCGACCGCGAGCACCTGGCCGACGAGGCCGTGGGAGTAGGCCGCGACGTCGCGCGCGGTCTCGGCGACCCGCAGCCCGACCGACGGCGTGCCCGGCTCGGCGTCCGGCCCGGGCGGGGCCATCGCGACCGCGAGGAGCGCGACGGGCAGCGTCCGCGCGAGGACGAGGTCCCCGATGCTGTCGGAGGTGTCGTACCCCGGCCGCGGGTCCAGCGCGGCGCCGAGCGAGAGCGCCGCCTCGATGGCCGGGGCGGAGCCGCGTCCACCGCGGAGCAGGCTGAGCTCGGAGAGCCAGCCGTCGGGCCACTGGCCCGGCTCGGCCGCCTCGCGGTAGGCCACGACGCCCGGCAGGTCGTCCCGGCGGGCGCGGTGCGCGAGCCGTGCGGTCGCGTGCCAGAGCGCCTCGGGCACGCCGCCCGGCAGGCCGGTGAGCTGCTGGCGCACGAGCGCGCGCACCACGCCCTCGGTGCTCGCGAGGAAGAGCATGCTCGGGGTCCCCGCGACGAGGGTCGCGCGGTGCGGCTCCGGCGCACGGCCGATGGCGTCGCCGAGGCAGTAGCCGACGACGAGCCCGCGCACGCGGCTGCGGACGTCCGGCCAGTCGAGCTCCCCCATGGCACCTCCCTCCCCGAACCTAGCGGAGCGGGGCGCTCCGTCGGCACAAGGGACCTAGGTCCTGGGGCCGTGCCCGGTCCCACCTTCCGGGGTGGACCGGCTTTGCGCGTCGGACTTAGGTATGGCTAACCTCACGCTCGTGAGCCTGAGCCCCCTGGACGTCAGACCGGACGTGACCGCGCGCGGCACGGTCGCGCTCGAGGGCGCGGACCTCCACCTGGCCTACGGCGAGGTCGACGTCGTGCGCGGTGCCGAGCTCGTGCTGCGCGCCGGGGAGGTCACCGCGCTCGTCGGGCCGAACGGCAGCGGCAAGTCGACGCTCCTGCGCTCGCTCGCGCGCCTCCACCGGCCGACGTCGGGCACGGTCCGGCTCCCGCGCGAGGACGCGCCGGACGAGGACGCCTTCGCCCTGCACCCCAAGGACTTCGCGCGCCGGGTCACGCTGCTGTCGCAGAGCCGGCCGACGCCGGGCGGGGTCACCGTCGCGGAGGTCGTCGAGTACGGCCGCCACCCGCACCGCGGGCGCTGGCGCGCGGGCGACCCCGACGGCGCGCGCGCCGTCGCGTGGGCGATGACCGTGACGGGGGTCGTCGCGATGGCGGGGCGCGCCGTCGACGAGCTGTCCGGCGGCGAGCTCCAGCGCGTGTGGCTCGCGTCGTGCCTCGCGCAGGACACGGGCGTGCTGCTGCTCGACGAGCCCACCAACCACCTCGACCTGCGCTACCAGGTCGAGATCCTCGACCTCGTGCGCGACCTCGCGGACGACCACGGCGTCGCTGTCGGCGTCGTGCTGCACGACCTCGACCAGGCGGCCGCCGTCGCCGACACGGTCGCGCTGCTCGACCGCGGTCGCGTGGTCGGCACCGGCGCCGCGGCCGAGGTCCTCACCGGACCCGCGCTGACCCAGACCTACGGCATCCGGATCGACGTCACCACCGACCCCGCCTCGGGTCGCGTCCGCACGCACCCCGTGGGCCGGCACGCCGACCGTCGGCCCCGCGCGACCACCGCTCACGCCGCGCGCTGAGGCCTCGACCACCACCCGCAGTCCCCACCCACCCGCGGCCCCTTCCCACCCACCCACCGAGAGACACCCATGCGCACACCTCGCTTCGCCCTGCCCGCAGCCGCCCTGCTCGTCGCCTCGCTCGCGGCGTGCGGGACCACCGAGGCGCCCGAGACCGACACCGCGGAGGCGACGTCCGCGGCGTCGGATGCGGGCCCCGTGACCGTCACCGACGACCGCGGCGAGGTCACGCTCGACGCGCCCGCCGAGCGCGTCGTCTCCCTCGAGTGGGGCCTCACGGAGAACCTGCTGAGCCTGGGCGTCGAGCCGATCGGGCAGGCCGACGTCGCGGGCTACAACACGTGGGCGACGGTCGAGCCGCTCGACCCGTCCGTGGCCGACGTCGGCTTCCGCGGCGAGCCGAGCCTCGATGCCATCGCGGCGCTCGAGCCCGACCTCGTCGTCACGACGACGGACCTGCCCGAGAACGTCATCGAGCAGCTCGCCGAGTCCTACCCCGTCGTCGCGCTGCGGGGGTCCGACGCGTCCGACCCGCTCGCGCACATGCGCCGCACGGTCGAGGTGCTCGGCGCCGCGACCGGCCACGACGACGAGGCCGCGCAGCTGCTCGCCGACTTCGACGCGACGCTCGAGGAGGGCGCCGCGGCGCTCGCCGAGGCGGGCCTCGAGGGTGCGTCCTTCACGATGGCGGACGGCTGGGACGACAACGGCGTCGTGTCGATCCGCATGTACACGCCCGGCTCCTACCTCGGTGGGATCGCGGCCGAGCTCGGGCTCGAGAACGCCTGGACGGGTGAGGGCGACCCCGACTACGGCCTCGCGTCGACCGACGTCGAGGGCCTCACCAGCCTGGGCGACGTGCACTTCCTCTACGCGGCGAACGACTCCGAGGCCGACCCGTTCGCCGAGGGCCTCGCGGGCAACGCCATCTGGCAGCAGCTGCCGTTCGTCACCGCCGGCACGGTGCACCGCATCCCCGACGGCATCTGGATGTTCGGCGGCCCGGCCTCGGGCGAGGCCTTCGTCGACGCCGCGGTCGCCGCGCTGACGGAGTGAGCGTGGCCGTCCTGGAGCGCGGTGCCCACGGTGCCCTCGGTGCCCGCGGGGAGGCGCCGGCCGCCGACGCCGCCCCGGTGCGCCGCCTCCAGGTCGGTGCGGTCCTCCTGGTCGCGCTCGCCGTCGTCGTCGTGCTGGGGGTCGTCGACCTCACGCTCGGCACGTCCGACGTCGGCGCGGGCGACCTGCTGCGGCTGCTGACCGGTGGCGCCTCGGGCGCCGACCAGCAGGCGCTCGCCGTGCTCGTCGCGTCGCGGCTGCCGCGCGTCGTGACCGGGCTGGTCGTCGGGCTCGCGCTCGGCGTCGCGGGCGGCGTGCTGCAGTCCGTCGCGCGCAACCCGCTCGCCTCGCCCGACACGTTGGCCGTGAACGCGGGCGGCCACCTCGCGGTGGTCGCCGCGGCCGCGGCCGGGGTGAGCCTCCCGCTCGCCGTCAACGGCCTGCTCGCGTTCGTGGGCGGGCTCGCGGCCGCGGGGCTCGTCCTCGCGATCTCGCGCGGCGGGGCGACCGGCCCCACCCGCCTCGTGCTCGCGGGCTCGGCGACGATGCTCGCGCTCAGCTCGGTGACGATGCTGCTCCTGCTCCTGTTCGCGCAGGAGACGGCGGGCCTGTTCGCGTGGGGCTCGGGCTCGATCGTGCAGTCCGACGGGCGCACCGTCACGCAGGTCGCCCCGGTCGTCGCGCTCGGCGTCGTGGCGGCGCTCGTGCTCGGGCGCCGGCTCGACCTCCTGGGCCTCGGCGACGACGCCGCGACCGTGCTCGGGCTCGACGTGCGCCGCACGCGCGTCGTCGCGGTCCTCGTCGCGGTCCTGCTCTCGGCGGCCGCCGTCACGGTGGCGGGGCCCGTGGGCTTCGTCGGCCTGTGCGCGCCGGTCGTCGCGCGGCTCCTCGCGCGGGTCGTGCCCGGCCTGCACCGGCACCGCGTGCTGCTCCTCCTCGCGGGCCTCGTCGGCTGCGCCGTCGTGCTCGGCGCGGACATCCTGCTGCGCCTGCTCATCCCCGGCACCGCGGGCGTCGCGGTGCCCACCGGCGTCGTCACGACGCTCTTCGGCGCGGTTGTGCTCGTGTGGCTCGCGCGCCGCCTGCGCGACGACGCCCGCCCGACGACGGCGTCCGCGGGCACCGGAGCGCCGCGCTCGCGCCGCCGCGTGGTCGCCACCACGGCGGTGCTCGCGGCGCTCGTCGTCGGGGCGCTGGTCGCGGGCCTGCTGCTCGGGGACCGCCTGCTGCTCACGGGCGACGTCGTCAACTGGCTGCGCGGCGTCTCCGGCCAGGGCGTGACGTTCGTGCTCGACCAGCGCGTGCCGCGCGTCGTGGCTGCGCTCGTCGCCGGCACCGCGCTCGGCCTGTCCGGTGCGGTGGTCCAGGCCGTGTGCCGCAACCCGCTCGCCGAGCCGCACCTCCTCGGCATCACGGGCGGCGCGGGCGTGGGCGCCGTGCTCACGCTCGTGCTGGTGCCGGGCGCGAGCCTGTGGGCGGTCACGGGTTCGGCCTCGGTGTCGGCGCTCGCGGCGTTCGCGCTGGTCTACGCCCTCGCGTACCGGCGGGGGCTGAGCTCCGACCGGCTCGTGCTCGTCGGGATCGGCGTCGCCGCGGTGACGACCGCGCTCCTCACCCTGATCGTGGTGGTGACGAGCCCGTGGAACACGGTCATGGCGCTCACGTGGCTCTCGGGGTCGACGTACGGCCGCTCGCTCGAGCAGAGCTACCCCGTGATCGCGGCACTCGTCGTCGTGGTGCCGGTGCTCGTCGCCGCGCGGCGCGAGCTCGACCTCGTCGCGCTCGACGACGACACCCCGCGCGTGCTCGGGGTCGGCCTCGGCCGGACCCGGCTCGTGCTGCTCGCGTGTGCGGCGCTGCTCGCGGCCGCGGCCGTGTCCGCGGTCGGGGTGGTCGGGTTCGTCGGTCTCGTCGCGCCGCACCTCGCGCGCGGGCTCGTCGGGTCGGCGCACCGCCGGATGGTGCCGGCCGCAGCGCTGCTCGGCGTGCTGCTCGTCAGCGTCGCCGACACGCTCGGCCGCACGATCATCGCGCCCGGCCAGATCCCGGCCGGGCTGGTCACCGCGATGATCGGCGCGCCGTACCTCGTGTGGCTCCTGTGGCGGACTCGGCGGTCGGTCGGCCTCTGACGCCCGGCCGGCCGGTGTCTCGCCGCGCGGGCTGGGCCTAGCCTCCTGCCATGGGCTCCGAGGCGACGCCGCGACGCCGCAGCCATCGCCGGGGCGTCCTGCTGACGGCAGGCCTCGCGGCGCTCGGCGCGCTCGCCACAGGGTGCACGCCCGACGCCGGCATGGACGAGCCCGACCACCCGCTCGGGCTCGTCCCGTGCGGCGACGCTCCCTACGTCGCCGTCTTCGCCGGCCAGACCGAGCGGCACCTCGCTCACGAGCTGCCCGGGTCGACGCCGTCGAGCGACGTCTACGGTCTGCGCGCCGACGGCACCGTCGAGCAGGTGACGGACGACTACGGCACGTACGAGGCGGTGCTCTCTCCGGACGCGTCGACGATCTACGCCGCCGGCCGGCCCGTGCCTCACGGCGAGACCGAGCAGCTCGTTGCGATCGACGTCAGCACCGGCGCGCGCGAGCTGCTCGCGGAGGGCGCCGCCTTCGCGGCCCCGGCCGCCGTGGGCGAGCTGCCCGGCCTGGCGCTGATCGCGTGGACGGGGCGGACGGCGGACGGAGCCGCCGACCCCGTCCCCGCACGGCTCGACCCCGAGGGGTCGCGCGGCCTCGAGCCTCTGACGTCGCCGTGGAGCACGCCAGGCGGCTGGTACGACGCCGCGTGGTCCCCGAGCGGGCGACTGCTCGCCTACCTCACGGGGTCCCCGCCCCTCACGCCGGAGGTGGACCAGGTCGCGGAGGTCGTCGTGCTCGACGTCCAGAGCGGTGCTGTCGAGGTCGTCGCCTCGTGGCGCGGCGGCCCCAGCCCGCAGTACCTGGACTGGTCGCCGGACGAGAGCCGCCTCGTGACCACGGTGACGACTCCGCTCGCGCCCGGCCGCTTCGCGCGCGACGTGGTCGAGGTCGACCTCGCGACCGGAGAGCGCGCGACACTGCGCGAGGACAACGGCGAGCGCCACGTCTACGCCTCGCGCGACGGCGCGGCGCTGCTCACGCTGCGACAGCCGCAGGAGGACGCCACCGACGCCGTGCTCGTCCGCCTGCTCGCGCGCGCGGACGACGGGACCGCCGTCACGGTCAGGGAGCTCCCGCTCGCTCTCGGAGAGGGCGTCGACGAGGGTGCCGACGAGCGCGTCGTGGGCGCTCTCGATCTCGCGGTCGCCGACTGCGCCCTGCCCTGACGCCTACGCGGTCGGCCTCGTCGCCCTACCGTCGAGCCAGAGGGTGTCGGTCTCGTCGCGGTGCACGCCGTCGGTGACGACGTGGCACCGCCGGATGCTCCCGGCCGCGGCGCTGCTCGGCGTGCTGCTCGCCGATCGCCTGGAAGCGATCCGGCGGCCGGACACTGGATCGGCTTCCAGAAGTCAGCGGGTTGTGCGTCAGGTCGACGCGGGCTTGGTCGCCCTGCCGTCGAGCCAGAGGGTGTCGGTCTCGTCGCGGTGCACGCCGTCGGTGCCGACGTGCTTGGTGCTGATCTGCGGGCCCTTTGAGATCACGTGCCACAGCGCCATGGCGTGCCCACGACCCAGGCCGTAGTCCTCAGCCAGCCACGCGACGACGCCGCCGGCCTTGGCCCCCGGGGCGTCGAGACCCTTCTCGTGCGCGATCGCCACGAGCTCACGCGGCGTGAGGCCGGTCCTGTCCTCGATCGTGTCGAGATAGGCCTGGAAGGACATGGAGGGTGCTCCTGGAGTGGTCGGCGCCCGGACGCGGGCGGGTCCCCGTGCCCGCGACGGCCGCAGCAGCGACCGTCGCCGGCGTCTGGTTCTCGACGTACGACGAATTCGGCAGCGACCGACTGCACATCGGACAAGCCCCCACCGGCACGGCTCCCACTCGATACGGTTGGCTGGGCGCGCACGAGCGGTCCACCCGCACCCTCGGCGACCTCACCCTCATGGGCGTCCGGCTCTACATGCCCACGACTGGCCGCTTTCTCTCCGTCGATCCGATCCTGGGCGGAAACACCACTCCGTATGCTTATCCTCAGGATCCGTTGAGTGCTTACGACTTGGATGGGCGGCGAGCCCACCATAAGCCCGGCCTGGTGAATCCGTGCTGGTGCGCAAGTGGCCGAGTCGCCAGTTACCGAGGCGTTGGCGGGGCCAGCGGAAATTTGCCGTTGCGGCCCGCTCCAATTCGGCGCTCGGATGCTGTCCTCATGAGGGAGAGTGGCAATTCGATGAATCGCCACATCCGCGGGACTCGGGAGTACAATGAGCGCGTTGCGTCAGGCAGGACGCCCTCAGTATTTAAGGACAGGCGATGGCAAGCGGTCGCGACCGACCTCGCGTTGAGGAAAGGGGTGCCGACGGTTGGTCGAGGCAGCGAAGTGCGATACACGTATAATACGGGAGCGGTGATCGGCTACAGCCCGCAGGGTAGACCGCTCACAAGCGTTACCGTCAGCCTCTCTAGGACGGGATATCATGCGTGGCCACACTGAATCGGTGCTTCGTGTTGCGGACGCGTTTCTCCAACTGGCCATAGGTCCGCCTGTCGAGGGGATGGGCAGACTCGAGATCCCACTCGACATGGCAGCGAGCGGCGTGTTCGACTGGTTCGTCCCGCTGCTTGAAACAGTCGGGCCAACGCGAATCGAGACGGACCGGGAGCGAGGGCCGTCCTGCGTCTACACGGTCGAGACGCGCTCAAAGGAGGCGGCTGTCTGCTATCTATCAACCGTTCTGCCTTGGGCGGTAGTGCTCCGCTGGAATGCTGACCTAACGTTCGGCGGCTTTGGTTCCCTTGCCGCCTCCGACGCAGATGTTGCGCGTCTGTGTGCGATCATGTCGGCTGCGGGTTTCAATGTCGTTGGAGAGTTCGAATGTTCCCAAGTCTCGCCCTACGCCAATTTGCAGGGCGGGAACCTTACGTATTTTGAACTCGTTTTTGACGAGGAAACGCACTGGGCCTGACCCACAGCGACGGGGGCCGCGGCGTCGGGCCGACTTGTAGAGCCTTCGACTCACGCAGAGCCCCTCCCCGGCGCGAGGCGACGGAGCAATCAGTACAGGACCGTTCGCCGTAGGCGCTTACCGGGCCGAGCACGAGTAGGAGCGACGCTATGCCCCGCGTTGCGCTGAAGGGCAAGCGGGTGCTGGTTGACCTCAGCATGGTCGAGAGGGCCGCACTGTTCTGTCGCACTCCTGTGGTGATCGCGACTAAGTGCATTATGCGCATGGAACTTGCGCGGATGCCGGGTCGATACGTGCTCGACGAGCTAGTTGGTCTCGGTTTCGCGGCCGCCGGCGCGCCACTCCCGGACGTCTTTGCGGCGTCCCAACGGAGCCAAGGCGCTGGTGTGGATTGCGTCGAGCACGGCCGCGGGCTTCGGCGTTGTCATCAGCAGCGCTCGAGACGCGACTGGGCTCGAACGCGTCGTTCGAGCCGTGACGCCAAGCTGAGCACTTTGACGCGGCCGGTCGGGTTAAGGTGCCGCCGATAAGTGCCGTCATGGCGACGAGGCTCGAGCGTCGGGCCTGCAGCTCCATCTCGGACGGTCACGACCCAGGCTTGGTCGCCCTGCCGTCGAGCCAGAGGGTGTCGGTCTCGTCGCGGTGCACGCCGTCGGTGCTGACGTGCTTGGTGCTGATCTGGGGGCCCTTCGAGATCACGTGCCACAGCGCCATTGCGTGGCCGCGGCCCAGGCCGTAGTCCTCCGCCAACCACGCAACGACGCCGCCGGCCTTGGCGCCCGGGGCGTCGAGGCCCTTCTCGTGCGCGATCGCCACGAGCTCGCGCGGCGTGAGGCCGGTCTTGTCCTCGATCGTGTCGAGATAGGCCTGGAAGGACATGGGGCTGCTCCTCGGGTCGTCGGTGCGCGCTGACACCAGCGCGGTGGTGTGGCGGCGGTGCTGCAGACCGGGCTCAGGCCCCGGACTCATCGCCCTGGCGGCGGACGGGCTGGCGCAGGATCGTGCGGAGCTTCTCGGGCGCCGTCCGGCGCGGGTCGCTGAGGTAGATCTCGTGGTGCCTGCCGGTCATGACGAGGCCGTGTTCGGGCACGAAGCGGTCGTGCAGGTCGGCGAGCACCGGGCCCTCGTCGTCGAAGGACCCGACGTGCAGCGTCTGGGCGCACAGGCCCTCGTCGAGCTCCTCGAGCCGCACCCGGTCCACGGCGACCTCGGGCTTCTTCCGTGCGACGTCGGCCCGCGCGGCGTCCACGTGCTCGGTGCCGAGCCAGTCCGGCACCAGGAGCAGGAGCGTCCACGACCACGCGTTCGTGTCGCGTCGCGTCGTGAAGGCGGCCGGGTCGTCCGCCCACCACAGACCCTCGAGCGGCGGCACGACGTAGTCGCGGCCGAGCTCCCGCTTGCTCGCGAACTTCAGCGTGTAGGCGAGCGGGTAGAGCGCCTCGAGCGCCGCGGTGTAGTCCGGCGAGGTGTTGGGGTCGCCCTGCCCGTCCGCCGCGAGGTACCGCATCGACGGCACCTCGACCAGGCGGATCTCGCCGCGTCGGGCCGCGTAGGAGTCCAGGGTCCGCTTGAGGTCCGTCGCGGCGGCGGCCGTGCTCACGGCGTCGCCCGCACGAGCCGGACGTGCGTCACGCGGGTCGAGCTCACCATCTCGGCGACCTCCATGCCGTGCGGGCCGCCGTCGAGCCGGTCGAAGAGGCGCTCACCCCCGCCGAGCAGCACGGGCGCGATCGCCAGGTGCATCTCGTCGACCAGCCCGGCGCGCAGGCACTGCTGGAGCACCTGGACCCCGCCGCCGATGCGGACGTCGAGCCCGCCGGCGGCCGCGACGGCCTGCTCGACCGCGGCCTCGACGCCGTCGGTGACGAAGTGGAAGGTCGTGCCGCCCGCCATCTCGAGCGGCGCGCGCTCGTGGTGGGTCACCACGAAGACGGGGTGGTGGTACGGCGGGATGTCGCCCCACCAGCCCGTCCACTCCTCGTCCGGCCACGGCCCGCGCACGGGGCCGAACATGTTGCGGCCGATGACGGTCGCCCCCACCTCGTCGTCGCCCAGGCGCGCGAACTCGTCGTCGAGTCCCTCCTCGGGCGGCCCGTCCGAGCGGTCGCCGTACGTCCGGCGGAACGTCGCGGTCTCGAAGATCCACTCGTGCAGGCGCTCGCCGCCCGTGCCGAGGGGGTGCTCGAGGTCCTGGTCGGGCCCGGCGGCGTAGCCGTCGAGCGACATCGTCATGTTGTGCACGCGGATCCGCGTCACGCCCGCCTCCCTCGCCGTGGCCGCAGCCAATCAGGTGGACGGTGCCACGTGTGCGAGCACCGCGTCCACGGCTCTCGAGCCTCGACGCGGCAGCGGTGCCCGGGCGGGAACCGAGGGGCGCTCCGTGGCACGCTGGCCGGATGACGGCGCCGCTGCTGACCTTCGGGCACGGCACCCTGGCGCAGGACGCGATCGCCGCGGTGCTGCGCGGTGCGGGCGTCGAGCGGCTCGTCGACGTGCGCCGGTTCCCGGGCAGCCGCCGCCACCCGCACGTCGCGAGCGACGCGATGGCGCAGTGGCTGCCCGACGCCGGCGTCGCCTACCGCTGGGAGCCCCGCCTCGGCGGGCGCCGCCGCTCCGACCCGGAGGAGGCCGACGTCGACCCGTGGTGGCAGGTGGACGCGTTCCGCGCGTACGCGGCGCACACCCGCACGGACGACTTCCGCGAGGCGCTCGGCGAGGTGCTCGCGGGTGCGGCCGAGGCGCGCACCGCGGTGATGTGCAGCGAGACGGTGTGGTGGCGGTGCCACCGGCGGCTGATCTCGGACGTCGTCGTGCTGCTGCACGACGTCCCTGTGCAGCACCTCGGCCACGACGGCCGCCTAGCGCCGCACCGTCCCTCGGCCGGGGCGCGCGTCACGGACCGCGGCCTCGTCTACGACGGCTGACGGCTGACGGCTGACGGCTGACGGCTGACGGCCGGCGGGATGTCGTCTCTTGCTGCTGCGCGGCGCCGCACGCACACTGGCCGGACCCTGCGACGCTGGAGGCACCGTGGCCAACGACCAGAGCACGACGACCGGCGCGATCGACCCGGGGCCGATCGTCGAGGCGCTCTACACCGACGGGATCACCGCGCTCCGCGGTGCCTTCCCGGTCGAGTGGGCGGACCGGATGGCCGAGGACGTCGAGGCGGCGTTCCAGGAGGCACGCAGCCGTCCGGACGGCGCCGTCGGGCGCGGGCCGAACCGCTGGTACGTCGAGATCCACCCCGAGCAGCTGCGCGGCTTCGTCGACCTGGTCACGCACCCGTGGGTGACGACGACCTGCCGCGCGGTGCTCGGCGACGACTACGAGATCGTCGAGGTGGGGTTCGACACCCCCTACCCGGGGGCCGTCGACCAGCCGTGGCACCGCGACTTCCCGATGCCCGAGGAGACGCGCCGCGACCGCCGGCTCACGTCGCTCGCCTTCAACCTCACCTGCGTCGACACGACCGAGGACATGGGGCCGTTCGAGATCGCGCCCGGCACCCAGTGGGACGACAGCCCGGAGTTCGAGCACGGCATGTTCCCCCCGAAGAGCCACTACGACCGGTATCGGTCGCTCGCGGTCCGCAAGATGCCGCAGCGGGGTGACATCTCGGTCCGGTCCGCCCTGACGATCCACCGGGGCACGACGAACCACTCGCAGCGGGCCCGTCCGGTCCTCGTGCTCGGCGTCGACGCGCCGGGGGCGGGCAACGCGGAGCACCACGACCTCGCGGTGACGCACGGCTACTGGGCGGCCCTGCCGCAGGCGGTCCGCGATCACCTGCGCTGCCCCGTCGTCGACGAGCTGACACCGATCACGCAGAAGCACACCATCGAGGGGCTCGTCATGGGCGACGCCGAGTGAGTGCGCCGTCGCCGGCTCAGGCCCCGGCCGACTCGTAGCGGCGCAGCCCCCGGCGGAACAGCCAGATCCCCATGCCCACGCAGTAGGCGGCGACGAGCGGCGTGAGCAGCCCGACCCACGCCGACGTGCCGTGCCCGAGCACCGCGGCGGCGGGGAAGAACGACACGAACGCGAACGGCAGGACGAACGTGATGACGGCGCGGATCCCGAGCGCGTAGATCGTGATCGGGAACCGCGCGAGCTCGCCGAGCGAGTGCAGCGAGAACGCGAACGTCGAGAAGGGCGCGTTGATCCAGAACGCCGAGGCGTTCGAGGCGAGGTTGAGCCCGATCTTCACGGCGATCCCGCTGAGCAGCAGCACGAGGGCCAGCACGACCTTGCCGACGCTCCACGCGACGTCGACCTGCTGCACGGCCGCGACCAGCAGGGCGATGCCCATGGTGATGTTGCCCAGCCCGTTGAGGCCGACGTCGATGCTCATGACTTGGAGCACGGGCGAGAACGGGCGCAGGAGCACGCGGTCGAGCTCGCCCTGGTTGACCAGCCACGCGAGCCGCCAGGTGCCCTCGAAGAACAGCGAGCCCACGCCCTCGGCCAGGTAGACCATCGCGTAGACGATGACGATCTCCCAGAAGCCCCACCCGTTGATGTCGGGGATGCGGCGGAAGACCGTCCAGAGGAACACGAGCCCGACGCCCTGCGTGAGCACCGCGGCGAGCATGAGGATCCAGAAGTCGGCCTCGTACTCCATGACCGAGCGGATCTTCGCGCCGAGGCTGCGTCGGTAGAGCCAGAGGGCGCGGCGTACCGGCCCACGCACGACGGCGGGCCGGTCGGCCACCGCGGCCGACGGCGGGATCCCGGTCCGGGCCGGGCGCGGCTCAGCCACCGTGCACCGTCAGCCGGCGCGACGCGGCCCGCCACGCGGCGCGCGCCGCCCACCACAGGACGACGGTCCAGCCGAGCTGCGCCCCCAGGCGCCACCACAGCTCGGCGCCCTCGAGGCGGCCGAGGTAGACCATCGCGGGCGTGTAGGCCATCGCCTGGAACGGCAGCACCTCGGCGACCAGCCGCAGCCAGTCCGGGAAGAAGACGAGCGGCACCATGGCGCCCGAGAAGAGCTGCTGGAGCGCCATCCGCGCCCAGTTGACGCCCATGTAGCTCTGCGTCCAGAAGCACAGCAGGCCGCTCATGTAGACGACCGAGAACTTCAGCGGCACGACGGCGGCCATGCTCACCGCGAAGAGGGCCAGGCGGTCGGGCGGGGGGACGGGCACGCCGCCGAACACGAGCAGCGCCCCCGTGACGACGACGACGCACGCGACGACCTCGAACGCCGCGAACCCGAGCGTCTCCGCGAGGCGGGCGCGCTGGTAGTCCACGGGCTTCGTCAGGTCGACCGCGACGGCGCCGTCCTGGATGCGCAGCGCCATGCGCCAGTCCGTGTACGTCGAGACGACGGTCCCCGACACGAAGCCGACGAGCAGGTACGCCTTCATGTCCGGCCACGCGAACCCGAGCGCGCTGCCGTCCTCGCGCAGGATCGTGCGCCACAGGTAGAGCAGCGAGAGCAGCAGGAACATGCTGCCGAGCAGGCCGAGGAAGAACTGGAGCCGGTAGGCGAGCAGGCTCTTGAACGCGGCCGCGGCCATCGCCCGGTAGGCGCGCAGCGGGACGTGGGCACCGGCCGGGCGCGCCGGAGCCGACGGCGCCTCGACGACCGCGCTCACGACGACGCCGTGCGGGCCGGCCCCGGCGCGTCCGCGGGCGGCGCCGCGTCGCCGTGCTCGAGCTCGAGCTCGCCGAGGTAGACCTTGCGGATGACGTCCTCGATCGCGGGCTCCTGGATCGCGACGTCCTGGACCTCGGCGGCGCCGAGCACCGCGGTGAGCACCTGGCCCGCGTCGAGCACGAACCGGTCGAAGCGCACCTCGACCTCGCGCTCGTGCTCCCCGGCGGTCACCGTCGCGCCCGGCACCGCGGCGGCGAGCGGGGCGAGCGACGCCAGGGGCTCGCGGAGCTGGAAGGTGATCGCCCGGTCCCGCGCGTAGCGGTCCGTCACGGCCGCGAGCGGGCCGTCGAAGATGGTGCGGCCGCCGTCGATGATGACGATGCGCCGGCAGATGTCCTGGATGTCGCCGAGGTCGTGCGTCGTGAGCATGACCGTGGTGCCGCCGTCGACGAGCTCCTTGACGAAGGCCCGGACCCGGTCCTTGACCGAGATGTCGAGGCCGATCGTCGGCTCGTCGAGGTAGACGATCCGCGGGTCGTGCAGCAGCGCGGCCGCGAGGTCCGCCCGCATGCGCTGGCCGAGCGACAGCTTGCGCGCCATCTGCGGCAGGAACTCGCCGATGCCGAGGATCGCGTCGAACCGCTCGAGCCGCTCGCGGTACTCGCGCTCGCCGAGGCCGTACATGTCCCTCAGCAGGCCGAGCGACTCGCGGACCGGCAGGTCCCACCACAGCTGCGTGCGCTGGCCGAAGACGACGCCGATCTGCCGCGCGTTCTCGATCCGGCGCTCGTGCGGCACGAGGCCGCCGACCCGGACCTCGCCGGCCGTCGGCACGAGGATGCCTGTGAGCATCTTGATCGTCGTGGACTTGCCCGCGCCGTTGGGGCCGACGTAGGCGACCGCCTCGCCCGCCTCGATCGACAGGTCCACGTGGTCGACGGCGACCTGCTCGGTGAACCGGCGCTGGACCAGGTGCTTGAGCGAACCGGCGAGACCCGGGTCCTTGTCCGCGCGGCGGAAGACCTTGGTCAGCTGGGTGGCTTCGATGAGTGGCATCGCTCCCGATCGTGCCAGCGCCGGGTGACACGGGTCACCGTCTTTACCGGTCAATCTCACGACGCGGTCGGCCCTCGAGTTGTGGGCGCCGCCGGACGGGTTCATGGTGCTGGGCGGGCCGTGCGCCGGACCGCCGCTGGACCGTCTCGAGGGGGAGATCATGACCGACCGTGCTCGCGCGGGGGAGACGGCGACGCTGCCGGTCCCTCCGCAGGACCCGACCCTGCCGCCCGTCGCGCTGGACGCCGACGTCGTCGAGGCGGAGCACCGCCGCTGGACGCCCGCGCGCATCGCGCTGTGGACGGCGATCGCCCTGCTCGGCGGCGTCGCGTGGGTGGTCCTCGCCGTCGTCCGCGGCGAGACCGTCAACGCGATCTGGTTCGTCTTCGCGGCGGTGTGCACCTACCTCATCGCGTACCGCTTCTACTCGCGCTACATCGAGCGCCACCTGCTGCGCCCGGACGACCGGCGCGCGACGCCCGCCGAGTACAAGGCCGACGGCAAGGACTACGTCGCAACCGACCGGCGCGTCCTCTTCGGCCACCACTTCGCGGCCATCGCCGGCGCCGGGCCGCTCGTCGGGCCCGTGCTCGCGGCGCAGATGGGCTACCTTCCCGGGACGATCTGGATCATCGTCGGCGTCGTGCTCGCGGGCGCCGTCCAGGACTACCTGGTGATGTTCTTCTCGATGCGCCGCGGCGGTCGCTCGCTCGGGCAGATGGCGCGCGACGAGCTCGGCGTCGTCGGCGGCACGGCTGCGCTCCTCGCGACGCTCGTCATCATGATCATCATCGTGGCGATCCTCGCGCTCGTCGTCGTCAACGCGCTCGCCGAGAGCCCGTGGGGCGTCTTCTCGGTCGCCATGACCATCCCCATCGCACTCTTCATGGGCGTCTACCTGCGCTTCCTCCGCCCGGGCAAGGTCACCGAGGTCTCGCTCATCGGCTTCGTCCTGCTGCTCGCGGCCATCGTGGGCGGCGGCGTCATCGCCGACACCGCGTGGGGCGCCGACGTCTTCACGCTCGACAAGGTCTCCATCGCGTGGGGCATCGTCGTCTACGGCTTCGTCGCCGCGATCCTGCCCGTGTGGCTGTTGCTCGCGCCGCGCGACTACCTGTCGACGTTCATGAAGATCGGCACGATCGTCATGCTCGCGGTCGCGATCGTCGTCGTGCGGCCCGTGCTCGAGGTCCCGGCGATCAGCGAGTTCGCGCGCAACGGCCAGGGTCCCGTGGTCGCCGGGTCGCTCTTCCCGTTCCTCTTCGTGACGATCGCGTGCGGCGCGCTGTCCGGGTTCCACGCGCTCATCTCGTCGGGCACCACGCCCAAGCTCGTCGAGAAGGAGCGCCAGACGCGCCTCATCGGCTACGGCGGCATGCTCATGGAGTCGTTCGTCGCGATCATGGCGCTCGTCGCGGCGCTCTCGATCGACCGTGGGATCTACTTCGCGATGAACGCCTCGGGCGCGGCGACCGGCGGCACCGTCGAGGGCGCCGTCGCCTTCGTCAACGGGCTGGGCCTCACGGGCGTCGAGCTCACGCCGGAGATGCTCACGCAGACCGCCGAGGACGTCGGCGAGGAGACGATCGTCTCGCGCACCGGCGGCGCGCCGACCCTGTCCGTGGGCCTCGCGCACATCATGCAGCAGCTCGTCGGGGGCAGCGGGATGATGGCGTTCTGGTACCACTTCGCGATCATGTTCGAGGCGCTGTTCATCCTCACCGCGGTCGACGCCGGCACGCGCGTCGCGCGCTTCATGCTCCAGGACTCGATCGGCAACGTCGTCCCGCGCTTCCGCGACACGTCGTGGCGACCGGGCGCCTGGCTCGCGACGGCGGTCATGGTCGGCGCCTGGGGCGCGGTGCTCCTCATGGGCGTGACGGACCCGCTCGGGGGGATCAACACGCTCTTCCCGCTCTTCGGCATCGCGAACCAGCTGCTCGCCGCGATCGCGCTCGCGGTGTGCATGGCGATCGTCGCCAAGCAGCAGCGCTTCCGGTACCTGTGGGTCGTCGTCCTGCCGCTCGGATTCGCGGCCGCGGTGACGATCACGGCGTCGTTCCAGAAGATCTTCTCGCCCGTCCCGGCCATCGGGTACTTCGCGCAGAACCGCGCGTTCGCCGACGCGCTCGCGGCCGGCGAGACGAGCTTCGGCACCGCGACGAGCGTCGAGGCGATGCGCGCCGTGGTGCGCAACACGATGATCCAGGGCGTGCTGTCGATCGTCTTCGTGACGCTCGCGATCGTCGTCATCCTCACGGCCGCGTGGGCGACCTGGCGCTCCTACCGCTCGGGCCACGCGGCGAGCGCCGAGGACCCGCCGTCGGCGTC
This sequence comes from Actinotalea solisilvae, assembly GCF_016464425.1. Taxonomy (GTDB): domain Bacteria; phylum Actinomycetota; class Actinomycetes; order Actinomycetales; family Cellulomonadaceae; genus Actinotalea; species Actinotalea solisilvae. Next base: position 206,298 of record NZ_JADDKQ010000007.1, read on the forward strand.
GCGGATCTACGCCCCCGCCGGTCTCGTCACGACGCCGCCCGAGAAGGCGCTCGAGGCGCGGTGGCAGGAGCACGAGGCCGCGCACCCGCGCCCGCGGGCGAGGAGCCACGGATGAGCGCGACGACCGCCCGACCCGGCCCCCGTGCGCGGCGGGGGATCGGCTGGTTCCTCCGCGGCCTGCTGGGCGAGGACGCCTACGAGCGGTACCTCGAGCACGAGGCCGCGCACGGCCGGGGCCCGGGCGACCCGGGCGTCATGTCCGCGCGGGAGTTCTGGCGCGACCGGACGGACCGGCAGGACCGGGAGCCGCAGGGCCGCTGCTGCTGACCGGCTCGCGGGCCGTCGGGCGTCCCGCGGTGGCGGCGGCGCGCGAGGCGGGCGTGGCCGGGGAGGGCTCCGATGCGGCGGGCAGCGTCACGAGCCGCGCGCCGAACCACGCGACGTCGTCGGCGTCATGGGTGACGAGGACCGTGGTCCGACGGGCGCAGCGCTCGCGCACGAGGGTGCGGGTGAGCCGCCGCGCGCGCCCGTCGAGGCCCGTGAACGGCTCGTCGAGCACCACGAGGTCGGCGTCGGTGAGCAGTGCGCGCACGACGGCGACGCGCCGGCGCTGCCCGCCCGAGAGCGTCCGGACCGGCGCGGTGAGGTCCGCGCCCGTGAGGCCGGTCGCGACGAGCGCGTCGACGACGTGACCGGTCGGCACGGCGCGCGGCAGCACGAGGCGCACGTTGCCCACGGCGTCGAGGTGCCCGACGAGGCGGTCCTCCTGGAACACGGCCGCCCGCGCGAGCCCGGTCAGGCCCTCGACCGTGCCCGACGTCGGCTCCACGAGGCCGAGCAGCACCCGCGCGAGCGTCGTCTTGCCCGAGCCGTTGGGGCCCATGACGGCCGTCGCGCTCGCGTCCGGCAGGTCGAGGTCGAGCCCGTCGAGCACGGCGCGCCCGCCGAGCTCCACGCCGACCCCGCGTAGCCGGATCACCGGGTCACCTCCGCCCGGGCGGGGCGCCGGCCGAGGGTGCCCCGCCGGGGACCCGCCGCGCGAGCACCACCACGAGCCGCTCGCACGCCATGCCCAGGAGGACGACGACGAGCGTCCACGCGAGCACGTCGGCCGTGCTGAGGAACAGCTTCGCGTCGTAGAGCCGCTCGCCGATGCTGCCGTCCGGCAGACCGATGACCTCGGCCGCGACGCCGCTGCGCCAGGCGAGGCCGACGCCGATCCGGCAGGCCGCGACGAGGAACGGCGCGACCGCGGGGAGGTCGACCGCGCGCACGCGGCGCAGCGCCGGGACGCGGAACACGCGCGCCACCTCGAGCAGCGCGCCGTCGCGCGCGCGGATCCCCGCGAGCACGTTGAGCTGCACGACGGGCAGCACCATGAGCGCGCTGACGACGAGCGCGAGGCGCCCGCTGTCCGCCCAGAGCAGCACCAGGATGATGAAGCTCACGACCGGCGTGCTCCGGACGGCCCCGAGCAGAGGCGCCGTGAGCGCGTCGACGAGCGGCGCCGCCGCGGCCGCGACGGCGAGCAGCGTGCCCGCGACGACGCCGAGCGCGAAGCCGCCCCCGACCCGCAGCGACGTGTGCGCGACGGTGGCCCAGAAGTCCGCCGTCGGCGCGATCTCGCCCAGCCGCACGAGGACGTCCATCGGCCCCACGAGCAGCACGTCGCGACCGACGGCGACGGCCGCGCCCTGCCACACGAGCAGCCAGACGCCGACGGCGAGCGGCGTGCGCCAGCGCCGCCACGGCGACTCCCGTCGCGCCGCCGCGACGGTCACGGCCGGGGCGCCCGCGTCAGGGAGCGAGGTAGAAGTCGTCACCGGGCATGCTCCCCCCGACCGAGGCCGGGTCCGCGGCGTGCAGCACCGCGAGGTAGCCCTCGAGGGCGTCGCGCAGCGCGGCGCCCTCGAGGTGCTCGAGGCCCGACGCCGGGATCGCGGCCTCGGCCACCGCGGGCGACGGCGCGATGCCCGCCGCCACGACGAGCGGCGCGGCGTCGGCCGGGTGGGCCGCGACCCACGCGCCGGACGCCTCGATCTCGTCGAGGACGCCCGCGACGAGGTCGGGGTGCTCCTCGGCGAACGCGCGCCGCACGACGACGACGCTCGTGACGATGCGCGAGTCGGGGTGCACCTGCGCCCACACGTCGGTGAGGCTCAGCGCACGGCGCACCTCGGGGTGCCCGAGCGTGAGAGCGGTCGCGTACGGCTGGGGCAGCACCGCGATCGCGCCGGGCTCGCTCGCGAGCCGCGCCGCGACCTCCGTCGCCTCGCTCGAGAACTCGACCGCGACGTCGACGCCCGGCTCGAGCCCGCTGCCACGCAGGAGGTCGGCGAGGACGTGCTCGGGCGCCGTGCCCTTGCCAGGGCTGAGGACCGTGCGTCCGGCGAGGTCGCCGATCGCGTGCACGGTGTCGCCGTGCTCGAGGACCTCGAGCGTGCCGAGGCTCGACGTCGCCGCGACCTGGATCGCGCCGTCCGTGCCCGCGGTCCGCGCGTGCAGCACCGCCGCGAGGTTCGCGGGCAGCAGGGCGACGTCGACCTCGCCCTGGACGATCCTCGGCACCACCTCGTCGGGCGTCCCGTAGGTCGTCATCGCGTAGTCGTGCGCGGCCGTGCCGGCCTCGACGTCGCGCGCGAGGCCGACGAGCGCCATCGTCGTGGGGCCGCGCAGCGACGCGACGCGCACGGTGGGCTCCACCTCGACGACGGCGGCGACGGCGTCGTCGGGCGTGGGCGCAGGGTCCGGCTGGCCCGCCGCGCCCCCGCAGCCCGCGAGCACGGCCGCGGCGAGCGCGCCCGCCGCGAACGCGGCGACCCCACGCCGTCCGAGCCGCGGGGCGAGCGCCCGCCGGCCCGTGCTCACGGCCGGACCGGGGCGTAGGAGGTGTGCAGCAGCTCGTGCGCGAGCGGCGAGCCGGGCTCGCCGTAGAACTCGTCGTAGAGCCGCAGGAGGTCGGGGTTCTCCTGCGAGCGCCGGTGCTCCGAGCGTCGGTCGATCTCGACGAGCACGCCCTGGCGCTCGGGCAGCTCCGAGGAGCGCTCGGGCAGCGGCTGCCCGGCGCCGTTGATGCACCCGCCGGGGCACGCCATGACCTCGACGAGGTCGTAGCCCACGTCCTCGCCCGCGAGGATGCGCCGCACGAGGCCGTCGACGTTGCCGAGGCCGGAGATCACGGCGACCCGCAGCGTCGCGTCGCCCGCGACGACCGTCGCCTCCTTGAACCCCTCGAGCCCGCGCACCTCGTGGAAGTCGAGCCGCCCGGGCAGGTCGCCCGTGAGGCGCTCGACGGCGAGCCGCAGCGCGGCCTCCGCGACGCCGCCGGACGCCCCGAACAGGACGCCCGCCCCGCTCACCTGCGCGTACGGCGGGTCGAACGCGCCCGGGACGACGTCGGCCGCCTCGAGGCGCAGCGTGTCCGCCATCTCGAGCAGCTCGGTCGTCGTGAGCACGGAGTCGACGTCGGGCCGGCCGTCGCGCGCGAGGCCGGGACGCACCGCCTCGTCCTTCTTCGCGAGGCACGGGACGATCGAGACGACGTGCAGGGTCGCGGGGTCGAGGCCGGCCTGGCGCGCGTAGTGCTGCCGCACCGTCGCGCCCATCATCTGCTGCGGCGACCGGCAGCTCGACAGGTGCGGGATCATCCCCGGCCACCGCCGCTCGACGAGCGACACCCAGCCCGGGCAGCACGACGTGAACAGGGGCATGACGCCGCCGCCGGTGACGCGGCCGAGCAGCTCGGTGGTCTCCTCGAGCACCGTGAGGTCGGCCGCGAACGCGAAGTCGAAGACGCGGTCGAAGCCGACGCGGCGCAGCAGGCCCGCGACGAAGGCCGAGGCGTCGGCGGGCGCGACGCCGTACCGGGCGGCCACCACGGTCCGCACGGCCGGCGCGACGAACCCCACGACGACGGTGCCCGGGTCGTTCATCGCGCGGAAGACGTCCCCCGTGGCGCGGACGTGGTCGAGCGCGCCGCACGGGCACGCGCGCACGCACTGCCCGCACGAGACGCAGTCGGTCGCGCCGAGCGGGAGGTCGTCGAGCGTCCCCACGACGAGTCGCCCGTCGCGCATGCGCAGGTCGAGCACGCCGACGCCCTCGATCTCGGCGCACGCGGCCACGCACAGGCCGCACGCGATGCACTTGTTGGGGTCGCGCACGATGAACGCGTGGTCCCGCTGCACGGGCACGCGCGGCCGGACGTGCAGCGGCGGCAGCCACACGACCCCGGCCGCGGACGCCTCGCGCCGCAGGGGGCACGTGTCGCGGGTCGAGCAGCCGCACTCGAGGCACCGCGCGGCCTCGGCGCGCGCCTGCGCCTCGGTCAGCCCGGTCTCCACCTCGACGAACGACCCGACGCGCTGGGGCACCGGGACCGTGGGCATGACGGTGCGGGGGATGCGCGGCTCGTCCTCCCACTCGTGCCGGTCGAGGTCCTCGAGGGTGCCGCGGCTGCACGCGTAGTCCGTCGCCTCGGGCTCGACCCGGCCCGTGCGGACCAGCTGGTCGATCGCCGACGCGGCGCGCCGTCCCGCCGCGACGGCCTGGATCACCGTCGCTGGCCCGGTCACGCAGTCCCCGCCCGCCAGCACGCCGGGCACGTCCGTCTCGAGCGTGCCGCCGTCGACGCGCACGTCGCCCCAGCGGTCGGTGCCCACGGCTACGTCCCCCGCGAGCCCGCCCGCGACGACCGCGGCGTCGGTGCTCTGCCCGACGGCGCCGATCACGGTGTCGGCGACGAGCACGTGCTCGCTGCCCACGACCGGCACGGGCCGCCGCCGGCCGCTCGCGTCGGGCTCGCCGAGCGCCATGCGCACGCAGTGGACCTCCAGGCGGCCGCCCGCCGCGGCGATGCGCGTCGGCGCGGTGAGGAGCACGAGCTCGACGCCCTCGGCGAGCGCGTCGGCGACCTCGTGCGGCTCGGCGGGCATCTCGTCGCGGCCGCGCCGGTAGACGAGCGTGACGTGGGTCGCGCCGCCGCGCAGCGCGGTGCGCGCGCAGTCCACGGCGGTGTTCCCGCCGCCGACGACGACGGTCGCGCCGAGCGGCACGCGCACGCCGTTCGTCACGTCCTCGAGGTACTCGATCCCGCGGTGCACGCCGGGCAGGTCCTCGCCCTCGACGCGCAGCGGCGTCGGGCGCCACGACCCGATCGCCAGGTAGACGGCGTCGTGGTCGCGGCGCAGGTCCGCGAGGCGCAGCGGCGTCGGGCGCCCCGACCCGATCGCCAGGTAGACGGCGTCGTGGTCGCGGCGCAGGTCCGCGAGGCGCAGGTCGGCGCCGAGCGTGCGCCCGGTGACGATCTCGACGCCCAGCGCGCGCACGACGTCGACGTCGTGGTCGAGCGCGTCCGTCGGGAGCCGGTAGTCGGGGATGCCGTACCGGAGCATGCCGCCGGGGCGGTCCTGCTTCTCGTAGACCGTGACCGCGTGGCCCGCGATCGCGAGGTAGTAGGCCGCGGCGAGGCCGGACGGCCCGGACCCCACGACGGCGACGCGCCTGCCGCTCGGCGGCGCGACCGCGGGCAGCCAGGGCTGCTCGCGCGCGCGGTCCCAGTCGGCTGCGAACCGCTTGACCGCGTTGATGGCGACGGGCTCGTCGACGAGCGACCGGCGGCACGCCTCCTCGCACGGGTGGGGGCACACGCGCCCGCACACCGACGGGAACGGGTTGCGGTCCTTGATGACGCGCAGCGCCGCCTCGTGGTTGCCCTCGGCGACGAGGCGCAGGTAGGTCTGGACATCGACGGAGCCGGGGCACGCGGCGACGCACGGCGCGACGCAGTCGCCGTCGTGGTCGCACAGGAGGGTCTCGAGGCGCGCGGTCCGGTAGGCCTCGATCGCGGGCGTGCTGGTGCGCACGACCATGCCCGGGCGCGCGGGCGTCCGGCACGCCTGGAGGCGGCGCGGCGGCCCGTCGACGTCCTCCACCTCGACCACGCACAGCCCGCACGTGCCGTGGGGCCGGTCGAGCCGGACGTCGTCGCACAACCCCGGCACGTCGACGCCGGCGTCGCGCAGCGCCGCGTGGAGCGTCTGGCCCGGGTGCACCGGGACGGGTCGGCCGTCGGCCGTGAGCGTCGGCAGCGGCGCGTGCGCCGGCTCGCTCGGGGGTGGCTGCCTGTGCACGTCGTCCTCCGTCGGACTCGGTCCCCGCCGCGTCGACGACGCCGGAGCCCGGCGGTCCACGAGACCGACGGTGCGTGCCGACGCTGGCACCTCCACGCTAGGCGCGCGGGTGGAGCACGGCGCCGGACCTCCGACCCAGGCCCTCGGGCCCAGGCGCGGCCGCGCGCCCTCGGCCGAGCGGAGGACCCGAGCGGGCGCTGGCGGGCGGGCGTGGGACCCTGGTGACCGTCGTCGGCGGGGGGGGGGGGCGCATGTCCGCGTGGGGCCTGGTGGTCGCGAAGGTGCTGCTCTACGCCGCCTTCCCGTTCTGCTTCGCGTTCTTCCGCCGGCCCGTGCGCCTCGTGCTCTGCTACGTGTACGTCGCGATGGTGCTGCTCGTGGGCGGCTTCTTCGGCTCGGTCTTCGCCGTCCCGCTCTCGGACCCGGTCACCCTCAGTGCGGGGAGCGTCCTCTACGGCGCGCTGATCCTCACGGCGTTCATGCTGGTCGCCGGCGGCCACGACCCACGGGTCATCCGCAACCTCGTCAAGATCGTGGTCGCGGTCAACGTGTTCAAGATCGCGCTCTTCTCGCTCACCGCGGAGGCGCTGCGCACGCCGGGCGTGGTCAACCGGTTCGGCGTGCTGCCCGAGGTGTTCACGGTCTCGCTGACCGTGGTGCTCGTGGGCGGTCTGCTCATCGTCGCCGAGCTCGCACTCATCGCCGTCGTGCTCGAGGCGGTGAAGTGGCGGGTGCGCGCCCGGGCGGCCCAGGCCGCCCTCCAGGTGCTCCTCTTCGTCGCGGTCCTCGTGCTCGACGGCGTGGTCTTCCCGGTGCTCCTCTTCGTCGCGGTCCTCGTGCTCGACGGCGTGGTCTTCCCGGTGCTCGCCGCGCCGACGTCCCCCGACCTGGGCGCGCTCGTCGCGGGAGGCGTCCAGGCGAAGCTCGTGCTCGCGCTCGCGTACGCGGTGCCCCTCCTCCTCTTCGTCCTGGTCCACGGGCGGCGGCGCGGCGACGAGGTCGGGGAGCCGTTCCGCTTCACCGAGCTGTTCTTCACGCCGCGCGACGACCTCCTGGTCGAGGTGCAGCGCCAGCACCGCGCGCTCGAGGCGGGCACCGAGCGCTACCGCCAGCTCGTCGAGTCCACCGCGGACGCCGTCGTCGCGCTCACGCCGGACGGACGCATCACCAGCTGGAACCCCGCCGCCGCCCGGCTGCACGGCGTCACCGAGGCGGGCGCTCTCGGACGCCACTGGAGCACGCTGCTGCCGCGGCTCGACCGCGCCGAGGTCGACGCGCGCCTGGCGACGGTGCTCGGCGGACGCAAGGTGAGCGACGTCGAGACGGATCTCGACGCGCCCGACGGCGGTCGCACCTACGTCTCGCTGACGATCTCGCCCGTCCGCGACGACGGCCGCGTGGTCGGGGTGTCGGTGTTCGGGCGCGACACCACGGAGCGCCACCGCATGCAGGAGGCCCTCGCGCACCAGGCGCTGCACGACTCGCTCACCGGGCTGCCGAACCGGACCCTCCTCGTGGACCGGCTCGAGCAGGCCCTCGCGGCGGGGCGCGCGCGGGGGCGCCGACGGCCGTCCTGTTCCTCGACCTCGACCAGTTCAAGATGGTCAACGACAGCTCGGGGCACCACGTGGGTGACGAGCTGCTCGTCCTCGTCGCCGAGCGGCTCGGCTCGTCGGTGCGGCCGGGCGACACGGTCGCGCGCCTGGGCGGCGACGAGTTCGTGCTGCTGTGCCCGGGCCTGGACGCCGACGCGGCCCTCGCCGTGGGCCACCGCGTCCTCGACGACTTCGGCACCGGGTACTCCTCCCTCGCCTACCTGCGGCGCCTGCCCGTGGACCGGTTGAAGGTCGACCGCCCGTTCACGCGGGGGGTCGCGGGCTCGTCGGAGGACCTCGCGGTCGTGTCGTCCGTCGTCCAGCTCGCGCGTGCCCTCGGGCTGCGCACGGTCGCCGAGGGGGTCGAGACCGCGGAGCAGCGCGACGTGCTCACGGTCATGGGCTGCGAGACGGCCCAGGGGTACCTCTGGAGCCCGGCCCTGCCGATGGCCGACCTGGCCGCCTGGAGCGCGGCGCGAGCGGGCTGACCTCCGGCGCGACCCGGTCAGGCGGTCGGGCCCCGGCCCGCCGCGTGGCGGCGGAGGTAGGCGGCGTCGTCGTTGACGTAGGCGTAGTACAGGCCGATGAGCAGCCCGCCGCCGAGGAAGTTGCCGAGCAGGGCGATGCCCAGGTTCGCCGCCGCGAGCCCGACGTCGATGCCGTCGCGCAGGCCGACGATCGTGAAGAGGACCGTGTTCGCGACCGAGTGCTCGAGCCCGAGGAACGCGAAGATGAAGACGGACATGATCATGGCGAGGCTGCGCGTGAGGTCGTCCTTGATGATCCCGTTGTAGACCAGCAGCATCGCGACGTTGATGAGGAAGTTGCACAGGATCGCGCGCACCAGGAGGTCGCCCCAGCCCGCCGCGCCCTCCGTGATGTACGCGAGCTTGTGGTCGACCGAGGCGACCATCTCGTCGTGCGGCGCGCCGTCGAGCAGCGTCGAGAACCGCAGGAGCACCGCGACGACGACGCCGCCGAGCAGGTTGCCGAGGTAGCACAGGCCGAGGACGCGCAGGGCCTTGGACCACGACGTCCGGCGGTAGTAGGCGCCGATCGAGACGATCATCATGTTCGACGTCAGGAGCTCGGACTTCGTGTAGTAGATGAAGACGAGCGCCCAGCCGAACGCCAGCGCGCCCGCGATCCGGCCGAGCGGGCGGAGCGTCGAGCCGCCCACGTCGACAGCGTCGAACGCCGCGATGACCGCGTAGTTGGTCGCGTAGAGGACGCCGATGATGAAGCCGGCCATCGCGGCGCGCTGGAGGTAGCGCCGCGCGAGGTCGCCCGACATCGCCGTCTTGGTCTCGAGGGCCTCGAGCGCCGTGCTGATGAAGTGCTTGCCCGGGAAGAGCGCGGCGTGGTCGGCGGCCATGACGCCTAGATTCCCACGGCGCGACCCGCGGCGGACGGCTCGACGTCCCGGGTGGACGCCGCGTCGGTGTGATCCGCGGGCTGGCACTGTGGGGGCATGGACCGCACGCCGCTCGTGGACGCCGCCGCCCTGCTCGCCCGCCTCGGCCAGGACGGGCCGCCGCTGCTGCTCGACGTCCGCTGGACGCTCGCGGGAGCGGACGGCGACGCCTACCGCGCCGGGCACCTGCCCGGGGCCGTCTTCTGCGACCTCGACGCCGACCTCGCGGCGGCGCCCGGGGAGGGCGGCCGTCACCCGCTGCCCGACCCGGAGGACCTCGTCGCGACGCTGCGCCGCCTGGGCGTGGGCCCGTCCCGCGACGTCGTCGTGTACGACGGCGGCTCGGGCGCCGCGGCCGCGCGCGCGTGGTGGGTGCTGCGCTGGGCGGGGCACGACCGGGTCGCGGTCCTCGACGGCGGCCTGCCCGCCTGGGTCGCGGCGGGCGGTCCGCTCGAGGCGGGCGACGTCGCCCCGGTGCCGGCGCCGGACGCCGTCGTGCGGCCCGGCGGGCTGCCGACGGCCGGCGCGGACGACGTGCTCGCGGGCCGGGCCGGCACCCTGCTCGACGCGCGCGCCGCCGAGCGCTACCGCGGCGAGACGGAGCCGATCGACCCGGTCGCCGGGCACGTCCCGGGCGCGCTCTCGCGCCCGACGTCGACCGTCTACGGGCCGGACGGCCGGTTCCTCGCGGCGGCGGAGCTGCGCGAGGTGCTCGCGGTCGATGGTCCCGCGACCGCGTACTGCGGCTCGGGCGTGACGGCGGCGCAGCTCGTGCTCGCCGGGGAGGTCGCGGGCGTGGACCTCGCGCTCTACCCGGGCTCGTGGTCCCACTGGGTCCGCGACCCGTCCCGCCCGGTCGCCACGGGCGCGGACCCGGGGTCCCTCACGACCACCTGAGCGGGAGCACCCACGGCGGAGGGTTCGGCTCGGATGGCGACCCGAACCCTCCGCGGGTCGACCGCACCGGCGCAGGGCGGGCTCAGACCACGCCCACCGCGCACCAGGCCGCGGCCGTGAGGTCGAAGGGCGGCTCGGGGAGCAGCTCCGCGCACCGCCGGCGCAGGGCGTCTCGTGCGTCCGCGTCGAGGCGCGCCACGTACGCGCCGGCCGGACCGACGCCGAGCGTGAACGGCTCCCACCACGCGTCGGCCGACGCGAAGGCGACGTCGACCGCGAGGCGCGACCCCTGGACGTCGCGCAGGCCCGCCTCCTCGAACAGCTCGACGAGGTGTCCCTCGCGGGCGCCGGCGAGCGTCGCCTCCCCCGGGGCGTCCGGGTCGAGGTCGTGCACCGCGTCCCAGAACGTCGTGAGCGGGCTCCCGCCGCCCGCGTGGTCCCACACGCACGCCGCGACGACGCCCCCGGGCCGGGTCACGCGCGCCATCTCGGCGATGCCGCGCACCGGGTCGCTCATGAAGTGCACGACGAGCTGCGCGAGGGCCCGGTCGACGGTGTCGTCGGCGAACGGCAGCGCCTCCGCGACGCCCTCGACCACCTGCACGCCGGGGAAGCGCGCCCGGGTCGCGGCGACGAACGGCGGCGACGGGTCGACCGCGACGACGGCGTCCTCGCCGAGCCGCGCGACGAGCTCGGCGGTGAGCGCCCCCGGGCCGCAGCCGACGTCGGCGGCGCGGTGGCCGGGTCGGACGTCGGCCGCGTCGGCGAGGTGCGCCGCGAGCGGCTCCGAGAAGCGGCCCATGAAGCGCCCGTACGCGTCGGCGGAGACGGCGAAGCTCACCGGGTGAACCTACGCCGCGGGTCGGGTGCCCCGGAAGGCTCCGGTCGCGCGCACGGCCCATCGCGCCAGACTGGCGCGATGGAGCGTGAGGAGCAGCAGCCGGGGCTCGCCGCCCCCGATGGCACGACGGGAGTCGCCGCGGGGCGGGCGGCGGGTACCGCGGGCGACCGAGCCGGCTCGCCGTGCCCGGCCTCGCCGGACCAGGCGGCGCCGGCGCCTGAGCGCCGCGGGCTCAGCCGCCGGACGCTGGACCGGCTCGTGGGTGCGGGCCTCATGCTCGCGGTGCTCGTCGTGGCCGGGGCCGTGCTGCTCTGGGCCGCGACGTCGCCCGCGGGCGCACCGGACGCCGCGGGGCCGGAGCCGGACCCGGCCGCGCCCGGCGAGTCCGTGGACCCGCCCGCCGACCTCGAGCCTGGCGAGATCTGGCTCACCGGGCTCGTGCTCGACGCGGCGACCGTCGCGACGCCCGACGGAGCGCTGCACGACGTCAGCGCCGTCGGTCAGGACGTGCGCACGGGACCCGACGGCCTCGTCGCGGGCGCGATGAGCGTCGACGCGACCGTCCCCTTCGACCTCGTCGCCGAGCAGATCGCCGACGACGTCGTCGTGGGCCCCGCGCCCGACGGCCTCGCCGCGGTGACGCGGGACGTCGAGGTCGCCGGCCGCGTGCTCACGGTCGTCGCCACGGGCACCGTCTCCGTCGAGCAGGGCCTCCTCGTGGTCGAGCCCCGCACGGTCGACGTCGGCGGGCCGGCGTTCCTGTCCGGCGTGCTCGGCGCCCTCGCGCGGCAGCTCGTCACCATCGAGCACGAGATCCAGGGGCTCCCCGAGGGCCTCGTGCTCCGGGAGGTCACCGTGCAGGACGACGGCTTCCGCGCCGAGCTCTCGGGCGAGGACGTGCGCCTGGCGGTCCCGACCGCGGGGTGACCGCCCGGCGCGACGTGCCTCAGGCCCGGGGTGCGCGGACGGCGCCGGCGAGGTCGGCGCGCAGCTCCTCGGCCGTGCGCCGCGGGCCGTAGGCGGGCGTGCCCGGCTCGATGCGCCACGTCTCGGCGAGCGCGTCGACCTCGACCGGGTCGAAGCCGAAGGCGTCGATCAGCCGCGCGACCCGGGCGCGCGCGTCGGCGTCGTCGCCGGCGACCACGAGCGCGCGGCGGTCGGGCGTGCCGGCGGGCTGGGCGTGGCCGGTCAGGGCGGCGGCCTCGATGTGGTTGAACGCCTTGACCACGTGCGACTCCGGCAGGCGCCGCTGGAGGAGCTCGGAGCTGGTGAGCTCCCCGGCGTCGAGCTCGGGGACGTGCCCGTCGCGCTGCCAGTAGTAGTTGGTGGTGTCGACGACGACCTTGCCCGCGAGCGGCTCGACGGGCAGGGCGTCGATCGCGTGCAGGGGCACCGAGACGACGACGACGTCGGCCTCGGCGGCCTCGTCGGGCGTGCCCGCGCGGGCGCGGTCACCCAGCTCGGCGACGAGGTCCACGAGCGTGTGCGGCCCGCGGGAGTTGCTCACGACGACGTCGTGCCCGACGCGCGTGGCGAGGCGCGCGAGCTGGGAGCCGATGGCGCCGGATCCGATGAGTCCGAGGATGGTCATGGACTGCACAACGCCCACCGGCGTGACGCATTCCCTCAGCGGTGCCGCGACCCCGGCGTCGGCGTGGCGGCGGTCTCCAGCGCGGTGGGGTCGGCCGTCGGCGCGTCGGTCACGGGCGCGGCGCCGCCGGTCGCGGGTGCGGCGCCGCCGGTCGCGGGGGCCGTCGCGTCCGGGGCGGGAGACGGCGCGGGCGCGGCGAGGAGCGCGGGTGCGGCGCCGAGGCGCTCGCGCGTGAAGCAGAGCGTCGCGGGGCCGGTCTCGCCGGCCGCCCGCATCGCCGCGAGCGACGTCGTCGGGCTCGAGTCCGCGGCCTCGACCCCGTCGCGCAGCGCGGCCAGCGACGCGGGCTCGGCCGCGATCCGCCAGTCCTGGCGCGAGGCGACGTCGAACCACGTGAGGCCGATGGCCTGCGGCGTCGCCGCGAGGCCGGCGACCATGTCGCCGATCATGGCCGGACGGGCCGCGCCGGGCAGCACGCCCGCCTCGGCGACGTAGAGCGGGCGGCCCGGGGCGACGTCGGCGAGGCGTCGGACGGTCGGGGCGGCCGACGTCGCCCACGTGTCCGACGCCTGGTCGAAGTAGACGCTCAGCCCGACCCAGTCGACGTAGGCGTCCCCGGGGTAGAACGGCGCGACGTCGGCGATCGACGGGCCGTCGAGCGTCGCGGGGGACCAGAGCCACTGCGCGGTGGTCACGCCCTCGGCGGTCATGAGGTCGTGCACGTGGCGGTACGCGGCGACGTAGTCGGCGGGGGTGTTGCCCTGCACGCCGGCCCCCCACGGGTACCAGCTGCCGTTCATCTCGTGCGCGAAGCGGAGCACCACGGGGTACCCGAGCGTGCGCAGCGTCGCGGCCTGCGCGCGGAGGTACGCGTCGTGCTCGCCCGCGGCGATCGCCTGCAGCGAGTAGCGGTTCTCGGTCGGGACGGTCGGGTCCCACGGCTCGAGCGTGATGAGCGGGAGGCGCCCCTCGGCGGCGACGGCCCGCAGCGCCGGCCCGTTGAGCGGGTACCGGAAGGACGTGAAGGTCAGGGCGACGTCGGCGCGCCGGCCGAGCGCCGTCTCGAACGCCGTCAGCGCGACGGTCGAGTTGGGCTGGCCCGGGGTGAACACGCCGAGCCCGAGGCGCGTCGCGCAGCCCGCGGGCAGCGGGGTGGAGGTCGCGGGCACCGCGGGGGTCACGGCCGCCTCCGCGAGCGGGGCGGCGGCGAGGCCGAGCCCGAGCGCGAGGCCGAGCGCGAGCGCGGCACGGACCGCCGTCGTCCGTCGGGTGGTGGTTGCTGCAGCTGCCCCGCGGCGCACGTCCGGCCCTCCGTCCCGGCACCGGGCGTCCGCCGGGCCTGTGGACCCATCGGCCGCGGGCGGGGTCGCGGTGAGGTCGCCACCGGGTGAGATGGGGTGTCAGTCGTCGTGGTCGTCGTCCGACTCGACGGTCTGCGTGGGCACGCCGTCGACGCACGTCGCGCGGAGCTTCGTCTCGAGCTCCCCCTGCCGCAGCTCGACGTCGACCTGATCGGGACCCGCACCGTCGACCTCGACGGTCCAGCCGTCGAGGGGCGTCGCGTAGACGAGCGCGATGGCGGAGCCGTCGCACTGCGCCGCGACCTGGCCGCCGCTCACGTCCCAGACCCGCACCACGGGAGCGGTGGCCGGCGGCGTCGTCGAGCCGGGCGTGGGCGACGCGGTGGGGGTCGACGACGGGGTCGGGGTCGGAGTCGCGGGCGGCTGCGTCGGGGCGGCGCTCGCCTCGGCGAGGGCGGCGGCGACCTCGTGCTGCGTGAGCACGCGGCCGTCGGCGCCGCTCTCCCCGCCGACGGCGGCGACCGCCCACCACGCGACGCCGCCCGCCACGAGGGCCGCGAGCAGCCACAGCGCGACGGCGGCGGCGCGCGGGAGGGCGCGGGGGGTGGCCGGTGTCCCGGTGCGCGCGTCGTCGTCCATGGGTGCATGGTGCCGGACGGCCACCTCAAGGCGACGCCAAGGGGACGACAAGGTCCGGTCCGGGGGCCGTCCCGAGCTCGGCGGCGGGCGCCGATGCCCTAGCGTCGATCCGTGGCCGACGTGCTGATCATCGAGGACGACGCGACGATCCGGACCGCGCTCGTGCGCGCCCTGACGGCGCGCGACCACTCGACCATGACGGCGCCCACCGCCCTCGGCGGCCTGCAGAGCCTCGTCGAGCACCGGCCCGACGTCGTGCTGCTCGACCTCGGCCTGCCGGACCTCGACGGCGCGGCGCTCCTCGCGATGATCCGCGCGGTGAGCACGGTGCCCGTCATCGTCGTGAGCGCGCGCGACGACGGCCCGGCGATCGTCGAGCTGCTCGACGCTGGCGCGGACGACTACCTCACCAAGCCGTTCGCCGCGGACCAGCTCGACGCGCGGATCCGCGCGGTCCTGCGCCGCGCCGATCCCCGGCGCCCCGCGGCGCCGCTGCACGTGGGGGGCCTCGTCGTCGACGCCCGGGCGCGGACGGTGCTGCTCGACGGCCGGCCGCTCGAGCTCAGCCCGAAGGAGTTCGACCTGCTCGAGCACCTCGCCGAGCGCCCGGGCGAGGTCGTCACCAAGCGGGAGCTGCTCGCCGAGGTGTGGAAGCAGCCCTACGGGGGCGCCGACAAGACGGTCGACGTCCACCTCAGCTGGCTGCGCCGCAAGCTCGGCGAGAGCGCCGACCGCCCGCGCTACCTGCACACGGTGCGCGGCGTCGGGGTGAAGCTCGCGCCGCCCGAGCCGGACCGGCCGTGAGACGCCTCCTCGTCCGGTACGGCCTCGCGATGACGTCGGTCGTGCTCGTGGCGTTCCTCGTCCCGCTCGGCCTGCTCGCGCGCTCGCTCGCCGAGGACCGCGCCGTCTCGGCCGCGCGGCAGGAGGCGCAGGGCGTCGCGGCCCTCGCGGGCGGGGTCGCGGGCGACGACGCGAGGCTCGAGGCCGCGCTGCTGCGGGTCAACGCGGGCGAGCGTCGCACGACGGTCTTCCGGCCCGACGGCAGCACCGTCGGGGCGCCGCCGGCGGCGTCCGACCCGTCCGACGCCGTCGCGCTCGCCGCCGCGACGGGCTCCGCCCTCACGGCGCGTGCCGCGGACGGCGTCGAGGTCGTCCTGCCCGTGGTCGACGCCGCGGGGGTCTCGGTCGTGCGCACGGTCGTGCCCGACGCGGAGCTCACCGCGGGCGTGCGCGAGGCGTGGCTCGTCCTCGCCGCGGTCGGCGTCGTCCTGCTCACGGCGGCGGCGCTCGTGGGGGACCGCATCGCCCTGCGCCTCGCACGTTCGGTGAGCGACCTGTCCGCCGTCGCGCAGCGCCTCGGGGCCGGCGACCTCGCGGCGCGCGTCGAGCCGTCGGGGCCGCCCGAGGTCGCGTCCGTCGGCCGGGTGCTCAACGGGCTCGGCGCGCGCGTGGACGGCCTGCTCACCGCCGAGCGCGAGCTCGTCGCCGACCTGTCCCACCGGCTCCGCACGCCCATCACGGCGCTCCGGCTCGACGTCGACTCCCTGCCCGACCCCGACGACCGCGCGCGCTTGGCGGGCCACGTCGAGCAGCTCGTCGAGGCCGTCGACGCCGTGGTGTGGACGGCGCGCCACCCCGCGCACCGGGGCGCCACGGGCAGCTGCGATTCCGCCGTCGTGGTGCGCGAGCGCGCCGCCTTCTGGGGCGTGCTCGCGGTCGACCAGGGGCGGGACCTGGAGGTCGACGTGACGGACGCCGCCCCGGTCGCCGTCGCCCCCGACGAGCTGGGCGCCGCGCTCGACGTGCTGCTCGACAACGTCTTCAGCCACACGCCCGACGGCGCCGCGCTCGCGGTACGCGTCGAGGCCGCGCCCGACGCCGCCGTGCGCGTCGTCGTCGAGGACGCGGGCCCGGGCTTCGACGCCGCGGCGCTGGCCGGGCGCGGGGCGAGCGGTGCGGGGTCGACCGGCCTGGGCCTCGACGTCGCCCGGCGCACGGCCGAGGCGGCGGGCGGCGCCCTCGCGGTGGACCGCGGGCGGCTCGGCGGGGCCCGGGTCGCGATGACGCTGCCCGGTCCCGGTCCGGGCGGTGGGACCGTGCGCGGCGGCGGTGCCGGCCCGCGTTAACCGTTCCTTAGGGGGCGCTTGCCGCGGCCTTCAGGCGGCCGGAGCGACGGTGGTCACCACGACGCGGAGGACGCGTCCCCGATCAGGAGGTACCCCCCATGCGCTGGACCAGCCGCTCGACCCTCATCGCCGCCGGCGCCGTCGTGCTCACGGGCGGCGGCCTCGTCGCCGTCGCGAGCACCATGGACGGCACGACGCCGACCGCCGTGCCGGCCGTCTCCACCCCGAGCCCGAGCGCGACCCCGGACGACAGCCCGTCCGCGAGCCCGTCACCGAGCGTGACGCCGAGCCCGGTCACGAGCCCGTCGGCGGTCCCCTCGCCGAGGCCCTCGGTCGACGACTCCGACGGCCGGGTCGGCGGCGGGCACGGCTCGGACGACGTGAACGACGCGCCCGACGACAGCGACGGCCGCGTGGGTGGCGGGCACGGCTCGGACGACGTGAACGACGCGCCCGACGACAGCGACGGCCGCGTGGGTGGCGGGCGCGGCTCGGACGACGTGAACGACGCGCCCGACGACAGCGACGACCGTGACGACGACGACCGTGACGACGACGACCGTGACGACGACCGCCACGGTGACGACCGTGACGACGACGACCGCCACGGTGACGACGACGGCGGGCGCGGCTCGGACGACTGAGCCTCACGCCGGCGCGGCTGCCGCCTCGATGTCCGCGAGGATCTGCGCGCTCTTGCGCGCCGTGCGCCTGCCGACCGCGCCCAGGGCGACCAGCCCGCCGGCCGCCGCGGCGACCCAGCCGTAGTCCGCCGGCGTCCAGAACTCGCCGCGCGCCGCGCGCTGCTTCGCCCGGACGTCCGCGATCTCGGCGACCTGCGCCTCGTACAGCGCGAGCTCGGCGTCACCCGCCGCGGCCGGCACGGACGGCCACGGGGTCAGGGTCTGCTCCCGGGGCGTCTGCGTGAACGCCGCCGGCGCCAGGAACAGCGCGACGGCGAGCGCCCCGGCACCCACCCGCAACGCCCACAGCCGGACCGAGACCAGCGCCGTCACGCGGAGACGGTGCGCACGGAGCTGCGCGAACGTGGTGGTCCCGACGTCGGTCCCGTCGAGCGCCGGCGGCCGGGGCAGCGCCAGGGACCGGGGCGACGACCCCGACAGGTACCAGGTCGACGCCGCGAGCGACACGGCGAGGAACGCCGGTGCCAGCAGCCCGCGCGCCGGCAGGCCGCCCTGGTCCTCACCGAAGACGAGGGCGAGCGCGCCGGTGTACAGGACGCCCAGCGCCGCGGCCGCCGTCTGCGTCGACGTCGCGGCGGTGCGGTACCGCTCGACCGCGCCGCTCGAGAGCGCGTAGTCCTGCGTCGCGTACTCGGCGAAGGCTGCGAGCCGCGCCGCCCGGTCCCAGTCGGGCAGCCCCGCCGGACCGTCTGCCCCCGGCGGTGCCGGCGGACCCTCGGGCTCGTGGGTCCACGGCCACCGCAGCCGCAGGCTCACGACGTCCGCTCGCCCCCGTCGCCGCCCTCGGGCTCGACAGAGCCCTCGTCATCGTCGGGGGCGGGTCGACCCCAGCCCTCGCCGTCGGGTCGTTCGACGATGTCCGGGTACCAGTCCTTGCCGTCGCCGGGCCGCCCCTCGTCCGGGCGCTCGGTCCGGTCGTCGCTCACGTGCTGCATCGCTCGCCCCCTCTGGTCCGCATCCTCGATGACCGACCGTCCCAGCGTGGTCGCAGCGGGCCGCGCGTGTCCAGAGTGCGCGGCGGTCGTTCGTCGTGACGTGGCGTCGCGCGCAGTCACGCAGCCTCGGCGAGGCGCGCGGCCTGGGCGTCGCCGCGCCCGACGGACGCGTGGGGCTGGGAGGATCGCCGCGTGGACCCGTACCGCTCGCCCGAGAACGTGGCCCGTGCGGCCGCCGCCGTCCGCGCCGCGCACGAGGCCCTCATCGGCCGGGAGCACGACGGCGTGCGCGTGGACTCCGTCTGGCACTACGGCGCGGTCGACCTCCACACGGCTCATCTGGTCGTGTGGATCATGCTCGGCGGCCGGCCCCTGGAGGAGCTGCCGGAGTGGTTCACGATCGGCCCCGACCCCTCGGACCCTGCGAAGGCCAGGGCGGTCGACCCGGCGTGGCTGCACAGCCTGCGTCAGGTCGTCGTCGACGCGTTCGCGGCGCAGGGGTGGCCCGAGCCGGACCGCGTCCACGTCCTCACCGACAGCAGCGACCGCGCGGCGAGCCAGGGCGGCTGGTTCTACTTCAAGTAGCGACTCGGCGGCTTGACGGTCGTCGAGTACGTCCACCTGGCGCGAGAACGTCCTCCGGCGAGGACGTTCTGGCCTCAGGAGGACGTTCTCGGCCGTGCGGGAGGTGCCCGGTCAGTCCGTTGCGACGGTGAACGGGACGCGCGTGAGGTCCTCCGCGCGCGAGGACCGGCCCACCCGCAGCTCGAACGCGCCCGGCTCGACCACGCGCCGCCCGGCCGCGTCGACGATCGTCAGGTCCGCCACCGGGATCTCGACCGTGACGACCTCGGACGCGCCCGGCGCGAGCGTCACCTGGGTGAACGCCTTGAGCTCCTGGTCCGCCCAGCTCGCCGAGGTGACGACGTCGCTGACGTACGCCTGGACGGTCTCGGTCGTCGGCCGCGTGCCCGTGTTCGTGACGGTGACGCGCGCCGTGACCGTGTCGCCGACGCGGACGACGTCGTCGACGAGCTCGACCGGCCCGTACTCGACCGTCGTGTACGACAGGCCCTGGCCGAAGGCGAACGCCGGCTCCTGCGTGAGGTCGGCGTAGCGGTCGCCGTGCTGGCCGCGGATCTGGTTGTAGTACGTGGGCTGCTGGCCGACGTGCCGCGCGAACGAGACCGGCAGTCGTCCCGACGGCTCCGTGAGGCCCAGCAGCACCTCGGCGACCGCGCGCCCGCCCTGCATGCCGGGGTTCGCGACCCAGAGGAGCGCGGCCGCGCCGAGCGCCGACGGCGGCAGCACGAGCGGCTTGGACGCGAGCAGGACGACCACCATCGGCGTGCCCGTCGCGGCGAGCGCGTCGAGCAGCGCGACCTGGCCGCCGACCAGCTCGAGCGTCGCGGTCGAGCGCCCCTCGCCCACCAGCTCGATGCGGTCGCCCACGACGGCGACGACGACGTCGGCGTCCCGCGCCGCGGCGACGGCCTCGGCGACGAGCGCCTCGTCCGGGGCGCACGGCACGACCACGTGCGGGCGAGGCTGGCCGTCGGGGAAGAACTCGCCGCGCGGGTCCGGCTCCTCGGTGAGGATGTCGGCGCCGCGCGCGTGGGTCACGGTCCAGCCCGCCGGCACGTGCCCGCGCAGGCCGTCGAGCACCGTGGTGATCATGTCGCGGGGGTGGCCCTCGGGCAGCCAGTCGGCCTGGCCCGAGCTCCCCGCCCAGTCGCCGAGCTGAGTCTGCGCGTCGTCCGCGAGCGGCCCGACGACGGCGACCCGCCGCGCGCCCTCGATCACCGCGCGCCCGTCGCCGTCGGGCGCCGCGCCCGGGGTGTGCCCGCCCGCGAGCGGCAGCGTGCCGTCGTTGCGCAGCAGGACGAGCGAGCGCCGCGCGACGCGCAGGTTGACCTCGGCGTGCTCGGCGCTGCCCACGAGCGCCGCGATGCGCCCCGGGTCGGGACGCCGCGGGTCCTCGAACAGCCCGAGCTCCAGCTTGAGGGTGAGGATGCGTCCGACGGCGGCGTCGACCTCGGCCTCGGTGAGCATGCCGCGCTCGACGGCCTCGAGCGCGCCCTCGAAGAACTGCGGTGTCGTCATGATCATGTCGTTGCCGGCGCGCACGGCGGCCGCCGCGGCGTGGACCTGGTCGGGCATGATCTTCTGCTCCCACACCATGCGGCCGACGTTGTCCCAGTCGGTCACGAGGGTCCCGGTGTAGCCCCACTCGCCGCGCAGCACGTCGGTGAGCAGCCACTCGTTGATCGTGATGGGCACGCCGTCCGTGGTCTGGTAGCCGAGCATGAACGTCCGGCACCCCTCGCGGGCGACGCGCTCGAACGGCGGCAGGAACCACGAGCGGAGCTTGCGGCGGGAGATGTCCGCCTCGGACGCGTCGCGCCCGCCCTGCGTCTCCGAGTAGCCCGCGAAGTGCTTCGCGGTGGCGAGGATCGCCGTCGGGTCGGCGAGGCCGTCGCCCTGGTAGCCGCGCACCATCGCCGACGCGAGCTCCCCGATGAGCAGCGGGTCCTCGCCGAACGTCTCGTCGACGCGCCCCCACCGCAGGTCCCGCGTGATGCACAGGACGGGCGAGAAGGTCCAGTGGATGCCGGTGGCGGCGGCCTCGTGCGCCGTGACGCGCGCCGCCTCCTCGAGCAGGGAGGCGTCCCACGACGCGGCCATGCCGAGCTGGGTCGGGAAGATCGTCGCGCCCTGCCAGAACGAGTGGCCGTGGATGCAGTCCTCGGCGACGAGCAGGGGGATGCGCAGGCGCGTGCGCCCGGTGAGCTCGTGCGCGCGCAGCACGCGCTCGGGGGAGGCGTGCAGGATCGAGCCGACGTGCAGGTCCGTCACGAGCGCGTCGACGCCCTCGCGCGCGTCGAGCTGGAGCATCTGGCCGACCTTCTCGGGCAGCGTCATGCGCGCCAGGAGGTCCTCGACCCGCCGCGCCACCGGCAGGCTGGGGTCGAGGTAGGGGGCGGTCTGCACGGGTGTGCTCACGGTCGGTCCTCTCGCGACGGCGCCGTCACGGCGGTGCTCGGACCGGCGGGACGAGGGGGGTCGACGTCGAATGCCTACCGGTCGGTCAGTAAGTTAGTACGCGAGCGGTGACACGTGCCAGTAGCCGTCCGGGTGAGCACCTCGGGACGGGCCAGCGCGGCGCCGCTCGGGAGGGTCAGCCGCAGTAGTCGCAGACGCCCGTCGCGGGCAGCGCGGTCGAGCACGTGGGGCAGATGGCGACGGTCGCCTCGCGCGCGGCGGCGGCGCGCGACGGCGTCGCCGGCCGCGGGGCGGTCACGCGCGGGGTGCGGGTGCGCGGCGCCGCGACGCGCGGAGCCGCCGTCGGCGGGCCGGTCACCTCGAAGCCGCGCTTGCGCAGGATCGCGACCGCGTGCGTCATGCCTCCGCTGAACTCGTCCGACGTCGCCAGCCGTCCGGTCGCGTACTTGTGCGCGACTCCGAGCACGGCCTTCGAGTCGTAGCTGCGCCCCTCGTGCACGAGGACGTAGTCGCGTGAGGGCCCGAACCCGTAGAGCGCGAGGAAGTCCTCGCCACCACGCGAGTCGTACTCGGCGATCGCCTGGAGGACGTGGGTCCGCGTGACGGAGGAGAAGGTGGCCACGCCACGAGCCTAACCACCGCGCGCGGGGCGGGCGGCGACGGGTCGGCGGCCTCGGCTACGTTCGCGGGGTGATCCCGAGTCCCGCGGCCGCACCGACGCCGCGACCTGCGGCGGCGCCGTCCGCGGCGGTCCGGTGAGCACGGCCGTCGTCGTCGGCGGGGGCCCGGCGGGGCTCATGGCGGCCGAGCGGCTCGCGTCGACGGGCGTCGCGGTCACGGTGTACGACCGCATGCCGTCGCCCGCGCGCAAGCTCCTGCTCGCCGGCCACGGCGGGCTCAACCTCACGCACTCGGAGGGCCGCGAGCGCTTCCTGCCGCGGTACGGCGAGGCGGCCGACCGCCTCGCGCCGGCGCTCGACGCGTTCGGCCCGGACGACCTCCGCGCGTGGTGCGCGGGGCTCGGCGAGGAGACGTTCGTCGGGACGAGCGGGCGCGTCTTCCCGCGGTCCTTCCGCGCCACGCCGTTGGTGCGCGCGTGGCTCGCGCGGCTCGGCGACCTCGGCGTGCGCATCGAGCGCCGTCGCACGTGGACCGGGTGGGCGCCGGACGGCGCGCTCCGCGTGACGACCGCCGACGGCGCCGTCGAGGAGGTCCGCCCCGACGTGACGGTCCTCGCGCTCGGGGGTGCGTCGTGGCCCCGCCTCGGGTCCGACGGCGGCTGGGTCGGCACCCTCGCCGAGCGCGGGATCGCTGTGACGCCGCTGCGTCCGGCGAACGTCGGGATGTGCGTGACCTGGTCCGTCGGGTACGCCGACCGCTTCGCCGGGAGCCCGCTCAA
The DNA here is from genome assembly GCF_016464425.1 of Actinotalea solisilvae. Lineage (GTDB taxonomy): Bacteria > Actinomycetota > Actinomycetes > Actinomycetales > Cellulomonadaceae > Actinotalea > Actinotalea solisilvae. The sequence continues at coordinate 228,877 of NZ_JADDKQ010000007.1, forward strand.
GCACGTGCGCCTCACGGTCCCGGGAGGGCCCGGGCGGTCGGTCGCCGTCGTGCGCGGCGACGCCATGGTCACGCGCACCGGGATCGAGGGCGGCCCCGTCTACGCGCTCGGCGCCGCGATCCGCGCCGCGCTCGACGCGGACGGCCGGTGCGTGCTCGAGGTCGACCTGCGGCCCGACCAGGGCGCCGACCAGCTCGCGGCGCGGCTCGCCCGGCGGCGGCCGAAGGAGTCGGCGTCGACGTGGCTGCGCCGCGCGCTCGGGCTCGACCCGGTCGCCGTCGCGCTCCTGCGCGAGGCGACCGGCGGCGCGCTGCCCGACGCCCCGGAGGCGCTCGCCGCCCTCGCCAAGGCCGTGCCCGTGGTCGTCACGGCGACCATGCCGATCGACCGGGCGATCTCGACCGCCGGGGGCGTCGAGTGGTCCGAGGTCGACGAGCACCTCATGCTCCGCCGCCTGCCGGGCACGTTCGTCGCGGGCGAGATGCTCGACTGGGAGGCGCCGACGGGCGGCTACCTGCTCCAGGCGTCGTTCGCGACGGGCTTCGTCGCTGCGCAGGGCGCGCTCGGGTGGCTCGCGCGCGACACGCGCGGCTGACCGTGCCCCGCCGGGCGTCGCCGGCCCTCAGCGCCAGCCGAGCCCCGGCGCGACGTGGGTGAGCAGCGACTCGAGCAGGTGGGCGTTGTAGTCGACGCCGAGCTGGTTGGGCACGGTGAGCAGCAGGGTGTCCGCCGCGGCGATCGCCTCGTCCTCGGCGAGCTGCCGGACGAGCACGTCCGGCTCCGCCGCGTAGGTCTTGCCGAACACGGCGCGCAGGTTCGGCTCGATCTGGCCGAACTGGTCGGAGCCGGTGCCCTCGCGGCCGAAGTACATGCGGTCGACGTCGGTCGTGATCGGCATGATGGAGCGGCTCACCGAGACGCGCGGCTCGCGGGCGTGGCCCGCCTCGCGCCACGCGTCCCGGAACACCTCGATCTGCTTGCGCTGCTGGACGTGGAACGGCTCGCCGGACTCGTCCGCCTTGAGCGTCGAGCTCATGAGGTGCATGCCCTTCTCGGCAGTCCACCGGGCGGTGGCGTCCGAGGCGGCGCCCCACCAGATGCGGTCGCGCAGCCCGGGCGAGTGCGGCTCGACGCGCAGGAGCCCCGGCGGGTTGGGGAACATCGGACGCGGGTTCGGCCGCGCGAAGCCCTCGCCCTCGAGCACGTCGAGGAACACCTCGGTGTGCCGGCGCGCCATGGCGGCCTGGTCCTCGCCCTCGGCCGGCGCGTAGCCGAAGTACCGCCAGCCGTCGATCACCTGCTCCGGCGACCCGCGGCTGATGCCGAGCTGGAGCCGGCCGCCCGCGATGAGGTCGGCCGCGCCGGCGTCCTCGGCCATGTACAGGGGGTTCTCGTAGCGCATGTCGATCACGCCCGTGCCGATCTCGATGCGGCTGGTCCGGGCGCCGATCGCCGCGAGCAGCGGGAACGGCGAGGCGAGCTGCCGGGCGAAGTGGTGAACCCGGACGTACGCGCCGTCGGCGCCGAGCTCCTCCGCCGCCACGGCGAGCTCGACGGACTGCAGCAGCGCGTCCGACGCCGAGCGCACCGCGGAGTGCGGCGAGTCCGTCCAGTGGCCGAAGCTGAGGAACCCGATCGTCTTCACGCCTGCGTCAACGCCCCACGACCTCGGGCATTCCCGCGTCGGGCGCCGTCGGAGGGCCGGCCAGGTCGAAGACGAGGACCGTGTCCGCGTGCGTCGTGATGAGGTCCGCGAGCGGCCGGTGCGCGGGGTGCGGGAGGTACGCGTCACGTGCCGCGGCGTCGGTGAAGCGGACGTACAGCCCGTAGTCGTAGCCGCGCTCCAGGTGCTCCGTGCTCACGCTCGGCCCGTGGCTGATCTCGACCACCCCGGGGACGGACTCCCGCACGGTGCGCGCGGCCGCGTCGAGCTGCTCGACCGCGTCGGGCGCCGCGGTCGCCGCCCACCGCAGCAGGACGACGTGGATGATCTGCGGGCCCATCAGCGCAGGCTCCAGACGTCGGCGGAAGCGCCTCCCGCGACGCGGGCCTCCAGCGTGGGGCCGACGCAGGGGATCGGGACCGCCATCGTCCCGCCGGCCGTGAAGATCTCGACCACGGGGCCGTCGAGCAGGATGCGCAGGGACGTGCCGTCGACCGGCATCGTCCAGCTCCCGGCGTCGGTCGTCGCGGTCACGTCGCCGGACGCCACGTGCAGGGCCAGCGCGGCGTCGCCGAGGATGAGCGAGGCGTGCGCGGCGGGGTCGTCCAGACGCAGGACCACGTCGCTGTGCACGTCCACGCGGGCGGCGTCGTCCCTGATGGTCGAGGCGTCACCCTGACGCGCCAGCGCGACCTGAGGGTGCGGAGCGGCGGTCACGCGACCGCCCTCGAGCCGCAGGGCGTGCGGGACGGAGTGGGCGCTGGCCCAGCGCCCCGCGGGGTCGTCGATGCCGCGGAGCCAGTAGACGAGGCCGGGTGCACCGGCGGCGTCCGTGTACGCGGCGCCCGCGTAGTACGACGGTCCGAAGGTGAGCCGGTGCCACGACTCGGCGGTGAACCGCCCGTCGACCAGGTCCCCGACGGCGTAGGCCTCGTAGTGCGGCTCGAACGGCTCCCACACGGAGACAGTGAGCACCCATCGGTCGCCGAGCCGGACCATCTGCGGGCACTCCCACACGGCGCCCGTCCACACCGGCTCGGTCTCGTCGCGGTGCCGGGTGGCCAGGAGTCCGTCGTACGACCACACCTCGAGGTCGTCCGACCGGTAGGTCAGCGCGGCCGCCGTCCCGTCCGTGAACCCCGCACCCAGGAGCATGCGCCAGCACGCGCCGTCGTGGAACACGTACGGGTCCCGGTAGGCCACCGCGTCCAGGTCGGCCGGCAGCTCGGCGACCACGTCCTTCTTCACCCACCCCGTCCAGGCGTCATCGGTGGGGCGCGCCACCCTGACCCTCCCGACCTGGACGTCGTCCAGGTCGACGCTCGTGTAGAAGAGAGCAGCGGGCTGTCCCTCGGGCACCGCGACGCTCCCCGACCAGACGCCGCCGTCGCCGTCGCCCGGCGAGAGCGCGACGGGTCCCTCGGTCCAGTGCAGGAGGTCCTCGCTCGTGGCGTGGCCCCAGTGCTGCTCCGGTCCCCACTCGGTCTGGCCGGGCACGAACTGGAAGAACAGGTGGTAGCGGCCGTCGTGGAACGTGAGGCCCAGGGGATCGTTGATCCAGCCCGCCTGGGTGGTGAAGTGCAGGTGAGGCCTGCCGACGTCGGTGGTCATGGTGGTGGGTGCCTTCTCGTGCGTCACGGGCTCGGCGGCCCGGTGCGGACCGGGGCGACCGACGAGCGGGTCACCAGCGGGCAGGGCAGGCGCAGGGGCTGGCTGCCGCCGTCCGTCGGCGTCCCCGCCAGCTGTGCGGCGAGGCTCTCCACCGCCCAGGCCCCCATCTCGTAGTGGGGCAGGGCGACGGTGGTCAGCCCGGGGAAGAGGCCGCTGGCGATGGGCTGCTGGTCGTCGAACCCGATGACGGACAGGTCCTCGGGGATGCGCAGCCCGCGGTCGTTGAGGGCTCGGTAGACCCCCATGGCCATCCGGTCGTTGTAGCAGAAGATCGCGGTGGGCGGTTCCGCGGCAGCGAGCAGCCGGCTGGCGGACTCGTGCCCCCCGAGCGGCTCGGACTCGGCGTCCGCGATGAGGTCCGGGTCGACGGTCAGTCCTGCGGCCGCCATCCCGGTCAGGTACCCGACGCGGCGCCCGCGCGTGGCCGGCACGTCGTCGGAGTTCCCGGCGAAGGCGATCCTGCGGTGCCCCGCCGCGGCCAGCGCCAGGACGGCGTCGTGCGCGCCCTGCTGCTCGTCCGGGACGACCGACGGCACCTGCCCCGCGCGGTCGCGGGCGCCGATGAGGACGGCGGGGACGGAGCGGAGCTCCGCGGGCGGCGACACGACGTCGTGGTAGACGGTGGCGTAGATGATGCCGTCCACATGACGGTCGAGGAGGGCGTTGACGTCCTCGCGTCGCTCGTCGGCGTCGGCCATGAGCGCCGAGTTGATGATCGCCAGCGTGAGGTTGTGGCGGCTCGCGGCCTCCTGGGCGCCCAGGATGATGCGCCCGGCGTGCGGGGTCGTCGCGATCTCCTCGGTCAGCAGGCCGATCATGCCGGAGGACCGCGTCCGCAGACCCCGGGCCATGCGGTTGGGCCGGTAGTTGAGCCGCGCGGCGACGTCCTGCACGCGCTGCCGGGTCTGAGGGCTGACGCGGACGTGGGGCGTCTCGTTGAGCACGTGCGAGACGGTCGTGATCGAGACGCCGGCCGCCTCAGCCACGTCCTTGAGGCCCACCCTGGACACCACGCTGTCTCCTTCTGCGCTTGCTGACGTCTGGAACCTAGCCTGCGGACGGGTGCGGGGACCCGGGTGGCGCCGGGATGGTCGGTGCCGGCCGGGCCGGGATCGAGGGTGTGGCCCGGAAGGCGTTGACGCCCGTGTCCATGGCCACCTGCGCCTCGTCGCCCGAGTCGAGCACCGTGTTGCCGACGGACGTCGCGTCGACCAGGACCGTGGTGACGGCGAGGCGCCCCGAGGCCGAGGTCGACAGCAGGGCGTCCACCTGCGCCGAGTAGGCGGAGCCGCTCGTCCCGGCACGCACGTCCAGCGCCACCACGTGGTTGGTCGCGACGTAGTTGCCGCTCCCCGAGACGAGGCGCACGATCACCGGCGCCTGCCCCGCGGGGTTGAGCCTCCGGGAGTCGACGACCTCCGAGAAGTGGTTGCCGATGACGGAGTTGTCGTCGCCGGTGACCCGCAGCAGCCCGTACGAGTCGTCCCTGCCGTTGTCCACGCCCTCGAACGGCGCCCACGGCTCGTGGTCGCGCAGGAAGTGGTTCGACGCCACCAGGTTCTCCGAGCAGCCCGACGCGAGCACCACCATCCCCGGGTAGAACGAGTGCAGCCGGTTGTTGGTGACGCTGGACCGCGTGACGCCGGAGAGCTCGACGCTGCTGCTGCCTCGCGGGAACACGTTGTTCGCGGTGATGAGCAACCCGCCGTGGTTCTCCGCGGAGATCGAGCGTCCCGTGAAGCCCGCGCCGATGAGGTTGTCGGTGATCTTGGACGCCTGGCCCCACCCCCGCAGCTCGACGCAGCTGCCGCACTCGGCGATGAAGTTGTCGTGCACGGAGAGCGCGTCGGCATGGTGGACGGTCAGACCGTGCTCCAGGTAGACGAGGCCCATCCCGGTGACCCGGAACGAGTCGTTGGCGCTCGCGACGTAGATCCCCGTCTTGCCGTTCACGTAGGTGTTCTCCGGGTGCCTCCCCGAGCCGTCCGGCTCGAAGTGCAGCCCGTCGATGCAGAAGTTCGCGAACTCGACGGAGCTGATCCGCGGGCTTCCCGCGCGCTCGACGTAGAACGCGGCACCCTCGCTCTCGGCAGCGCCGTCCCGCAGCGGGATGTCGACGAGGACGCGACTGCCTCCCGGCCAGAGCTCGTGGAGGTCGGGCCACTCGCTCTCGGGCACGTTGAACCGGATGCTCGACGACGCGAACCCGTGCCCCGACCCCTCGATCCGGAGGTGGCTGACGTCGACGAGCACCTGCGTCCGGAGGCGGAAGTCGCCGGGCGGGAGGGAGATCACCGCCCCGGGTCGCCCGCCGTCCGCGACGTCGGCGGCCGCCTGGGTGCTCCTGATGTCGGCGATGATGCTGTTGATCACCTCGCCGACGTCCTCGTAGGGGTCCCCGACGGGCCAGGTCGTGACGTCGTAGCGGGTGCTGGTGGTCATCTGCCGCCCTTCGGCGTGTGCGGGGCGGCTCATCCCTTGACCGCGCCGAGCGTGAGGCCGGCGACGATGTGCCGCTGCAGGACGAGGGTGAGGAGGATCACCGGGATCGAGTAGAGGGCCGCGAGGGCCGTCATCGGTCCCCAGTCCAGACCGAACTGGGTCTGGAAGTTCGCGATGACGATCGGAGTCGTCTGCGCCCGCACGGAGGTGAGCAGGAGGGCGAAGAGGAACTCGTTCCAGGAGGCGAGGAACGCGAAGATCGCGGTGACCGCGACGCCGCCCGAGACCACCGGCAGGACGACCCGCCACAGGGCGCCGAGCCGGCTGCACCCGTCGACCTTCGCGGCCTCGTCGAGCTCGTCGGGCACGGCCTCGAAGAAGCTCGCCATGAGCCAGATCGACAGCGGCAGCGCGATCGTCGTGTGCGCGATGGCGAGGCCCGTCGGGGTGTCGGTGAGCCGCAGGGCCGAGATGGTGGACATGAGCGGGACGCCGACGGCCACCGGCGGCACCATACGCGTGACGAGCGCCGCCATGATGAAGACCCGGCCGGCCCGCGTCCGGAAGCGCGTGATCCCGTACGCGGCCGGCACCGCGAGGACGAGCGTGAGGACGGTCGCGATCGTCGCCGTCGACAGGCTGTTGAGGAACGACGGCACGACGCCGGTGCGGGTGAGGGCGTCGCCGTAGTTCTCGGTCGTCCACTCGGGCGGCAGCACCGTCGGCGGCACCGCGAGGGTCGCGAAGGGCGTCTTGAACGACGTCAGGAGCAGGTAGACGAACGGGAAGCCGTAGAGGACGACGACCGACACCAGCAGGGCCCACAGCAGCGCACGCGTCGGCGCGCGCCGGGCCTCGAGGCCGGTCACCGGTCCGCCCCCGGCCGCCAGATGAGCCCGACGGCGACGGTCGCCACCGCGAGCATCGCGAGCAGGTACAGCGTGCCCATCGCGCTCGCCAGGCCGGGCTCACCGAACCGGATCATCGTCTGGTAGATGAGCAGGCTCAGGGTCTGCGACGCGTTCTGCGGGCCGCCGCCGGTCTGGATGAGGATGATGTCGAAGGCCTTCGCGGCGTCGATGCCTCGGACGATGAGCGCGACGGCGATCACCGGGCGCAGCAGCGGCAGGATGATCCGGACCAGCAGGGTCCCGGCGCGGGCGCCGTCGATGCGGGCCGCCTCGATGACGTCGCCCGGGATGTTCTGGAGCCCGGCGAAGAGCACCAGCGTCATGAACGACGTCGTCAGCCAGACGTCCGGGACCGCGACCGCCCACAGCACGACGCCGGGGTCGCTGAGCCAGCCGATGTCGCTCGGGGAGTCGAGCAGCCCGACCCGGAAGAGCAGGTGGTTGACGATCCCGGAGCTGTCGATGAGGAGGAACCGCCACAGCAGGCCGGCCACCACCGGCGCGATCATGAGCGGGTAGAGGAACACGGTCCGCAGGAGCGCCGAGCGGCGGCCGAGCATCGTGAACAGCAGCGCGGTGCCGAGGCCCAGGACGAACTCGGCCGTCACGACGATCGCCGTGTACCCGACGGTCCGCAGCGCCGCTCCCCGGAACGCCTCGCCGCCGAGGGCGCTCGCGTAGTTGGCGAGGCCCACGAACTCCCGCGGGCCGCCCTGCATCGGTGAGATGTCGTAGAAGCTGTCGAGGACGAGCCGCAGGAGCGGCCAGGCGACGAACGCCGCGAGGAACAGCGCTGCGGGGGCCATGAGCAGCACCGCGTAGCGGCGGTCGTCCAGCCCTCGCCGACGACAGCGCCGGAGGGGGACGGCCGCCTCCGGTGGGGCGGGATGGGGGCCGGTGACCGGCCGGGTCTGCAGACGCACGACGAGCTCTCCCTGTCGGACCGGGCGGGGCCCGGTCGAGCGGGTGGGGTGGGACCGGTGGCCGGCCGGGCCGGGGGGGACCGGCCGGCCACCGGGACTTCGGGATCAGCCGAGGATGTCCTCGACCTGCGCCTTGGCCTCGTCCAGCAGCTGCTGGGTGTCGCCGCCGTCGACGGCCTTCTGCACGAGCGGCACGAGGACCGTGTCGACGATCTGCTGCCACTTCTCGGTGGCCGGTCGCGGCATGGTGCCGTCCGCCTCGAGGCTGTCGATGAGGGCCCGGAGGTTCTCGTGCCCCTCGTCGCCGGCCATGCTCTCCAGGGCCGGCTTCGTCGCCGCCAGGCCGAGGGCGGTGTCCAGACCCAGCTCGTTGTTCTCGAGCGCGAACCGGACGAACTCCGTCGCGAGCTCGGACTTCTCCGTGGCCGTCGGGACGGACAGGTACCACGCGCCGGGGACCGCGCCCAGGCCGCCGGGCCCTTCCGGCATCGGCACGACGCCGACCTTGCCGTGGACGGGGGAGTCCTCCGGCGTCTGGGTGTAGGCGTGGGCCCAGAACCGGGTCATGGCCGTCTGCCCCTGGTAGAAGAGGTTCTGGGCCTCGGCCCAGTCGATCTGCGCCGCACCCGCGGGTGCGTGACCGGCCACGAGCGGCGCGACGTAGAAGTCCAGCGCCTCCTTGTGCGCGGCGTCGTCGACGATGACGTTCCCGTCCGCGTCCACGACCATGCCGTCGGCCCCGGCCTGGAGCACGGTGGCGAGCCACTCCGTCTCGACCGCGCCCTTGACGTCCGTGCCGTAGAGGTCGGTCGCGCCGTCGCCGTCGACGTCCCGCGTGAAGAACTCCGCGACGTCGAGGTACTGCTCCCACGTCTGCGGCGGCGTCAGCGCGTAGCCGTACCGCGCCTGGAACGCCGTCTGCTCCGCCGGGTCCTCGAGGAGGTCGGTGCGGTAGAAGAGCACCTGCGCGTTCGTCCAGACCGGCACGCCGACGAACCGGCCGTCGACCTGCGCCTCCTCGACGAGGGCGGGGAAGAGGTCCGCCTGGACGTCCTCCGTCATGACGTCGTCGAGCGGCTGCACGCCGTCGGCGAAGGCGCTCAGCCAGATGGCGTCGAGCGCCGCGACGTCGAAGGAGACGTTGCCGGACGACAGCTCGCTCGAGAGGCGGTCGTAGAGGCCGTCGTACGGGAGCTCGACGAAGGTCACCGCCGTGCCCGTCTCCTCGGTGAACTTCTCCGCCACGGGCTCGAGCTCGGCCTTGCCGCCGCCCTCGACCAGGACCGTGAGCGCCTCGGACGAGCCGCCGTCGTCGCCCGTCGTCGCGTCGTCCGCGGGGGCCGCGCCCCCGGCGCCGCACGCCGCCAGCGCGAGGGTCCCGGTCACGGAGAGCGTCAGCAGCGCCGGGACGCGGCGGCGTCCCGTGCCGGTGGTGTCAAGCCTGGACAGCGTCATCGCCACGACTCCCTTGTCTGCGGTGCGCACCGGTGAGGACGGTGCCAAAACGTTAAGGCTAAACGTTTGTGCACACCGTAGGGTCGCCGGGATCCGCTGTCAACGAGCAGCGCCCCGGGCGGTGACGAGCCCCCCGCCCGGGGCCGAGTGGCGTGCGCCCGCGGCGTGTCCCGCGCGACGAGCCGTCCTACGCCAGGGAGAGGAAGAGCTTCTCGAGCTTGGCGACGTCGAGCGTCGGCTCGCCGTCCGCGTCCTCGGGCTGGGTGAGGCACTGCTTCATGCCGGACGCGATGATCGCGAACCCGGCGCGGTCGAGCGCCTTGGAGACGGCCGAGAGCTGGGTGACGACGTCCTCGCAGTCCTTGCCCTCGTCGAGCATGCGGACGACGCCGGCCAGCTGGCCCTGGGCGCGCTTGAGGCGGTTGACGACCTTGGTCATCTCGTCGGGGTCGAGCTTCACGGCGTCCTCCTGGGTGGGGGCCGACCCGCGAGGGGCGACCGGGTCGGGGTGGGTCAGGCCGGGCCGACGGCGGCGAGCGCGGCCCGCAGGCGCGCCGCGGCGTCCTCGGCGACCGGCCGCAGCGCGTCGTTGCCGGTGACCTCGACCATCACGGCCGGGTCGAGCGCCTCGACGACGACGCCCCCGCCGTCGCCGTCGCGCACGACGACGTTGCACGGCAGGAGGAGCCCGATGCTCTGCTCCGCCTGGAGCGCCGCGTGGGCGAGGGCCGGGTTGCAGGCGCCGAGGACGACCTGGCGGGGGACGTCGACGTCGAGCTTGGCCTTGAGCGTCGCGGCCAGGTCGAGCTCGGTGAGGACGCCGAAGCCCTGGTCGGCGAGCGCGGCGCGGACGGCGGCGACGGTCGCGTAGAAACCGCCGTCGACGGTGGCGCTGATCCCGTACGTCATCGCGTCCTCCTCAGCGACAGGTGCACTGCTGGCTCGTGGGCACGTCGGCCATGACGGCGTCGACGTGCATGCCGCAGCCGGTCCAGGTGACCTTGCCGCAGCTGCTGCAACGGATGGGGCTGCACATGGTGGTTCTCCTCGGTCGTCCGGGTGGTGGCGGGTCGGGGGGCAGGGGGGTCGGGTCAGCGCCGGACGGCGCCGCCGGCCGCCTGCCAGGCGCCGATGCCGCCGGACAGGCTCGTGGCCTGGAGCCCGAGCCCGCGCAGCTGCGTCGCCGCGGTGCGCGAGCGCATGCCGGACGCGCACATGACGACGACGGGGGCGTCCTTCCGAAGGCGGCGCGGGGCGTCGGCGACGCTCGCCAGCGGGACGTGGACTGCCTGGGGTGCGTGGCCGGCGTTCCACTCCGAGCGCTCACGGACGTCGAGCAGGCTCGCGCCGTCGCGGACGAGCTGGAGGGCCGTGGGGCCGTCGACCGTGGGGCGCAGGGCTCCGTCGTCGTCGGTGCGGCCGAGGAGGCGGGCGAGGGTGTCGCGCAGGCTCATGCGTGGGCTCCTTCGAGGGTGCGGCTCAGGTCCGGGCGGGCGGTGGTGAGGCTGATCCAGCCGCCCGAGAGGTTGCGGGCGTCGAGGCCCGCGGCGAGCAGGACGCGCGTGGCGATGTAGGAGCGCACGCCGCTCGCGCAGTGGACGGCGACGGGGCGTCCGTCGGCGGCGGCGCGGACCTCGTCGAGCCGCTCGCGCAGCTCGGTGTGCGGGACGTTGAGGGCCTCGAGGAGGTGCCCGCGCTCGAACTCCGACCGCGAGCGCACGTCGAGCACGAGGCTCGTCGCGCGGACCTCGTCGAGGTCGGCCGCCCGCCACTGCGGCATCGTGCCGTCGAGCACGTTCTGGGCGACGAATCCGAGCATGTTGACGGGGTCCTTCGCGGAGCCGTAGGGCGGCGCGTAGGAGAGCTCGAGCTCGGCGAGGTCGTCCGCGGTCATGCCGGCGCGCAGCGCGGTCGCGAGCACGTCGATGCGCTTGTCGACGCCGGCGCGTCCGACGCCCTGGGCGCCCAGCAGCCGGCCGTCGGGCGCGAAGCTCGCGACCAGGTGCACCTGCTCGGCACCCGGGAAGTAGCCGGCGTGGTGGCCGGCGTGGATCCGGACGACCTCGTGCTCGACCCCGGCGCGCTCGAGCGCCGCCTGGCTCGCGCCGGTGACGGCCGCGGTGAGCCCGAAGACGCGGACGATCGCCGTGCCGAGCACGCTCGCCTGGGGCGTGGTGCGCCGGCCGAGCATGGCGTCCGCGGCGCGGCGGCCCTGCCGGTTGGCGGGCCCGGCGAGCGGCACGGGCCCGACGGCGCCCGTGACGGCGTGCGTCACCTCGACCGCGTCGCCGACCGCCCAGATGTGCGGGTCGGACGTGCGCTGGTCGGCGTCGACCCGGATCGCGCCGCGCTCGCCGAGGTCGAGGCCGGCGTCGCGCGCCAGGTCGCTCGCGGGGCGCACGCCGACGTTGACGACGACGACGTCGGCGGTCAGCCGGGTCCCGTCGGACAGGGTCACGACGGCGGCGCCGTCCTCGTCCGTGATCGCGCTCGCCGAGACGCCCAGGTGCAGACCGACGTCGTGCGCCCGGAGCTCGTCCGCGAGCAGCGGGGCGAGCTCGGCGTCGAGCGGGGGCAGCACGTGGTCGGCGAGCTCGACGAGCTCGACCTGCAGGCGGCGCGCGTGGAGCGCCTCGACGGCCTCGAGCCCGATGAACCCGGCACCGACGACGACGGCGCGCCGCGGGCCGTCCGCGGGGAGCGCGGCGACGCGAGCCGTCAGGGCGTCGAGGTCGGGGATGGTGCGCAGCGCGTGCACGGCGGGGTGGTCGAGCCCGTCGACGGGCGGCCGGACGGCGACCGCGCCGGGAGCGAGCAGGAGGGCGTCGTACTCGAGCGCGTAGGTCTCCGTGGCGGTCTCCACGGTGACCGCGCGCGCGGCCCGGTCGATCCGGGTGACACGGCTGTCCGTGCGCACGTCGAGCGCGAGCGCGGCGCGCAGCGACTCGGGCGTGTGCAGCAGCAGGGCGTCCCGCCGCTCGATCTCCCCGGACAGGTGGTACGGGAGGCCGCAGTTCGCGAAGGAGACGTACCCGGACTGCTCGAGGACGACGATCTCGGCGCTCTCGTCGAGGCGGCGGGCGCGTGCGGCGGCGCTCATGCCGCCCGCGACACCGCCCACGACGACGACGCGACGCGGCCGGTCGGTGGACGAGGCGTTGCTGTGCATGGCACGACGATACCCCCGGGGGTATCGCTTGTCAGGTCCGACGGCCTGTGAGACGCCTCACGCGGGCCACACTGGACCCGACGCCGCACGGAGGGACACCCATGACGACCGCCGCCCCCGACCGCCCGCAGGGGACGGGAGAGCGCGCGCCCTGGGCGCGGCCCGGCCCCGAGGTTCTGCGCTCCGTGGACGGTGAGCCGTCCGGGCTGACGGCGAGCGAGGCGGCCGCGCGCCTCGAGCGGGACGGCCGCAACGAGCTCCCGGCGCCGCCCGAGCCGTCGGTGCTCGCGCGCCTGCTCCGGCAGTACGCCGACGTGCTCATCTACATCCTCGTCGCGTCGGCGGTCCTCAAGGCGCTCACGGGCGACTGGGTTGACGTCGCCGTCATCGTCGCCGTGGTGGTCGCGACGGGGCTCATCGGGTTCGTCCAGGAGGGCCGCGCGGCGAGCGCGCTCGCGGGCCTGCGCGCGATGCAGTCGCTCGCCGCCCAGGTGCAGCGTGACGGCACCTGGGGCGTCGTCGACGCCGCGGAGCTCGTGGTCGGCGACGTGGTGCGCGTGCGCAGCGGCGACCGCGTGCCGGCGGACGTCCGCCTGCTCTCCGCGACGCGCCTGCAGGTCGACGAGTCCGCGCTCACGGGCGAGTCCGTCGCGGCGGGCAAGGACCCAGAGCCGGTCGAACCCGACGCGGGCATCGGCGACCGCACGCCCATGCTCTACTCCGGGACGATCGTCACCGCGGGGAGCGGCGTCGGCGTCGTCGTCGCGACCGGCGGCGGCACCGAGATCGGGCGCATCTCCGACCTCGTCGCCGAGCAGACCCCGACGGACACGCCGCTCGCGCGGCAGATGGACCGCCTCGGCTGGCAGCTCTCGGTGGGCATCCTCGTGCTCGCCGTGGTGATGCTGCTCGTGGGCCGCCTGGTCCACGGCCTGGACGTCGACGCGCTGATCTCGGCGGCCATCGGCTTCGCGGTCGCGGCCGTGCCCGAGGGCCTGCCCGCGCTCGTCACGATCACGCTGGCGCTGGGCGTGCAGCAGATGGCCCGCCGCCGCGCGATCACGCGGCGGATGGAGGCGGTCGAGACGCTCGGGTCCACGACGACGATCTGCTCGGACAAGACCGGCACCCTGACGCAGAACGAGATGACGGCCCGGACCGTGGTCACCGCGGCCGGGACGTACGCCGTCGAGGGCGCAGGCTACGACCCGACCGGCCGCGTGCTGACGGCCGACGGCGAGACGGCCGACCTCGACGACCACCCCGACCTCGCGGCCCTCGTCATCGCCCTCGCGTGCGCGAACGACGCCCACGTCGAGCGGGTCGGCGACGCCTGGCGGGTCGTGGGCGCGCCCACCGAGGGCGCGCTCGACGTGCTCGCCGCCAAGGCCGGCGCGCCCCGCGAGGTGACCCGGGTCGCCGCGGTGCCCTTCGAGTCGGCGCACAAGTTCGCCGCGACGCTCGACGAGGTCCCCGACGCGTCCGCCCCCGGCGGCACGGCGCGGCGCGTGCACGTCGTGGGCGCTCCCGGACCCCTGCTCGACCGCAGCGCGACCGAGCGGGGTGCGGCGGGCGACGTCGTGCCGCTGGACCGCGCCGCGTGGGGAGCGCGCATCGACGCGCTCTCGGACCAGGGGCTGCGCGTGCTCGCCGCGGCGACGCGCCCGGCCCGGGCGGGCGACGACCTGGTGCTCGAGGACCTCGACGACGGGCTCACGTTCCTCGGCGTCGTCGGGATCGTGGACCCGCCGCGCCCCGAGGCCACGGCCGCCGTCGCCGAGGCCCACGCCGCCGGCATCCGGGTCACGATGATCACCGGGGATCACCGCGGGACCGCGACCGCGATCGCGCGCGAGCTCGGCATCGCGCCCGCCGACGGCGAGGTGCGCGCGCTCACGGGCGCCGAGCTCGAGGCCATGGACGACGCCGCCCTGCGCGACGTCGTGCGGGACGTGCACGTCTACGCGCGCACGTCGCCCGAGCACAAGCTGCGGATCGTCACCGCGCTGCAGTCCCACGGCGAGGTCGTGGCGATGACCGGCGACGGCGTCAACGACGCGCCGTCGATCACACGGGCGGACGTCGGCGTCGCGATGGGGATCAAGGGCACGGAGGCGACCAAGGAGGCCGCCGACATCGTCCTCGCGGACGACAACTTCGCGACCATCGAGCGCGCGGTCGAGGAGGGTCGGCGGATCTACGACAACATCCGCAAGGCCGTCGTCTTCCTCCTGCCCACCAACGGTGCGCAGTCGCTCGTCGTCCTCACCGCGGTCCTCGCCGGCATCGCGCTCCCGCTGTCGCCGGTGCAGATCCTGTGGATCAACCTCGCCACCGCGCTCACGCTGTCGCTCACGCTCGCGGGCGAGCCGGCCGAGCCGGGCATCATGCGGCGCGCGCCTCGGGCGGCCGGCGAGCAGGTGCTCTCGCGGAGCGCGGTCGCCGTCATCGCGGCCGCCTCGCTCGTCCTCGGTGCGGCGACGCTGCTGGTCTACATGCTCGAGCGGGACCGCACCGGGGACGTCGCCGTGGCGCAGACGGCCGCCGTCATGATGCTCGCGCTCGGGCAGCTCGCCTTCCTGCTCAACTGCCGCCTGCTCAACGGCTCCGCGTTCACCGTTCGCGTGCTCACGGGCAACCGGGGGCTGTGGGTCTCGGCCGGTGCGCTGCTCGCCCTCCAGCTACTCTTCACGTACACGCCGGCGATGAACGCCTGGTTCGGCTCCGCCCCGCTGGGGGCGTTCAGCTGGGGTCTGACGGCGGGGATGGCCGTGCTGGTCTTCGTGGTGATCGAGGCGGCGAAGGCGACGATCCGCGCGGTCGTCGGTCGCAGGCGCGCCGGCTAGTCCTGGTCCGTGGCCGACGCGGTCGTCGGCTCGGCGACCCGTCGCCGGTTCCGCTCGGTGATCGCCTGGCTGATCAGGAGCAGCACCATCCCGCTGAACGTCCACCAGTTGCCGACGACGGCGGCGACCGCGCCGATGACGACGACGGCGACGATCAGGGCGATCCGCGGACCAGGCACGGACCGACGGTGCCACGTCAGCCCGGACGGGACCAGGGACCTGCATCCCTCGCGCCGACGGCGTGGCGCCCTGCGTCGCACCGCTGGGTGTGACGAAGGGCCCGCCACCCACATCGCTGCAGGTCGCGGGCCCTTCGTCGTCGAGCTCGGTGCGGAGGATGGGGGATTCGAACCCCCGAGGGTGTTACCCCAACACGCTTTCCAAGCGTGCGCCATAGGCCACTAGGCGAATCCTCCTGGCCGCACGAGGATACCGGAGGTCCGCGCCGGCGCCGAACGGGCTCCGCTCGCCGCGAGGGCACCCACCGGAACCCGTCCCGATCGCCCGCACGCACCTGCCTGCGGTCGCGTACGCGCGCTCGTGCGGTTCGCCTACGTGAACGCGCTCCACAAAAAGTTCACTAATCTGGACATGGTTCTTGACTCTGGATCGATCACGCTTCTACGGTCGGCGCGGTAGAGGGGCCGGGCAGCGCCGCCCGCCTCCCGTCGCGACGATGCGAGGATCGCCATGATCAAGAGCCGCACACCGCTCGACGTCCGTGCCCGTGCCCGTGAGCTGCCGAGGCGGTGGGGAGCCCTCGCGCTCGCGCTGGTGCTCGCCCTGCCGCTGCTCGCGGTCCCGCTGGCCTCGCCCGCTGCGGCCGCGGCCGCCGACGACGGCGTGCTCCGGGTGCTCCTCTTCTACAAGGACAACTTCCACGCGTCGCACGTGCAGGCGCGCCAGGCGGTCCGCGACCTGGTCACCGAGCTCGGCGGCGCCTACGGCCAGCCCGTCGAGATCGAGGAGACCCAGGACCCGGGCGCCTTCACGGCCGCGAACCTCGCGACCAAGGACACGCTCGTCTTCGCGCAGACCGGTGGGGTCCTCTTCAACGACGCCCAGCGCACCGCGCTCGAGGACTACATCCGCGGCGGCGGCGGCTACGTCGGCCTGCACTACGCGGGCTGGTCGGTCGGCCAGAGCGAGCACGACGTCAACCCGTTCTACGCGCGCCTCGTCGGCGCGATGTCCGAGGGCCACCCGGAGGCGCCCGCGCTGCGCCCCGGCCGCGTCGTCGTCAAGGACGCCGGCCACCCGCTCACGCAGGGCCTGCCCGCCGAGTTCACGCGCACCGACGAGTGGTACGACTGGACGGTCAACCCCGCGCCGGACGTGCGCACCCTCCTCGTCGCCGACGAGGCCTCCTACGCGACGGACGCCACGGGCGGCCGCCAGGGCACGACGCACCCCATCACGTGGTGCCAGCAGATCGACGCGGGACGCTCCTGGTACACGGGCATGGGCCATGCGGCCGAGGCCTACGCCGAGCCCGTCATCCGCACGCAGATGCGCCACGGCCTCGCGTACACCGCGGGCCTGCTGCCCGCCGACTGCTCGCCGCCGGTCAAGGGCGAGACGGGCGCGTGGAGCGACGTCACGCCGTGGCCGCTCGTCCCGATCAACGCGGCGCTGACCTCCGACGGCCGCGTGCAGTCCTTCGGCAGCGTCGCGACCGGCTGCACCGACGCCAACCCCTACGACTGGACCGGCAACACCTGCGTCGCGCAGGGCGGCCAGTTCGAGATCGACGTGTGGGACCCGGCCGAGCCGCGCACGCTGACCAACCTGCGCGACGGGATCGTCCCCAACACCACGTACACGGACCTCTTCTGCGCGATGCAGGTCCAGGACCCGCACCGCCACTCGACGATGACGGTCGGGGGTGACGACGGCCTGGGCGACTACAACGACCCGGTCAACGGCGCCGTCGGGGTCACCAGCTACTCGACCAACAACGGGCTGCAGACCGAGGCGCCCATGGTCTTCCCGCGCTGGTACCCGACCGGCACCACCATGCCCAACGGCGACATCGTGGTGCAGGGCGGCAGCGTGCGCGGCGTCGCCGGGCCGGGCGTGCACACGCCCGAGATCCGCACGGCCGACGAGGGCTCAGGCTGGCGCGCGCTGACCGGCGCCACGAGCTCGGTCGCCTACGGCGACGGCGGCACGGACCACCCCGGGCAGGACGAGAACCGCTGGTGGTACCCGCGTGCCTTCGTCGCCCCGGGCAGCGGCACGCTCTTCACCATCACCGGCACGCAGATGTACGAGCTCGACCCCGCGGGTGACGGCACGCTCACGCTCCGCGGCACCCTGCCGGCGGCCGTCGCGGACCAGGGCGCGCTCGGCCGCCCGGTCGGCGCGACGTCGACGGCGACCATGTACCGCCCCGGCAAGATCCTCCAGGTCGGCGGCGGCTGGTGGGCCAACGGCGGTGGCCCCGACGGGGCGCGCGGCGGCTTCACCGTCGACGTCACGGGCGGCACCGCGAACCCGGTCATCGCCCCGACGCAGCCCATGCAATACCAGCGCCACTGGGCGACGTCCACGGTCCTGCCCGACGGCGACGTGCTCGTCACGGGCGGCGGCCGCGAGAACAACGGCCGCGACGACACCGTGACCAACCCCGAGATCTGGGACCCGGAGACGGGCGAGTGGACCACGGTCGAGGTGCCGCACGAGCACGCGCGGCTCTACCACTCCACCGCGCTCCTGCTCCCCGACGGCCGCGTGATGATGGGCGGCGGCGGCACGCCCGGCCCGCGCAACTACACCGACGTCGAGTTCTACTCGCCCGCTTACCTCTTCGACGGCGACGAGCCCGCCGAGCGGCCGACCATCACCGACGTGCCGAAGGAGATCGGCTACGCGGGCACGTTCGACGTCGCGACGTCGGCCGAGGTCTCGCGCGTGACCCTCGTGCGCAACGGGTCCGTCACCCACGGGTTCAACAACGACCAGAACTTCCAGGACCTCGAGTTCGCGCAGACCGGCCCCGGCACGGTGACCATCACCGCGCCGCCGGACGGCACCTACGCGCCCCCCGGCGCCTACATGCTGTTCGTCTTCGACGCGGACGGCACGCCCTCGGTGGCCTCGATCCTCACGATCGACCCCGAGGTGCCCATGGACACCCGGACGCCGCAGGTCGTCGACCAGTTCGAGTACCCGCGGGTCCCGACCGAGTGGCGCGGCGGCAACCCGCCCGCCGTCGTCGACGTCGCGGCGGGCACGGGCCGCATGGCGCCGTGGACCGTGGGCGGCGCGGTGCAGCTCGTCCGCGCGGCGGCCGCGAGCAACGGCGGCCTCGGCGCCGTCGGCTACCACCTCGCGCTCGGCGCGGCGGGCTCGGTCGAGCGCACGCTGACCGGCCTCGACCCGGGCCGGGAGTACCGGATCTCGCTGCGGTATGCCCGCGACAGCCGGTCCGCCGGCACGGGCGACGCGGCCGCACGGCTCGCCGTCGGCTCGCTCGACACGACGCTCGCCGCCACCGCGGCGGCGAACCCGTCGCAGAGCTCGCGGGCGGTCACCTTCGGGACGTTCGTCGGCACCTTCACGCCGGACGCACGCACCGAGACGCTCACGCTCGCCGCACCGGGCACGGGCGCGGGCCTCGTCGTCGACGACCTCGTGGTCATCAGCCAGGACCCGAGCAGCGCCGACGTCCCCGTCCGCTACACCTTCGACGAGGGCACGGGCACGACGGCGGCCAACACCGGCACCGACGGCGCGACCGGCCCGGCGACCCTCACGGGTGCGACCGGCTGGACCGGACCCGAGGGCGGCGCGCTCGGCTCGGGCGTCGACCTGCCCGGTGGCGCGCAGGAGAACGTCGTGGACCTGCCGGACAGCCTGCTCGTGGGCGCCGAGGACTTCACGGTGTCCCTGTGGGCCAACCCGGACGCACTCAACAACTGGACGGCCCTGCTCCAGATCGGCAACGGCCTGGGCAACGCGGGCAGCTACTTCCAGCTCCAGTCGCAGACGCAGACCGCGGGCAACACCGGCCTCGCCGCCACGTTCAAGGACGACGGCGTCGGCTCGCCCGAGGAGCGCGTGCTCGACGGCGCCGCGGACCCGGACCTCGTGCCCGGGCGCTGGAACCACGTCGCGTTCACTCGCGAGGGGTCCGTGGGCGTGCTCTACCTCAACGGCGTCGAGGTCGCCCGGCGCGGCGACCTGACGATCTCGCTCGCCGACCTCGGCCCGACGACGAACAACTGGCTCGGTCGCAACGGCTACCCGGACGCCCCGTTCGCCGGGTCGATGGACGACGTGCGCGCCTACCGCTCGGCGTTGACGCCGGACGCCATCGCGGCGATGTACGCCGAGGGCTCGGCCGTGCGGACCGCCGTCACGGTGACGGCCACGCCGGACTCGCCCGCGCCGTTCGGCGAGGACGTCACGGTCTCGGCCGCCGTCTCGCCCGCCTCGGGTACAGCGGCGCCCGTGGGCACCGCGCAGCTCGTCGTGGACGGCGTCGCCGTCGGCGGCCCGGTCGCGCTCGACGCCCACGGGGAGGCCACCTTCCCGGCCCTCGTCGACCCGCGGCCCGGGACGCACACCTTCGAGGTGCGCTACGTCGCCGCCGAGGGCTTCCGCGACGCGACCGGCTCGACGTCCTACGACGTCAGTCGGCCGCCGCCCCCGCCCGGCGTGCCCGTCCACTACCGGTTCGACGAGACGTCCGGACGGACGGCGGCGAACTCCGGCACGGACGCGACCGTGGGCGCCGCGACCCTCGTCGGCGGGGCGGCCTTCGCGCCGGGCGGGCAGCTCGCCGGTGCGGTGGACCTGCCGGGCGGCGGGGGCGACTACGTCGACCTGCCGGACGACCTCGCGATGTCCCTCACGGACGAGTTCACGGTGTCGCTGTGGGCGCGCCCCGACCAGCTGCGGAGCTGGACGCCGATCTTCCAGATCGGCAACGGCACGGACACGTTCTTCCTGCTCCAGTCCCAGACGCAGGCGCTGCCGGGCGGGTCCGGCCTCGCCGCGACCTTCAAGGCGCCGGGCAACCCGACGCAGGAGCGGCTCGTGCTGGGCGGCGACGCCGACCCGACCCCGGACGAGCTCGCGGTCGGCCGCCTCAACCACGTCGTGTTCACGATGAGCGGCTCGACGGGCCGGCTCTACCTCGACGGCGTCCTCGTGGGCGAGCGGACGAACTTCACGCTCGGCATCGACGACGTCGGCGTCGGCGGCGCGACCGTCGACAACTACGTGGGCAACAACGACTACCCCGACCCGACGTTCGACGGCCTCGTCGACGACGTCCGGATCTACGGGTACGAGCTGTCGCCCGCGCAGGTGACGGAGCTGTTCGAGGGCGAGCCGGAGCCGGTCAACACCGCGCCGGTCGCGGCGGTCGACCAGTACGCGACCGACGAGGGCACGCCGCTCACCGTCGCGGCCCCGGGCGTCCTCGCCAACGACACGGACGTCGACGACGACCCGCTGACCGCGGTCGCCGTCAGCCAGCCGATCAACGGCACGGTCACGCTGGCCCCGGACGGCTCGTTCACCTACACCCCGGACCCGGCGTTCAGCGGGACGGACCTGTTCACCTACACCGCGCACGACGGCGTCGCGCCCTCCGAGCCCGTCCGCGTGACGGTCCTCGTGCGGCGGGCCCCGCCGCCGGCCACGACGACGCTCACGGCCGAGGTCGACGGCGTCGTCCACGGCCAGGTCGCGACGGTCGGCGTGGGCATCGCCCCGGCGACGGCGACGGGTGACGTGACGGTCCGCAAGGGGTCGACGGTCCTCGGCGCCGCGACCCTGGCGGCGGGCGCCGCCTCGGTCGCCCTGCCGGCGGCGTCGCTGGTCCCGGGCACCCACCTCCTCACGGTGAGCTACCCCGGGGACGCGCGGCACACGGCGTCGACCACGTACGCCCTGCTGCAGGTCGAGAAGGCGACCCCGACGATGACCGTGGGGCAGGTGCAGAGGACCGGGCGCGACGTCACGGTCACGGTGTCGCTGGCCGCACCCGGGGGCGTCCCGGTGACCGGGACCGTGGAGGCGCGGATCCGGCGCGGCGCCACCGTCAGCGGGACGCTCGCGAACGGGTCCGTCGTGCTCACGCTCCCGCGGACCACCCGCTCGGGGACGATGGACGTCGTCTACCTCGGCAGCCCCCTGGCGAACCCGGTGACGACCACGGTGACGTTCACGGTCCGGTAGCGGCCCAGCACGCGTGCGGGCCCGGAGGGCGTCCTCCGGGCCCGCACTCGTCCGCCCGGTTGCGAATCGGGCGTGAAGGGTTCGTCACGCCTGGCGCGACGAACCCTTCACACAGCCCGCCGGGGCCGGCCGTCAGGCCTGGTCGGCGAGCGCGGCGACGACGCCGGCGCGGCTGTCGTCCTCGCTCGCGAGCACGCCGCCGTTGGCGACGACGTCGGGCGTGATCTCGGAGAAGACCATCCGGACGTCCTGGCGGCGCGCGCCGAGGATCTCGACCGCGCTGTCGGCGACGGCCTCGGCGAACGCGCGGCGCTGCTCGACGGTGCGGCCCTTGAGGAGCTCGACGGTGATGTTCGGCATGGCGGGTGCCTCTCGGACGGCGGTGGGGTCGTCGCGACGGCCGGCGGCCGCGCGGGGGTCAGAGCGTCGCGGTGGCGCGGAGCAGGAGCTCGACGATCTCCTCCTCGCGTCCGTCGCCCAGCCGGACGACGGGCACGGAGATGCTGATCGCGTCGCGCGTCCCGGTGCGGCCGCGCAGGGCGACGCCGAAGCAGCGCAGGCCGACCGTGGCCTCCTCGTCGTCGATCGCGTACCCGCGGCGGCGGACCTGCTCGAGGTCCTCCATGAGCCGCGCGGGGTCGGTGATCGTCTTGGGGGTCACGGCCTGGAGCTGCTCGGGCAGGTGCGCGAGCGCGCGGTCCGGCGGCATCTCCGCGAGGAGCGCCTTGCCGAGCGAGACCGCGTGGACCGGCAGCCGGCGCCCGACGGACGAGAAGAGGCGCAGCGGGTGGATCGACTCGCGCTTGGCGAGGTAGACGACGTCGCTGCCCTCGAGGCGGCCGAGGTGCACGGTCTCGCCCGTGCGCGCGGCGAGCTGGTCGAGGACGGCGGCGGTCTGCCGCACCACCGCGTCGCCGTCGACGTACGCGGAGCCCGCGAGCAGCGAGCGCAGGCCGAGGCCGTAGAGCGTGCCGGTGGCGTCCGTCTCGAGCCAGCCGCGCCACTGCATGGTCCGCAGGAGGGCGTGCATGCTGCTCTTCGGCACGTGCAGGTGCGCGGCGAGGTCGCGCAGGTTGAGGGGGCCCTCGGTCGCGAGGGTCTCGAGCACCTCGAGGACGCGCGCGGCCGACTTGACCGGGCGGTACTCGTCGGAGCCGTCGTCGCCGGCGTCCGGCTCCTCCGGCTCGGCGGCCGACGCCGCCCAGGCGTCCGTGGCTCTCGTCCTGGTACGACCGACACCCGCTGCCATGCGTCCACGCTAGCAGATGGCGTTCGCATACTTGACACGCGTTCGGTGTGCTGATTCAGTCAGGTCACCACCCGGTACTGAGTTCACAGTTGTGAACGGTCCGGCGACGAAGGGACTTCCCGCATGACGCCCGACGCCCCCGCGACGCTCGACGTCCGCCACGCCAGCGCCCCCGGGTCGTGCGAGACCGCGACCACCGCGGAGCTGCGCGAGCGCTTCGTGGTCTCGGGCCTGTTCGTCCCGGGCGAGGTCCGCGGGACGTACACCCACCACGACCGCCTGGTCGTCGCGGGCGCCACGCCGGCCGGCGACGCCGTCCTGCCCCTCGCGCTCGCCGACGACGGCCCGGTGGGCCCCGGCCCGGCCCTCGCGCACCGCGAGCTCGGCATCGTCAACCTCGGCGACGAGGGTGACGTGCTCGTCGACGGCGAGCCGCACCGCCTCGGCCGGCTCGACGCCGTCTTCGTCCCGCGCGGGCACGACGTCGCCTTCCGCGGCGAGGGCGCCCGCTTCTACCTCGTGTCCGCCACCGCGCACGCCGACGGCGAGGTCGGCGTCTTCCGCCGGTCCGAGGTCGAGCCCGTCGAGCTCGGCGACCAGGCGGGCGCGAGCCGACGCAGCCTCTACCGCTACGTGTGGGGCCCGGGCGGGCACCCGTCGAGCCAGCTCCAGCTGGGTGTCACCGTGATCGCCGAGGGCTCGGTCTGGAACACCATGCCGCCGCACCTGCACGAGCGCCGTACCGAGGTCTACTGCTACACGGGCCTCGGGTCGGGCGCGCGCGTGCTGCACGTGCTCGGCGAGCCCGGCCGCACGCGCCACGTCTGGCTCGAGGACGGCGAGGCCGTCATCAGCCCGCCGTGGTCCGTCCACGCGGGCGCCGGCACGGGCTCCTACGCGTTCGTGTGGGCGATGGCGGGCGAGAACCGCGAGTACACGGACCTGGCGCCGGTCGCGCTGGGTGACCTGTGAACGCCGTCGTGACCGCGGCCTCCGGGACCGGCGCCGCCGGCCCCGACGCCACCGACCCGTCCGTGCTCCCGGGCCTCGCCGCCTTCTCGCTCGTCGGCCGCCGGGCGCTCGTCACGGGCGCGGGCCGCGGCATCGGCCGCGCGCTCGCCCTGGGCCTCGCCGGCGCGGGCGCCGAGGTGGTCCTCGCGGGCCGGCCCGGCAGCTGCGGCGACACGCTCGCCGAGCTGGGCGCGCGCGGCGCCGTCGCGAGCGCGGTGGAGATCGACCTCGCGCACCCGGCCGAGATCGGCCCGCGCCTGCTCGACGCGCTCCCCGGCCCGGTCGACGTGCTCGTCAACAACGCGGGCACGATCACGCGCGACGACGCCGTCGAGATCGACCTGGCCGCGTGGAACGAGGTGCTCGACGTCAACCTCACCTCGCTCTTCCAGCTCACGCGGACCGTCGCGGTGCCCATGCTCGAGCGCGGCGCCGGCAAGGTCATCAACGTCGCGAGCCTCCTGTCCTTCCAGGGCGGGCTGCGCGTCGCGTCGTACGCGGCGAGCAAGCACGCCGTCGCCGGGCTGACGCGCGCGCTCGCCAACGAGTGGGCCGGCGCGGGCGTCCAGGTCAACGCGATCGCCCCCGGGTACATCGAGACCGACAACACGGCGCTCATCCGCGAGGACGAGGCGCGCCGCCGCAGCATCGACGACCGCATCCCCGCGGGGCGCTGGGGCCGGCCCGACGACCTCGTCGGCGCCACGGTCTTCCTCGCGTCGCGCGCGTCGGACTACGTCCACGGGCACGTGCTCGTCGTCGACGGGGGATGGATGGCCAGGTAGCAGGGGCAGCAGGGGGTCCGCGCAGGTCGGGCCGAGGGCAGCAGCCACGGTCTTGAGGTTCATCAATGGAGAGGAACTCGTCATGGCAGCACGGAGGAGCCGGGCCGGCGTCCCGGCGGTGGTCGGCGGCGTCCTGGGGGCGCTGCTCCTGGCCGGGTGCAGCGGCACCGCCAACGGGAGCGAGGGCACCGAGGGCACCGAGGGCACCGAGGACGGCACGGACACCGCGGCCGAGGGTGGCGCGTGCGCGCCCGAGGACGTCGTCCTCGTCGGCCAGGTACGCAACCAGACCAACCCCTACGAGGCGGCGTGGCTCGAGGGCGGCGACGCCTTCGCCGAGTCCGTCGGCCTCGAGCAGCAGACGCTCACCTACGACGGCGACTCCCAGCAGCAGCAGGAGCAGATCCGTCAGGTCCTCGCTGCGGGCGACATGTCCTGCACCGTCATCAACGCCCTGCCCAACGGCGACAGCGACACGACGCCGATCGTCGCCGCAGCCGACGAGGCCGGGGCGTGGCTCGTGACGCAGTGGAACAAGCCGGCCGACCTCGACCCGGCCGAGTACGACCGCTGGATCGCGCACCTCACCTACGACGGCCAGGAGTCGGGCTACCAGATCGCCAAGGCGATCTTCGAGGAGATGGGCGGCAGCGGCGGCGTCGTCGCGCTCCAGGGCATCCTCGACACGGCCGCGGCCCAGGACCGGTTCGCCGGCCTGCAGCGCGCGCTCGAGGAGTACCCGGACATCGAGCTGCTCGACGAGCAGACGGCGGACTTCGACCGGGCGACCGCGCTCGAGGTCACGCGCACGCTCCTCACGCAGCACGGCGACGCCATCGGCGGCGTGTGGGCGGCGAACGACGACATGGCGCTCGGCGCGCTCCAGGCCCTCGAGGCCGCGGGCGTCGACGGCGTGGCCGTCGCGGGCATCGACGCGGTGCCCGAGGCGCTCGACGCGATCGCCGACGGCTCGATGACCGCCACGGTCTCGAGCGACGGCCCGTGGCAGGGGGCCATCGGCCTCGCGATGGGCTACTGCGCCGCGACGGGCGAGCTCGACGTCGCCTCCGTGGACGCGGACGACCGGGCGTTCTACGCCGAGCAGTTCCTCATCACGGCCGACAACGTCGCCGAGTTCTCGGACCCCGAGCTCGACCTCGACGAGCTGTCCTGCGACTCGCTGTTCAGCCGCGCGACCGGGCCCATCGCCGGTTCGTGATGTCCGGCGACGTGACACCGCTCACCACGACGCGCTCCTCGGCGCCGGCGCCCCTCGCGGGTGCGCCGGCCCGGGGGGCGGGTGGTGACGCCCCGCCCCCGGCTGCGGGCGCCGGGCCTTCGACCCGCGGGGCGCGCCCCACGCGCAGCGCCGACCTCGTGCAGACCTGGGCGTCCCTGGCGGCGCTCGCCGTCCTGCTCGTCGTGTTCTCGGTCCTGAGCCCGCAGTTCCGCACGGTCGGCAACCTGCAGCAGATCGTCGACGCGGCCGCCGTGCTGGCCGTGCTCGCGACCGGCATCACCTTCGTGCTCCTGCTCGGCGCCATCGACCTCAGCATCCCCGGCGTCGTCGGCGCGTGCGCGATGACCGTGTCGCTGCTCGTCGCGAACTCGCGGACCGGGCTGGACCTCGGGCTGCTCGGCGTCGCGCTCACCGTCGCGCTGGGCGCGGCGTTCGGCCTGCTCTCCGGCGTGGTCTCGAGCCGGCTGCGCATCCCGACGTTCATGACGACGCTCGGGATCTCCGCGATCGGGCTCGGCGTCGCGACGATCCTCTTCGCGGGCCGGCGGCCCGTCGTCCTCGACGAGTCCCTGAGCGCCTGGGCCACCGGTCGGGTCGCCGGCTTCAGCGTCCTCAGCCTCGTCGCGATCGCGGCGGTCGCCGTCGGATGGGCCGTCCAGCGCTGGACGCGGATCGGTCGGCACGCGGTCGCCATCGGCGGCGCGGAGGACATCGTCGCGCTGTCCGGCGTGCGCGTCGCGCGGTACAAGACGCTCGCGTTCGCCGTCGCCGGCGCGTTCTACGGGCTCGGCGCCGTCATGGTGACCGCGCGGCTGGGCTCGGGCGTCGTCGAGGCGGGGGCGGGGCTCGACTTCGCCGCCATCACGGCGGCCGTCATCGGCGGGACGCTCCTCTCGGGCGGCCGCGGCGGCGTGCTGCAGTCCATGATCGGCGTGGTCGTGCTCACCGTGCTCGCGAACGGGCTCATCCTCGCGGGCGTCAGCCCGTACGTGCAGCAGGCCGTCCAGGGCGTCGTCGTGGTGGTCGCGGTCGCGGCCGCGACGTGGCCCGTCCGTCACCGGCTGGGAGTGGTCAAGTGAACGGTCCCGAGGCCGCCGTCGGCGCGCCCGTCCTGCCTGTGCTCGCCGTGCGCGGGGTGACCAAGCGGTACCCGGGCGTCGTCGCGCTCGACGGCATGGAGCTCGAGGTCCGCCCGCACGAGGTCGTGGGGCTGATCGGCGAGAACGGCGCCGGCAAGTCGACGCTGCTCAAGACGCTCGTCGGTCTCGCGCAGCCCGACGAGGGCCACCTCGAGGTGCGCGGCGAGCGCGTGCGCCTGCGCGGCGTCGCGCACGCCGCGTCGGTCGGCATCGGCATGGTCTTCCAGGAGCAGTCCTTGGTGCCCAACATCACGGTCGCCGAGAACATCCTGCTCGGCGCCGAGGGCGCGGCGGTCCGCGGCGGGCTGTTCCGGTGGCGGCGCATGGCTGCGCTCGCCCAGGTGCAGCTCGACAAGATCGGCTCGTCGGTCTCGCCGCTCGCGCGCACGGACAGCCTCACGTTCGCCGAGCGCCAGATGGTCGAGGTCGCCAAGGTCCTCGCGCTCGAGGAGCGCACCGCCCACGAGCCGGTCGTGCTGCTCGACGAGCCGACCAGCGTGCTCGAGCGCGAGGAGGTCGAGACCCTGTTCCGCCAGGTCCGCCGGCTCCGCGAGCGCGCGTCGGTGGTCTTCGTCTCGCACCGCCTCGACGAGGTGCTCGAGATCTCCGACCGCGTCTACGTGCTGCGCAACGGCCGCGTGGTCGCCGAGGTGGTGCCCGGCGAGGTCGACGCGACCGCGCTGCACCACCTGCTCATCGGGCGCGAGTCGACGCACAGCCACTACCACGACGAGGCCCAGGCGGACCCGGCCGAGGGCGTCCGGCTCCGGGTCCGCGACCTCGAGACGACGCGCTGCCGCAAGGTCTCCTTCGAGGTCCGCGCGGGCGAGGTGCTCGGCGTCGCGGGCGTGCAGGGCTCGGGGCGCGAGGAGCTGTGCCGCGCGCTGTTCGGCGCCCTGCCGGGCACGCGCGGCCAGGTCACGCTCGACGGCCGGCCCGTCCGGCTCGACTCGCCGCGCAGCGCCGTGCTCGCCGGCATCGGCTACGTGCCGTCGGAGCGGCGGACCGAGGGCGTCGTCGGCGCGATGTCGGTCAGGGAGAACCTGTCCATGGCCCACGTGGGCGCGGTGTGCCGCGGGCCACTCCTCGACGGTCACCGCGAGCGTGAGCTCGTCGACACGTGGATCCGCCGGCTCGCGATCCGCACGCCGTCCGGCGACTCCGCGATCGGCGGGCTCTCGGGCGGCAACCAGCAGAAGGTCGTGCTCGCGCGCTGGCTGGTCTCGCCGGACCTGCGCCTGCTCATCCTCGACCACCCCACCCGCGGGCTCGACGTCGGCGCCAAGTCCGAGGTCTACGAGCTCATCCGCGAGCTCGCCGCGTCGGGCTGCGCCGTGCTCCTGCTGTCCGACACCCTCGAGGAGGTGCTCGCGATGAGCCACCGCGTGCTCGTCATGAAGGACGGCGAGATCACCGGCTGCCTGGACGCCGCGCGCGGCGCCAAGCCCGACCCCGTCGCGATCATGGAGGTGATGGTGTGACCGGCGCCGTCGTGGAGACGCTCCCGCCGAGCGGCCGGCCGGGGGAGCCGACGTCGACCGCCCGCGCGGGCCGCTCGCGCCGTGAGGTCGCCCTGCTCGTCATGCCGTCCGTCGTGCTCGTCCTCCTCCTGCTCGCGCTCGCGACGCGGAACCCGGACCTGCTCGCGCCCGACAGCCTGCTCGCGATCGCCGACAGCGCCGCGCCGCTCACGGTGCTCGCGGTCGGCGTCACGCTCGTCATCCTCTGCGGGGGCATCGACCTGTCGATCGCCGCGCTCGCGGCGCTCTCGTCGGTCCTGCTCGCGCTCTGGATCCCGTCGATGGGCGCGGCCGCGGCGCTGCCGGTGGTCGCGGTCGCGACCCTCGCGGGCGCGGTCCAGGGGCTCGTGCACGTCCTGGCGAAGGTCAACTCCTTCATCGTCACGCTCGGCGGGCTCGCCCTGTGGTCCGGCCTCGCGCTCGTCATCTCGGGCGCGCGGACCGTGCCCGTCTCGGACCTCGGCGCGGTCCGGTGGGCGTTCACCGATGTCGCCGGCGTGCCGAGCGCGGTGCTCGTCGCGCTCGGCCTCGTCGCCGTGCTCGGCGCGGTCCTGCGGTTCACGCCCGCCGGCCGCTGGGTGCGCGCCGTCGGGCACGCCGAGCAGGCCGCCCGGCTCACGGGCATCCCCGTCGACGCCGTCAAGGTCGCGGTGTTCGCGGCGTCCGGGGCGTGCGCGGGGCTCGCGGGCGTCCTGCTCGTGGCGCGCACCTACAGCGGCGCCCCGAGCCTGGGCGCGACGCTCCTCCTCCCCGCCGTGGCCGCCGTCGTCGTCGGCGGGACCGCCATCACCGGCGGGCACGGCGGCATCGCGCGGACCGTCGTCGGCGCGCTCATCGTCATCGTCCTGCGCGTCGGGCTCTCGCTCGTCGGGGTCGACGCCGGCATCGAGTCCGTCATCTACGGCGTGCTGACCATCGGCGCCGTCGCCCTGACCATCGACCGCGCCAAGGTGGGTGTGCTCAAGTGACGCGCGCCCTCCCGCTGCACCCGCCCCACCGTCAGTACCGACCGAACCCGAACCGGAGAACACCGTGACGTCCACCGCCCTGTCCCGCACCGACCTCCTGCCCGGCGTGCAGGCCTTCCTGTCCTCCGAGCGGCGGCTGCTCATCGGCGACGAGTGGGTCCCGGCCGCGTCGGGGCGCACGTTCGCGACCCTCGACCCGGCCACCGGCGAGGCGCTCGTCGAGGTCGCGCACGGCGACGCCGTCGACGTCGAGCGCGCGGTCGCCGCGGCGAAGGCCGCGTTCGAGCCGGGCTCCGCCTGGCGCCGCACGACGCCGCGTCAGCGCGCGCGCCTCCTGTGGCGCGCGGCCGAGCTCGTCGACCAGCACGCCGACGAGCTCGCGCAGCTCGAGACGCTCGACAACGGCAAGCCGCTCGCGAGCTCGCTGGGCGACGTCGGCGTCGCGGCCGAGCTCTTCCGCTACTTCGCGGGCTGGGCGACGAAGATCGAGGGCACCACCATCCCCATGTCGGTCGAGGGGAAGAGCTATCTCGCCTACACGGTGCGCGAGCCCGTCGGCGTGGTCGGCGCGATCGTGCCGTGGAACTTCCCGCTGACGATGGCGTGCTTCAAGGTCATCCCCTCGCTCACCGCGGGCAACACCGTGGTGCTCAAGCCGGCCGAGCAGACGCCGCTCACGGCCCTGCGCCTCGGCGAGCTGCTGCTCGAGGCGGGCTTCCCGCCCGGCGCGGTCAACGTCGTCACGGGTTTCGGGGAGGCCGGCGCCGCGCTCGTCGAGCACCCGGACGTCGACAAGGTCGCGTTCACCGGCTCGACGGCGACCGGCAAGCGCATCGTCCAGGCCGCCGCGGGCAACCTCAAGAAGGTGTCCCTCGAGCTGGGCGGCAAGGCGCCCAACATCATCTTCGCCGACGCCGACCTCCCGGCCGCGATCGCGGGCTCCGCGCACGCGGGCTTCTTCAACCAGGGCCAGTGCTGCGTCAACGGCTCGCGCCTCTACGTCCAGCGCGACGTCTACGACGAGGTGGTCGAGGGGATCGCCCGCATCGCGCGCGACATCACGATCGGCAGCGGCTTCGACCCGAGCACCGACATGGGCCCGCTCATCACCGCCGAGCAGCAGTCCATGGTCCTCGGCCACGTCGAGCGCAGCATGGCCGATGGCGCCACGGCGGTCGCGGGCGGGGCGCGCGGCATCGACCAGGGGTTCTTCATGCAGCCGACGCTGCTCACGGGCGTCGGCGAGGACTGGCCGATGCAGCGGCTCGAGGTCTTCGGCCCGGTCGTCACGGCGACGCCGTTCGAGTCCGAGAACGAGGTCCTCCGCCTGGCCAACGACACGCGCTACGGCCTCGCCGCGGGCGTCTGGACGCGCGACGCCGGGCGTGCGCACCGCGTCGGCCACGCCCTGCGCGCCGGCACGGTGTGGCTCAACACGTGGCACGCCGACGACGTCGTGCTGCCGCGCGGCGGCTTCAAGGAGTCGGGCTGGGGCCGCGAGCTCGGGTCGTTCGGGCTCGACGACTTCACCGAGCTCAAGACCGTCATCTCCGACATCGGCTGAGCCCGCGCGCGCCGGGCAGCCGGCGCGCGCGGCGAGGGGAGCACCGTGCGAGGGAGCACGTCCGCCCGCCGGGGCGCGGTCGCCGCGATCGTCGCGGTGGCCGTGCTCGGCCCGGCCGCGCCCGCGGCGGCCCACGTGACGATCGAGGCCTCGACGACGGCGGCGGGCGCGACCGCGGTCCTCACGCTCACCGTGCCCCACGGCTGCGACGGGTCGCCGACGACGGCGGTCACGGTGCGCGTGCCCGACGAGGTCACCGCGGTGACACCGAGCGGGACGACCGCGTGGGCCACGGAGGTGCGCGCGGAGGCGGACGCGACGCTCGTCACCTACCGCGCCGCGTCGCCGCTGCCCGACGGCGAGCACGCCGTGCTCGAGCTCGGCGTGCGGCTCCCGGACGCCGAGGGCACGACCCTCGCGTTCCCGACCGTGCAGACGTGCGAGCAGGGCGAGGTGGCGTGGATCGAGGTCGCCGCCGCGGGCGCGAGCGCCGACGGGCTCGCGCGTCCGGCGCCCACGCTCGTGCTGACGGCACGCGACCCGGCCGCGCCGCCGCCTGCGGTCCCGACCGCTGCGCCCGGGACGTCGGCGTCCACCCCGACCGACGGGACCGCGGCTCCCGTCGCCGCAGCCGCGGGCGTGACGGCGCTGCTCGGGGCCGTCCTCGGCGGTGGTGCGCTCGTGCGACGGCGCCACCGGCCGTGAGGTCGGTCGCGGCCCGGCGCCTGGGCGGCGCCGTCGTCGTCGCGGCGGCGCTCGCGCTCGTCGTCGTCGGCGCCGGTCCGGCGGGCGCCCACGCCACGCTGCTCGGCACCGACCCCGCCCCCGGCGCCGTCCTCGAGGCCGCACCCGAGCGCGTCACCTTCACCTTCGACGAGGACGTCGTCGCGGTGCCCGCCGGCGTGCAGGTGCTCGACGCGCGGGGGGAGGTGGTCGCGTCGGCGGCGTCCGTCGCGGGCGCGCGGCTCGACGTCGACCTCACCGGACCCGTGGGCGACGGGACGCTCGTGGTCGTCTGGCGCGTCGTCTCCGCGGACGGCCACCCCCTCGGAGGGTCCCTGACCTTCTCGGTCGGCGCCCCGAGCACGACCGCGCCCGACGTCGCCGCGGACCCGGGCGGGCCGACGCGCGCCCCGCCCGTCCTCGCCGCCGCCCGCGCGGGCGGCTACGTCGGCCTGCTGCTCGCCGTGGGCCTCGTCGCGTTCGCGATCCTGGCCCTCGCCGCGACGCCCGACGCCGGCCGCGCCCGGCGCCGCGTCGTCGTGAGCGCGCGCGGCGCCGCCGCCCTCGCCGCAGCCGGGTGGCTCGTCGCCCTCCCGCTCACCGCGTCCTACCAGCTCGGCCGGCCGTCGTCCGTGACGGCACCGGTGTGGGCCGCGCTCGCGGCCGCGCAGTACGGCGTCGCGGCAGCCGTCGTGCTCGGGGTGGCGGCCTCCGTCGCGCTCCTGGGTGGCGGGGCGCCGGCGGGCCCCCGGGCGGCCGCGGCGCTCGTCGCCGCGACGGTGGCGGCGGGCGCCCCCGCGCTCACGGGCCACACGCGCGCGGCGAGCCCCGAGGCGCTCGTCGTCGGCGTCGACGTGCTGCACCTGCTCGCCGCGGCGGTGTGGCTCGGCGGGCTGGTCGGCCTCGT
This sequence comes from Actinotalea solisilvae, assembly GCF_016464425.1. Taxonomy (GTDB): domain Bacteria; phylum Actinomycetota; class Actinomycetes; order Actinomycetales; family Cellulomonadaceae; genus Actinotalea; species Actinotalea solisilvae. The sequence continues at coordinate 261,255 of NZ_JADDKQ010000007.1, forward strand.
GCTCGCGCTCACGGCGCTACCGGCGCGCGGGTCGGCCGTGGTTGCGGTGCTCGCGCGGTTCTCCGCGTCCGCCGCCGGGCTGCTCGCGCTCCTCGTCGCGAGCGGGGGCCTGCTCGCGTGGCGGGTCGCGGGGTCGTGGGCCGCGCTCGTCGGGACGGGGTACGGGCGGCTGCTGCTGCTCAAGGTCGGCATCGCGGCGGTCGCCGTCGGCGTCGCGGCGTGGAACCGGTTCGTCCTGCTCCCGCGCGTGCAGGCGCCGGTCCGCGGGGCGGACCCGCGCGCGGGCCGCCGCCTCGTCGCGCGCTCGGTCGGCGCCGAGGCGGCGCTGCTCGTCGGCGTCGTGCTCGTCACGGGCGTGCTGGTCGACACGAGCCCCGAGGAGCCCGCGGGGTCCGTCGCCGTCGCGCCCGTGGCGGCGCGCAGCACCGAGCTCGGGGACGTGGTGGTCGCCGCCGACGTCACGCCCGGCGTGCCCGGGCCGACGACCGTGACGATCCGGCTCGAGCACCCCGACGGCGGGCCGGCCGAGGGGGTCCAGTCGCTGAGCGCGCGGCTGTCGTCCGACACGGTCGACCTCGGCGACGTGCCGCTGACGTTCGTCGGCCCGGGCACCTACGCCGCGCCCGTCGTGCTGCCCGCGCCCGGGACCTGGCGGCTGCAGGTGTCCGTGCGGCGCGGCGAGTTCGACAACCCGGTGACGACGCTCGAGCTCGTCGTGGGCTGAGCCGGCCCGTCAGGCGCCGGGGGCGTGCATCTGCGCGAGCTGGATGAGGTTGCCGCACGTGTCGTCCAGCACGGCCGTCGTCACCGGGCCCATGTCCACAGGCTCCTGCGTGAAGCGGACGCCCAGGCCCACGAGGCGCTCGTGCTCCGCCCGGACGTCCGTCACGCCGAACGACGTGAACGGGATCCCGTCCGCCACGAGGGCGTCGCGGAACGGGGCGACGGCGGGGTGCTCGGACGGCTCGAGCGAGATCTCGGGACCCTCGGGCTGCTCGGGGGAGCCGACCGTGAGCCAGCTGTGCTCGCCCAACGGGATCTCGGTCCGCTTCTCGAACCCGAGGACGTCGGTGTAGAAGCGCAGTGCCTTCTCCTGGTCGTCGACGAAGACGCTCATCACGGTGATGCGGGGCATGGCGGACCTGCCTTCCGGTGGGGCCATCGCTCGGTGATGGCGGTGAGGGGTGACGTGTCGACGTGGTGGAACGTGTAGCGGCCCTCGCGGTGGACCGTGACGAGGCCCGCCTGCTCGAGCACGGCGATGTGCTGGGACACCGCCTGGCGCGACGACGTCAGGCCGTGCCGCGCGACGAGCCGCGTGCACAGCTCGAAGAGCGTCTGGCCGTCGTGCTCGACGAGCTCGTCGAGGATCGCCCGCCGCGTCCCGTCGGCGAGCGCCTTGAAGACGGCGTCGTCCATGGGTCGACGATAGGCAAGCGAATGCTTGCATGTCAATGGATCGGGATGGACGGCGGGCGGACCGGGTGGGTCGTGGGCTGCGTTAGGCTGGTCCACGACCCCTCGTACGGCGTCACCCCGCTGAACTCCCCCAGGGCCGGAAGGCAGCAAGGGCAGGTGGGCTCTGGCGGGTGTGCGGGGGGTCCTCGCTTGCCCGGGCGCACGCGCGCGGGCCGTGCGTGCGACCCAGGTCGGACGACGCGCCGCCCACGGTCGCACGGGGCGCCCGTCACGAGGGTCCCGTCGGGCGACGCGCCGCGCCCGCCGCCCGGCGACGCTGGTCCCATGACCGTGCCGCCGCCTCCGCCCCCGCCCGCCGCGTCCCTCGCACCCGCACCGCCCCCGGCCCTCGTCGGCCACGCGACCCCCGGCGCTGCGCCGGTCGGTCCGCCGGCGTCCCCCGGGGCGCCCCGCGCCGCGCGCCTCAGCGCGCGCGGCCTGGTCAAGACCTTCGGCACGACGACGGCGCTCGCGGGCGTCGACGTCGACCTCGCCGCGGGGGAGTCGCTCGCGGTCATGGGCCCGTCGGGCTCGGGCAAGTCGACGCTGCTGCACTGCCTCGCGGGCATCCTCCCGCCCGACCACGGCGAGGTCACGCTCGAGGGCCGCGCGGTCGGCGCGCTCTCGGACCGCGAGCGGTCCCTGCTGCGCCGCGCGCACTACGGCTTCGTGTTCCAGTTCGGCCAGCTGCTGCCCGAGCTGCCCGCCGAGGAGAACGTCGCCCTCCCGCCCATGCTGCTCGGCGCCCCGCGCGCCCGCGCGCTCGCCGACGCGCGCCAGTGGCTCGTCGCGCTCGGCCTCGGGGGCATGGAGCGCCGCCGGCCGGGTGAGCTGTCGGGGGGTCAGGCGCAGCGCGTCGCCGTCGCGCGCGCGCTCATCACGGGGCCCGACGTCGTCTTCGCCGACGAGCCGACCGGTGCGCTCGACCAGGCGACCGGCGCCGACGTCATGCGCGTGCTCACCGAGGCGACCCGCGCCGCCGGCGCCTCGCTCGTCGTCGTCACCCACGACGAGAACGTCGCGCGGTGGTGCTCGCGCCGGATCGAGGTCCGCGACGGCCGGGTCGTGGCCTCGTGAGGACGGTCTGGGCCCTCGCGCACGGTCCGCTGCGCGGGGCGCCGGGACGCGCGCGGGGCCGCGCGGGCGCCCGCCTCACGCCGGGCGTCCTCGCGGTCGTGGGCTTCGCGGTGACGACGGCGTTCGCCCTGAGCGTCGTCGGAGGGCTCCTGGGCTTCACGGGACGGGCCGAGGACCCCACGTCCGCGCTCATGGCCGACCTCGCGCCGACCTACGTGACGCTCGCGTGGATCGCCGTCGTGCTCCTCGTCGTGCCGCTCGTGACGCTGGGCGCGGGCGCCGCGCGGCTCGGCGTCGCGCGTCGCGACGCGCGCCTCGCGACGCTGCGCCTCCTCGGCGCGACGGGCGGCGAGGTCGTCGCGCTCACCGTGCTCGAGACCGCGCGCCAGGGCCTCGTCGGCGCCGCCGTCGGCGTCGTCGGCTACGGCCTGCTGCTGCCGGTGTTCTCCAGCATCCCCTTCATGGGGCAGGCGTTCAGCGCCGGCGAGCTGTGGGTCGGGCTGCCGGCGATCGGCATCGCGCTCGCCGCCGTGCCGCTCGTCGCAGCGCTGAGCGCGGCCGTGTCGCTGCGCCGCGTCGTGGTGACGCCGCTGGGCGTCGCACGCCGCACGACGCCGCCCGGCCTGCGCTGGGTGCGCGGGATCGCCGTCGTGCTCGCGGTGGTGGCGTTCGCCGCCGTCGCGAAGCTCAACCTCGGCATGGAGGGGGCGGTCGTCACCGTCGTCCTGCTCGGGCTGCTGGGCCTGGTCCTCGGCGCGATCAACCTCGCGGGCCCGTGGCTCATCGGCCTCATGGCCCGGCTCATGGTGCGGCGCGCGTCGACGCCCGCACGCCTGCTCGCGGGTCGTCGCCTGCTCGACGACCCGCGGGCGGCCTGGCGGGTCGTCGCCGGGCTCGGCCTGGGCGGCTTCGTCGCGGGCATCGTGTCCGTGCTGCCGGCGGTCGCGCAGTCCGACGGCGACCCCGCGAGCGACCTCCTCGCGCAGGACATGCTGACGGGCGGCATCCTCACGCTCTCCATCGCGTTCGTCGTCGCGGCGGCGTCGGCGGGGATCGCGCAGGCGGCGTCGGTGCTCGACCGGCGCCAGGAGTACGCGCTCCAGCACCTCGCCGGTGTGCCGGCCGAGCTCTTCGACGCGGTGCGCCGCCGGGTCGTGATCGCCCCGCTCGTGCTCGTGGCCGGGACGTCGGCGGCGGTCGGCCTGGGCGTGCTGCTGCCGCTCTTCGGGCCGGCGCTCGTCACGGCGCCGCAGGGACTGGTCGTGCTCGTGCTCTGCCTGCTGCTCGGCGGGCTGCTCGTGGTGGGCGCAGCCGAGACGAGCCGCCCGCTCCTGCGCGCCGTGCTGCGCGAGACGGACGTCCGCCCTGGCTGAGCGGGCGGCACGCGCGCGCCTCGCGGCGGGACGACCGGAGACGTCGTCCCGCCGCGCGCGGTCAGGCGTCGGCGACCGGCAGGCACACCTCGGTGACCCAGTCCGCCGGGTCCGGGGCGTCCATCGGGCCGACGCGGTAGACGTTGAACATCGGGCCGGCGAGGCGCAGGCCCTGCTCGCCGGTGTACCGGCCGAGGGCCTCGGTCGCGGCGCCCATGCCGTCGTAGGAGCCGTGCAGCGTCGCGACGGCGACGCTCGTCTGCGGGACCTCGACGCAGCGCACGCCGTCGACAGCGTCGAACGGCCCGGCGACGTCGAGCTGCACCTCCACGTCGGCGTCGTGCTCGACGTACTCGTCGTCGTGGAAGACGGCGACCGAGCGCGCGTCGGGCGCGGGCGCGACGCCGGCCCGGCCGAGCCCGGCCATGAGGCGCTGCCAGAGCAGCCCTTCGTCGGCGTAGGTCGGGATCGTGCCGCGCACCGACGCGACCGTCCGCGCGGGGAGAGTGGTGGTGGTGACCGGGATGGACATCGTGACCTCCAGCTGGGTGATGAGGTGGTCCACCTCCCTGATCCGGGCGTGGATCCCGGCGGCGTCGTCGACCAGGCGGATGCGCTGCCGCTCGAGGACCGCGCGCAGCGCCGACGGGTCGTCGACGTGCGGCATGACACCGCCCATCTCCGCGACGCCCACGCCGGCGTCCCGCAGCACCCGGACCCAGTGCGCGAGACGCAGCAGGTCGGGCGCGTAGGAGCGGAAGCCGGTCCAGGGGTCGACGCGGGTCGGGTGCAGGACGTCGTGGTCGTCGTAGTAGCGGAGCATGCGGATGCTCAGCTGCGACAGGCGCGAGAACTCGCCGATGGTCAGCAGGCGCTCGCCGGTGGGAGGCATGGTCACACGCCACTCTCTGACACCGTGGTAGACGCAAGAAGGGGCTTACGGCCTTCGCGCACTCAGCCCTCGACGCCCGTGGTCTCGTGCGACGACCCGACCGGCTTCGACTCGGGTGAGCCGCGCTCGCGCAGGTAGATGGCCAGCACCACCATGCTCGCCACGGCGAGGAACTCCGACTGCCAGTTCTGGAACGTGCGGTTCCAGAACTCCGGCAGGCCGAGGTACTGCGTCCAGGTCACGGTGTCCTCGAGCTCGCGCAGCCGCGCCTCGTTGTACGCGGTCGCGCCCGTGATCGACTGCGCGAGCCACGAGAGCGCGAACAGCGTGCCCATGACGAGGCTCAGCGAGTGCGAGTAGACGGACAGCCGCCACCCGCGCACGCGCGCCCACGCGGGGGAGTCCGGCGTCGAGTGCTCCGCGACCTTCTGCTTCTCGTCGGACTCCCGCCCGACGTCCTCGACCTTCTTGGACTCGGGGGACCCCTTCTGCACGAGCCACACGGTCGCGAAGAGGAACAGCAGGAACTGCAGGTACTCCGACTGCCAGTTCTCCGCGACGTCGACCGCGAACACCGACGACGTCAGGTACTGGCCGAGCGTGACCGGCTCCAGCCCGGCGCCGCGCTGCTCCTCGTTGAAGTACGCGAGGCCGGTGAGCGCCTGGCCCACGAGGGTGAGGACGAAGAGCGTCCCGAAGAACAGGGTGAGGCCCTGGTCGCGGAGCAGGGTGCGCAGGCGGCTCATCGCTGCAGCAGCCCGAGCGCGACGAAGTACGCGAGGCCCAGCAGGGCCCAGCCGACGAGGACCACGAACATGACGCGCACGGCTCAGCCCCTCTCGATCGAGCACTCGTACGGCTGGTCCGTCCGGGGCGTGCAGCCCGCGGCGGTCACGAGCCACGTGTCGCCGCTGAGCGTGAGGAACACGGTGTCGCCGTCGAGCCGGACCTGGGCCTGGCGGCCGTACGCGTGGGTCTCCTGCGCCGCGCTCCCGGCGGCCTGGGCGACGTCCTCGGCGACGTCGGGCTCGAGGACGGCCTCCTCGCATGCGCTCGACCACTCGCTCTCGAGGCCCTGGACGGCGGACGGCGCGAGCAGGGTGCACGCCGCGGCGCCGTCGCCGTCGGCCACGGCGGTCGCGAAGGCCTCGGCGACGGCGGCGGCGGCGGGAGCGTCCGGGGCGGCCGCGCAGCCGGCGACGAGCGCGAGGACCGTGGCCGCCCCGGCGACCCTGCGCGCGGCCTGGCCGCTCACGCCGCCGGCCGTGCGGCGGGTCGTGGGCCCGAAGGTGGTCATGGACGCACCGTAGCGACGGCCCGACGCGGTCGCCCTTCGAGGTGGGGGGACCTCCCGGGCCTCGGTACGCCCCCGCGCAGGCCGTCCGCCCGGGCCGTCCACGGGACGCCGACGGCGGTCCCGCCGTGTCGGCGGCGGCGTCTACGCTCGGTGCCGTGAGCACAGCCCTCTACCGCCGCTACCGGCCCGACACCTTCACCGAGGTGATCGGCCAGGAGCACGTGACGGAGCCGCTCATGCAGGCGCTCAAGGCCGACAAGGTGACGCACGCCTACCTGTTCTCGGGCCCGCGCGGCTGCGGCAAGACGACGTCGGCACGCATCCTCGCGCGCTGCCTCAACTGCGCCGAGGGCCCGACGCCGAACCCGTGCGGGCGGTGCGAGTCCTGCCGCGAGCTGGGGCGCGGCGGCCCGGGCAGCCTCGACGTCGTCGAGATCGACGCGGCGAGCCACGGCGGCGTGGACGACGCGCGCGACCTGCGCGAGCGCGCGACCTTCGCGCCGGCCCGCGACCGGTTCAAGATCTTCATCCTCGACGAGGCCCACATGGTCACGTCGCAGGGCTTCAACGCGCTCCTCAAGATCGTCGAGGAGCCCCCGCCGCACATCAAGTTCATCTTCGCGACCACCGAGCCGGACAAGGTCATCGGCACCATCCGCTCGCGCACGCACCACTACCCGTTCCGGCTCGTCGGGCCCGCGACCCTCCAGCCCTACCTCCAGGAGCTGTGCGACACCGAGGGCGTCACGGTCGGCTCGGGCGTGCTGCCGCTCGTCGTCCGCGCGGGCGGCGGCTCGGTGCGCGACTCCCTCTCGGTGCTCGACCAGCTCGTCGCGGGCGCGGACGAGGGCGGCATCGACTACGAGCGCGCGGTCGCGCTCCTCGGCTACACGCACGCTGCCCTGCTCGACGACGTCGTCGACGCGGTCGCCGCGCGGGACGGCGCGAGCGCGTTCCGGGTGGTCGAGCGGGTCATCGCGTCCGGCCACGAGCCGCGGCGCTTCGTCGAGGACCTGCTCGAGCGCCTGCGCGACCTCATCGTCATCGCCGCGGCCGGCGAGTCCGCGCAGGCCGTGCTGCGGGACCTGCCCGCCGACCAGCTCGAGCGCATGCGCTCGCAGGCGTCGGTGCTCGGCCCGGCCGAGCTGTCGCGCTCGGCCGACCTCGTCAACGCCGCGCTCACCGAGATGACCGGCGCGACGTCGCCGCGCCTGCACCTCGAGCTCCTCGTCGCACGCCTCCTCCTGCCCGCGGCCGACGACGGCGCGCTGGGCCTGGGCGCGCGGCTCGACCGCGTCGAGCGGCAGGTCGCGTCCGGGGTCCCCGCGGGAGCCGTCCACGCCGCGCCCGGCGCGGTCGTGGGCAGCGTCACCCCGGCGCCGGCCGTGCGGACCGCGCCGGCGGCACCGGCCGCTCCGGTGGCGACGTCCGTGCCCCCCGAAGTGCCCGCCGCCCCGACCACGCCCGCCGCGCCGACGCCCCCCTCGCAGCCCGGCGCCCCGGCCGAGCCGGTGCCGTCCGAGCCTGCGGCGCCCGGACCGTCCGGCCCGTCGGTGCCGTCGCGGCCCTCCGCCCCGACGGTCCCTTCGACGCCGTCCGAGCCCGTCGTGCCCGCGCGCCCGTCGGAGCCCGTCGTCCCCGCGGTGCCGAGCGAGCCCTCACGACCGGTGGACCCGACCGAGCCGGACGAGCCCGACGTGCCCGACGAGCCGGACGAGACGGTCCCCGCAGGGCCCGACGGGCCGGTCCCCGCAGAGCCCGGCGCCGCGGCGCCGGACGAGCGTCGGCCGTCGGAGCCGTCGGAGCCCGACGTCCCCGCGACGAGCGAGCCGTCGGCGGCCGACGCCGGCGGCGGAGCTGTGCCGCCCGCGGCTCCCGCGGCTCCCGCGGCGGTCGCGGCGCCGGGCGTCGACGCCGAGACCGTGCGCCGCCGCTGGCCGGAGGTGCTCCAGACCCTGCGCGGCCTGCGCATGGCGACGTGGGTCCTCGTCAGCCAGAACGCCCAGGTCGGCGAGGTCACGGCGGACCGCCTCGCGCTCGCGTTCACCACGCCGCAGCTCGCGACGACCTTCCGCAGCGGGCCGCACCCCGAGAACGTGCAGCGCGCGCTGCACGAGACGCTCGGCCTGACCGTGCGCGTCGAGACCACGCTCGCCGAGAGCGCGTCGGCCGCGCCGACCGCGGCCGGTCCCGCCGCGGCCGCGGAGCCGGCGCCCTCGGCCGCACCGAGCCGCATCTCGACCGCGGCCGCCGAGGCGTCGTGGGACAGCCCGGCCGCGACGCCGCCACCCGCCGAGCGCGACGCCCCCCGCGGGCGCACGGGCGACGCCGGCCCGCCGCACGGCGCGCGGGCCGCGGGGGCGCCGGCCGCGTCGCAGGGCACCGCGCGAGAGAGTGCGGGTCGCCCCGGGGCGCGACCCGACGGGCGCCCGGCCGGCACGCCCGCGTCCGACGGCGTCCCGGACGGCCCCGAGCCGGACCCCGAGCCGGAGCCGCCGCTCCCGAGCGGCGGGGGCCGCCGACCGCCCCTGCGCGTCCCGGAGGGCGCGGGTCCGCGCGTGCAGCAGGACCGTCAGGCGCCCCGGCGCCGCCCCGAGGACGACGGCGCCGACGCGAGCCCCGACGACCCGGACCTGCTGTCCACGGGCCTCGTGGGCGCCCCGCTCGTCGCCCAGATGCTCGGCGGCAGCGTCATCGACGAGATCCTCGAGGACCCGCGCTGACCCGCACGAGCCGTGTCGTGCTCATGTGCGGCCCGGCCGGCTCGGGCAAGTCGACCTACGCGCGCGAGCTCGAGCGCGCGGGCATGGTGCGGCTGTCGTTCGACGTCGAGCTCTGGCACCGCGGCGTCAGGACCATGCCGCCCCCGGACGACCTCCGGGCCGAGGTCGAGGCCCAGCTGCGCGCGCGCCTGCTCGAGCTCGTCGCAGCCGGACGCGACGTCGTCCTCGACTTCTCCTTCTGGTCGCGGCGCATGCGCGACGACTACCGCGCCCTGCTGGCGCCCGCCGGCGTCGTGCCCGAGACGGTGTACCTCGCGACCGACCGGGACACCGCGCTGTCCCGCGTGAGCGCGCGCACCGGGAGCCACGCGGACGACTACGCGCTCCACCCGGACCTCGCCGCGCAGTACGTCGAGGGCTTCGAGCCGCCGACACCCGACGAGGGCCCGCTCGAGGTGGTGCGCACGCCGCAGGCGTCCCCGGACGCGCCGGCCTAGCGGTCAGGACACCTGGGCGGGGGCGGCCGGCTCGGCCGCGCCGCGCGCGAGCGCCGCGTGCTCGGTGCGCTCGAGGAACGCGTGGATCGTGGTCCGGCTCCGGCTCAGGCACGCGATCCGCGCGTCGAGGTCGCGCAGCTCGTCGGCGAGCATCTCGGCGACCGCGAGCGGGCAGGACTCGGCGAGCGCGTCGGACTCGGCGGCCTCGAGGTCGAGCACGACCTTGATGAGGCGCGTCGGCATGCCGGACCGGACGAGCAGCGCGACGCGCTCGACGCGCGCGACGTCCTCCTCGGCGTAGGTGCGGTACGTGTTGGCCGAGCGCCCGGGCGCGAGGAGACCCTGCTGCTCGTAGTAGCGCAGCAGGCGGGTCGAGACGCCCGTCCGCTCGGACAGCTCGCCGATCTTCACGTCCGGCCCCCTCGTCACGTCCCGCCCCGCCCGGCGCGCGCCGGGCGGCGCGCACCCCTTGACCTTGACACTGATGTCAAAGTCTACGGTCCGGACATGGACACGGACACCCCCACCACCCCGCGCGCGACGGCGGCCGCCGCACCCGCGGTGGGCCTGCCGTGGCCGAGCCTGCTCGTGCTCGGCGCGGCGACGTTCCTCGTGGTCACGGGCGAGATGCTGCCGACGGCCGTGCTCCCCCAGATGAGCGCGGACCTCGGCGTGCCGCCCGCGCGGACGGGGCTGCTGGTCTCGCTCTGGGCGGCGACCGTGGTCGTCCTCAGCTTCCCGCTGGTCCGCCTCACGCGACGCTGGGAGCGGCGCCGCGTCATCGCGGGCGCGCTCGCGGTCTTCGGCGTCGCGAGCGTGCTCACGGCGCTCGCAGACTCCTTCGCGGCGGCAGCGGCGGCGCGGGTCCTGGGTGCCGCGACCACCGGTCTGCTCTGGGCGGTCGTCAACGCGCACACCGCGGCGGTCGCCGGCGAGCGGCACCTCGCGCGGGCGGTCGCCGTCGTCCTCGGCGGGGCCACGCTGGGCACGGTGGTCGGCGTGCCGGCCGTCAACGTGGTCGCGCGCGTCGCCGACTGGCGGATCGGCTTCGTCGCGCTCGGCGTCGCGGCCGCCGCGCTCGCCGTGGCGATCCCCCGCGTCGTCGCCCCCGCCGACGACGTCGTCGGCAGCCCCGCCCCGGACGCGCGCGGCGCCCGAGCCCTCGGGCCGGTCGTCGCGGTCACCGCCCTCGTCGGGCTCGTGCTCGTCGGCCACTTCGCGGCGTTCACGTTCGTCACGACGCTCGTCGACGGCACCGCGGCGCACGTGCCGGGCGGCGTGAGCGGCGTCCTCCTCCTCTTCGGCGTGGTCTCGGCCCTCGGCGTCGCGCTGGTCGGCCGCGTGCCGGACGCGCGCACCGCGGCAGCGCTCGCGGCCGCGACGTCCCTCGTCGCCGTCGCGCTGCTCGGGCTCACCGTGCTCGGCGCGCACCCGGCGCTCGGCCTCGGCGTCGTCGTGCTCTGGGCGCTGAGCACCGGGGCGCTCCCCCCGCTCGCGCAGACGACCATCCTGCGCCTCGCGGGGCCAGGCCTGCGCGCCACGGCCGCGACGCTCATCCCCGTGACGTTCAACCTGGGGATCGCCGTGGGGGCCGCGCTCGGCAGCGCCGCGACGGCCCGGCTGGGCGCCGAGGGCGTCCCGGCGCCGGCCGCGGCGGTCGTCGTCGTCGCGGGGGTCGGCCTCGCCGCGACGGCGCGACGGGACGCGCGCGCCCGCCGCTCGCGGCCCGCCCGCACGCCGTAGGGTGGAGACGTGTACGAGGGCGCGGTCCAGGACCTGATCGACGAGCTCGGGCGGCTGCCCGGGGTCGGTCCGAAGAGCGCCCAGCGCATCGCGTTCCACCTCCTCGCCGCGGACCCGGCCGACGTCCGGCGCCTCGCCGACGCGCTCACCGAGGTCAAGGCGCGCGTCCAGTTCTGCGCCGTGTGCGGCAACGTCTCGCAGGAGGAGCTGTGCCGGGTCTGCCGCGACCCGCGCCGCTCGGTCACGACCATCTGCGTCGTCGAGGAGCCCAAGGACGTCGTCGCCATCGAGCGCACGCGGGAGTTCCGCGGGCGGTACCACGTGCTCGGCGGCGCCATCAACCCGATCGACAACGTGGGTCCCGACGACCTGCGCATCAAGGAGCTCATGAGCCGCCTCGCGGACGGGACGGTCACCGAGGTCATCCTCGCGACCGACCCGAACGTCGAGGGCGAGGCGACGGCGACCTATCTCGCGCGGCTGCTGGTCCCCATGGGCCTGACGGTCACGCGCCTCGCCTCCGGCCTGCCGGTCGGCGGAGACCTGGAGTACGCCGATGAGGTCACGCTGGGGCGGGCCTTCGAAGGACGGAGGCGCATCAGTGCCTGACCAGCCCGAGCTCCCGACGCAGCCCGGTCCGGAGGACCGCGCCGACGTCCCCGCCAACGCGCCCGCGGACCTGCGCGACGTCGCGGACCAGGTCGCGCGCGAGTCCCGCGCCTTCCTCACCACCGTCACCGAGGTCGCGGCGAACAACAACCCCGACGCGGCGATCGCGCTCCTCCTGCTCGCGGTGTCCGACGTGCTCGCGGGCGGCGCGCGCCTGGGCGCGATGGTCGACGTCGTGCCGGCCGAGCGGTTCGAGCCCGACCTCGGGCCCGACCCGGACCTCGACCCCCTGCGCGCCGCGCTCGAGAACGTGCTCGACGGCATCGACGACTACTCCGAGGTCGACGACCCGGTGCTCGGCGGCGAGGTCGTGACGTCGACGGTCTCGGGCGACCTCGTGCTCGTCGCCGAGGCGCTCGCGCAGGGCCTGCGCCACTACGAGGCGGGCCGCGTCATCGAGGCGCTGTGGTGGTGGCAGTACTCCTACCTGTCGAGCTGGGGCGACCGCGCGTCCGCCGTGCTGCGCGTGCTCCAGGCCGTCCTCGCGCACCTGCGCCTCGACGTGGACGACGACGTCGCCGCGGAGGCGGAGTTCCAGGCGCTCCACCCCTGAGCGGCGCGCGCACGGACTGACCCGCGGCGCGTGGGCGCCGGCTACACGCCGCCGACGCTGCCCAGCAGGGGTGCCAGGGCGTCCCAGCGGCCGATCTCGCAGCCGTTCGTGCGCGAGAACCGGGCGCTCACGGGTGCCCCGTCCACCGTGCCCTCGACCGTCGCGACCTGCGGGCCGCCGTACTGCTCGGTGCACATCTCGTCGCGCGGCGGCGCCTCGAACGCCGTGGGCCCGGCGAGGGCCAGGGCCGCGCACGCGGCGGCGGCGTCCGGGTGGTCGCCGCCCGGCGGCTCGCACGTGAGCGTCAGGGTGCGGCTCGTGCCCGAGCCCGTCTCGTCGAGCGTGATGGTGAGCTCTGCGCCGACCGCGGCGGGCGTCGCGCGGGACGGCGTCGGGCTCGACGTCGGGCTCGACGGCGGCGCGGTGGGCGAGGGGTCCGCTCCGGCGGGGGACGACGGTGCGCCGCCGGGCTCGCCGGACGTCGTCGCGCACGCGCCGAGCAGCAGCGCCGCAGCCGCGATCGGGATCATCCGGGTCCGCATGCTCCACCACCTCCGCGTCCCATCCTCTCAGCCCGGATGCCGGACGCCCCGACGTCCGACAGATGAGCCGGATCTATGCTTCGACGGCCCGGGCCGCGTCCCCACGCCGCCGGGCGCACCCCCTGCTCGTCCCTGGAACGCCCGACCTCGACCCCGGAGCTCCACCGTGGCCCTCATCGTGCAGAAGTACGGCGGGTCGTCCGTCTCGGACGCCACCGCCATCAAGCGCGTGGCCAAGCGCATCGCGGAGGCGCGGCGCGCGGGCGACGACGTGGTCGTGGTGGTCTCCGCGATGGGCGACACGACGGACGAGCTCATCGACCTGGCCAACGAGATCTCGCCGATGCCGCCGTCGCGCGAGATGGACATCCTGCTGACGGCGGGCGAGCGCATCTCGATGTCGCTCCTCGCGATGGCGATCGCGAACCTCGGCGTCGAGGCGCAGTCGTTCACGGGCCAGCAGGCGGGCGTCATCACGGACGACGCGCACGGCCGCGCGCGGATCATCGACGTCAAGGCGAGCCGCATCCGCCAGGCGCTCGACGCGGGCAACGTCGCGATCGTCGCGGGCTTCCAGGGCGTCACCGAGCACACCAACGACGTCACGACGCTCGGCCGCGGCGGCTCGGACACGACCGCCGTGGCGATCGCGGCAGCGGTCGGCGCCGACGTCTGCGAGATCTACACCGACGTCGACGGCGTGTTCACCGCGGACCCGCGCATCGTGCCGAGCGCGCGCAAGCTCGACCGCATCACCTACGAGGAGATGCTCGACATGGCGGCGAGCGGCGCGAAGGTGCTCATGCTCCGATGCGTCGAGTACGCGCGCCGGAACAAGGTGGTGATCCACGTGCGTTCCTCGTTCTCGGGGCACACGGGCACGCTCGTCACCGACCAGCCTGCTGAACCTGCCGAGGGAGAGGGACCCATGGAGCAGCCGATCATCTCCGGCGTCGCGCACGACCGGAGCGAGGCCAAGGTCACGGTCGTCGGCGTCCCTGACGTCCCGGGCACGGCGGCCCAGATCTTCGAGACCGTGGCCGCCGCGGGCGTGAACATCGACATGATCGTCCAGAACGTGTCGGCCGCCTCGACGGGCCTCACGGACATCTCCTTCACGCTCCCGGCGACCGACGGCCAGCGCGCGACGGCGGCGCTCGGCGCGGCCCAGCAGCAGATCGGGTTCGCGTCGCTCCAGTACGACGACACGATCGGCAAGCTCTCGCTCATCGGCGCGGGCATGAAGTCGCACCCGGGCGTCTCCGCCAAGCTCTTCGGGGCCCTGCGCGACGCCGGCATCAACATCGAGATGATCTCGACGTCGGAGATCCGCGTCTCGGTCGTGACGCGGGCCGACCAGCTCGACGACGCGGTGCGCGCCGTGCACACCGCGTTCGACCTCGACTCCGCCGACGGCGAGGCCGTCGTCTACGGCGGGACAGGACGGTAGCCATGACCGAGCACACCGCACCCACCGCAGGCCTGCGCGTCGCCGTCGTCGGCGCGACCGGGCAGGTCGGCACCGTCATGCGCCGCCTGCTCGAGGAGCGCGACTTCCCGGTCGCGTCGATCCGCTTCTTCGCGTCCGCGCGCTCGGCCGGCACGACGCTGCCGTGGCGCGGCACCGACGTCGTCGTCGAGGACACGGCGACCGCCGACCTCGCCGGCATCGACGTCGCGCTCTTCTCCGCGGGCGGGGCGACGTCGAAGGAGCACGCGCCGCGGTTCGCTGCGGCGGGCGCCCTCGTCATCGACAACTCGTCCGCCTGGCGGCGGGACCCCGACGTCCCGCTCGTGGTGAGCGAGGTCAACCCCGGTGCGATCGCGCACGCGGTCAAGGGCATCATCGCCAACCCGAACTGCACGACGATGGCCGCGATGCCCGTGCTCAAGCCCCTGCACGACGAGGCGGGCCTCGTGCGCCTGGTCGTCTCGACCTACCAGGCGGTCTCGGGCGGCGGGCTCAAGGGCGTCGCCGAGCTCGAGTCCCAGGTCCAGGCGCTCGCGGGCGCCGACGTCGCCGCGCTCACGCACGACGGCGCCGCCGTCGAGCTGCCCGAGCCCAGCCTGTACCAGCGGCCGATCGCGTTCAACGTCCTCCCGCTCGCGGGCGCGGTCGTCGACGACGGCTCGCTCGAGACGGACGAGGAGCAGAAGCTCCGCAACGAGAGCCGCAAGATCCTCGACATCCCCGACCTGCGCGTGGCGGGCACGTGCGTGCGCGTCCCGGTGTTCACGGGCCACTCGCTCTCGATCAACGCGGAGTTCGCGCGGCCGATCACGGTCGAGCGCGCGACCGAGCTGCTCGCGGCGGCTCCCGGCGTCGAGCTCAGCGAGATCCCGACGCCGCTCCAGGCCGCGGGCCAGGACCCGAGTTACGTGGGCCGCATCCGCGCCGACCAGAGCGTCGACGAGGGCCATGGCCTCGTGCTCTTCGTGAGCAACGACAACCTGCGCAAGGGTGCGGCGCTCAACGCGGTCCAGATCGCCGAGCTCGTCGCGGCGCAGCGGCTCGCCGCCGTCTGACACGGTCGCCGGCGGTCCACGCGCCCCGACGGACGCTCGTGCACGCCACCGCGTGAAGGGTTGGTCGCGGCCGGCGCGACGAAGCCTTCACGGCGGGCCCGGACCGTCGCGGGTCGGCCGGCGGGACGTCGGTGACCGGGGTCTTGCGCAGGACGCCCTGCGTCCTCCGGGCCGCCCGGTCCCCCGCGCGTCTCGGTGGGTGGAGATTGCCCGGTCGGTGCCGGGTGAAGTCCCCGCACGTGGGCAGGGCCGATCGGGCGACGGGTGCTCGTGGGACGACCGTCGCCCGTCGAAGATCGTCGGAGCGGCTCCCCCCGGCCGCGGCTCCCCGGCCGGCCACCCACCGGCGCCGACAGACAGGCTCCCCGTGCGCACCTCGCGACCCCGGCACGCCCCCGTCCGCCCCCGCTCGACCCGCCCCGCGCGCGCGACCGCCCTGGTCGCGCTCGGCACGGTCGCCCTGGTCGGTGCGGCCCCCGCCGCCGCGATCGCCGCGGACGAAGCGGCGCCCGAGCCCGCCCCGGCCGACGCCGGCACGGACGCGCTCGCGCTCCCCGCCGAGGTGCAGGAGGACCAGGTCGTCCTCCCGTCGCAGGACGCCACCCCGGCGCCCGAGGCGCCCTCGGCCGCCGAGCCGACGTCGCCCGCCGAGCCCGCAGCGCCGGCGGACGCCGCCGACGCGCCTGCGGCCGGCCCTGCCGCCGTCGACCCGGCCGCGCAGGCGTCGACGGCCGACCCGGTCGCGGGCCCCGCGGTCTCGGCGGCGGACCCGGCGTCCTCGGACCTCACGCCCGACCCCGCCGCCGACCCGGCCCTGCACCCGGCCGCCGACCCCGACGCCGAGCCCGCGGACGAGCTCCTCGTCGAGGACCCCGAGGTCCCCGTCGAGGAGCCCTGCGTGACGCTCGAGTCGTGCTTCGGCACCGGCAAGTGGGTGCCCGGCCCCGCGGTGATGACGGCGGGTGTCACCGCGGCCGACGGCGCCCCGCTCGCGGGCGCGGTCCTCGAGATCGACGTCGTCGGCACGACGCCGGAGCCGGAGTGGACCGGCACGACCGACGCGTCGGGCGACGTGGCCGGCGGCTACCAGCTGGCGCCCTTCGCCTCCGCGACGGTCCGGATCGTGTCCGCGCCCGAGGGCGCGATGCTCACGGGCGTCACGTCGCAGTCGTTCGGGCCGTGCAGCGTGCCGTTCCTGTCGGGCGGCATGTGCACCTACCACTTCGACGCCGAGGTCGCCGCGGCCTACCGCGTCCTCGACCTCAGCGTCGTCACGACGTCCGGCGAGCCCGTCGAGGGCGCGACCTTCGAGCTCTGGGGACCGCCCGCCTCGCTCCCGGTCACCGACCTCGCGCTGCGGACCGCGGCCGCCCCGGCCCCCCTGGCCCACCTCGCGACGGCGACGTCGGGCGCGGCCGGCCGGCTGACCTTCGGCCCGGTGGCGCCCGGCGGGTACGAGCTGCGCGCGACCCACGTGCCGGCCGGCCTCCAGCTCCCGGTGGGCGCGATCCCTCTGACCGTGGCCGCCGTCGGGACGGTCGCCGAGGCGGACGTCGCGCTGGTCGTCCCCGTCTCCCTGCTCGCCGCCCCGGCGCCCGTGGTGACGCCGCCCGTGGCCGAGCCGGCGCCGGTGGTCGTGCCCGTCGCGGCCCCGGTCGAGGTGGTCGCCCCCGCCGCGCCGACCGCCGCGCCCGCTCGCCCGTCGGCTCCCGTGCGGTCCGCCGCGCTCGCCGCGACCGGGGCGGAGCCCGCGGGTCTCGTGGCCGTCGCGGCCGCGTTCCTCGCGCTCGGTGCCGCGGCGACCGCGGCCGCGCGCCGCGTGTCCCGCCGGGCCTGACGGTGGCCCCGCGACCGGGCCGGGTCCCCGTGTGGTGGCTGCGCTCCGAGCGTGCCGCCGCCGACCCGGTCGCGGGCGGCCGGACCGTCGTCGTGCACGCGGTCGCGACCGACGAGCGCCCCGACCGCGCCGTGGTCGACGTCGGGGACCTCCCGCCCGGCCGCGCCGCGAGCGCCGGCCGGCTCGCACGCCTCGAGATGCGTGCGGACACGCTCCAGCTGCTCCGGGTCGAGGCGCTCGGTGAGGCCGCGCTGCCCGAGCGCCGCGGGCCCGGCCTCGTGCTCGTGGAGCGGGTGCTGCGCGACGCCCCGGTGCGCGCCGAGCTCATGGCCTTCCTGCACGACGACGTCGCGCGCCGCGCCGAGGCGCTCGGGGTCGTGGTGCGTGAGGGGACCGTGCTGACCGCGGCCGACGCGGCACGGCTCGGCCTCGTGTCGACCGACCAGGTGGGCGCCGTCGGCTGGCGCGCGGGTACCGGCCAGGTGCTCGAGATCTACGTCGACCCCGCGCACCGCCGGCGCCGCGTCGCGACCCTCCTGCTGATCGCGGCCGAGGGCGCCGCCGCGGCGCGCGGCTGGCCGCGCCTGTGGGGCGGTGGGGTGCGGACCGCGCTGGGGGAGGCCATGCTCGCGCGCCTGCGCTGGGGCGTGGGCCGGCTCCAGCCGCTCACGGCGGTCGCGCCACCGATGACGCCCGCCGACGCCGCCGGCGTCCCGCGGCGCACCCTCGTCCCGTCGGACTGACGCGGACGCCTGCGGCCGCCTCGGGCGGACGCCGCCGACGCCGCCGGGCGAGGTCTCAGGCCGCCAGGCGGAGGAACGCCAGCAGCGCGAGGGTGCCCATCGCGACGAAGGCCCAGCCGTAGGTCGTGGCGGCGCCGCCAGCGCCGAGAGACACGTCCTGAGGGTGGGCCGGGTTCACGTGCACGGTGACCGGGTCGCCCACCTGCGGGCCGCGCAGCCCGCCGATCGGACCGGCCGAGAGCCGCGCCCGGAGGCGCGCGCCGTCGGGTCCCGGGTACTCGACGGTCACGCGGGTCGGCGTCGTCATCCACGACCGGTCGACGATGCGGCCGGCGACCGGGACGCGGTGCGGCGAGCGGGCCGACCGGATCATCGCGACGCCGCCGCCGACGAGCAGGAGGCCGAGCACGGCGAGGGGTGCGAAGAACACGCGCGGACCCTAGCCCGTCGGGAGCGCCGTCGTGCGCGCGTCCGCACCCTTGCGCTCCGAGCTGGTCCTGTGGTTCATTACTCATGTAATGAACCACAGAAGGCGACGGGGAGGAGAGGACCGTGTTCGACGGACGTGACCCGATCTACCTCCAGATCGCCGACCAGATCCGCGGTGACGTCCTCGACGGCACCCTCCGGGAGGAGGAGCAGGTCATGTCCACGACGCAGTACGCGACGACGTTCCGGATCAACCCGGCGACAGCGGCCAAGGCCTTCACGGAGCTCGTCGACGAGGGCGTGCTCTACAAGCGGCGCGGCGTCGGCATGTTCGTGTCGCCCGGCGCCCGCGAGCGGCTCGTCGCCGGGCGCCGCGAGCGCTTCCTCGCCGACGTCGTCGAGCCGCTCGCGGCCGAGGCGCGCCGCCTCGACATCCCGCTCGACGACGTCGTCGCGCACCTGCGCCGGCTCGCCGAGGCGCCCGCGGCCCCCGCCCCGACCACCACGACCCCGCAGGAGGGCCGATGAGCTTCGCCGTCGAGGTCCGCGACCTCACCGTCCGCTACGGCCGCACCACGGCGCTCGACGGCGTGAGCCTCACGCTCGAGCCCGGGCGCATCCACGGCCTCCTCGGCCGCAACGGGTCGGGCAAGACGAGCCTGCTGTCGGTGCTCGCCGCGTTCCGGCCCGCCACCTCCGGCACCGTCCTCGTCGACGGCGAGGACCCCTTCGAGAACCCGCGCGTCATGGCGGGCACGTGCCTCGTCCGCGAGAGCGGCGACCACCTGGACGACAAGGCGCGCGCGACCCTCGCGATCGCCGCTGCCGTGCGGCCCACCTGGGACGCCGAGCTGGCCGGCCGCCTCGTCGAGCGGCTGCGCGTGCCGCTCGACAAGAAGCCGGGCCAGATGTCGCGCGGCCAGCGCTCGGCGCTCGGCGTCGTCGTCGGCCTCGCCTCCCGCGCACCCCTGACCATGCTCGACGAGTCCTACCTCGGGCTCGACGCGCCCTCGCGCTACGCGTTCTACGACGAGCTGCTCGCCGACTACGCCGCTCACCCGCGCACGATCGTCGTCTCGAGCCACCTCATCGAGGAGGTCGAGCGGCTCTTCGAGCACGTCGTCATCCTCGACTCCGGCCGCGTGCTCATGGCCGAGGACGCGGACGACCTCCGCGCCCGCGGCGTGAGCGTCACCGGGCCGGCCGACGTCGTCGACACGTTCGTCGACGGGCGCCGCGTGCTCGACCGGCGGGCGCTCGGCCGCACCGCGCAGGTGACGGTCGACGGCACGCTCTCGGACGCCGACCGCCGCGCGGCGCGCGACCTCGGGCTCGACCTCGGTCCCGTCGCGCTGCAGGACCTCTTCGTCCACCTCACCACCGCGGGGGAGCGGTCATGAGCGTCGCGACACCGGCCGTCGCCCGCGTGGCCGGCCCGGGACCGCTCGCACGGCCCGCCGTGCGCGGGGCGCGCCTCGCGTTGCGCAGCCAGCTCCCGATCTGGGGCCTGTTCTGGCTGACGCTCGTCGCGATCGCCGCCGTGATCCTCGCGGTCACGCTGCGGTTCGCCGACGTCGAGCAGAGCGTGTGGAACTACCTCGGCGCCGGGACGCGGTGGTTCGCGTTCACCATGCTGGTGTTCCTCGTCACGGCCGGCGTCGGACCCTACGTCGCCCACGGCCTCACGCGCCGGGCCTTCGTGGGGCTCGTCGCGCTCGACGCCGGGGTGACCTCGGTCGTCTTCGCCGCGTGCTGGACCCTCGGGCACGCCGTGGAGGTCGCCGTGTTCCGCGCCCAGGGCTGGCCCACCGTCGTCGAGGACCATCTCTACGCCGACGGCGCACAGCTCGGGCTCGTCGCGCTCGAGGCGCTGCCCACCCTGCTGGTGTTCGCGGTGTCCGGCGCCCTCGTCGGGGCGGCCTACTACCGGGCCGGCGGCTGGTGGGGCACCCTCACCCTCCCGCTGACGCTCGCGCCGATCGTCCTCACCGAGGCGCTCCTCACCGGCGGGTGGATCGGTGACGCCGTCGCCGACCTCGGTGCGACCGTGCCGCTGGCCGTCCGGGCGCCCGCCGTCCTGCTCCTGGCGGGCGCCGGCCTGCTCGCCCTCCACCTCGTCCTCGGCCGTGCGGCGATCCGCCGCACGGGGAGCTGAGGAGGCCGCCATGGCGACGACCGTCGCGCAGCCCGTCCGACGCGGATCCGTCCTGCTCCGCGTCGTCCGGCCCACGCTGCGCGCCCAGGCGCCCGTGTGGGCGTGGTTCTGGGGCCTGCTCGCCGCGGTCGCGGTGGTGCTCTCCGGCTCGGCGGAGCACTACGGGCTCCGTGCGGGCGTGTGGGGGACCCTCGACACCGTGCCCCGCTGGTTCGCCTTCAGCCTCCTGGTCGGTCAGGTCGCCGCGGGCACGGCGCCCCACGTCGCGAACGGGCTGACGCGCCGGGCGTACAGCCGGCTGATCGGGCTCCTGGCGCTCGCGACCGCGGTGGCGGCGTCGGTGGTGTGGAGCCTCGGGCTCGCGGTCGAGAACTCGCTCACCAGCCGCGACCTCCCCGACCTCGTGCCCCTCGTGGCCGAGCACGCGGGCGCGACCGCCTGCTACGCCGTCGCCGGGGCGCTCGTCGGCGCGGCCTACTACCGCGGCGGCGCGTGGTGGGGGACCCTCACGCTGCCGCTCACCGTCGGGCCCGTCCTCGTCGTCGAGGCGTGGACGAGCACGGGCTGGCAGGGCGCCGTCGGTCGCGCCGCGGGACTCCCGCCCGCGCCGGAGGCGGTCGCGCTGCTCCTGCCGGTCCTCGTCGCCGGCGTCCTCCTCGTCGCCGTCGACCGCGTGCTCCGCCGCGCCGCCATCCGCACCGCACCGACCTCGGGCTAGGTCGCGAGCGAGGGCCGGCCCCCGGCCGCGCAGGCCCCGCACCCGGACCCGCCCCCGCCCGCACGACACGCCCGACACCGACCCCGTCGTCGGCGGCCCGCCGCCGCCGCGCGGCCTCGTGCACCCCGGACCACCCCGGTCCGGCCCGTCCACCCACCGCGCGGCCCCGCGCACCCGTCCCGCCCGCCCGCACCCACCGGAGGTCACCGTGACCCAGCTCCCGTCCGACGACACCGTCATCACGGTGTCCCACCTGCGCAAGGCGTACCGCGACAAGGTCGCCGTCGCCGACGTCAGCCTGAGCGTCCGCCGCGGCGAGGTCGTCGGCCTCCTGGGCCGCAACGGCGCCGGCAAGACGACGACGGTCGAGTGCATCGCCGGCCTGCGGGCGCCCGACGACGGCGTGATCCGCGTGCTCGGCCTCGACCCGGCCGCGGCCGGGCTCGCGCTGCGCGAGCGGCTGGCCCTCCAGCTCCAGGAGAGCGAGCTGCCCGCGCGGATCACGGTGCGCGAGGCGCTGGACCTCTACGCGAGCTTCTACGCCGACCCGGCCGACGTCGACGGCCTGCTGCGGGACCTCGGCCTCGCGGACAAGGCGGACGCGCAGTTCGCGAAGCTGTCGGGCGGCCAGCGCCAGCGGCTGTCCATCGCCCTCGCGCTCGTCGGCAACCCCGAGGTGGCGATCCTCGACGAGCTGACCACGGGGCTGGACCCGCAGGCGCGACGCGACACCTGGGCGGTGATCGAGCGGGTCCGGGACCGCGGCGTGACGATCCTGCTCGTCACGCACTTCATGGAGGAGGCGGAGCGCCTGTGCGACCGCATCGTCCTCGTCGACGACGGCCGCGTCGTCGCCTCCGGCACGCCGACCGAGCTCGCCGCCGCAGCCGCCGAGGGCGTCGTCCTGCGCTTCCGCGTCGAGGGCGGGGTCCCTGCAGGCCTGGTCGAGGCGGCCGCGGGCGCCGCCACGGCGAGCGTGTCGCCCGACGGCCGCGTCGAGGTCCGGGGCGGCGAGGCCGCCGTCCAGGACGTGCTGACGGCGCTGAGCGCCGCCGGCCTGCGCGCCGCCGACCTGCAGCTCGAGCGCGGCTCGCTCGAGGACGCCTTCGTCGCCCTGACCGCACACCCCCTGGAGGTCTGACATGAGCGAGACCCGTACCCACGGCACCCCGCGCACGCGCGCGGCGGCCACGACGACCCCGCGCACCGCGCCGCGGCGCACACCGCCCGGCGCGCTGCGCCGGCTCACCCTGGTCGAGGGGCGGCTGCTGCTCCGCGACCGCGGGACCGCGTTCTTCGGCCTCCTCTTCCCGGGGATCCTCCTCACCGCGCTCGGCCTCGTGATGCCGTGGGCGGACCAGCCCTTCGACCCCGACGACCCCGTGCTCGGCCGGGTCACCGCGATCACCGCCTACGCGCCCATCGTCCTGACGCTCGCGATCGGCACGGCCGCCCTGTCGACCTTCCCGACCGTGCTCGGCACCTACCGCGACAAGGGGGTGCTGCGTCGCCTGTCGACGACGCCCGTGCCGCCCGCGTTCGTGCTCGTCGCGCAGCTGCTCGTCGCGCTCGCGTCGATCCTCGTGGCGTCGGCGCTCGCCGTGGTGCTCGGCGCCGTGGTCCTCGGCATCACGCTGCCCTCGCGGCCGCTGCTGGTGGCGCTCGCCTTCGTCCTCGGCGCGACGTCGGCGCTCGCGGTCGGCTGCCTCATCGCGGCCCGGGCCCGCACCGCGGGCGCCGCGACCGCCGCCGGCATGGCCGCGTGGGTCGCCTCGATGTTCTTCGCAGGCGTGTGGCTGCCCCTGCCCCTCATGCCCGAGGTGGTGCGCGTCATCAGCGCGTGGACGCCCGTCGGTGCCGCCTCCCAGGCGATGGCGTCGGGCTGGTACGGCGACGGCGTGCCGCTGCAGGAGCTGCTCGTCATGGCGGCCTGGACGCTCGTGTGCGTCCCCGTCGCCGCGCGCACCTTCCGCTGGGCCTGAGCCCGGTGTCGGCCGGTACGGTCCCCGGCCTGTGAGTGCGGCGCGCGCGTCAGCGCGCGAACCACGGCGACGGCGCCTCGCCCCGCCCGGACGCCTCGACGAACGCGAGCGTCCGGGCGAGGCGCTGCACCGACGTCGGCGTGAGGTCGGACGGCAGGTCGTCCGGAGCGAACCAGGCGACCGCGAGGGACTCGTCGTCGGCGACGTGGGCCTCGCCCTCGACGGCCCGGCACCAGAAGCAGAGGTCGAGGTACTGCGCGCGGTCCCCGTTCGGGTAGGTGAGGGGGTCCGTGACGGAGACCGCCGTCAGCGCGAGGACCTCGACGGTCACCCCCGTCTCCTCGAGCACCTCGCGCGCGAGCGCGACGGCCGGCTCCTCGCCCGGCTCGAGGACGCCGCTGACGACCGCCCACCGGCCCGTGTCCGCGCGGCGGCCGAGCAGGACGCGGCCCGCGTCGTCGAGGACGACGGCCGAGACGCCCGAGAGCCACAGCGGGTCGGTGCCGACGCGGGCGCGCAGGTCGCGGATGAAGTCCGGCACCGGCATGACCGGCACCCTAGCGCCGGGACCGGCACACGAGAGGCCCCCGCCGACGGTGTCGGCGGGGGCCTCTCGCTCACGGTCGGGGTGACAGGATTTGAACCTGCGCCCTCTTCGTCCCGAACGAAGCGCGCTACCAAGCTGCGCCACACCCCGTGGAGCCTGACAAGGATAGCCCAGGCCGCGGGCCCCGGTGAAACCGGCGCTCGGGCGGGGGCCCGCGGCCGAGCGCCGGGCGGCGCGCCGCGTCAGTCCTCGCGCGCGACCAGCGTGAGGAGCGTGGCCTCCGGTCGGCACGCGAAGCGCACCGGGGCGTACGGGGAGGTGCCGAGGCCGGCCGACACGTGGAGCCACGTCGAGTCGTCCCCGCCGGGCCGGTCCGGCCGGGCCCCCGGCCAGCCGTGCAGGCCCTTCGCCCTTCCGCGGTCGAGGTCGCAGTTGGTCACCAGCGCCCCGTACCCCGGGACGCAGAGCTGACCGCCGTGCGTGTGGCCCGCGAGGACGAGGTCGGCCCCGTCGGCGTGCATGGCGTCGAGGACCCGGCGGTACGGCGCGTGCGTGACCGCGAGCCGGAGGTCGGTCGAGGAGCGGTGGCTCCGGGTGGCGGCGGGGACGTGGTCGCGGTCGAGGTGCGGGTCGTCCACGCCCACGAGCGACACGCGCCGCCCGTCGACCTCGACGACGTCGCGCCGGTTCGTGAGGTCCTTCCAGCCGGCGTCGCGCAGCGCGGTCGCGAGCTCGGCGGCCGGGAGCAGCACGTGGTCGCGGCGGCGCGTCCCACGGGCGTCCCGCCGCAGGTAGCGCGCCGGGTTCTTGGGGACGGGCGCGTAGTAGTCGTTCGAGCCCATGACGAACGCGCCCGGCAGGGCCATGAGCGGCTCGAGCGCACGCAGGAGCGCCGGGAGGGCGTCGACGTGCGCCATGTTGTCGCCCGTGTCGACCACGAGGTGCGGCTCGAGCGCGGCGAGCGAGCGGACCCACTGCACCTTGCGCTCCTGGTCGGGGACGAGGTGCAGGTCGCTCAGGTGCAGGACGCGCATGGGGTCCGCGCCCGTCGGCAGCACGGGCACGGTGACGCGGCGCAGCGTGAACCAGCGCGCCTCGACGGTCGCGTAGGCGAGCGCGCCGGCACCGAGCGCCGCGACCGTGCCGACCGCGCGCCCCCAGGAGGCAGGGCTCACGTCAGGGCTGCCCGCCGCCGCCGTTGCCCGGACCGCCGCCGTTGCCCGGGCCACCGCCGTTGCCCGGCCCGCCGCCACCGGAGCCGCCGCCGCCGGAGCCGCCGCCGCCGGAGCGGCCGCCGCCGGGGTTGCCGGTCTGGGTGACCCCGGCCGGGTCCGGACCGGCGGACAGGAGGATCGTGACGACCGACCCGCGCGTGGCCGAGGCGCCCGCCCCGGGGTTGGTCCCGGCGACCGTGCCCGCCGGGGCGTTCGAGAACACCGGCGTGGGGTCGGTGCGCGCCTGGAAGCCGGCCCCGGCCAGCGCCGCCTGCGCGTCGGCCTCGCTGCGGCCCGTGACGTCGGGGACGCGGACCTGCACGCCCTGGACCTGCGCGCTCTGCGGTGTCGCGAACTCCACGGCGGGCTGGCCTTCGAGCGCGCGGGTCATGAAGCGCACCCAGGTCGGCGCGGCGATCGTCGAGCCGTACGCGTTGCGCACCCACCGGCCGTTGACGGTCATGTTCTGCACGGGGCGCATGGCGTCGGGGTAGCCGACCCACACCGCGGACGCGAGCTGCGGCGTGTAGCCGACGAACCACGTGTACTCGTTGTGCGACGTCGTGCCCGTCTTGCCCGCGGACGGGCGGCCCGGGGGCGGGTTGACGTCCGACGCCGTGCCGTTCCACACGCCGCTGAGCGCGAAGTTGAGTGCGGCCGCGATCTCGGGGGAGAGCGCCTGGCGGCAGTTCGCCTGCGGCACGGGCAGCTGCACGCCGTTGGTGTCGACGACGCTCGTGATCGCGATCGGGTCGCACACGACGCCGTTCGCGGCGAACGCGGCGAACGCGGTCGCCATCGTCAGCGGCGCGATCTCGGTCGAGCCGAGGACGTTCGAGGGCCGGACGTCGACCGGGTTGCCGTCCGCCTTGTGCACGCCGAGCGAGGCGGCCGTGTCGAAGATCCCGCAGAGGTCGAGCTCGCTCGCCATCCGGACGTACCCGGAGTTGACGGACTTGCGCGTGGCGTCGAGCACGCTCATGACCCCGCCGGGGCCTTCGGCGTTGCCGAACTCCCAGTTGGGCTGCCCGTTGAAGACGGCGCCGCACGCCGGGGAGTTGAAGTCCCGCATCGGGTACTCCAGCTTCCGCGCGTCGATGACCTCGTTGAGGCTGTGCCCCTCCTTGAGCCACTGAGCGAGCGTGAAGGGCTTGAAGGTCGAGCCGGGGTGGAACCCGCCCGAGGACCCGTAGGCCTTGTCGGTGTTGTAGTTGACGGCCGTCTCGCCCGGGCCGACCACCTCGGCGCTGTTGTAGATCCGGTTCTGCGCCATCGCGACGACCTTGCCGGTGCCCGGCTCGACCACGGAGATCGCCGAGGCCACGCCCGAGGGGTCGAGCACGGGGATGCCGTTCTTGACCTCCTCGTCGGCCGCCTGCTGGTAGGCCGGGACGAGCGTCGTCGTGATCGTCAGGCCGCCGGTGAAGAGGAACCGGCCCCGCTCCTCGGGCGTCGCGCCGAACGCCGGGTCGTTGCGGATGATCTTCGTGACGTAGTCGCAGAAGTACCCGGCGTTGAAGACCGCGTTGGCCTCGACGCAGCCGAGCTTGGCGTTGGAGATCGCGAGCGTGGCCTCGATGGGCGTCGCGACGCCGAGGTCGTGCTCCTCCTGCGTGATGTAGCCCTCGCGGAGCATGAGGCCCAGGACGATGTTGCGGCGCTCCTGCGACCCGGCCGGGTTGCGCACGGGGTCGAACTCGCTGGGTGCCTTGGTGATGCCCGCGATCGTCGCGGCCTGGAGGTAGTTGAGGTTGAGGGCCGTCGTCGAGAAGAAGTACTGCGCGGCCGCCTCGACCCCGTACACCGAGAGGCCGAACTGGGAGATGTTGAGGTACGCCTCGAGGATCTCCTGCTTGGTCATGCGCTCCTCGAGCGAGAGCGCCGTCTTCGCCTCCTGCAGCTTGCGCGCGTAGCCCTGGATGCCCTCGCTCTCGCGCGCGGCGTCGATCGCGGCCGCACGCGCCTCGGGGGTGTCCGCCGTGAGCGCCGCCTGGATGAGCGCGTTCTTGACGTACTGCTGCGTGAGCGTCGAGCCGCCCTGCTGGTCGTCGCTCGTGAGGTTGCGCATGAGCGCTCGCGTCATGCCCTGGAGGTCGACGCCGCCGTGGTCGTAGAAGCGGCGGTCCTCCGTCGCGATGACCGCGTTCTGCATGTGGATCGAGACCTGGTCGAGCGGCACGACGATGCGGTTCTGGTTGTAGAACGTCGCGAGCACCGAGCCGTCGGCCGCGAGGATCGTCGACTTCTCCGACAGCGGCACCTGCTCGAGCTCGTCCGGCAGCTCGTCGAACAGCCGCACGGACGTCTCCGTCAGCGTGCTCGTGGTCGCCACGGCCGGCATGACGAGGCCCGCGGCGAGCAGACCGCCGACGCCCGCCATGAGGAAGAAGGCCAGGAGGAGCGCGAGGGCCTGGACAGCGTTGACCTGTCGGCCGCGGGCCCGGGCGGGCGCAGGGGACACCATGCTCCTCAGGGTACGGGAGCCGTCGCTCCGGCCGGGCGCTGGGATGTGGTCCCGCTGTGAAGGCTTGGTGTGGCACGCCTTTGGACCTACCTCGCACCGATGCCGCGGCCCTAGCGTGATCATCGTGGCGGAGGACCAGCACTGGACCGCGTTCGGGGCCTGCGCAGAGCTCGCGCCCGACGTGCTCTTCGTCGAGGGCCGCGCGCAGCGCGAGGCGCGTGAGGTGTGCGCCGGCTGCCCGGTGCGCCTGGACTGCCTGGTCGACGCCCTCGACCACCGCGTCGACTTCGGTGTCTGGGGCGGCATGACCGAGCGCGAGCGCCGTGCGCTGCTGCGCCGGTACCCGGAGGTCACGAGCTGGCGGGAGCGGCTGGACGCCGAGCCGGGGCTGGTCCCCCAGCCCGGCCCGCACGCGGTGTGGGCGGCGCGCGCGCGGCGGGCGGCCCAGGCCGGCGCGCCCGTGGACGCGCACGCGGCGCGCGGCGGCCGGTAGCGTGCAGCCCATGGCCACCACGTGGGAGTACGCCACCGTCCCGCTCATCGTCCACGCCACCAAGGCGATCCTCGACCAGTGGGGGGCGGACGGCTGGGAGCTCGTCCAGGTCGTCACCGGCCCCGACGGCAACGGGCTCGTCGCCTACCTCAAGCGCCCCACGGGCCGGTCGGCCGGGGACGTCGCGTGAGCGAGCACGGCACCGTCGGACGTCGCCTCGCCGAGCTCGGGATCACGCTCCCGCCGGTCGCCGCCCCGGTCGCGGCCTACGTGCCTGCGGT
Source organism: Actinotalea solisilvae (assembly GCF_016464425.1). Lineage (GTDB taxonomy): Bacteria > Actinomycetota > Actinomycetes > Actinomycetales > Cellulomonadaceae > Actinotalea > Actinotalea solisilvae. The sequence goes on from NZ_JADDKQ010000007.1 coordinate 289,468, forward strand.
GCGCAGCGGCTCGCTCGTGTGGACGTCGGGGCAGCTGCCGTTCGTCGACGGCGCGCTCGGCGCGACGGGCAAGGTCGGCGAGGGCGAGGGGCTCGTGAGCCCTGACCGCGCCCGCGAGCTGGCCCGCGCGGCGGCGCTCAACGCGCTCGCGGCGGTCGCCGAGCAGGCGGGCAGCCTCGACCGCGTGCGCCGCGTCGTCAAGCTCGTCGGCTTCGTGGCGAGCGACCCGGCGTTCACGGGTCAGCCGGGTGTCGTCAACGGTGCGAGCGAGCTGCTCGGCCAGGTGTTCGGCGAGGCCGGCGTGCACGCGCGCAGCGCGGTCGGCGTGGCCGTGCTCCCGCTCGACGCGCCCGTCGAGGTCGAGCTGGTCGTCGAGCTCGTCTGAGCCGAGCGCGTCCGAGCCGAGCTCGTCCCTGCCGGACCGGGTCGCCCGCTGACGCCCGGGCGACCCGAGCGGCCGCCGTGCGGGCTCAGCGCGCGCGGCGCTCGAGCCGGTCGCGGTCCAGCAGGACGATCGCGCGGCCCTCGCGCCGCACCCAGCCGCGGGACGCGAAGTCGGCGAGCGCCTTGTTCACCGTCTCGCGCGACGCGCCGACGAGCTGGGCGAGCTCCTCCTGCGTGAGGTCGTGCGCGACGCGCAGGCCGTCCTCGGCGGGCTCGCCGAACCGCGTCGAGAGGTCGAGCAGCGCCTTGGCCACGCGGCCGGGGACGTCGGCGAACACGAGGTCGGCGAGCGCCTCGTTCGTGCGCCGCAGGCGTCGTGCGAGCGCCTCGAGCAGGTGCTTGGCCACGGCGGGGTAGCGCTCGAGCCAGCCGATGAGCTCGGCGTGGCTCAGCTCGTACAGCGTGGCGTCGGCCACCGCGCTCGCGGTCGCCGTGCGGGGACCGGGGTCGAACAGCGAGAGCTCGCCGAACATCTCGCCAGGGCCGAGGACCGAGAGCAGGTTCTCGCGGCCGTCCGTCGAGCGGCGGCCGAGCTTCACCTTGCCCGAGCCGATGACGTAGAGCCGGTCGCCGGGCTCGCCCTCGTGGAAGACGGCGTGGCCGCGCGGCAGTCGCAGGGGCTTCATCGACACGAAGAGCGCCTGCGCCGCCTCGGGGTCGATCGCGGCGAACAGCGGCGCGGAGAGCACAACGTCGTCGTCCACAGAGCCTCGTTCCTCGTCACCGTGGCGCACCGTCGCTCCGGCGGCCCCTCTCATCCTGCCCCACGGGGCGGGTGGCAGCGAGCGCCCGACACCCTCAGGCGCGCGAGCCGTGCGGCAGTCGGGGCGGTGCCGCGTCCGGGCACGGCTCGTCGACGCGGAAGGTCGACTCGTCGAGCGCGGCGTCGAGCTCGGCGCCGTAGGCGGCGAGCATGCGGTCCAGGCGGCGCAGGTGCTCCATGAGCGCGACGGCGTCCTCGGGCGGGTCGACCGTCACCGCGGCGAGCAGCTCCTGCGGCATGGGGAGGGCGAGCTGGGCCTCCGGCAGGATGTCCCAGCTCATCGCGCCGACGTGGTCCGGCGGGGCGAACGTCGCGACCGCGAGGTCGAGGCGCGCGCGGACCAGGCGACGCCACCGCGCGAGCTGCGTCTTCTCGGCACGCAGGGCGCGCCGCGTCGCGCGGGGGTCGGTCCCGGGGAGCGTCCAGAGACCGTCCGTGTGCGCGGACATCCCGCACCTCCTCCCCCGGGGCCGTCGGTCGACCCGTACCCCCAGATCGACGTCCCGGCCGATGATCTTGAGGTGGGCGGGTCGAGTTCACCCCAACGGTCGCGTGCGTAGGGTGGGTCCATGGTCGGAACGGGTGCCGTCGAGCCGGGTGCCGCGGGGTCGGACGCCGCTGTGCCGGACACCGCTGTGCCGGACGCCGTCGGGCCGAGCGCCCTGTCCCTCACGCGCCGCGCGCGCCGGGTGAACCGGCTCCTGGCCGAGCGCTACCCGACCGCGCGCTGCGAGCTGGACTTCTCGACGCCGCTCGAGCTGCTCGTCGCGACGGTGCTCTCCGCGCAGACGACCGACGTGCGGGTCAACCAGGTCACGCCCGAGGTGTTCGGCCGGTTCCCGGACGCGGCGCGCCTGGCCGCGGCGGACCTCGCCGACCTCGAGGACGTCGTCCGGCCCACGGGCTTCTTCCGGGCCAAGGCCGGGGCGCTCGTCGCGATCGGGCAGGCCCTCGTCGACCGGTACGGCGGCGAGGTCCCCCGGCGGATGGCGGACCTCGTGACGCTGCCGGGCGTGGGCCGCAAGACGGCGAACGTCGTGCTGGGCAACGCGTTCGGCGTCCCCGGCCTGCCCGTCGACACCCACGTCGGGCGCGTCGCGCGCCGCCTGGGCCTCACGTCCGACGAGGACCCCGTGGCCGTCGAGACGCAGCTGTGCGCGATGCTCCCGAAGAGCGAGTGGACGATGTTCTCGCACCGGATGATCTTCCACGGGCGTCGGACGTGCCACGCGCGCCGACCGGCGTGCGGCGCGTGCCCGCTCGCGACGCTGTGCCCGTCGGCCGGGATCGGCGAGACGGACCCGGTGCGGGCCGCCGCCCTGGTCAAGGACCCCGACGCCGTCGCGGTCAGTCCGACGTCGCCAGCTCCGGCAGCCCCCTGAGCCACGCGAGGAGCAGCTCCGTCGTGCGCTCGGGCGCCTCCTCGGCGAGGAAGTGCCCCGCGCCGGTCACGGCCTCGAACCGGTAGGGACGTCCCGTCGGCGTCGACGCCGCCCGCAGCGGGATGCAGCGGTCCTCGGCGCCGTGCAGCTGGAGCACGGGCACCTCGACCGGCTCGCGGACCGCGGCGAGGTACCGTTGGCCGTCGATCCGCGGCGTCGACCGCACGAGCCAGCGGAGCGTCTCCATCGCGCTGTGCGCGGCGAACGGGATCTGCGCCGCGAGCCGGTACGTCTGGGCGACGTCGGGCGCGAGCCAGCCCGGCGCCCCCCACTCGGTCAGGACCCGCACGGCCAGGTCGCCGCGCGTCATCCTGCGCTCGGGGAAGTACGGCAGCTGGAAGAACGCGAGCCGGCGCGCCGTCGTCGGGCGGAGCAGGGTGCGCGCGACGGCGGCCGTGTGCATGCGGACCGGGTGCGGTGCGCCGAGCACCGCGACCGCGCGCGTGAGGTCCGGGTGCAGCGCGGGCATGGACCACGCGACCGTGCCGCCCACGCCCTGGCCGACGACGACGGCCTCGTGCGCGCCCAGCGAGCGGATGACGCCGGCGACGTCGCGCGCGAGCGTCGGGACGTCGTAGCCGAGCGGCGGCTTGTCGGAGGCGCCGGCGCCGCGCAGGTCCATGGCCGCCACGCGGTAGCCGGCCGCCGCGAGCGCGGTCACCTGGTGGCGCCACGCCCACCACATCTGGGGGAAGCCGTGCAGCAGGACGACGAGCGGCGCGGGGTCCGGGTCGCCGGCGGGCCCGGCCTCGACGACGTGGAAGCGGGCGCCGTTGGCGGCGACGAACTGGTGGCGCCACGGGCCGTCGAGCAGCACGACGGACTGATCGGTCACGCGGAGCAACCTATCCGGCGGCCGGCGCCGCCGGGGTCAGACCGCACGCCGACGAGTGCCCGGCTCCGGTGCGCCCGCAGTGCCGCCACTGCCCTCGGCGGCGTCGTCGGTCCGGGGCAGGTCCGTGACGGCGGGCTCGACCGCGCGCACGGCGGCGTCGCCGGCCGGGGCCGCGGCGACCTCCTCGCGGTCGCCGCCCCGCCGGTGCGGCGGGTCGAACCGGTAGCCGACGTTGCGCACGGTGCCGATGAGCTGCTCGTGCTCGGGGCCCAGCTTCGCGCGGAGTCGCCGGACGTGGACGTCGACGGTGCGCGTGCCGCCGAAGTAGTCGTAGCCCCACACCTCCTGGAGCAGCTGGGCGCGCGTGAACACGCGGCCCGGGTGCTGCGCGAGGTACTTGAGCAGCTCGAACTCCTTGTACGTGAGGTCGAGCGGCCGGCCCCGGACCCGTGCGGTGTAGCCGCCCGCGTCGATCGTCAGGTCCCCGGACGAGATCTCCTCGACGTCCTCGACGGGGTTCTGCTCGGCGAAGCGCTCCACGACGAGGCGCAGCCGCGCCTCGACCTCCGCGGGCGACGCGTCCTCGAGCAGGATGTCCGCCGCGCCCCACTCGCCCGTGACGACCGTGAGCCCGCCCTCCGTGAGCACCAGCACCAGCGGGACGCTCAGGCCCGTCGCGCGCAGGAGCCGGCACGTGGAGCGCGCGGTGGCGAGGTCCCGGCGCGCGTCGAGCAGCAGGACGTCGGCGTCCGGCGCGTCGAGCAGCGCCGAGGGCTCGACCGGGAGGACGCGCACGCGGTGCGAGAGCAGCCCGAGGGCGGGGAGCACCTGGGCGGAGCCCCCAGCACTGGGTGTCAGCAGCAGAAGGTCTGCCACGGGGGTGTACCTCCCTCGGACGAGGTGGGATCACGGTACCGCCGGGCGACGAGGGGTCGGTGCAGGCGTGCGCCCGGCGAGACGGCGGCATCTGCGAGACTCTGCGTCGTGCCGACGCCCCCCGCCCTCGTCCCCGCGTCCCGCCCGCGCCCCTGATGGACGTCTCGACCCGCGCCGTGCTCACGGCCGTCGTCGCCGCGCTGGTCGGCGGTGCCGGCGTCGTGGCCGGCGTCCCGCTCGTGGCCGCCTCGGCCGTGCTCGCGCTGGTCCTCGCCGTGGGCTGGCCCGTGCTCCTCGACCTGCCGGCCCGCCTGGGCAGCAGCGTCGTCATCGCGCTCGGCGGCGTCGGCGGCGTCATCGCGGTCACCGCGACGCGCGGCCAGCCCGTGCTGCGCGAGCTGCCGATCGTCGTCGCCCTGGCGATCCTCCTGGCCTTCGTCAACGAGCTCGCCCGGCAGGACGGCCGGCACCGGCTGGTCGAGTCGGTCACGGGGACGGTCACGGGCGTGCTCGTCGCGACCGCCGCCGCGGGGTGGGTCGCGTCCGGCCGCACGCCGGGCGGCACGTCCCTCGTGGTGAGCGGCGCGGTCGCGCTCGCCGTCGGCGCGGCGGTCTCCGCGGTGCCGCTCGGCGGCTGGACGGCCGCGGCCGTGACCACGGTCGCCGCCGTCATCGCGGGGGGTGCGGTCGGCGCCGTCATGCCGGGCACGGACGTGCTCGCCGGCGCGTTCCTCGGCCTCGCGACGGGGATCCTCGTCGCGGCGCTGCACGCCCTGTTCGACCGGCAGCCCGTGCTGAGCCGCCGCTGGGCGGCGCTCGCCACCATCGTGCTGCCCGTCTCGGTGAGCGGGATCCTCGTCTACGTCGTGGGCCGCGTCCTCGTCGGCTGAGCGGGCGGGCGCGTCAGTAGACGAGCGCCTGGGCGCCGGGGCGCAGCGCCTCCTCGACGAAGGTCGCCGACCCCGCGACCCGCACGCCCGGGACGACGTCGTCGGGCGCGATGCCGCGGCGGGTCGCGCACTGCGTGCACACGGTCACGGTGCCGTCGGCGAGCACGACGTCGAGCAGGTCCGCGAGGGGCGTCGCGTGCTCGAGCGCGACGTCCGCCGTGCGGCCGGGCAGCGCGAGCCAGGCCGCCTCGCCCGTGAGCCACAGGCTCACCTCGGCGCCCGCGGCGACCGCGGCCGCCGCGACCGTGAACGCCTGGTTGCAGGCCTCGGGCCGGTCCGCGCCCGACGTCGACTTCACGACGAGGGAGCGCGCCACGGGCGGCGCGGCGTCGGCGAGGGGGTCGGACGGTGCCGGGGTCGGGGCCATGCCCGCAGCGTAGGGCGGCGCGCGCCGTAGGATCGGGGCATGGTGGCCCTCGAGATCTTCTTCATCGGCCTGCTCGTCGCCTCCGCGCTGACGATCGGCTGGTTCGCCTTCTACGTGGTCTACAAGCTCTTCAAGGGTCAGCGCTGAGCATGTCGTTCGTGCTGCCGGAGGGGCTCGCGCCCGAGGTCTACCCGCTCGCCTGGCTCGTCGGGCGCTGGCGCGGCGAGGGCGTCGTCGTCCACCCCCACGTGCCCGAGACGCCCGTGGTCCAGGAGGTCGTCGTCGACCACGACGGCGGCCCCTACCTCAGCTGGTCGAGCACCATGCGCCTCGCGCCGACCGACGCCGAGCCCGAGGGGCGCGTGTGGGCCGTCGAGTCGGGCTTCTGGCGCGTCCCGCCGGACCGCCCGGCCGAGCTGCCCGCCGACCGCTTCCCCGTCGAGCTGCTGCTCGTCGACCCCGCCGGCCACCTCACGCTCTACGCGGGCGTCACGGGCAACGGCCGGATCGACCTCGCGAGCGACGTCGTCGTGCGCTCGCCCGACGCCGTCGAGATCACCGCCGCGACGCGCCTGCTCGGCCTCGTCCAGGGCGAGCTCATGTGGACGTGGGACCTCGCGGCGTTCGGCGAGCCGCTCCAGTCCTACGCGTCCGCGCGGCTGAGCCGGCAGCCGTGACCGCCGACGTGCCCGGCCCGGACGCGCCCGACACGACGGAGGCCGCCTGGGTGCCCGCGCACCGCAGCCCGCTGCTCGCGCGCGCCGGCGCGGTCGAGGGGTCGGGCGCCGACGCGGGCGTCGCCTGGCACTACGGCGACCCCACGGCCGAGCAGCGCGCGCTGGCCGCGGGCGGCGCCGTGGTCGACCTGTCCCACCTCGGCGTCGTGACCGTCACCGGGCCCGACCGCCTCACGTGGCTGCACTCGATCACCTCGCAGGACCTCGCGTCGCTGGCGCCGCGCACGTCGACCGAGACGCTCGTGCTCAGCCCGCACGGCCACGTCGAGCACGCGGCGGGCGTCGTCGACGACGGCGAGACGACGTGGCTGCTCACCGAGGGCGCGTCCGCGCCCGCGCTCGCGGCGTGGCTCGACCGGATGCGCTTCATGCTGCGCGTCGAGGTCGCGGACGTCACCGACCGCTGGGCGGCGCTGGGCGAGCCGGTCGACGCCGAGGGCGGTGAGGGCGAGCCCGTGACGTGGCGGGACCCGTGGCCGCGCACCCTCGCGGGCGGCACGCGGTACGGCCCGCCGGACGCCGAGCACCCGGGCGCCGAGCGCCCGTGGCGGGTCGTCCTGGTGCTGCGCGACGGGCTCGGGACGGCCGTCGCCGCGCGCGAGGCGTCCGGCTGGCGGCTCGCGGGCACGTGGGCGTCGGAGGCCGCGCGCGTCGCCGCGTGGCGCCCGCGCGTCGCGACCGACGTCGACCACCGCACCATCCCGCACGAGCTCGACTGGCTGCGCACGGCCGTCCACCTGCACAAGGGCTGCTACCGCGGCCAGGAGACGATCGCGCGCGTCCACAACCTCGGCCGCCCGCCGCGCCGGCTCGTCATGCTCCACCTCGACGGGTCGGGCCACCTGCTGCCCGTCCCGGGCGCGGAGGTGACGCTCGACGGCCGCGCCGTCGGTGCGGTGACGAGCGTCGCGCGCCACCACGAGCTCGGCCCGGTCGCGCTCGCGGTCGTCAAGCGCAACGTCGAGGTCGCCGCGACCCTCACGGTCGCGTGCGAGGGCGGCGACGTCGCCGCCGGCCAGGAGGTCGTCGTCCCGGGCGACGGCGTGTCCGTCGACCGGCCCGCGCCGCGCGCCCCGGTCGCGCGCGGCCTCACCCCCCGCACGCCCTGAGGCCGTGACGTCGGCGGGCGTCGTCGCGCGGGCGCGCGTCCGGCAGGGCTGGGCGCGGGTCCGGCGGGCGTTCCTCCCGGTGCTCGGCGCGAGCCTCGCCGCGGGCTCGGCGTGGGCGATCGCCCGGTACGGGCTCGGTCACCCGGCGCCGTTCTTCGCGCCCGTGTCCGCGTGGGTCGCGCTCGGCTTCACGGCCGACCGCCGGCCCCGGCGGGTCGCCGAGCTCGCGGCGGGCGTCGCCGTCGGCGTGGCGCTCGGGGACCTCCTCGTGCACGTCATCGGCAGCGGTCCCGTCCAGGTCGCCGTCGTGCTCGCGGTCGCCGCGCTCGTCGGGCGGTTCGTCGACCGGGGCGACCTGTTCGCGATGCAGGCGGGCGTCCAGGCGATCGTCATCGTCGCGCTGCCGGCGGCCCAGGTCGGCTCGCCCGTGAACCGCTGGGTCGACGCACTCGTCGGCGGCGGGCTCGCGCTCGCGGTGGCCGTGCTGTGGCCGCAGGACCCGCGGCGCCGCGTGCGGGCCATCGGCGAGGAGGGCCTCGTCGAGGTCGCCGACGTGCTGCGCCACCTCGCGACGGGCTTCGCGCGCGGCAGCGAGGACGAGGTCGACGAGGCGCTCGCCCGCGGTCGTGCGTCCCAGCCCGTGCTGGACCAGTGGCGGTCCACGGCGGGGGCGGCGCGCCAGTCCGCGCGCGTGTCCCCCGCGTTCCGGCGGCACCTCGACGAGCTCACCGCCCTCGAGGCCGCCGCGGTGTCGGTGGACCGCGCGATGCGCAGCGCGCGCGTGCTCGCGCGCCGCAGCCGCGTCGTCGTGCGGGACGAGCACGACGTCGCGCGCCTCGCCGTCCTCGTGGGCGACGTCGCGGAGGGCACGGCCGACCTCGCCGCGACCCTGGGCCGCGGCGCGGACCTCACGCGCGCGCGGGCACGCCTCGCCGGGGTGGCCGCGCGCACCGACCCGTGGGCCGTCGCGCCCGAGGACTGGCACGTCCAGGGCCTCGTGCTCCTCCTGCGCTCGCTCGTCGTCGACCTGCTGGAGGCGGCGGGGGTCGAGCCCGAGGACGCGCGCGCGCACCTGCCGGAGATCTGACGGCGGGCGGCGCCGGGTCACCCGCCCGGCGCCTCACAGGGGTCCGGCGCGCGCCGATAGGAGGGCGTGCACCCCGACCGCCTCGGCCCGCGGGACCTCCGGTCCGCCGCGCTGACCTCCGCCGCCCTCGTGGTCGCCGGCACGCTCGCCATGCTCTCGAGCGAGGTCACGGCGGCCATGGCGGGGGAGTCGCACGCGCTCCCGCTGGTCGGGCTCGTGTCGGCCGGGCTGCTCGGCGTCGTCGTCGCCGTCGTGCTCGGCTACGAGGCCATGCCGCCGCTGCTGTGGGTCGCCCTCGCGCTCGCGATGGTCGGGCTCATCCTCGTCATGGACCTCGTCACCGACGACGCGGGCGGCGGGGCGCAGATGGCCTTCCTCTTCCCGGTCGTCTACGCGGGCGCCTTCCTCCGCGCGTCGGCGGCGTGGCTCGTCACGGGGGTCGCCGCCGCGGGCCACGGGACGCTCGTGTTCGCCCTGCTGCCGCCCGAGACGGCGCTCCCGGACATGATCTTCGGGCTCGTCGTCATGCTCGGGCTCACCGCGGTGCTCACGGCGTCGGGCCGGCGCCAGGACGCGCTCACCCGCACGCTGCGGACCATGGCCTCGGTCGACCTGCTCACGGGCCTGGCGACGCGCCGCGCGCTCGAGACGGCCGCGGAGATCGCGCCCGACGCCGCGCCGGGGCGCGCGCTCGTGCTCGTCGACGTCGACCGCTTCAAGGACCTCAACGACGCCTACGGCCACCCGGTCGGCGACGGCGTCCTCGTGCACCTCGCGTCCGTCCTGCAGTCGGTCGTCCGGGCGGGCGACACGGTCGCGCGCTGGGGCGGCGACGAGATCGCGATCCTCATGACGGCGATCGGTCCCGACGACGCGGTGCGCCGGGCCGAGGCCGTGCGCGAGGCGGTCGTCGCGCGCCCCCTCGCGCACGAGGGCCGCGCGATCGGGCTCACGGTGAGCGTCGGCGTCGCGCACTCGTCGACGGCCGGAGCCGACCTCGCGGCCCTCTACGCCGCGGCCGACGAGGCCCTGTACGGCGCGAAGCGGGCCGGGCGCGACCAGGTGGTCGTCGGCACGGGCACGACGCCGCCGGGGTCTCGTACGCTCGTGCGGTGATCGTCACCGTCCAGGTCCTCATCTTCCTGCTGCTCTACCTGCTCGTCTTCGTGCTCTGCGTCGTCGCGGTCGTGGACCTGCTGCGGCGGCCGACGGCGGCGTTCGTCTCCGCGGGCAAGCGCACCAAGGGGTTCTGGGGCGCCGTCCTCGGCGTCGCGACCGCGGTGGCGTTCGTCGCGATCCCCTACCCGCTCGGCATCGGCGAGCTCCAGTTCCTCGCGCTCGGCAGCGCCGTGGCCGCGATCGTCTACCTGGTCGACGTGCGGCCCGCCGTCGCGCCGTACAGCGGCGGCCGCCGGGGACCGCGTGCCCCGGGTGGGCGGGGCGGCTGGTGACCGCACCCGGCGTGCTCGCCGAGGTGGTCCGGGGCGACCTCGTCGAGTCCGTCCACCGCGGGCACCTCGTCGTGCTCGCGCCCGACGGCGGCACGGTGCTCGAGGTGGGCGACGCCGATGCGGTGACGTGGCCGCGCTCGTCGCTCAAGCCGCTCCAGGCGGTCGCGATGCTGCGCTCCGGCCTCGCCGTGGACGACGAGGGCCTCGCGCTCGCGTGCGCGAGCCACAGCGGGACCGACGCCCACCTCGCCGTCGTGCGGCGCGTGCTCGCGGGGGCGGGCCTCGACGAGGGCGCGCTGCGCAACACGCCCGACCTCCCGCTCGACGCCGACGCCGCGTGGGCGTGGCGCGCGGCCGGCCACGCGCCGTCGTCGGTGACCCAGAACTGCTCGGGCAAGCACGCGGCGATGCTCGCGACGTGCGTGGCCGCCGGGTGGGACACCGCGACGTACCTCGACCCGGAGCACCCGCTCCAGCGTGCGGTGCGCGCGACGGTCGGCGAGCTCACGGGCGTGCCCGTCGCGCACGTCACGGTCGACGGCTGCGGCGCGCCGCTCCTGTCGACGACGGTCCGCGGTCTCGCGCGCGGCCTCGGTCGGGTCGCCCGCGCGGCGGCCCGCCCCGGTGCCGCGCCCGACGACGCCCTCGCGCGGGTGGGCCGCGCCATGGCCGCTCACCCCGACCTCGTCGGCGGGCCGGGCCGCGACGTCACGGCCGTCATGCGCGCGGTCCCGGGACTCGTCGCGAAGGACGGCGCCGAGGGCGTCTACGCGGCCGGGCTGCCGGACGGGTCCGCCGTCGCGTTCAAGGTCGAGGACGGCTCGGGGCGGCCGCGTCCGGCCGTGCTCGTCGCCGCGCTCGCGGTCGCGCTGCGCGCCGCGGGCTCGCCCGTGCCGGACGCGCTCGCCGCGGCCGGCGCGACGCCCGTGCTCGGCCACGGCCGCCCGGCCGGCGCGGTGCGCACGGCGTTCGGGGGCGGCACGGCGTCCGCCGGGTCGGGCGCGCCGGAGGCGGTGGACCGGTGAGGGCTGTCGTGCAGCGGGTGACGCGCGCGTCGGTGACGGTCGCGGGCGAGGTCGTCGGCGCGATCGACCGGCCGGGCCTCGTGGTCCTCGTCGGGGCGACGCACGACGACGGCCCCGAGCAGGTCGCGCTCGTCGCCCGGAAGGTCGCCGAGCTGCGCCTCCTGCGGGACGAGCGGTCGGCGGTCGACGCGGGCGCACCCGTCCTGGTCGTCAGCCAGTTCACGCTCTACGCCGACACCCGCAAGGGGCGCCGGCCCACGTGGAACGCGGCCGCGCCCGGCCCCGTCGCCGAGCCGCTCGTCGACGCGCTGGTGGCCGCGCTGCGCGAGCGCGGGCTCGAGGTGGCCACGGGCGTGTTCGGCGCCGACATGGCCGTCGAGCTCGTCAACGACGGGCCCGTGACGATCCTGCTCGACGCCTGACCGCGCCGCGCGGGCGCCGTCAGGACCAGCGCACGCGCTGCTTCGCGCGCCACGCGTCGAGGAAGCCGGGACGGCCGTCGACGGCCATCTCGTCGACGGTCATCTCGTCGCCGCGGTTCCACAGGCCGAGGTAGAGCGCCGCGGGAGAGCCCGTGACCCGGACGTCCGCGCGGTCGGGCGGCGCGGCGGGGTCGACCAGCGCGGTGACGACGGCCTCGTCGACGTGCAGCAGCCAGGCAGGTCGGGACCCGGCCCGGCCGCCGTCGACCTCGTCCACCCCCGGCCGGACGAGCACGGTGAACGGCTCGTCCCGGCGGATCCGTGCCGCGCCCCGCGTGACGAAGCCGCGCAGCAGCTCGTCGAGCCCGTCGAGCGCGACGTCGGGCGTGAGCCCGAGCGCCTCGACGGCCTCGGCCGTGGTCGGCGTGCGCCCGAGGCGCGCCGCGACGGCGTCGACCGCGTGCACCGTCGTCTCGTGGGTCTGGCGCCGGGCCCAGAAGACCCGCGGCGCCGGGGCCGCGTGGAGGAAGGTCATGGCCCGGACGTCGTCGGACGCGTCCGCGAGAGCCGCGACGAGGTCGTCCGCGCCGCGCACGAGCCACGCCGTGAGCCCGTCGCGCGGGACCTCGCGCAGGTAGGCGGCCTCGCTCGGCAGGAAGCGGCCCTCCGGCGTGCGCCCGCGGTGCCCGAGCACGTGCGACGCCGCCCAGCGGTGCACCATGCCCTGGTGCGCGACGAGGTCCGCGACGGCCCAGCGCGGGCACGTGGGCACGGCGGCGTCGGGCCCCGCCTCGTCCGCCGCCGCGGCGAGCGCGCGTGCGGCCGCCGGCACGAGCGCGAGGTACCGCTCGAGCGCGAGCGGCCCGGGCGCGTCGACCCCGGGCGGCGACGGCGGCGTGGCGTGGTGCGCGTCGTGCTGCGGCGCGCCCCGCCTGCCGCGCGGCTCCCGAGTCGTCGTCATCACCCGATCGTGGCACCGGCCCCCGACACGCGCGGTGCCGGGGGCCGGTGGGTCGGCAGGGGTGGAGCCGGCGTCAGCCGTCGAGCCGCGCGAGCTCCTCGGCGCTGAGCTCCAGCTCGGCCGCACGCACCGAGTCGGTGATGCTCTCGGGGCGGCTCGCGCCCGGGATCGGGATGACGACGTCGGACTTCGCGAGCTCCCACGCGAGGCACACCTGCTGCGGGCTCACGCCGCGCTCCGCCGCGACCTCGGCGAAGGCTGCGTGGCGGCCGCCCAGGTCCCCGGCGCGCGAGATGCCGCCGAGCGGGCTCCACGGCAGGAAGGCGATGCCGAGCTCCGCGCACAGCTCGAGCTCCGGCTCGCTGCTGCGGAAGGCCGGCGAGAACTGGTTCTGCACCGACACGAGGCGGCCGCCGAGCACCTCCTGGGCGAGCCGGATCTGCTCGGGGTTCGCGTTCGAGATGCCGGCGAGGAGGATCTTGCCCTCGTCGAGCAGGTCCCGGATCGCGCCCACGGACTCCTCGTAGGGGACCTCCGGGTCCGGGCGGTGGAACTGGTAGAGGCCGATCGCCTCGACGTCGAGCCGCTGGAGCGAGGCCTCGCACGCCTTCTTCAGGTAGTCGGCGCCGCCCTGCACGTACCAGGAGCCGTCGCCCGGCCGGCGGTGGCCGCCCTTGGTCGCGACGAGCACGTCGTCCGGGCCCTTGCCCGCCAGGCGCAGCGCCTTGGCGATGAGGAGCTCGTTGTGCCCGACGTCGGTGGGGTCGAGGTGGTACGCGTCCGCGGTGTCGATGACGGTCACGCCCGCGTCGAGGGCGGCGTGGATCGTCCGGATCGACCGGGCCTCGTCGGGCCGTCCCTCGATGGACATGGGCATGCCGCCCAGGCCGATCGCGCTGACGGAGCGGTCGCCGATGCGACGCTGCTGCATGGGTTCTCCCGGTGCTCGTGGCTGGTGGTGGCCGTCCCGACCGTCGGGCGTCCTCGCGGGCGCCGGTGGCGGTCGAAGCGATTCGAGTCCGATGGTAGGCCGGTGAGCGGACCGCCGCAGCCGATCGTCGTCGCCGTCCTGGGCGACCTCACGACGCAGGACGTCGACGTCGTGGTCAACGCCGCGAACTCGTCGCTCCTGGGCGGCGGCGGGGTCGACGGCGCGATCCACGCCGCGGCCGGCCCGGCGCTCCTCGCCGAGTGCCGCGAGCTGCGGCGCACGCGGCTGCCCGACGGCCTGCCCGTCGGCGACGCCGTCGCGACCGGCGCGGGGGAGCTGCGCGCGCGCTGGGTGGTGCACACCGTGGGGCCGAACCGCCACGCGGGGCAGGCCGAGCCGGCGCTCCTCGCGTCGTGCTTCACGCGCTCGCTCGACGTCGCCGCGGACCTGGGTGCGCGTTCGGTCGCCTTTCCCGCCGTGAGCGCGGGCGTCTACGGGTGGGCGGCGGACGACGTCGCCCGCGTGGCCGTCGCAGCGGTGCGCGCCTGGTGCGCGGCCCACGGCGGGTCGAGCGTGGCCGAGGTGCGGTTCGTCCTCTTCTCGCCGCCCCTGCTCGCCGCGTTCGAGGCGCAGCTCGGCTCCTGAGGCGCTCCGGGCCGGGTCACGGCCGTCCGAGGTGCTCCTGCAGGCCGAACATCGCGGCGAGCACGCGGGTGACGCCGTTGGCCGTGTGCGGCGGCGCGACGAAGCGCGCGACGGCGGCGAGGTCCGGGTGCGCGCCGGCCATGGCGAAGGAGATCCCGGAGGCCTGGAGCATCTCGACGTCGTTGAGGTGGTCGCCGAAGGCCGCGGTCTGCGCGGGGTCGACGCCGAGCGCGGCCTGCGTGCGCCGCAGCGCGACGCCCTTGTCGGTGTCCCGGGCCATGACGTCGACCCAGTGCGTCCCGGAGAGCACCACCGTGTGCTCGGGCGCGAGCGGGAGCAGCGCGGGGTGGACGCGGTCGGCGACCTGGACCTCGTGGTGGACGGCGACCTTGAGGGCGTCGTCCGCGACGGCGAGCAGGTCCTCGACGCGCTCGAGGCGCGCGTAGTAGCGGCCGACCGTCCCGAGGAAGGCGTCGTCGTGCCGCTCGACGTAGGCGCCGCGCACGCCGGAGAGCACGGTGCCGACGGGCTCGCCGTCCGCCGCGAGGGCCCGGACCGCCTCGACCGCGCGCACGACGGCGTCGCGCGCGACCAGGCTCGTGCTCACGCGGGACCCGTGGTGGACGACGTTCGCGCCGTTCTCGGCGATGAGCACCATGCGCCCGGCCCGCTCGCCGAACATCTGCTCGAGAGTCTGGAGCTGGCGACCGCTCGCGGCGCACATCACGACGCCGCGGCGCTCGAGCGCGTCCGCGACGGGCCAGAACGACGCGTGCACCTCGTGGTCAGCGTCGAGCAGCGTGCCGTCCATGTCGAGGGCGACGAGCCGCACGGCCGCCGCCTCGGCGGCGCTCGGGAGGTCGGTGAGGTCCGGGTCGCGAGCGGTCATGGGCCCAGTGTCCCGTGAGCGCGCGGTGGGGCTGCCACCAGCACGAACGGTCGTGCTATTTTCCGCGCATGGCGAAGGGCGAGCGGACGCGCGAGGTGATCCTCCAGCAGGGGATCGCGCTCGCCTACCGGGTGGGTCTCGAGGGGCTGACGATCGGCGCGCTCGCGGCCGACGTCGAGATGTCCAAGAGCGGCATGTACGCGCACTTCGGCTCCAAGCAGGCGCTGCAGATGGCCGTGCTCGACGCGGCCGCGGCGGACTTCGCCCAGGCCGTCGTCGTGCCGGCGCTGAGCGAGCCCCGCGGCGAGCCGCGGGTGCGTGCCCTCGTCGACGCGTGGCTCGAGTGCGGCCGCACCCGGCGGCCGGGCGGCTGCCTGTTCGTCAAGGCGAGCACCGAGATGGACGAGCGGCCGGGACCGGTGCGCGACCGCCTCGTCGAGCTGCACGAGGAGCTCGACCGCTCGCTCGCGCGCGTCTTCGCCGGCGGCGTGGCCGACGGCCAGTTCCGGCCCGACGCCGACCCGGACCAGTTCGCCGCCGACCTCTACGGCGTGATGCTCGGCGTCTACCACCGGCACCGCCTGCTCGCCGACCCCCGCGCGCACGAGCGCGCCCGCGCCGCCGTCGACGCCCTGCTCGACGCGGCGCGCCTCCGTCCGGCCGGCGCGCAGCCGTCCGACGGCCCCGCACCCGTCCGTCCTCTCGAGGTGACCGCATGACCGCTCCGCGCCCGACCCCGTCCCTGAGCCGCCGCTGGCGGCGCACGCGTCGCCGCGCGACCGCGGCCGCGGGGCTCGCCGCCGCGCGGGCCCGGCTGCGGACGCTCGAGGTCGTCGCCCCCGCGGCGGCCGACCGCCTCGCGCTCGACCTGTGGTGCACGCTGCCGCCCGTGCCGCGCCGGCAGGACGCCCGGCCCGCAGCCGACGTCGTGCCGAGCACCCTGCACCGGGTGCCGGTGCCGCGCGGCGGCGCCGCGGTCGCCGAGGTCTGGGGGGACGCGAGCGGTCCGGTCGTCTACCTCGTGCACGGCTGGGGCGGCTGGCGCGGCCAGCTCGGCGCGTTCGTCGCGCCGCTCGTCGAAACGGGCCACCGCGTCGTCGCGATCGACGCGCCGGGCCACGGCGACGCCGACGCGGGGTTCCTCGGGCCGCGCCGCGGCACCGTGATGGAGTTCATCGAGGCGCTCGAGGCGACCGTCGAGGTCTTCGGGCCGGCCGACGGCGTCGTCGCGCACTCCATGGGGACGACCGTCGTCGGGCAGGCGCTCGTCGGCGGGCTGCGGCCCGCGCGCCTCGTGCTCGTCGCGCCCAACCACGAGTTCGGGGACATCGTCGACCACTTCGCCCGCGTGCTCGGGCTGCGGGGCCGCACGCGCGACCACCTGCGCGCGACGCTCGAGGAGATCACGGGGCGGACCATGGGGGACTTCGACCTCGCGCCGCTCGGCGCCCGCGTCGACGCGCCGCCCACGCTCGTGGTGCACGACGAGGACGACGCCGAGACGCCCTACCGCGTCGCGACCGGGCTCGTCGAGGCCTGGCCGGACGCCCGCCTCGTGACGACGCGCGGCCTCGGGCACCACCGGGTGCTCCGTGCGCCCGTGACGGTCGACGCCGCCGTCGCGCACCTGCTCGGCCGGGTGCCCGCGAGCTGAGCGGCGCGGGCGCCGCCGTCGCGCGGGCCGCGCGGGTCAGACGAGCCCGGCGTCGTGCGCGAGGAGCGCGACCTGCGTGCGGTTGGACAGGCCCACGACCTCGAGCACGCGCGACACGTGGGCCTTCACGGTCGCGACGCTCACGTGGAGCTCCGCCGCGATCTCGGCGTTCGACCGCCCCTGGCCGAGCGCGCGGACGACGTCGCGCTCACGGTCGCTGAGGCCAGCGAGGCGCTCGGCCGCCGCGCCCGCGACCAGGCTGCGGTCCACGGCGGCGTCGATGAGACGGCGGGTCACGGACGGCGAGACGATCGGCTCGCCGGCGGCGACGCGCAGGATCGCGTCGACGATCCGGGCAGGTGGGGTGTCCTTGAGGAGGAACCCCGCGGCCCCCGCGCGCAGCGCGCCGAGGACCTCGGCGTCGGCGTCGAAGGTGGTCAGGGCGATCACCTCCGGTGGGTCGGTCCGGGCGCGGACCAGGGCGGTCGCGCGGACGCCGTCCAGCCGGGGCATGCGCAGGTCCATGAGCACGACGTCGACGACGTGCCGGTCGAGCGCCTCGCGCACCTCGGCGCCGTCGGACGCCTCCGCCACGACGGTCAGGTCCTCGCGGCCGCCGAGCATCATCGCGAGGCCGGCGCGGACCAGGGCGTCGTCGTCGACGACGAGGACGCGGACGGGGGTGCGCGCGGGACCGCTCACGGCTGCCAGGGTAGCCACGCGTGCAGACGGAACACGGGCGTCGGACGGGCGGCGTGCGCGCCCTCGGCGGCGCCCGCTACCGCGGTGCCGTGCTCGAGGCGGCCGCCGACGGTGCCGTGCTCGAGACGGCCGCCGACCGCGCCGACGCGCTCGGCGAGACCGACGAGCCCGGCGTGACCGGGCGCGCCGCCCCGCAGGACGGGGCCGGGCAGGTGGTTCGTCACCTCGACGGTGAGGCCGGAGCGCGGGCCGCCCGCGAGCCGCACGACGACGCGCTGGCCCGGCGCGTGCCGGCGCGCGTTGGTCAGGCCCTCCTGCACGACGCGATAGGCGGTGCGCGAGACCAGGGGCGCGGGCCCGTCGGCCGGGGTGGCGACGGAGCCGGTGCGGACCACGTCGACCTCCTGACCGGCGGCGCGGACCTCGCCGACGAGGGTCTCGAGCGCCGCGAGGTCCGACGCCCCGCCCGTGTGCTGTCCCCCACCGTCGTCGGGCCCCTCGCTCCGGAGGACGCCGACCACCTCGCGGAGCTCGTCGAGCGCGCGGCTCACGCCCGCGCGGACGACGCCGGCCGCCGTCGTCCGCTCCTCGGGCGTCGCGTCGGGGCGGGCCTCCAGTGCGCCCGCGTAGGTCGCGACGAGCGACAGCCGGTGCGCGAGGGAGTCGTGCATCTCTCGCGCGATGCGGAGGCGCTCGAGAGTGCGCGCCTCCCGCACGGCGCGGTCGCGGTCCTGCTCGGCGCGCCGCGCGCGCTCGGCGTACGCCGCGACGACGTCGGCCCGTGCCCGCGCGAGCGCGCCCCAGCCGAGCAGCGCGGCGTGCGTCACGACGACGAGGGCGACCCACCAGCCGAGGGGCAGTCCCGGGACCGGGCGCCACGCGCCGCGCAGCACGTGCGCCGTGGCCCCGACGACGGCGAGCGCGAGGGCGGGCCGGGCCCGGCCGGTCCGGGCGGTGTGCAGGACGGCGAACGTCGCGGTCGGTGTCGCGAGCGGCGAGACGCCCGCCGCGACCGCGAGCGCGACGGCGACCGGTCCCGAGCGCCGCCCGCGGAGACCGGGGACGAGCGCGAGGCAGGCGGCCCCGAGCGCGACGTCGAGGGCGAGGGGGAGGGTGGACGGCCGTCCGTCGAGCTCGCCCACGAGGACGAGGGCCGTGAGCCCGGTGAGGGCCGCGACCGTGATCACCGTCCCGGCGCGCGTGGCGAGACCCCAGCGCTCGCCCGCCGCCGCGGCCGCGCGGCGGCGGCCGGCCGTCGGTCGGGACTCCGTCACCCGCCTCAGCGTAGGAGCGGACCTCGCGCCGTCGCACCGACCGCGGTCGACAGTCGCACCGACCGAGGTCGACCGGCGGTCCGACCGAGGTCCGGGCACGGTGGCCGACCGCCCGATGGCGCCTGCCGCGTCCGCGGGGACGGTGGAGCCTCGACCGAGGAGGAGCCGTGCCCACGTCACCCGATCCCCGCCCCGCCCCACTGCCGACCGCGCCCGGACCGACCGGTGCCTGAGCCCCTCGGGTACCTGGTCACGATGGCCGGCGCGGCCGCCTGCGCGACGGCGGCCCTCGTGGCACCGGTCCCGCGCCGATCGTCGCCCCTGCGGCTGTCCTTCCTGCTCTCCATGGTGGTCGCGGAGGTTCCCGTGCTCGGGATCGTCTGGGTCGCCGGGTGGACCGCGCTCGCGGCGGCCGAGGGCGACCTGCGGACGCGGTCGGGCGCGGTCGGGCTCGGCCTCGCGGGAGTCGCCGTCGTCGGGCTGGTCGTGGTCGCGGGGATCGGGGCCCGCGCGCCGGCAGCGGTCGAGCGCGCGCTCGTGGCGGGGCTCGGCCCCGGCGTCCGCACGACGGCGCGCCCGTCCTGGGTCCGGTGGGTCGCGCCGCTGCCCGTCCGGCCCCGCGCCGTCGAGCGGCTCCGGGGGGTCCGCTACGGGGACGCGCGTCGTCAGCGCCTCGACGTCTACCGCCCGCGTGTGCCGTCCGGCGCAAGCGTGCCCGCGGGCGTGGCGGCGGCGTCCGTGCCCGCCAGGCCGGTCCTGGTCCACCTGCACGGCGGGGCCTTCCGCGGCGGAGGACGCAGCCGCGAGGCGCGCGCGCTGCTGCACCGCCTGGCCGCCGCCGGCTGGCTGTGCGTCAGCGCGGACTACCGTCTCGCGCCACGGGCGTCCTTCCCGGACCCGCTCGTCGACGTCAAGCGCGTGCTCGCCTGGGTGCGGGCCCACGCGGCGGAGCTCGGCGCCGACCCGGGTCGCGTCGCGCTGGCCGGGAGCTCCGCGGGGGGCCACCTCGCCGCGCTCGCGGCGTTCACGGCGGGCGACGCCGCGCTGCAGCCCGGCTTCGCCGACGCGGACACGTCGGTCGCCGCCGTCGTCTCGCTCTACGGCTACCCGGGGCCCGTCAGCGGCGGCGGGCGCAGCTGGTCACCCACCGCCGACGTCGTCCCCGGGGCGCCGCCCTTCCTCGTGGTGCACGGGGCGCGCGACACCCTCGTGGTCGCCGCGGACCAGCGGCGGTTCGTCGCGCGTCTGCGCGCGGTGTCGCTCGCGCCGGTCGTGCACCTGGAGCTCCCGGGCGCGCAGCACGGGTTCGACCTCCTGCGCTCGTACCGCTTCGAGGCCGTGGTGGACGGCGTCGAGGCGTTCCTCGCGCACGTCGTCGGCGGGCCGGGCGGGCGCGGGTGGTCCCGAGTCACGCCTGCGGCGAACACGCAGGCCAGGCGCCAACCCCGCGGTTAGCCTTGCAGCACGCCGTCGCAAGGAGTGCCAGATGTTCGAGAGATTCACGGACCGAGCCCGTCGTGTCGTCGTCCTCGCCCAGGAAGAGGCGCGGATGCTCAACCACAACTACATCGGGACCGAGCACATCCTGCTCGGCCTCATCCACGAGGGTGAGGGCGTCGCCGCCAAGGCGCTCGAGTCGCTCGGCATCTCGCTCGACGCGGTGCGTCAGCAGGTGCAGGAGATCATCGGCGAGGGCCAGCAGGCGCCGTCGGGCCACATCCCCTTCACGCCGCGCGCGAAGAAGGTCCTGGAGCTCTCGCTGCGCGAGGCGCTCCAGCTCGGCCACAACTACATCGGGACCGAGCACATCCTGCTCGGCCTGATCCGTGAGGGCGAGGGCGTCGCCGCGCAGGTGCTCAACAAGCTGGGCGCCGACCTCAACCGCGTGCGCCAGCAGGTCATCCAGCTGCTCTCGGGCTACCAGGGCAAGGAGCCGGTCTCAGCCGGCGGCCCCGCGGAGGGCCAGCCCTCGGGCTCGGCCGTGCTCGACCAGTTCGGCCGCAACCTCACGCAGGCGGCGCGCGAGGGCAAGCTCGACCCGGTCATCGGCCGGGACAAGGAGATCGAGCGGGTCATGCAGGTGCTGTCCCGCCGCACCAAGAACAACCCCGTCCTCATCGGCGAGCCGGGCGTCGGCAAGACCGCCGTCGTCGAGGGGCTCGCGCAGGACATCGTGCGCGGGGACGTCCCCGAGACGCTCAAGGACAAGCAGCTCTACACGCTCGACCTCGGCGCGCTCGTGGCCGGCTCCCGCTACCGCGGCGACTTCGAGGAGCGCCTGAAGAAGGTGCTCAAGGAGATCCGCACGCGCGGCGACATCATCCTGTTCATCGACGAGATCCACACGCTCGTCGGGGCGGGTGCCGCCGAGGGCGCGATCGACGCCGCGAGCATCCTCAAGCCGATGCTCGCGCGCGGCGAGCTCCAGACCATCGGGGCCACGACGCTCGAGGAGTACCGCAAGCACGTCGAGAAGGACGCCGCGCTCGAGCGCCGCTTCCAGCCGATCCAGGTCGCGGAGCCCACGCTCAAGCACGCGATCGAGATCCTCAAGGGTCTGCGCGACCGCTACGAGGCGCACCACCGCGTCTCGATCACCGACAGCGCGCTCGTCGCCGCGGCGACGCTCGCCGACCGGTACGTCAACGACCGCTTCCTCCCGGACAAGGCGATCGACCTCATCGACGAGGCAGGCGCGCGCCTGCGCATCCGTCGCATGACGGCGCCGCCGGAGCTGCGCGACCTCGACGAGAAGATCGCCGAGGCGCGCCGCGACAAGGAGTCGGCGATCGACGAGCAGGACTTCGAGAAGGCCGCGCGCCTGCGCGACGTCGAGAAGCAGCTCGGGCTCCAGCGGGCCGAGAAGGAGAAGGCCTGGAAGTCGGGCGACCTCGACACGGTCGCCGAGGTCGACGAGGAGCTCATCGCCGAGGTGCTGGCGCTGGCCACCGGGATCCCGGTGTTCAAGCTCACCGAGGAGGAGTCGAGCCGGCTGCTCCACATGGAGGACGAGCTGCACAAGCGCGTCATCGGCCAGGAGCAGGCGATCAAGGCGCTCGCGCAGGCGATCCGCCGCACGCGCGCCGGGCTCAAGGACCCGAAGCGTCCGGGTGGCTCGTTCATCTTCGCGGGGCCCACGGGCGTCGGGAAGACCGAGCTCGCGAAGGCGCTCGCCGAGTTCCTCTTCGGGGACGAGGACGCGCTCATCCAGCTCGACATGTCCGAGTTCTCGGAGAAGCACACGGTCTCGCGGCTGTTCGGCTCGCCCCCCGGCTACGTCGGGTACGACGAGGGCGGTCAGCTCACCGAGAAGGTGCGCCGCCGGCCGTTCTCCGTCGTCCTCTTCGACGAGGTCGAGAAGGCGCACGCGGACATCTTCAACTCGCTGCTGCAGATCCTCGAGGACGGTCGCCTGACCGACTCGCAGGGCCG
The DNA here is from genome assembly GCF_016464425.1 of Actinotalea solisilvae. GTDB lineage: Bacteria > Actinomycetota > Actinomycetes > Actinomycetales > Cellulomonadaceae > Actinotalea > Actinotalea solisilvae. Next base: position 311,464 of record NZ_JADDKQ010000007.1, read on the forward strand.
GGTGGTCGACTTCAAGAACACCGTGATCATCATGACCACGAACCTCGGCACGCGGGACATCGCCAAGGGCCTGCAGACCGGCTTCCAGGCCGGCGGCGACCTGTCGACGTCCTACGAGCGGATGAAGGCGAAGGTCGGGGACGAGCTCAAGCAGCACTTCCGGCCCGAGTTCCTCAACCGCGTCGACGACGTGGTCGTGTTCCCGCAGCTCTCGCAGGACGAGATCATCAAGATCGTCGACCTCATGATCGCGAAGCTCGAGGCGCGCCTGCGCGACAAGGACATGGGCCTCGAGCTCACGCCCGCCGCCAAGCAGCTGCTGGCCGAGAAGGGGTACGACCCGGTGCTCGGCGCCCGGCCGCTCCGCCGTGCGATCCAGCGCGAGATCGAGGACACGCTCTCGGAGAAGATCCTCTTCGGCGAGCTGCGTGCCGGTCAGACGGTGGTCGTGGACGCCCAGGGCGAGGGCCTGCTCGGGGAGTTCATCTTCCGCGGCATCGGCAAGGAGGGCTCGGTCCAGGACGACGTCGAGCCCGTCGGCGTGGCCGTCTCGTCCATGCCTCCGCTGACGACGACGGACGAGGGCCAGGCCTCCTGACCTGACCGTCCGCCTCACGACGACGCCCCGCCCGGTGATCCGGGCGGGGCGTCGTCCTGCGTGGGGGAGGGGAGCGGCGAGGACCGCCGCGCGAGTCGTGTCAGTGTGTGCCCGTAGTGTCCCGGTATGTCCTCCTCGACGGCGGTGAACGTGACGGTCGAGGGGGGGGGCGGGGGGGGCCCCCCCCCCCCCCCCCCGCGGGGGGGGGGGGGGCACCCCGGCCCCGGCCCGGGGGCGGGGGAGGGGGCCCG
>NZ_JADDKQ010000008.1 GCF_016464425.1 Actinotalea solisilvae
GTGTGGGGGGGCCCTTTGGGGCCGGTTTGGCCCCCCGGGCGGGGGGGGGGGGGGGGGGGGGGGGGGGGGCCGGGGCCCGCCCCCCCCCTCGACTCGCTGCTCTGGGCGGTGCGTCACCGCGTCGCGGCCGAGCTCGAGGAGTCGGCTCCCGGGCCCGAGCTGGCGGCACGGCTGGACGCCCTCGAGCCCGCCGACCTCGACGAGGCGGCACTCGTCGAGGGGATCGCCGCGTGGGAGCGGATCGCGTCGTGGGCCGCCGCGGGCCAGGCGTGGCTCGTGGCCGAGCTGGACGGCCGGCAGCGAGGTGCGCGCGGGGCGTTCCTGAGCGAGGAGGTCGCGGCGCGGCTCTCCGTCTCGCGGCCGGTGGCTGAGGCGAAGGTCGGCCTGGCCCTGCACCTGGACCGGGTCCCCGCGGTCGCTGGCGCACTCGCCCGCGGCGACGTCGACGTGCGCCGTGCGACCGTGCTGACCGACGAGCTCGCGCGGCTGTCCGACGCCGCGGCCGCCGAGGTGGCGGAGGCGGTCCTGCCCTCCGCCCGGGAGTGCACGGCGCCTCAGCTGCGGCAGCGCCTGCGGCGCATGGAGCTGCTGCGGGATCCGGACGGCGCGCGGACGAGGCACGCGCGAGCCTGCGCCGACCGGCGCGTCGAGCTCACTCCTGCGCCCGATGCGATGGCATGGCTGAGCGCGTACCTCCCCGCCGACGACGCGGCAGCCATCCACACCAGCCTCACCGCGCTCGCGGGCGACGCGGCGCCCGACGACGAGCGCACGCTGGACCAGCGGCGCGCCGACGCGCTCGTCGACCTCGCGACCCGCTGGCTCGACGCGGGCGCCCACCCCGACGGGACCCCGCTCGCGACGCGTCAGGGTCGCCGGCCCCACCTCGTCGTGACCGCGTCCGCGGCGACGCTGCTCGGGCTCGCTGAGGGGCCGGGCGAGCTGCAGGGCTACGGTCCGATCCCGCCCGAGATGGCGCGGCGCATCGCGGCGCACTCCACGTGGGAGCCACTCCTCGCGAGCGCCTGGAACGGCGAACCGCTCGCACGGTCGACCCGCCGCTACGCCCCCACGCAGTCCCAGCGGGACGCCGTCGTCCTGAGGGACAGCACCTGCACGTTCGTGGGCTGCCGCATGCCCGCCGCGCGCTGCGACGTCGACCACGTGGAGCCGTACGTCGAGGGTGGGGACGTCGACGGTCGGGACGGTGCGCCCTGCGCGACCCAGCCGCAGACCTCGCTCGACAACCTGCAGGCGCTCTGCCGGCACCACCACCGCGCCAAGACGCACGGGGGATGGGAGGTGGCGCGCGACGACGACGGATCCACCCGCTGGCGCGCTCCGACGGGACAGCTCTACCGGAGGCCACCCGCGCACGACCCGCCCGCGGCGGTCCCCGCGCCGCCGCCGCCCGACGGCGTGACGATCGACCTGTACCCGCCGCCACCCTTCTGACCGCGCCGTCTCAGGTCGTCCGGGTGACTGACTGCCGGCCTGCCACGTGGCGCGCCCTGGGGGAAGCTCATCGACGAGGGACGAGGCCAGGCCTCCTGACCTGACGCCCCGTCCGCCTCGCGACGACGCCCCGCCCGGTGACCCGGGCGGGGCGTCGTCGTGCAGTCAGCTGACCGCAGCCGTGTAGCGCTCGCCGAGCACGCGGATCGCCTCGACGAGCTCGGGCGGCCCGTCGACGTGGAAGGGCTGCTCGAGCATGCCGATGTACGCCGCGACGGTCGCGACGCTGTCGGCGCCCGTGACGAGCACGCAGGTGCCGTCGTCGAGCGGCTCGACGACGCCGACGGCGGGGTTGATCCGCGCGAGCACGACGTCGGCCGGTGCGTCGACGCGGATGCGCGCGTGCACGGCCCAGCCGCTCGACGCGACCTCGCGCACGACGAAGGCGGCGTACTCGCTCTCGGGGAGCGGGCGCGGCGCGAACCGCCGACCCGTGCGCACGCGCAGGTCGAGCCAGTCGACGCGGAGGGCGAGCCAGCGGTCGGCGTCGGGCTCGCGCGCCACGAGGTACCAGCGGCGCTGCCAGGTCACGAGCCGGTAGGGCTCGACGACGAGGCGGTCGCCGCGGTGCTCGACGCGCACCACCTCGCCGCGGTGCACCGCCTCGGCGACCTCGCCCAGCAGGGCGGGGTCCACCTCGGGGTCGGACGCGTCGCTGCCGGTGTTGTCGGGGCCGCGCTCGGTCGTCGCCGTGAGGGCCTGCACGCGGCCGCGGAGCCGCGACGGCAGCACCTGGTGGAGCTTGGTGCTCGCGCGCGCGCCGGCGTCCTCGATCCCCGCGAGCCCCGTCACCGCGCGCAGGCCCACGGCGATCGCGACGGCCTCGTCGTCGTCGAGCAGGAGCGGCGGCAGGCGCCCTCCGGCACCCAGGCGGTACGCCCCGGCGCGCCCGCGCGTGGCGTCGACCGGGTAGCCGAGGGTGCGCAGCCGCTCGATGTCGGTCCGGATCGTGCGTCCGGTCACGCCGAGCCGCTCTGCCAGCTCCGGGCCCGTCCACGTGGGGCGCGACTGGAGGAGGCCGAGCAGGGCGAGCAGGCGGGCGGAGGTCTCGAGCACGGGAAGAGCGTCGCATACCAGGAACGATCCCTTCCTGTATCGCTCCTACCGTCGGAGACATGGAGAGCACGCACCACCCGCAGACCGCGACCACCCCCGCACCCGAGGAGACGACGATGGACCGCACCACCGCCACCGCCACCCCGTCCGCGACCCCCGCGACGCCGGCCGGGTTCCGCCCGTTCACCGTCGCGGTGCCGGACGCGGACCTCGACGACCTGCGCGAGCGCCTCGCGCGGACGCGCCTGCCGCAACCGGCACCCGACGAGGACGACTGGCTGTACGGCACGCCGACGTCGTGGCTCGCGCAGGCCGTCGAGGTGTGGCGGGCGTTCGACTGGCGTGCCGTCGAGGCCCGGCTCAACGCCTACCCGCAGCTCCTCACCGAGGTCGACGGCCAGACGATCCACCTCCTCCACGTGCGCTCGCCGCACGCGCACGCCGTGCCGCTGCTCCTGGTACATAGCTACCCGGGCACGGTGCTCGACTTCCTCGACATGATCGACCCGCTGGTCGACCCCGTCGCGCACGGCGGCCGCGCCGAGGACGCGTTCCACGTCGTGGTGCCGTCGCTGCCCGGGTTCGGGTGGAGCACCCCCGTCGTCGAGCGCGGCTGGACGATGGAGCACGCCGCGCGGACCCTCGACACCCTCATGCGCCGGCTCGGGTACGACAGCTACGGCGTGCACGGCAGCGACGCGGGCGCGATGGTCGGGCGCGAGCTCGGGCTGCTCGAGCCCGCGGGGTTCCTCGGCTCGCACGTGCTCCAGGCCTTCTCGTTCCCGTCGGGCGACCCCGCGGAGATGGCGGGACTCACCCCCGACGACTACGCGGGCCTCGCGCACATGCAGTGGTTCCAGTCGGTCGGGGGGTACAACGCGATCAACGCGTCGCGGCCGCAGACCGTCGCCGTCGGGCTCTCGGACTCGCCCGTGGGGCAGCTCGCGTGGAACGAGCTCTTCGTGAACTTCGGCAACGGCACGAGCCTCGTGCCGCTCGACGCGATCCTCGCCGAGGTGACCCTCGAGTGGCTCACGAACACCTCGGCGTCGGTGGGGAGGTACCACTTCGAGGTCGCGCGCGAGGACCGCGAGCCGGCGGTCAACCACAGCCGTATGGGCGTCGCTGTGTTCGAGGACGACTTCCGGACGATCCGCGTCTTCGCCGAGCGGGACAACGACGCGATCGTGCACTGGAGCCGGTTCGACCGCGGTGGCCACTACGCGGCGCTCGAGGTGCCCGACCTGCTGGTCGAGGACCTGCGCGAGTTCTTCCGCCCCGTCCGCTGAGCGGGGCCCGGCCGGCCGTGCGCGGTCGGCTCAGGCCGGACCGGGCGCGGTCCGGTCGACGTCGGGCGCCCCGGTCGCGCGGCGGTCGGCCAGCAGCGTGCGCACCCGCACGGCGAGCGCCGCCCCGAGCGTCACCACCGCGGCGCACACGGCCGCGGTCGCGACCGACGGGTCGCGCGGCTCGTCGACGGTGCGCGCGACCGCGACCCACGCCAGGCCCCACGTGAGCGCGAGCGCGAAGCCCAGCCGGCCGCCGGTCTGGAGGGCGAAGGCCAGCCCGATCATGGCCGCGGTGGCCAGCAGGAGGACCGACCACAGCGTCGGGCCCAGCCCCAGCGGGCCGACGTCGGACGCCGCGAGCGCCGCGGCGGTGTTGGCGATCGTCGCGATGGTGACCCAGCCGAGGTAGAGGCCGAAGGTGCCGTCCACGAGGACGAGCTCGAGCAGCGACCGGCGCGGCACCGCGAGGCAGATGCGCAGGACGAGCACGAGCACGACGAGCAGCGCGACGATGACGACGACGCTGAGCCACAGCACGCCGAGCTGGACGACGCCGATCCACAGGGCGTTGAGCAGCATGGACGCCGCCGCGAGCCAGCCCATCCGCCGCTGACGCCGGTCCTCGCGCCGCGCCGGCAGCGCCTGCCAGACCGCGTAGGCGAGCAGCCCCGTGTAGATGACGGACCAGATGGAGAAGGCAGGCGTCCCGGGCGCGACCGGCGTCGCGGTGGCGGAGAGGGCGCCGTCGGCCGCCTCGGCGACCGGCGTCCCGCCGAGGGCGCCCGAGCCGAGGAAGGCGCCGAGGGTCGCGAGCAGCGCGAGCACGAGCACGCCCACCTGGCGCGTGGTGTCGGAGCGCAGGACGTCGGTTCTGGCGACGGTGCTCATGCCCCGAGACTCTCAGCACCCTGAGGATCGCGCATCCCCGGCGCGCGCCCCGGCCGGGCCGACGTCTGCCCTCGGCGGACGGCCTCCCGCCACGGTGCCGTGGCGACCACACTGGCCCCCATGAGAGTGCTGACGCTCGGCGCGACGGGGTTCCTCAGCGGTGCGGTGGTGCGCGAGGCGGCGGCGCGCGGCCACGAGGTCGTCGGCCTCAGCCGCACGCCCGGCGACCTGCCGCCCGGCGTGACACCCCTCCACGCCGACCGCGACGACGTCGACGCGCTGCGTGCCGCGGTCACCGGGCTCGGCGCGCCGCCCGACGCCGTCGTCGACACGTGCGGCTACACGGTCGCCGGGGCCCGAGCGGCCGCCGCGGTGCTCGCGGACGTGCCGGCGTACGCGTACGTGAGCAGCGTGAGCGCGTACCGCGACTGGCCGCCCGGCCCCGTGCGGTCCGAGGCGGACCCGACCTTCGGCCCCGACGCCGACGTCCAGGAGTACGGCCCGATGAAGGCCGAGAGCGAGCGGGTCCTGACCGCTGCGCTGGGTGACCGCGTGCTCCTCGCGCGCGCCGGTCTCATCGTCGGGCCGGGGGACCGGACGCGCCGGCTCACCTCGTGGGTCCACCGGTTCGCGACGCAGGCGCGGGTCGCGGTCCCCGCGGTCGACGTCCCCGTCGCGTTCGTCGACGTCCGGGACCTCGCCGGCTGGCTGCTCGACATGGTGGAGCGCCCGATCGCCGGGGCCGGCGGGGCCGTGACCGCCACGGGTCCCGCGGGCATGACGACCTTCCACGGGATGCTCGACGCGTGCCGGGCGGCGGTCGAGGCGACGGGCGGGCGGCCGGGCGAGACCGTGCCCGTGCCGGACGCGGCGCTCCTCGCAGCCGGGGTCGAGCCGTGGCGTGACCTGCCCTTCTGGCTGCCCGAGGAGACCGCCCGCACCGCGTGGGACGTCGCGACCGACCGCGCCCGCGAGCTCGGCCTGCCGACGCGGCCCGTCGAGGAGTCCGTGCTCGACGCGTGGCGCTGGGTCCTCGCCACGGGCCTCGAGCACCCGGACCTCGACCCGCGTCTCGACCCGGCGGCGCTGGCGGGCTGACCGGCCCGGGCCGTCCGGGGTTCACACGGACCCGGGACCTTCGTCACCCTCTCGGCCGCGTCGGGGCGGTCCGCGCCGCTGCTAGCGTCCGAGCACCCCGGACCCGCGTGACGACGCCCGCACCGCCCACCCCCGACGGCGACGCACCCGCCCGGCTCCCCCCACCCCGGACCGAGAGCTGTCGACATGACCCGACCCAGCCCTGCCCTGCCCGCAGACCGCGCGGCAGCGCCCGCCCGCCCCCGCCCCGCCCGTCCCGGCCGCCGCCGCGTCGTGAGCGCCGCCGTCGTCACCGCGGTGGCCGCGGCGTCCGTCCTCACGGCCTGCTCGAGCGGTCCGCTCGGCCTCGAGGAGGAGGCCGCGCCGGGCGCGAGCGCGACGCCCACCTCCGAGCCGCAGCCCGGTGTGACCGACCTCGAGGTCGTCGTCGGCAGCCACCACCCCCTCACGGGCCCCGCGGCCGAGGGCTACGCGACCATCGCGACCGCGACGAGCGCGTACTTCGCCTACCTCAACGCGCAGGGCGGCGTGAACGGCCGGCAGATCCGCTACGTCGTCATGGACGACGGCTACAACCCCGCGGAGACCCCGGCGGTCGCCGTCGAGCTCGTCGAGAACCAGCAGGTCTTCGCGATGCTCAACGGGCTCGGCACCCAGACGCACGCGGCGGTGCTCGACTACCTGCACCTCGAGGGCGTGCCGGACCTCTTCGTCGCGTCGGGCAGCCCGATGTTCAACCAGCCCGACGTGTACCCGGCCACGTTCGGCTACAACGTCGACTACCTCGTCGAGTCCAAGGTCCTCGCGACGTACGGCGCCGAGACGTTCCCCGGGAAGCGCGCCTGCCTCCTCGGGCAGGACGACGACCTCGGCACGGACTTCCGCGCCGGCCTCGTCCAGGTGCTCGGCGAGGGTGCGCTCGCCGCCGAGCAGACCTACTCGGTCGCGAGCACGGACCTCGTCACCCAGGTCGGGACGCTGCGCGCCGCGGGCTGCGAGGTCGTCTACCTCGCGGCGATCAACGCGTTCAGCGCGATCGCGCTCGGCACGGCCGCGCAGATGGGCTACCACCCGCAGTGGATCGCGGCGAGCACCGGCGGCGACTACAGCACGGTCTCCGCCTACCTCGGCGACGCCGGACCGCTCCTGCTCGAGGGCTACGTGAGCGCGAACTTCCTGCCGCCGCACGACGCGAGCGGCGACGCCTGGACCGAGCTCTTCCGCCAGGTCCACGCGGAGTACATGCCGGAGATGCCCTTCAACGGGATGGTCGTCTACGGGATGTCGGTGGCCTACCTGTTCGCCGAGGCGCTCGCGCACGCGGGCGACGACCCGACGCGCGAGAGCCTGCTCGCCGCCGTCCGCTCGCCCGAGGTGCTCGGCAACGGCCGGGTGCCCCTGTCGCTCGCGTCGTCGAACGTCGCCTACAGCGGGACGCAGGTCAACGTGGTCCAGGGCGGCGAGCAGCACTACGTGGGCACGCCGTACCTCACCGACAGCGGCGCGGGCCCCGTGGTCCCGTACGACGGCGCCCCGGTGGCGCTGACGAACGGCGGCGTCCCGGGCGCGTGACGCCGGCCCGGGCGGCGTCGTGCGTCAGACGCCGCCCGGGAAGCCCAGCTGGCGCCAGGCCTCGTAGGTCGCGACGGCCGCCGAGTTGGACAGGTTGAGCGACCGGCGGCCGGGCAGCATGGGGATCCGGACCTGCGCCGTCACGCGCGGGTGGGCGAGGACCTCGTCGGGCAGGCCGGTGGGCTCGGGGCCGAACAGCAGGACGTCGTCGTCCCGGTAGGCGACGTCGGTGAAGCGTTCGGTGGCGTGCGTCGTGAAGGCGAGCACGCGCGACCCGGGCAGCGTCGCGAGCGCGGCGTCGAGGTCGGGGTGCACGACGACGTGCGCGAGGTCGTGGTAGTCGAGGCCCGCCCGGCGCAGCTTCGGCTCCGACAGGTCGAAGCCCAGCGGCTCGACGAGGTGCAGCGCGGCGCCCGTCGCGGCGGACGTGCGGATGGCGCTGCCGGTGTTCCCGGCGATCCGGGGCTCGAAGAACATCACGTGCAGCACGCGCCGAGTGTGCCCGACGGCGCGGGCGCCGGACCAACCGTGCGCTGGACCAACCGTGCCGGGCCGACCCCGCTGGACCGACCGGACCCGGCGGACCGCGCGTCGGACGGACCGCGCGCCGGACCGACCGCGCGCGGCGCCTGGCCGGGACCAACGCCCCTCGCCGCGCGCGGCGGCCGGTGCTGCGCTGGGACCGAGGGCGGCGCGGCCCGGCCGGCGACGGCGCCGGCGGGCTCGTGCGGCGGGCGACGGGAGGTGGCCGGCATGGCGCGTCGACCGGGACGGACGCCGCCGGGGTGGCTCGGGCGCTGGGTCGCGTGGGTCGGGGCGGGCGAGCTCGCGGGCTTCGCGGTGCCCGCGACGGTGGTGGCGCTCGTGCTCGACCGCGGGGACGCGTGGTCCTTCGCCGGCGCCGTCGGCGCCGGGCTCGTCGAGGGTGCGCTGCTCGGCGTGGCGCAGGCCCGGGTGCTGCGCGACGTCGTCCGCGTGCCCGCGGGGCGGTGGGTGCTCGCGACGTCGGCCGCCGCCGGCCTCGCGTGGGCGGTCGGGATGCTGCCCGGGCTCACGTGGCGGACGTGGTCGGCGTGGCCGCCCGTCGTCGTCGGCGCGGTCGGGGCCGCCGCCGCGGGCGTGCTGCTCGCGTCGATCGGCACGGCGCAGTGGCTGCTCCTGCGCACGCGGCTGCCGCGCGCCGGCTGGTGGGTCGCGGGCACCGCGGGCGCGTGGGTCGTCGGGCTCGGGGTGTTCGCCGCGGTGACGTCGCCCCTGTGGCAGCCGGGGCAGGCGACGGGCGTCGTCGTCGCGATCGGGCTGCTCGGCGGCGCGGCCATGGCGTTCTCGATGGCGGGCGTCACGGGGCTCGTGCTGCGACGGCTCGTGGACGGGCCCGGGCACCGCGTGTCGCCGGGACTGGCTAGCGTGGCCCCATGACCTCTCCCCGCTCGTCCCGCCCCCCGCACCTGGCCGCGGACGACCGCTACGACACCATGACGTACCGCCGGACGGGGCGCAGCGGCCTCGACCTGCCGGCCCTGTCGCTCGGCCTGTGGCACAACTTCGGCCACACCAAGCCGTTCGGGACGCAGCGCGACATCCTGCTGCGCGCGTTCGACCTCGGCGTCACGCACATCGACCTCGCGAACAACTACGGCCCCCCGCCGGGCTCCGCCGAGGAGGCGTTCGGCCGGGTGCTCGCCGAGGACCTGGCGCCGTACCGCGACGAGCTCGTCATCTCGACCAAGGCCGGCTACGACATGTGGCCGGGTCCCTACGGCGACGGCGGCTCGCGCAAGTACCTCCTGTCGTCGCTCGACCAGTCGCTCGCGCGGATGGGCCTCGAGTACGTCGACATCTTCTACTCGCACCGCTTCGACCCGTCGACGCCGCTCGAGGAGACGATGGGTGCGCTGCACACGGCCGTGACGAGCGGCCGCGCGCTCTACGCGGGCGTCTCCAACTACTCGCCGTCGCAGACGCGCGAGGCGGCGCGGATCCTCGGCGAGCTCGGCACCCCGCTGCTCATCCACCAGCCCTCGTACTCGATGTTCAACCGGCACGTGGAGCAGGTCGCCGAGGGGGAGAGCGAGACGCTCCTCGACGTCGTCGGCGAGCTGGGCGTGGGCACGATCGTCTTCTCGCCGCTCGCGCAGGGCCTGCTGACCGACCGCTACCTCTCGGGCGAGGTGCCGTCCGACTCGCGGGCGGCGGTCGGGCACTTCCTCAAGGCCGAGCGGATCTCGGAGACGTACCTCGCGCGCGCACGTGCGCTGAACGACGTCGCCGCGGCGCGCGGGCAGAGCCTCGCCCAGCTCGCGCTGTCGTGGGTGCTGCGCGACGAGCGCGTGACGTCGGCGCTCATCGGCGCGAGCAGCGTGGCCCAGCTCGAGGACAACGTGGCCGCGCTGCGTGCTCCGGCGCTCACCGCCGACGAGCTCGCGGCGATCGAGGAGCACGCCGTCGACGGGACGGCGCGCTGAGCGCCGCGGCGGGCGGGACGGTCCGGCGGGGCACGACGGCCACGGCGACCGGGCCGGTCGCCTGGACCCTCCTGGGCGCCGAGCACGCGGACGACGCGGCCCACCTGCCGGTCGTCGCGCTGCACGGGGTCACCGACGCGGGCCGGTGCTGGGAGCCCGTCGCGAGCGCGTGGACGGGGGAGCGGGCCGTGCTCGCGGTCGACGCGCGCGGCCACGGGGGCACGCCCCTGCCCGCCGACGGCCGGCTCGCGATGTCGACGCTCGCGCAGGACGCGGCCGCCGTCGTGCGCGACGTGCTGGGGCGCGAGGTCGTCGCCCTCGGCCACTCGATGGGTGGCCTCGTGGCGGAGGAGCTCGCGATCACGGAGCCCGCGCTGGTCGCCGCGCTCGTGCTCGAGGACCCGGCGTGGCGGCGCGACCGCGGCGTCGACGAGCGCGGCGTGCTGCCGTGGCTGGCGGAGGCGGTGGCGTCCGCCCGGACCGAGGGGCCGGACGAGCTGCTCGCGCGCTCGCACCGCGAGAACCGGGGCTGGCCCGAGGACGAGCACGTGGCGTGGGCCGCGGCGCGCGCCGCGCTCGACCCGAGGCTCGCCGACGGCCCGCACCTGTGGGACGAGCGCCACTGGGTCGAGGCGCTGAGGGACGTGGGCGCGCCCGTCACGATCGTCACGGGGGACCCCTCCCGGGGCGCGATCGTCGACGACGCGCTGGTCGCGCGGGCGGGCGAGCTCCTCGGTTCGCGGCTCGCGCGCGTCCACGCGCCCGGCGCCGGCCACTGCGTCCGGCGCGAGGCCCGGGCGGAGTTCCTCGCCGCAGTCGACGCGGCGCTCGCCGCGGCCGACGCCCGCGTCGCGCGCGGCTGAGGGGCGCATCCCGCGCGCGTCTGCACCCCGTCAGGCGCCGGAGGGCGCGACCCGGTCCCCGTGCTCGTCGGCGTAGCGGACGAGGAGGTCCGTGAGCTCGTCGGGGCGGCTGAGCGCCGGGGTGTGCCCGGCGTCGAGCTCGTCGGGCGTCACGCCGAGGCGGTCGCGGGCAACGCGTCGCAGCAGCGTCGGCGGCAGCAGGCGGTCGTCGCGGCACAGGACGACGTGGGTCGGGACGTCGGGCCAGGCGCGCAGGGGCGACGGCTCACCCAGCCGGGTCTCCGACTGGCGGCGCCCGCGGGCCACGGCCTCGGCCGCCAGCCCCGGCTCGACGTCCTGGTAGAAGAGCTCGACCTCGCCGTCGACGGGCTCGCGCGGCTCGTCCGCGTACCCGGTCCGCTCCCAGTGGTCCGCGGGGGCCTCGCCCGGGGCCGGGATCATCGGCGCGACGAGCACGAGCACCTCGACCGGCAGCCGGTCGCACACCAGCGGCGCGACGAACCCGCCGAGGGACTGCCCGACCACGACGAGCCCGGTCCGGTCGACGGCGTCGACGACGGCGTCCGCGTACTCGGGCAGGCCGGCGGCGTCGTCGTCGCACGGCAGGTCGGGCGCGACGACGTCGTGGCCGCGGGCGCGCAGCCGCGCCTCGACCAGGTGCCAGTACCAGCCGACGTCACCCGCGCCGTGGATGAGGACGAACGTCGCCATGCCGCTCCCTCCGCCGTCGCCAGGGTGGCACGCCCACGCCCACGGCCGCAGCCGCGCGACGACGCCGGTCAGGGCAGCCGTACGTGCCGCGCCCCGAGCTCACCCACGCGCGACACCCCGAGCAGCGCCATGGTGCGCCGGACCTCGCGCGTGAGGATCTCCGCCGCGCGGTCGACCCCCCGCTCGCCGCCCGCCATGAGGCCGTAGAGGTAGGCGCGGCCGACGAGCGTCGCGTCCGCGCCGAGCGCGAGCGCCGCGACGACGTCGGCGCCGCTCATGATCCCCGTGTCGACCCACACCTCGGACCGGCCGGCGACGGCCTCGACGACGTCCGGGACGAGGCGCAGCGGCACGGGCGCCCGGTCGAGCTGCCGCCCGCCGTGGTTGGACAGGACGATCGCGTCGGCGCCCACCTCGGCGACCCGGCGGGCGTCCTCGACGGTCTGGATGCCCTTGATGATGAGCGGCCCGTCCCAGCTCGCGCGCAGCCACTCGAGGTCCGCGAACGTCATGGTCGGGTCGAAGAGCTGGTCGAGGAGCTCGGCGACGGTGCCGTCCCACGTGGACAGCGACGCGAACGTCAGGGGCCGCGTCGTGAGCAGGTTGACCCACCACGCGGGGTGCGTCGCGGCGTCGAGCACCGTCCGCACGGTGAGCGCGGGCGGGATGGAGAAGCCGTTGCGGACGTCGCGCAGCCGCGCGCCCGCGACGGGCACGTCGACCGTGAGCATCAGGGCCTCGTAGCCGGCCGCCCGCGCGCGCGCCATGAGGTCCTCGCCCGCGCCGCGGTCCTTCCACACGTAGAGCTGGAACCACTTCCGGGCCTCGGGCGACGCCGCCGCGACGTCCTCGATCGACGTCGTGCCCATGGTCGAGAGCGCGTAGGGGATGCCGCGCCGGCCGGCCACGCGGACGACGGCGGTCTCGCCCTCGTGGTGCATCATCCGCGTGAAGCCCGTCGGGGCGAACGCGAACGGCACGGCGGCGTCGCGCCCGAGCATCGGCGTCGTCGTGTCGACCGCGGACACGTCGTGCAGGATCGACGGCCGCAGCTCGAGCTGCCGGAAGAGGCTGCGCGCACGGCGCAGGCTGATCTCGGCGTCCGCGGCGCCGTCGGTGTAGTCGAACACCGACCGCGGCGTGCGGCGCCGGGCCGCGCGGCGCAGGTCCGCGATCGACAGCGCGCGCTCGAGGCGGCGCTCGGTCGGGTCGAGCTGGATCGGCTTGGCCCGCAGGAGGGGCCTGAGCTCGCGCCAGCGCGGCACCTGGCGGACGGTCCGGGGGCGGGGCGCCTCGGACGGCTGCTCGGTCATACGTGACTCCCTCGGCGCGGCGGTGCTCGCCACACTCCCACGCCCCGCCGGTCCGGGCGCGGGAGGCGGCACCGACGGCCCGGGTCGCCGCCCGCGACGGGCCTCCGAGCGGCGCGCGGACGGGAGACGCCCGGCGGCGCGTGTGGAGCCGCCGTGAAGGGCCAGGTGGCGCTGCGTGTCGCGGCGCGGTCCACGGGATGCCGACCAGGTGCGCCCGGGAGCCGGAACGGGCAAGATCGTCCTCATCTGCACACACCGGAGGTCACCATGAGCCTTGCCGACACCGCACGGCAGGCCCCCCAGGGGTCGCCCGATCGGCGTGACGGCGGCACGTCGGGCGCGGGCCAGAGCCCGTCGCCCATCTACGACGAGCTCGTCGCCGAGCGCGGGGACCCCCGCTCGGCCTGATCCGCACGCGGCCGGTCGCGCGAGGGGGCGCGGCTCGCCGCTCGAGGGGACGACCTCCCCGCACCACGCGCCCCCGGGGCGCACCCCGCTCCGCGACGAGACGAGGCGCCGGAGCCCGAGTTCTGGAAGCGACCCGGCGCCCGGACCCCGGATCCGGTTCCAGAACCCTGACCGCCGGCGCTACCGGCACGCCGGCCTGGGCGGAAGGGCCCACGCCGCTCGCGCCGTCCCGCGCGACGCTCGGGGCATGACGACCACGACCCGTCCCGCCGTGGAGCACCTGCGTCCGCCCCGCTCGCCGCGCGCCGTCGGGCGCGTCGTGTGCCGGGTGCTCGCGTCGCCCCGCTGGGGCGCCCGCCTCGGGCGGTCGCTGCTCGTGCTGCACGTCGTGGGCCGCGCGTCGGGCGTCCCGTTCTCCTTCCCGGTCGCCTACCGCCGCACCGGCGACGGGCGGCTGCTCGTGCAGACGAGCTCGCGCTGGCGCGCGAACCTGCGGGGCGGGGCGGACGTCGAGGTCACGCTGCTCGGCCGGCGCCGCACGGCGCGCGCCGAGGTCGTCGAGGACCCGGACCGCGTCGCGTCGGCCTACCGGCGCATGATCCAGGCGGTCGGCGTCGCGCAGGCGCCGCGCCGGTTCGGGCTGCGCGTCCGGGTGGACCGCATGCCGACGCACGACGAGCTCGCGGACGTCGTGCGGCGCGACGACCTCGCGCTGGTCTACCTCGACGTGCGCTGAGGTCCGGTCAGCGCGCCAGCGCGAGGTGGGTGCGCCGCGCCTCGGGCCGGGCGGACGGGGCGAGCTCGGGGGCCGGGCCGCCGGTGAAGCAGCGGCACGCGCCGTCGCGGTGCACGAAGCCGGTCGAGGGGCGCGCGGCGCACGGCACCGGGGCCGGCCCGATCTCGGGCTCGTCGCGGTCGAGGAGCGGAGCCACCGTCAGCGCTGACATGTGGGGGACATCGGCATCCGGGCCGTCGATGTGAACGTTCACCACGGGTGAGAAGACGATGTCGGACGATGCGCTGCGGGCTCAGGCCGCGAGCGCGACCTGCTCCGCGGCGGGCTGCGACGACGACGTCTGCGCCGCCGCGACGAGGGCCGCGCCGGCGTCCGAGGACGGGGCAGCGGCCGCGGCGCGCTCGGCGCGGCGGCCGCGCGCGAGCACGACGAGCGTCACCGCGGCGATCGGACCGGACACGACGACGGGCGCACCGATCCAGAACGAGTCGAGCAGCACCGCGTACACGACCCACAGGAGGCCGCCTGCGAGCGCGATGACCTGCGTGCTCGGCGCGACGCCGCGCAGGGCGGCGGGGTCGTGGCGGCCGCGCCACACGCGCAGGCCCTGCGGGATCCACAGGAGGAACGAGCTGAGCGAGGCCAACAGTCCGATGGCCTCCGTGGCGGCGTGCATGGTGCTCCGTCGTCCGGCGGGGTGGTGCCGGTGTCGTGGCGGCCCGCGGCGGGGGTGGGCCGCGGGGGTGGGGCGCGTCAGCGCCCGCAGTCCTCATCGGCGCGTCCGCGCCGGGCTTGAGGGTGGTCCTGGTCACTCGGGTCCGGAGGCCGGGGGCGCTCGCTACGGTGGGCGCGTGGACCGCCCCCTGACCTCGACGCGGACGCCGGCCACGCCGGCCCCCGCCGCCGACGGCGGCCGCGGGCTCGCCGTGCGCCGGCCCGAGGACGACGCCCCCGCCGACGAGCGTCCCGAGGTCGTCCTCGAGGCGGCCGAGGACCCGGACGCCCCCGGCTGGCGCCGCCCGCCCGTCACGGGCGACCAGGCGCGCGCCGACCTCCTGCTCGCGGGCGCGCTCTTCGTCGGCGCGGTGCTGAGCATGGCCCTCCAGCGCACCACGGGCTTCTACGAGGACCCGGCCGCGGGCTGGGTCTCGGTCCTGTGCCTCGCGGCCGTGACCCTGCCGCTCGCGGCGCGCCGCCGTCGGCCCGCCGCCGTCGTGCTCGTCGTCGCCGTCGCGTTCGTCGTGACCGCCGAGCTGCTGGTGCCCGAGACGCTCTTCCTCAACATCGCGCTCTTCATGGCGCTCTACACGGTCGGCGCGTGGGACCCGGTGCGGCGTCGCGCGACGCTCGCGCGGCTCGCCGTCGTCGTCGGGATGTTCGTCTGGCTGGTCCTCTCGATCTTCCGCAGCGTGACCGACCCGGACTCGCTGCCGGAGCTGTCGCGCGCCGGCGCCTTCTCGCCGCTCGTGGCGTACCTGCTCATCCAGCTCCTCACGAACGTCCTGTACTTCGCCGGGGCGTGGTGGTTCGGCGAGCACGCGTGGACGTCCGCGCGCGAGCGCGCGCGCACCGCCTACCGCGGCCGCCTCCTGCAGGTCGAGCGCCAGCTCGTCGAGCGCCAGGCCGTGACGCTCGAGCGGCTGCGCCTGGCGCGCGAGCTGCACGACGCCGTCGCGCACCACGTGTCGATGATGGGCGTCCAGGCGGGCGCCGCCCGCGCGCTCCTCGCGTCCGACGCGGCGCGCGCGTCGTCCGCGCTCGAGCAGGTCGAGGACTCGGCGCGGCAGAGCATCGTCGAGCTCCAGGGCGTGCTGCGGACGCTGCGCGAGGCACCCGGCGAGCAGGTCGCCGGGACGCAGCTCGGGGTCCGGGACAGCGTCGGGTCGCTCACGGTGGACCGCATCCCCGAGCTCGCCGCGCAGTCGACCGAGGCGGGCCTGCCGACGTCGTTCCAGGTCGTCGGGGACCCGGTGCCGCTGCCCCCGCTCGTGTCGCTCAACCTCTTCCGCATCGCGCAGGAGGCGCTCACCAACTCGCGCAAGCACGGCGGCGTCGGCGCCCGCGCGGACGTGCGCGTGCGCTACCTCCCGGGCGCCGTCGAGCTCGAGGTGGCCGACGACGGCACGGGCGCGCGCCGCGGCCCGGTGTCGTCCTCGGGCCTCGGCCTGGTCGGCATGCGCGAGCGCGTCGCCGCCGACGGCGGCACCCTGCACGCGGGGCCGCGCAGCCGGGGCGGGTTCCTCGTCCGCGCCCGCATCCCCCTCACCGTCCCGGAGGACCAGTGACCCCCGCAGCCCCGCCCGCACCCCGGACGACCGACTCCGCCGACGGCGCCGCGCCCGAGCAGCGTCCCTACCGCGTCCTCCTCGTGGACGACCAGGAGCTCGTGCGCGCCGGCATCGGCACCATCCTCGGCCTCCAGCCGGACCTCGAGGTCGTCGGCCAGGCGGGCTCCGGGCGCGAGGGCGTCGCGCTCGCCCGCAGCCTCCAGCCCGACGTCGTCTGCATGGACGTGCAGATGCCGGACATGGACGGCATCGAGGCGACGCGCGTCCTCACCGCGGACCCGAGCGTGCGCGCGGGCGTGCTCATCCTCACGACCTTCCACGACGAGGACTACCTGGCCGAGGCGCTCGACGCCGGGGCGTCGGGCTTCCTCCTCAAGAACTCGCGCCCCGAGCAGCTCGTCGAGGGCGTCCGGGCCGTGGCCGCAGGCGACGCGCTCCTCGCGCCCGAGGTGACGCGCGCCGTCATCGCGCGGGCCGTGCGGTCGCGGCGCGGTCCCGGCGGCGAGACCGGTGCGACGCCCGGGTCGACGTCGCCCGAGGTCGCGGCGCTCACGGAGCGCGAGCACGAGGTGCTCGTCCTCCTCGCGCGCGGGCTGACCAACGACGAGATCGCGGGCGAGCTGGTCCTCGGCCGCGCGACGGTCAAGACCCACGTGTCCAACGTCCTCATGAAGCTCGGCCTGCGGGACCGCGTGCAGGCCGTCGTCTTCGCCTACGAGCACGGCCTCGTCGGCGGCTGAACCGGTCCTCCGTCGGGTCGCGCGTCCCGCGCTCCGTCGCGCGGGGGAGCAGCAGGTTCCGCCTCGCGCCTGAGGTGCGCCGCGGCGCCGGTCCCTAGCGTGGAGTCGTCGGCGGGAGGGTCCGTCGACGGACACCCCAGGAGGGGCACCCATGCTCAGGCTCGACGGCATCCACCGGTCCTTCGGCGACCGGCTCGTGCTCGACGACGTCGACTTCACGGTCGAGCGCGGCCGGCTCACCGGCTTCGTCGGCGGCAACGGCGCGGGCAAGACGACGACGATGCGGATCGTCCTCGGCGTCCTGTCGGCCGACTCCGGCAGCGTGACGCTCGACGGCGCGCCCCTCGGCGACGAGGCCCGCCGGCACTTCGGGTACATGCCCGAGGAGCGCGGCCTCTACCCGAAGATGCGCGCCGCGGAGCAGCTCACCTACCTCGCGCGGCTGCACGGCTACGACCGGCGCGAGGCCGACCGGCGGGCCCGCGCGCTGCTCGAGCGCCTCGACCTCGGCGCGCGCGCCGACGACGCGCTCGAGAGCCTGTCGCTCGGCAACCAGCAGCGCG
This sequence comes from Actinotalea solisilvae, assembly GCF_016464425.1. Lineage (GTDB taxonomy): Bacteria > Actinomycetota > Actinomycetes > Actinomycetales > Cellulomonadaceae > Actinotalea > Actinotalea solisilvae. Next base: position 17,506 of record NZ_JADDKQ010000008.1, read on the forward strand.
TCCAGATCGCGGCCGCGCTGGTCCACGACCCCGAGGTCCTCATCCTCGACGAGCCGTTCTCGGGCCTCGACCCGCTCGCGGTCGACACGGTCGTCGCCGTGCTCGCCGAGCGCGCGGCCCAGGGCGTGCCGGTCCTGTTCAGCTCGCACCAGCTCGACGTCGTCGAGCGCCTCTGCGACGACGTCGTCGTCATCGCCGGCGGTCGGATCCGCGCGGCCGGCGAGCGCGAGCAGCTGCGGCAGGCGTACGCCGAGCCGCGCTACGAGATCGACTCGGGCGGCGACGTGGGCTGGCTGCGCGACGAGCCGGGCGTCTCCGTCGTCGAGTTCGCGGGCGGCTGGGCCCTGTTCGACGCCGACGAGGCGGCGGCGCAGCGCGTGCTGCGCGCGGCGCTCGACCGGGCGCCGGTGCGCACGTTCGCGCCGGTGCGCCCCACGCTCGCGGAGATCTTCCGCGACATCGTCCGGGACGAGTCCCCGGACGACGACCCGACGTCGGCCGAGGCCGGCGCCACCGCGACCCAGAGCGAGGCGGTCCGATGAGCACCCCGACCACCACCCGCACGACCGCGGGCCGCGCCCGGCCCGCCGCGCCCGGCGTCGTGCCGGCGACCCTCATGGTCGCCGAGCGCGAGGTCGTCACGCAGGTCCGGAGCAAGTCGTTCCTCATCTCGACCGCGGTGCTCCTGCTCGCCGTCCTCGCGTCGATCGTGCTGGGCTCGCTGCTCGGCGGGCGCACGGAGGCGACGCGGGTCGCCGTCGTGAGCCAGACCGCAGGCCTCGTCGAGGACGTCGAGACGCTCGAGGCCGTCCCGGTGGACGACGCCGACGCGGCGCGCGAGCTCGTCGAGTCCGAGGACGTCGCGGCCGCGGTGCTGCCGGACGACTCGGCGGACAACCCCACGGGCGTGCGCGTCGTCGCGCTCACGGACGCGCCGGACGACGTGGTCGGCGCGCTCTCGGCCGCCCCCGCGGTGGAGCTGCTCGACGAGCCCGAGACGGACGAGGGCGTGCGCTACCTCGTGTCCTTCGGCTTCGGCCTGGTCTTCATGATGTCGGCCATCTCGTTCGGCTCGACCATCGCGCAGAACACGGTCCAGGAGAAGCAGTCCCGCGTCGTGGAGATCCTGCTGTCGACCGTCCCGGCGCGCGCCCTGCTCGCGGGCAAGATCCTCGGCAACAGCGCGCTCGCGCTGGGCCAGACGGCGGCGCTCGCGGCCGTGTCGGTCATCGGGCTCGTCGCGACGGGCCAGGACGAGCTGCTCGGGATGCTCGGCGGCCCCGTCGCGTGGTTCATCCTCTTCTTCGTCGTGGGCTTCGTGCTCCTCGCCGCGGTGTTCGCGTCGAGCGCGTCGCTGGTCTCCCGGATCGAGGACACCGGCCCGGTGCTCACGCCGGTGATGATGCTCACGATGGTCCCGTACTTCGGCATCGTGTTCTTCAACGACAACCCCGTGGTGCTGAAGATCCTCTCGTACGTGCCGTTCAGCGCCCCGGTCGCGATGCCCGTCCGGCTGTTCCTCGGCGAGGCCTCGTGGTGGGAGCCGCTGCTCGCGCTCGCGCTCCTCGCCGTGGCGACGGTCGGGGTCGTCATGATCGGCGCGCGCATCTACGAGCGCTCGCTCCTGCGGTTCAGCGGGCGCGTCACGGTGCGCCAGGCGCTGCGCGACGCCTGAGCCCACCCGGCGCGAGCCCGACGCCCCCGCACCCACGGTGCGGGGGCGTCGTCGCGTCACGCCCCCGACGGCGGCGTGAACAGCCCCACGACGCTGCCCTCGCGGTCGCGCAGGTAGCCGATGACCATGCCGGTGCTCAGCGGGATGGGCCCTGCGACGATCTCGCCGCCGAGGCCGGGCACGGCTGCGAGCGTCGCGGCGACGTCGGCCACCTGGACGCACACCGTGGCGTACGCGACGCCCTGCGCCGACGTGTCGGCGATGCCCCCGCCGAGCGAGCCCTCGGCCCCGGTGGCGACCTCGTAGTACGGGATGCCGACGTCCTCGGCCGCGAAGGTCCAGCCGAAGAGGCTGCCGTAGAACTCCTGCGCCGAGGCCGGGTCGGTCGAGCCGATCTCGAACCAGGCGACGGCGCCGTTCGCGGGTGCCGCGGTGGTCGCAGCGGACGGGGTGGTGGCGGCGGGTGCTGCGGCGGGGACGGCGGTGGTCTGGTCGAGGGTCATGCGGGCCTCCGTGGTCGGGCCGGCGGGGTCGCCGGTGGCACCACGCTCGCGCCCCGACGCGACACCCCTGTGTCGGTGTTTCGGCGATCCGTCCCGGCGCTCCGAGAGGCTCAGGCGGAGAGGGCGCTGATCTCGAGGCGCTCAGACGGCGAGCGCGCGGATCTCGAGGTGCGGGACCGGCGGCAGCACGCTCTCCGGGTCCCGCGGCGCGACGCGGTCGTCGAGCAGCTCGACCGCGCGGATGCGGTCGAGCCGGAAGGCCCGCGCGGCGTCGCGCAGGCGGCACCAGCCGAGGACGTACCAGGCGTCCGGGCGGCCGAGGAGGAGCAAGGGCTCGAGGACGCGCTCGCTCGTCGCGCCGTGCTGGTCGGAGTAGACCAGCCGCACGCAGCGGCCCGACGCGACGCCCGCGGCGAGTGCCGGGGGCACGCGGGGCATGGGGCCGACGTCGTCGCCCGCGGTCCGGACCGCGTCGACCAGGCGCACGCGCGCGGCGAGCGCCCGCGTCACGGCGGCGTCGCGCGCGGGCATGGCCGCGAGGACCTTGAGCAGCGCCGACCTGCCCGCAGCCGCGAAGGCGCCGTCGGCCCCGCGCGCGAGGGCGACGACGAGCGCCGTCGCCTCGGCCCACGTGAAGTTCACCGGCGGCAGGGAGGTGGTCCGGTCGAGCGCGTAGCCGCCGCGGCGGCCGGTCTCGGCCCAGATGGGCACGCCCGCCTGCTGGAGCGCGCCGATGTCGCGCTCGACGGTGCGCACGCTGACCTCGAACCGCTCGGCGAGGCGGCGGGCGGACAGCGGCCGCGGCGCGACCGCGCGCAGCTCCTCGACGACGGCGTACAGGCGGTCGGTCCGGTTCACGCGCGCATGCTAGGCGCGACCTCCGACACGCGGAGGGGCAGGCCGGCGGGTGACCCGTCGGCAGGACCTCGGCGGGGACGGGCCCGCGGACGGCTCAGGCGGCGACGAGCTCCGACAGGGAGACGACGACCGGGCCCGCGACCGGGACGGCCACGCCGCGCGCCCCGCGGGCGACGGGCGTCCAGCGGACCTCGACGGCGCGCGGGGCCCCGTCGGCGTCGAGCGCGACGGCGCGGGCGCCGCGCGCGTGGACCTCGACCGGGCCCGCGACGAGGAGGTCGTGCTCGACCTGGAGGAACGCGGAGACGGCGTCGCCCACGCGGCGGTCGCGCGCGACGTCGGCGCGGCGGTGGCGGTGGGCGACGACGCCGGCCACGGCCCACGCGGCGAGGATCGCCGCGACGGCCACGCCCTGGTGCTCGTGACCCATCGCGACCACGACGAGCCCGGCGACGACGATCGCGAGCGGGAGGCGGCGGGGACGCGCGTCCTCGATGGTGGCGAGCGCTGCGGCGAGGTCCATGACGGCTCCTGGGTCCGTGGCGCCGGACGGCGCCTCCGAGGACCCATCGGCGTCGCCGGGCCCGCCCTGAAGCGTCGCGCGAGATCTCACCCGCTCCCTGGGTCGGAGGTCCGCAGGCGGCTCCGCGGCTCGGACGAACAACCGCGCAGATGCCCCGCGTCGTGATCGCGCGGATCTGCACGTTTGCTCGTCAGGCGGGCAGGGCGGCGGGGCGGTCAGGTGGAGGCCGCGCGAGCGCGGCGCACGCGCACGACGGCGATCGCTGCCGCCACCGCGGCGAGCGCCGCCGCGGTCACCGGGCTCGCGTCGAGCACGACGACGTTCGTCGCCGTCGCGCCGAGGAGCAGGAGGGTGAGGCCCGCGGCCGCGAGGGTCGCGAGCCGGGGCACGAGCAGCCCCACCGCCCCCGCGACCTCGAGCCCGCCGACCAGCACGCGGAACCACTGCCCGGCGCCGATGTCGTCGAACATCGCGACCATCGTCGGCTCACCCGCGAGCTTCATGGCGCCGCCGCTGCCGACGACGAACGCGAGCGCTACCTGCGCGGCGACGAGCGCCACCGTGCCGGCGCGGCCGCGGCGCCGTGCGGGAGCGCCGACCGCGGTGGCGGTCATGACGCCAGGAGGGCGTCGAGGCGCTCGAAGCCCTCGCGGACCCCGTGCTCCATGCCGGACGCGATGATCTGGTCGCGCGTCTCGAACGCGTCGACGAGCGTCGTCACCGTCAGGCGCGTGCGGCCGCCGTCGAGCGCCTCGAACGTGTAGCGCTCGAGCGCGACGCCGTCCGGGTACTCGTCCATGCTGAAGGTCTGGACGATGACCTCGTCGGGGCGGACCTCGTGGAAGCAGCCGCGGGCGCCCATCTCGTACCCCTCGCTCACGTGCACGTAGCGGAACGTGCCGCCCGTGGTCGCGTCGAAGTGCTCGAAGCGCGTGTGCGAGTCGCGCGGCCCGAACCACTGCGCGAGCAGCTCGGGGTCCGTGTGGGCGCGGAAGACGCGGGACGGCGGCGCGTCGAACTCGCGCACGACCCGCACGAGCGGGACGGTCGGGTCGGCGGTGATCGTGGTCTCGCGGGTGCTCGTGCTCATGGTCGGTGCTCCTCGTCCGTGGTGGTGGTGCGGGTGGTGCTGGTGCGGGCCGTGGTGTCCCGGGTGGTCCGGCTGGGCGGTGCCGCGTCGGGCATCGCCGCGAGGACGTCGTCGAGCCGGCGGTAGCGCTCCTCGGCCTGCCGTCGGTACCGCTCGATCCAGGCGGTCATGAGGCTGAGGACCTCCGCCTCGAGGTGGACGGGTGGGCGGCCCGCTGTCGTCGGCCGCGTGACGAGCCCCGCGTCCTCGAGCACGCGGACGTGCTTGGACACGGCCTGGACGCTGACGTCGTAGGGCTCGGCGAGCTCGCCGACGGTCGCGTCGGCGAGGGTGAGGCGGGCGACCATGTCGCGCCGCGTGGGGTCGGCCAGGGCCGCGAAGGCCCGGGAGAGGGGGTCGGCCGCCATGAGCGCTCCTGTCGTCAACCATGTGGTTGACGACGAGGCTAGCGCCGGGCGCGACGAAGCGTCAACCGTGCGGTTGAGAAGACAGCGCCGCCGGCGGGTCGGGCGTCCGTCGAGGCCGGGCGTATGCCCGTCAGGCGTCGTCGCGGCGCAGGCGCGCTGCCTCGGCGCGGTCCTGCTCGCGCTGCGCGCGGCCCTCGGCGACGATCGTCGCCTTCTGGCCCTCGTCGAGCGCGTCCCACTGCTGGAAGAACTGCGGCACGCGCTCGGCCGTCACGCGGTTGAACCGGGCGTCGGTGAGCAGGTCGCGGAACGCGAGGCGGCCCGTGAGGACGTCGTCGGCCATCGCGCGGATCTCCGGGTCCGGCGACTCGCGCAGGCGGTCCAGCGCGCGCCGCAGGCGCAGCGCGCGGCCCGGGTCGTTGCCCGCGAAGGGCAGCAGGCGCTCGACGTCGTCGGCCTCGGTCATGTCGCTCCCGTCGGGGGCCCCGGACGTCATGGCGTCACCGGGCTGTCGTAGCCGGCGGGCAGGGGCTTGGCGTCCAGCCCGTGGAGGAGCGCGAGGTTGCCCGCCGCGAGGCCTGCGAACGCCTCGGAGGCCGCGACCGCACGACCGTGCCAGGTGAGGACCTCGAGCCAGACCTGCCGGGCCTCCCAGGCGGTGTAGCCGGACGCGATGCCACCGATGAGGGCGCCGACGCCGGTCCAGCTCGCCGACGCCGTCGCCGTGGCCTCGAGCGCGAGGATGATGAGCAGGTCGCACAGCTCCTGGATGAGGCTCACCATCGCCTCGCCCGCGAGGTAGACGCCGGTCGCCGTCTTCTGGAAGTCGTCGCCGAGGCCGTCGAGCGCGGTCTGCAGCTCGCGCAGCCGGTCGGCCAGGTCGCCGATGTAAGCGCTCGCCGAGTCCGCGGCGTTGCCGTGCCACCCGGCCTCGAGGCTGATGAGCCCCGACTCGAGCGACACCGCGTACGCGCGCAGGTACGAGCCGGTGTGCCGCAGGGCGTCGCCGGCCTCCGAGAAGCCCTCCCAGTTCCCCGTGAAGTTCTCGGCGAACTCCTCGAAGAAGTTGTAGCCGCAGATCGCGTTGATCGCGGCGTTGATCCCGTAGGCCAGCGAGATCTTGTCCTGCCAGCCGAGGATCTGCATCGCGATGTCGGGCATCGGCTCGCTGGCCTGCGGGGGGAGCAGCAGGGCGGAGGGCGGGGTGGGGCCCCCACCGCCGCCGTCGATGGTGACGGGCACGGCAGTCCTCTCAGTCGGGCAGGTCGGCGAGGCGGCTGTCCATCCGCGCGTCGACGTCGTCGTCGGTGCGTCGGTACAGCTGGGCGGAGGCTCGGATCTCGGCCGCGGACGCGTCGGTGATCTGGCCGAGCTTGGTGAGGAGGTCGTTCGTCGCGTCGCGTGCGGCGTTCGTCGTGATGAGGACCGTGCCCAGGAGGGCGCCGGTGTCCCCGAAGTCGAGAGAGCAGTGGCCCTCGACGTAGTTGAGGCCCTCGGGGATCTGGTTCGACAGCCGGTCGAGCTTGCGCGCGAACGCGCTGAGCGCCTCCGGTCTGACGTAGAACTCCGCCATCTCGCTCCCTGCCATGCTGGTGTCGGACGCCGTCGTAGATCGGAAAGGGTACCCATGACCGACCGGACCGCCACCGTTCGCCGTCTGCGCAACACGCGGCTGCGCCTCGTCGCGGTCGTCGTCGCGGTGCTCGCCCTCGCCGGCGCGGCGTCCGGGGCGGCGCTCGGGGAGCCGCGCCTGCTCGTCGTCGCCGGCATGTGGCTCGCGAGCGCGGGACTGCTGTGGTGGCTCGGGGGCTGGCGCCCGGCGGGGCCGACCGGTGGCGAGGCGAGCGGCGCCTACGGGCGCGCGCTCGGCGTCGGCGTCCTCGCGGCGGCCCTGTTCTTCGGCGCCGTCGCGTTCCTGCCCCGGTGAGCTCGTCCGAGGACCGGTCCGGAGCGGATCCGGTGCCGGCTCCTCGGTCTGTCTCCTGGTACGGCCGGGGACCGCGGCGCCCGTGTCGGTGGGCGGCCGTAGCGTCGGAGGATGGTCGAACCGGTGGCGGAGATGCCCGCGATGGCCGAGTACGGGGTCCGGGCCGAGGCGTGGGAGCCGCTGCCCTGGTCGTGGGCGGCGGAGCGCCTGGTGCGCGGCCGCAACTTCTGGGTGGTGACGGCGTCGTCGTCCGGGCAGCCGCACGCGTTGCCCGTCTGGGGCGTGTGGGACGACGACGAGCACCGGTTCGCGTTCTCGTGCGCGCCGGGATCGGTGAAGGCACGCAACATCGCGACCAACCCGCGCGTCGCGGTCGCGGCGGACGACACCGTCGAGTGCGTCTCGCTCCAGGGTCGCGCGGCGGTGGTCACGGACGACGCGCGGCGGCGCCTCTGGGCCGACCGGTACGTCGCGAAGTACGCCGCGATGTCCGAGGAGCTCGACCCGGCGTTCGTGCTCGCGCACCTCGTGGTCGAGGTCCGGCCGACCCGCGCGATCGCCGTCATCGAGCGCGAGGACGACTTCGCGACCCGGCCGACGAGCTGGCGCTTCGCGGGGTAGCGGGCGGACCTGGTCCCGCGCCGGCGGAACGCCCGGGCCGGTGCGTCAGGCGAGGAGCGCCGCGACCGCGAGCATCACGGGGACCGCGAGGAGCGTGGTCGCCAGACCCGCGTCGCGGGCGAGGGCACGCCCCCGCCCGTACTGGATCGCGTACACGAGCACGTTCTGGGCCGTGGGCAGCGCGGTCATCGTCACGACGGCGAGCAGCTCGCCGCCGTCGAGACCCAGCGCGCGCCCGAGCAGGGCGGCGAGCGCCGGGTGCACGAGGGAGCGCAGCGTGACGACGAGCGCGAGCTCGCGCGGGCGGCTGCGCTCGCCGCGGCCCCGGCCGAGCCCGACGAGGGACATGCCGAACGTCAGCAGCGCGAGCGGCGCGGCGGCCGCGCCGATGAGCCGGAACGGCTCGAGCACGACAGCGGGCACGTCCCACGGCAGGAGCGCGAGGGCGACCCCGGTGAGCGCGCCGATGATGATCGGGTTGCGCAGCGTGCGCCCGACGACGCGCCGCAGCCGCCCCACGCCCGCGCGGCCCCGGCCGACGGCGACGTCGGCGGCGTCCGCGACCGGGGGCTTTTCCGCGTCGACGTCACCCGGTCCGGCGTCGCGCGCAGGCGTCCGGCCGCGCTCCGCCTGCGCGTCGAGGATCGTGAACGCGACCGGCGCGAGCACGAGCAGCTGGAGCAGCAGCGTGGGCACGACGGCGACCGCGTCCCCGAGCAGGTAGACGGCGATGGGGATGCCGAGGTTGCCGGCGTTGACGTACGACGACGCGAGCGTGCCGATGGTCGCCTCGCCCGCGGGTCGCCGCCAGACCACGCGCAGCACGACGACGGCGATCGCGACGACGGCGAGGGTGCTCACGGCGACGACGAGCGCGGTCCGCGAGAGGAGCAGGCCGAGGTCCGCGCCCGCGATCGTCACCGCGAGGAGGCTCGGCGCCGCGATGACGAAGACCGCCCGCGCGAGCACCCGCTCGGCGTGCGGCCCGAGCGCGCCCCACCGCGCGAGCAGCCAGCCCACGAGGGCGATGGCCGCCATCGTCCCGAGGGCGGTGAGGACGGCGACCATCAGCGCGCGGGCGCCGGCTCGGCCTCCTGCGCGGCGTCGTCGTCCGCGCCACCCGCCCGGGTCGACGCGCTCGGACCGGCGGCCTCGGCCGTCGCGGGTGCGTCGCCGCCCAGGGCCGTGAGCAGGGCCGGGCCGTAGCGCTCGAGCTTGGCGCGGCCGACGCCGCTCACGGCGCCGAGCTCGTCGAGCGTGCTCGGCAGGCGGCTGGCGATCTCGCGCAGCGTCGCGTCGTGGAACACGACGTAGGCGGGCACGCCCTGCTCCTTGGCGGTCGCCGCGCGCCACGCACGGAGGAGCTCGAAGACGTCCGTCGCCTCCGACGACAGCTCCGGCCCGGCGACGGCGGCCGCGCGACGCGTCGACCTCGTGCGGGCCGCGCGCGGCGCCTCCCGCCGCAGCGGCACCTCGCGCGCGCCGCGCAGCACCTCGGCGCCGGCGTCGGTGAGGCGCAGGGTGCCGTACCCGTCGCCGTCGACCGCGAGCAGGCCCTGCGCGAGCACCTGCCGGACGACGCCGCGCCAGTCCGGCTCGGAGAGGTCGGTGCCGACGCCGAACACGCTGAGGGACGTGTGCCCGAGCTGCTGTACCCGGGGCGTCTCGCGCCCGAGCAGGATGTCGACGAGGTGGCCGGCGCCGTAGCGCTGGCCGCGCTGGTCGAGCCGGACGACCGTCGAGAGCAGCTTCTGCGCCGCGACCGTGCCGTCCCACGTCTCGGGCGGGGTGAGGCAGGTGTCGCAGTTGCCGCACGGCTCGGACGCCTGGCCGAAGTACGCGAGCAGCTGCACGCGGCGGCACGAGACCGTCTCGCAGAGCGCGAGCATCGCGTCGAGGTGCGCGGACAGCCGCCGTCGGTGGGCGGCGTCGCCCTCCGACGTGTCGATCATGCGCCGCTGCTGGACCACGTCCTGCAGCCCGTACGCGAGCCAGGCCGTCGACGGCAGGCCGTCGCGTCCCGCACGGCCCGTCTCCTGGTAGTAGCCCTCGACCGACTTGGGCAGGTCGAGGTGCGCGACGAACCGCACGTCGGGCTTGTCGATGCCCATCCCGAACGCGATCGTCGCGACCATGACGAGGCCGTCCTCGCGCAGGAACCGCGCCTGGTTCGCCGACCGCACGCGCCGGTCGAGACCCGCGTGGTACGGCAGGGCGGTGATGCCCTGGGCGGTGAGGAAGTCCGCGGTCTGCTCGACCGAGGCGCGGCTCAGGCAGTAGACGATGCCGGCGTCGCCCGCGTGCTCGGTGCGCAGCAGGTCGAGCAGCTGCTGGCGCGGGCTCGCCTTGGGGACGATCCGGTACTGGATGTTGGGCCGGTCGAAGCTCGCGACGAAGTGCCGGGCGCCCGACTCCTCGCGCAGGTCGAGCCGCTGCGCGATCTCGGCGTGCGTCGCCTCGGTCGCCGTCGCGGTGAGCGCGATCCGGGGCACGGCCGGCCACCGCTCGTGCAGCACCGAGAGCTGCAGGTAGTCGGGCCGGAAGTCGTGCCCCCACTGGGACACGCAGTGGGCCTCGTCGATCGCGAACAGCGCGATCTCGCCCCGGTCGAGCAGCTCGAGCGTCGACGGCGCGCGCAGCCGCTCGGGCGCGAGGTAGAGCAGGTCGAGCTCGCCCTCGACGTAGGCGCGCTCGACCGCGCGGCGCTGCGTCGGGTCCTGCGTCGAGTTGAGGAAGCCGGCCCGCACGCCCGCCGCCGACAGCGCGTCGACCTGGTCCTGCATGAGCGCGATGAGCGGCGAGACGACGACGCCCGTGCCCGGCCGGACCAGCGCGGGGACCTGGTAGCACAGCGACTTGCCCGAGCCGGTCGGCATGAGGACGAGCGCGTCCCCGCCCGCGACGACCGTGTCGATGATCGCGGCCTGCTCGCCGCGGAGGCTGTCGTAGCCCCAGACCTCGCGCAGCACCTCGATCGGCGTCGGCGCGGGGCCGACCCGCTCGGCCACCCGGCGCGCGGGCGCGGCGACCGGCAGCGGGGCGTCGGCGACCGGTGCGCGCACCTCGGGGGGCGGCGCGGCGTCGTACTCCGGGTCGTACGGCGGCTCGTCCAGGACGTCGTCGTACGAGACGTCGTACGGCAGGTCGGGGACCGGGGCGGACCGGTCCGGTCGCGACGTCGAGGGCACCTCACCAGCCTACGTTCCGGCGCCGACGCCCCGGCCGGCCGTCCACAGGTGTGCGCCGCGCCCGGCGAGGAGCCAGGCTGTCCGGTGACCACGAGGAGACCCATGGGGCCATCGCGGCAGCCCACCTCCGGCGCCGGGCCGCTCAGGCGACGTCGGGCGCGCTCTCCACGCGCAGCACCGGGAAGCGCGCGGCGACGCGGGCGAACTCCTCGACCGGCGCACCGACCGGCACGGGGATGTGCGGCCGCCCACCCGGCGCGAGCTCGACGTAGCGCCGCAGGACCGGCGCGCGGTCCGCGACGGCGACGTCCACGAGCCGCACCGGCTCGGCGCGCGGCGCGTGCAGGATGGCGCGGCCGTCCGCCGCGCGGACGTTGCGCAGCCACTGGACGTCCTCGCCGAGCATCGAGACGAGGTAGCGCTCGCCGCCCAGGCGCACGAGCACGAGGGGCAGCGAGACGGTGCGGCCCGAGACCCGCCCGCGCACGTCGAGCGTGACGCCGCGCCCGCCGAACGAGAGGATGCCGCGCCGGAACTGCCACGCGGCCACGGCGTTCATCGGCCGGGCCATCCAGTTGGGCCCGCCGCTGCGGTACATCCACCGGGCCGCGCGCTGCGGCAGGGCCGCGCGCATCAGGCCACCCAGCCCGGCTGCGTCGCCCAGACCGCGCGCATCGCCGCGGTGAGGACGGTCGCCGTCGTGAGCAGGACGCCGAGGGACGCGAGCACGAGCGCCACCTGCGCGACGCGCGGCGCCGTGCCCGCCGTCCGGCCGGGCCGGAGCCAGCGCCACACGACGGCGAGCACGACGGCCAGGAGCACGAACGCCGCGACCGTCAGCGCGTCGGAGCCGTGCGCGTGCGTCGCGACCTCCTCGGGGAGGTCCGCCGGCGTCGCGGCCGACAGCTCGTCGAGCAGGTCCCCGCCCGCCTCGCCCGCCCAGGCGCACAGACCGAAGGCGATCGTCGCGGCGGCGACGAGCCCGGCTCGCGTGCCGCGTCGGGACCCCGCTGCGAGCGCGTAGACGAGCGCGAGCAGGGCCGCGAGGGGTGCGACGATGACGGCCACGTGGCCGACGACGACGTGGGCGGGCATCATGGCTCCGGTCGGCTCGTTGGAACTTGGTATCTCATGTCCCAAAGGTAGGTCTGTGGCAGGCACCGGTCAACATCCCGAGCGCACGCGTCGCGCCCGTCTGAGCGACGCCGAGACGGAGCGGCGCGTCCTCGACGCCGCGCTCGACGCGCTCGCGACCCACGGCATCACGGTGGGTCTCGACGGGCTGCGCTTCGAGGACGTCATCCGCGCCGCCGACGTCTCGCGCACGTCGGCCTACCGCCGCTGGCCCACGCGGGAGGCCTTCCTCGACGACGTGCTCCTCGCGCTCGCGCGGGGCAGCGAGCTCCCCACGATCGGCGAGCAGGTCACGGCCGAGGCGACGTCGCTCCTCGACACGGTCGCCGACGACCTCGTCTCACCCGCCGGCCGGCGCGACCTGCTGGTCGAGCTGCACCGCCTCGCCTTCCGGGCCGACGTGGGCGCGACGCTCGCGTCCCCGCAGTTCCAGACCTACCTCGCCCTGCGCGCGGCCTTCGTCGGCGTGCCGAGCCCAGAGCTGCGGGCCGCGCTCGCCGAGGCTCTCGCGCGCAGCGAACGACGGGCCGTCGCGCGCGGGCGCGCCGTCATCGGTGGCGTCGCCCGGCTCTTCGGGCTGCGGCTCGCCGCGCCGCTCGCCGGGGAGGAGGGGCTCGACGTCGTCGCGCGCACGGTCAGCGCCGCGACCAACGGGTTCATGGTCGCGGCGCTCGCGGACCCGGGGCTCGTGCACGACACGCGTCCCCTCGCGCCCTACGGCTCCAGGCGCACGGCGGAGTGGTCGGTGCCCGTGCTGGCGCTCACGGGGATCGTGCTGGGCCACCTCGAGGAGGACCCGGGCGCGAGCGTCCCGCCGCCCGACGCGCTCGTGACCGGCCTGCGCGGTCTCGTCGCCGTGGGCGCGGAGGCCGCGGACAGCGCCTGACGCCGGACGGGTGACCGCGCGGCGTCCGGGCGCCGTCGGCCCTCCCGAGGTCGCCGCCCGACGGTAGCGTCCGACGCGGACGCAGGGGAGGCGAGATGTCGGAGCAGGGGTACGGGGCGCCGTACGCGGGCGGGCCGGGTCACGGCGGGCAGCCGTCCGACCTCGTGCCGCCGACCTCCCCGGCGCCGCGGGACGCCGCGGGACCACGCGCGCCGCACCGGCCGTGGTCGACGGTCCTGCTCGTGGAGCACTCGCTGAGCGCCGCGCTCGGTGCTCGGCGCCTTCTCGGGCGGGGACCCGCTCCTGGTCCTCACCGTCGCGCTCCTGCCGGGCCTCTACTGCCTCACGGGCGTCGCGCTGGTGCGGCGCCTGCGAACCGCCCGGCCACCGGTGGTGTCGGACGGCTCGTCTAGCCTGGCCGCATGGCACTGATCGGAGCGCACGTCAGGGACGGTGACCCCGCGACGGCTGGGGCGGAGGTCGGTGCCGAGGCGGTGCAGTTCTTCCTCGCGGACCCGCAGGGCTGGAAGAAGCCCCAGCCGCGCGAGGACGCGGACGCGATCGTGGCCTCGGGCCTCGGTGTCTACGTGCACGCGCCGTACCTGGTCAACGTGGCGTCGACCAACAACAAGATCCGCATCCCCAGCCGCAAGATGATCGCCGAGCACGCGGCGGCCGCAGCCACGCTGGGCGGCAAGGGCCTCATCGTCCACGGCGGGCACGTCGGCGAGGGTGACGACATCGCGGTCGGCGTCGACAACTGGCGCAAGACGTTCGAGCGCGCGACCTTCCCCGTCCTGGTCCTCGTCGAGAACACCGCGGGCGGGGAGAACGCGTGCGCGCGCACGCTCGACCGCATCGCGATGCTCTGGGACGCCATCGGCGGGTACGACGTCGGCTTCTGCCTCGACACCTGCCACGCCTGGGCGGCGGGGGAGGACCTCGAGACGATCGTCGACCGGGTCAAGGCCATCACCGGTCGCATCGACCTCGTCCACGCCAACAGCTCGCGCGACGAGTTCGGCTCGAGCCGCGACCGGCACGCCAACTTCGCGACGGGGACGATCCCGCCCGAGCTCATCGCCCACGTCGTCCGGGAGGCGGGCTGCGACGCGCTCGTCGAGACGCCCGCCGAGCGGCAGGCGGAGGACATCGCGTTCCTCCGGGCGGCGCTCGCGGGCTGAGGCGGGCGGGCGCCCTCAGCGGCGCCGGTACCCGACGCGGGACGGCGTCGCACGGGGCACCGACCGCCTCAGCCGGACGCGCGGGACAGGGGTCGCACGGCGTCGGCCAGCCAGTCGGCGAGCCGCGGCGTCGGTACGCCGAGGCGGTCCGGGTCGGCGTGCGCGAGGAGCCTGCGCCACGACTCGCAGCGCTGCACGCTCGCGAGGCGGTCGGCCGCCTCGACCAGGCGTGCGGCGTCCGCGCCCGGCGCGATCCCCCAGGCGTCCAGGACGGCGTCCCCGAGCCGGGCGGCCACCGCGTCGTCGGGCGCGGGCGGTCCGGGCCAGCTCCCGGTCGCCATGCGCACGGGCACCTGCAGCGCGGCGAACGGGTGCGACCAGAACGCGTCCCCGACGTCGAAGAGGCGGAACCCGCCCCCGTCGCGCGGCACCGCGTTGCCGACGCTGACGTCGCCCGGCTGGAACGTCGACGGGATGCCGGAGCGGGCGAGCTCGTCGAAGCCCTGCGCCACGCCCCTCAGCCCGCGCAGGAGCGCCCGGGCCTCGTCCGGGGCGACGCGCTGCGGGTCGCCGGGCGGGAGCCGCCGCAGCCGCTCGACGAGAGCCGTGACGTGCTCCTCGGCCTGACCGGCGTCGAGGGCGGGCAGTCCAGCGGCCGCGAGCTCGGTGTGGTGGCCGCGGAGGGCGACCTGGAGCCGGGCCGCGTGGGCCACGAGCGCCTCCCAGTCGCCGGTCGTCACGGCGCCACGGTCGCGCACGGCGGGCCCGGCGTCGGGGAGTAGCAGCCAGCCCCGGCCGCTGTCGACCGCGAGCGGCACGACGACGTCGTCGGGCGCGAGCCGGCCGAGGCGGGCCAGGAGGGTCGCCTCGAACGACTGGCCCGGGTTCGTGGCCTTGAACCACACGCGCCCCGCGTCGGTGGTCGCGCTGAGCACGGCGGACCAGAAGCGCACGCGGTGCACCTCGAGCGGGCCGCGCAGCGCGACACCGTGCGGGTCGAGCGCCGCCCGCACCCAGGCCGTCGCGTCGTCGCGGAACCCGTCCGAGGACCAGTGCGCCACGAGGTCGCCCGGGAGCCGGGCGTCGACCGGCGCCGCAGCGCCGGCCACCGTGCCCTCGTCGGCGGCGGTCTGCGCGCGCGCGTCGGTCCGGGTCACGCGACCAGTAGAGCAGCCGCACCCGACGGCGTCGTCGTGCGCCGGGCACGAGGAAGGCCGCCCCCCACCGGGGAGCGGCCTCCGACCTGCGCGGGCGGTCAGCCCTGGGCGGCGAGCAGGAAGCCCGGCCCCTCCTCGGACTGGACCGCGTCGAGCTGCTGGTCGGCCAGCACGGCCGACGTCTCGGGCTCGAGGTAGACCTTGGCGCGCTCGGCGTCGATCACGCTGTCGCCGGCCGGGGCCTCCGCGACGAGCGACAGCTCGAACGACCCGTCCTGGGCGGGCGACGGCGCGATGCGCAGGCCGCCCTGCTCGGGCAGCCCGGCGCGCTCGGCGATGTCCTGGACGGCGGCGCGGGCGTTGTCGGTCAGGGTGAGCACAGAGCTCTCCTTCGGTTCGTCGTCGATGCCGGTCGGGCATCTCGGGCGTCTCCACCGTCACAAGCGCAGGGCGCCCCTGGCAAACGCGCGTCTTGCCCAGCGGACACGCACCGCGGGCCTGCGGTCGGGCCCGGCCCGGGCGGCGGGGGTCAGGGGCAGACGATCCCGAGCGGGTCGCCGAGGGCGGACGCCGCGGCGGACTGGCTGACGGCGAAGAGCGTCGCCCCGGCACCCTGGGCGTCCCCGGCGTCCCAGAGCTCGGAGGCCTGGATCACCTGCTGGGTCTCGAGCTGGTAGGCGGTCAGCCACTGGGTCGCGACCGGGTCCTGCGGGAGGGACAGCGAGCCGAGCTGGGACGTCAGCGCGGCGTGCCGTCCGGCGAGGTCGCGCAGCAGCCCGCCGACGACGACGGGGTCCGGCGCGGGCTCGCGGTAGACCGCGTCCAGCGCGAGGTAGGCGTCGCTGAGCGGCCCGGTCGCCTCGCGGCACAGGGCGTTCACCTCGACCACCCAGGCGGCGAGGGCGTCCTCGGCGGACGTGGTCGGCGTCGTGCTCGGCACCGCGACGGGCTCGCGGCTCTCGGCGACGCTGGTCGACGGCGGCGGCGTCGGGTCCTCGCGCGTCGTGAGGTAGAGCGCGACGGCGCCCGTCACCGCGGTGAGGAGCGTCGCGATGGCGGTGAGGACGCCGGCCGTGGTCGTCCAGAAGCTCGGCCGTTCCGCAGGCATGCGTCCCCCCGACCCGTCCGGCACCCGGCGGCGCTGCGCCACGCGAGGGCGAACACCTTCACGGTGGCGCGCAGGCGGCCCCGGGAGCAGGGCGGGAAGTCCTCGACCGCCGTGACGGACGTCCGCACGCGCGGGCGGCGGACCGGGGACTCAGGGGAGGGTGAGCCGGCAGCCCGACGCAGGCAGGCCGAGGGCGTCGCGCAGCGCCCTGCTCGCCGCACCGCGCTCCTCGTCCAGCCGGCCGCGCTCGGCGAGGTGGGCGCCGTACCAGCCGTCCTGCGCCGCGGCGGTGAGGAGGAACTCGTCCTCCGCCTCGACCGCGGCGATGAAGTCCTGCGCCGGTGCCGCCGCTCCTTCGGGGAAGCGGATCGCCCGGACGTCGGCGAGGAACGCCTGGTCGATCTCGGCGGCGCGACGCATGTCGTCGAGCGACATCATCATGTTCTGCGCGGCGATGGTGTCGGACAGCTCGATGCGGTCCAGGAGCGCCTCGTGCGTCGCGTTCGCGTAGGCCTGTGCCGCCTGGGAGACCCCCGGCGGGGCCGGCGGGTCGCACTGCGTCGCGGCCTGCGGCGCGACGGGCGTGAGCGCGCAGCCCGTGAGCGTCGCCGCCACGAGCAGGCCGACGACGGCGGTCCGGAGCGCGGGGGGCTTCATGGCAGAGGTGTCGACCGATCGACCACGTGCCTTGAGGGGACGTGCCGATCCTGGCGGGGAGGCCGACGTCGGGGTGCCGGCCCACGTCACGCCGCGCGAGCCCGTCAGCGGTAGAAGCCCTCGCGGAGGTTGATGCCGTGCTCGACCCAGGCCTTGAGCGCGGACAGCATGCTGCTCCAGCCCTCGCAGTTGCCGAAGGCGGCGCGGGCGCCGTCGGCGGTCGGCTGCCACGAGCTCTCGGTGATGGTGACGAGCGTGCGCGCGTCGTCGTCGAGGGGCTCGAGCTCGAAGACCGTGCGGGTGCGGCCCTCGGCCGACGTCGTCGCGTCGCCGTCCCACTCGATGACGATGCGGCGGGGCGGCGCGGCCTCGACGACCGAGACGGGGAAGGCGCCCGGGTGGTCGGCGAACTCCCAGCTGACCTCGGTGCCTCCCTCGAGCCGGCCGCGCGCGCCGCCCGTCGTGAAGTAGCGGGAGAGCTGGTCGGGGTCGGCGATGGCCTCGTAGACCTCGGCGCACGGGCGCGCGACACGCCCGGAGACGGTGAAGGACAGCTCGGTGAGCGGTGCGGTGTTGGACATGTTGTAGTTTTACAACATGTCTGGTGACGGCGACAAGGGGTCGGCGGACGACCGCGTCTTCAAGGCCCTCGCCTCGCCCGTGCGGCGGCGGATGCTCGACGCGCTCAAGGCGGCCCCGCACACGACCGGCTCCCTGTGCGCCGCGCTGCCCGACCTCGACCGGACGACGGTCCTCCAGCACCTCCGCGTGCTCGAGAGCGCGGGCCTGGTCACGGGCCGCAAGGTCGGGCGCGAGCGCCACCTCTCCCTCGCGCCCCTGCCGATCCAGCGCATCTACGACCGGTGGATCAGCGACTACATGCGCGCCGTCGTGGACCTGCTCGACCGGCTCGACGCCGAGTGACCGCAAGCTCGGGCCGCGCCGCTGCGCTCAGCGCTGGAAGTACGTGAACCCGACGCTGAGCACGAGGGCGTACGAACCGGGCGGCATCGACCGGCGCAGCTCGTCCGGGCCGACGGTCCGGCCGCCGTCGTCCGACCACGCCCCCGGAGCGGCGTCGAGCATCCCCGCCTCGGGCTGCAGCCAGCCGACCGCCACCGTCTCCCCGCCCGGCGAGCGGTAGGCGGTGGACGGGATGTCGCTCGGGTACCGCATGCCCGGGCTGTTGCCGAGGATCTGCTCGCGGTCGTCCCAGTAGCCCGCCAGCAGCGCGAGCATGTTCTGCGTGCCGTCCTCCTCCCAGCCGGCCGCGAGGAACGACGCGTGCAGCGCCTCCATGTCGGCCCGGAAGGTGTCGGTGCTCCCGAGCTGGAGCAGCACGGCCTGCATCGACCGGCAGCTGAGGTCCCACGGGTCGCTGTACTTCCAGCTCTGCTGACCCTCCGTGCAGCTCGCGTCGGTGACGGCGCCGAGGTGGTCGACCGGGAGCGCGTCCGCGACGGGGCCGTCGACGGCCTCCTCGAGCGCGGCCTCCGCCCGCGGTCGCGCCTCGTCGAGCGCGGCCCGCACCTCGGGGCTGTCTGCCGTGAGGACGGGCCCGCCGAGCGGGTTGCCGCGCAGCCACGTCACGGCGGCGACGGCGGCGAGGACGGCGATGAGGACGCCGACGGCGATCGCCGTGCCCGCACGCCGCGGTCGCGCGCGCGTCGGCTCGGTCCTGGCCCGGACGTCCGCGGTCGGCATGGGGCCACCGTAGTGACGGGCGCCGTCGTCCCGGGTGGCGATCAGGGCGCGCGCGTCGCGCCGAAGCGCAGGCCGTCGACCAGGAGGCGGACCATGCGGTGGCCCTGCTGGGAGCCGGCGTCGTCGGGCGTGACCATGCACAGGCGGCTCACGGCGATGAGCAGCTCCTCCGGGTCGACGTCGGACCGGACCTCGCCCGCGGCGGCGGCCGCGTCGAGCAGGCCGCGGAGCGTCGGGCCGAGGCGTCCGGTGAAGTAGGCGGGGAGCGCGTCGTAGGCCGGGTCGCCCGAGTGGAGGGCGGCACCGAGGCCGCGCTTCGTGGCGACGAAGTCGGTGAAGCGGAGCAGCCAGCGGGTCAGCGCCTCGAGCGGCTCGTGCTGGGCCGCGAGGGTCGCTCCCGCGTCGGCGCACGCGTCGACCTCGCGGCGGAAGACGGCCTGGATGAGGTCCGAGCGCTTGGGGAAGTGCCGGTAGAGGGTCCCGACGCCGACCCCGGCGCGCGCGGCGATCTCCCGCATGGGCACGTCGACGCCCGCCGCGGCGAACGCCACCTTCGCGGCCTCGAGCAGCGCGTCGAGGTTGCGGGCCGCGTCGGCGCGCAGCGGGCGGGGCGCGCGGTCGGTCGTGACCGCGGCGTCGGGCCCTGCGGGCATGGGTGAGCTCCTCGAGACGGGGTCGCTTGCTAACCGGAACATGCGTCCGTACAGTTCCGGACGAACGTTCCGTTCTGGCCCAGCGTACGCCCGTCAGGGCCGCGGGTCCCCCTCACCCACCCAGGAGCCACCATGCGGTACAGGACGCTCGGCCGGACCGGCATGAAGGTCAGCCCCTACGCGCTCGGCGCGATGATGTTCGGGGCCGGCATCGGCAACCCGGACCACGACGACAGCATCCGGATCATCCACCGTGCCCTCGACGCCGGCATCAACCTCGTCGACACCGCCGACGCGTACTCGCGCGGCGAGTCCGAGGTCGTGGTCGGCAAGGCGCTCCGGGGCCGGCGGGACGACGTCGTCCTCGCGACCAAGGCGCGGCTGCCCATGGGCGACGACCCCAACCGGCAGGGGGCGTCCCGCCGCTGGATCGTCCGTGCGCTCGAGGACTCGCTGCGTCGGCTCCAGACCGACCACGTCGACCTCTTCCAGATCCACCGGCCGGACCCGGACACGGACATGGAGGAGACGCTCTCGGCCCTCACCGACCTCGTCCGCTCCGGCAAGGTCCGGGCGATCGGCACGTCGAAGCTGCCCGCCTCCGAGATCGTCGAGGCGCAGTGGATCGCCGAGCGCCGCGGGCTCCACCGGTTCCGCACGGAGCAGCCGAACTACTCGATCCTCGACCGCGGGATCGAGTCCGAGGTGCTGCCCGTCGCCGAGCGCTACGGGATGGGCGTCCTCGTGTGGAGCCCGCTCGCCAAGGGCATGCTCACGGGGCGCGTCCGGCGCGGGCAGGAGACGGACCTGCGTCGCGCGGGCCGCTTCTCGAGCCTCACGGACGCGCACCGCCTCGACGCCGTCGAGCAGCTCGTCCCGCTCGCGGAGGAGGCCGGGCTGCCCCTGACGCACCTCGCCCTGGCGTTCGCCGTCGCGCACCCGTCCGTCACGAGCGTGCTGCTCGGGCCGCGCACCATGGAGCAGCTGGACGACCTCCTCGCCAGCGTCGACGTCACGCTCGACGACGACCTGCTCGACCGGATCGACGCGATCGTCCCGCCCGGGACCGACGTCGGCGCGCCCGACGAGGCGTCCTACGTGCCGCCGGCGATCGCCCGGACCGAGCTGCGCCGCCGCCCGCGCGCCGACCGCTCGGCCGCCTGACCCGGGGCCACGCGGGGCGCGCGCCGCGGGGCCACGGTGTGCCCGACCGGCAGCGGTCTCGGCCGCCTCGGACGAACGACGGCGCGGTGCACCCCGTTCGGGTTCCCCGTCGAGCGGCCCGATGGTCGTCACGACGGCCTCAACCGCCCCGCGCGCCGACCCGCAGGGTCAGTGGTGCCCGCGGAGCTTCATGTGCGGCGGGCGGCCGTCCGGGTCGACGACCGCGCGGTACGCGGGCGAGGCGATGATCCGCTGCCACGGCGTCGGCACGGCCATCCGGTGCGCGCGCAGCCGGCCGGGCGGGCGGGGGCCGACGCGGCCGCCGTCGTGCCAGGCGTCGAGCGCCGCGACGCGCTCGCGCAGCGTCGCGATCGCGACGTCGGGGTCGAGGAGCAGGGCGTCGTCGTCCACGTCGAGGTGCTCGCGCCAGAGCTCGAGGCGCAGGTCGCGCGCGAACCTGCGGGCGCCGTCGCCCAGGCCCGCGGGGTCGGTGGGCTCGCGCAGGTCGCGCTGCTCGTCGAGCACGGCCGCGGTGAGCTCGGAGTCGTGCGTCCACGAGCGGCGGTTGAAGTTGTCGCTGCCCACGGTCGCCCAGACGTCGTCGACCACGCAGATCTTGGAGTGCACGTACACCGGGCGGCCCGCGGCGTTCTCGAGGTCGAGGATGTGCACCCGCCCGGGCGCGGCCTCGCGCACCACGTCGAGCGCCTGGCTGTGCCCGTGCAGCGCGACGGGGATGGTCAGCTCGGCGTCCTGGTCGGGGAACCGCGGCACGACGGCGACCAGGTGCAGGTCCGGGTTGGCGCGCAGCGCGGCCGCGAAGACGTCCGCGACGCTGCCTGACCACAGGTACTGGTCCTCGAGGTAGATCAGCCGCCGCGCGCGGCGCAGCGCCTTCGCGTACCCGCGCGCGACGCTGCGCTCGCCGAGCGGCGCGAACGGGTAGCCCGGGCGGCGGTTGGGGTACGTGCGGAGCAGCTGCACGGTGCTCGTCCCGGCCGGCGGCGGCTCGGGCAGCGGGTCGGGCAGGGGGTTCGGCCGGCGCTCGGGAAGGTCGAGCAGGTGCGGCACGAGCAGCCACGGGCGGCGCGACAGGGACGCCGGGTCCGCCCAGCGCTCGCGGAACACCTCCTCGACGTCGGCCACGGCAGGGCCGCGCACCTCGACCTGGACGTCGTGCCACGCGGGCTCGCCGCCGTACCACCGCGCGAAGGGCATGCGCTGGTGGTCGCCGCGGTGGTCGACGTCGTCGCGGCGGCTGTGCGCGATGTCGATCCCGCCGAGGTACGCGCGGTCCTCCCCGGCGCGGCCGGGGTGGCGCAGCACGACGAACTTCTGGTGGTGGCTGCCGAACGGCCGCACGCGCTGGTCGAGCAGGATCTCGCCGCCCGCCGCGTTGACCGCGCGCGCGAAGCGGCGGTTCTGCCTTCGCGAGAACCGCATCCGGTCCATCTGCGAGCGCCACACGAGGCCCCGGACCAGGACGCCGCGCCGCGCCGCGCGCGTGAGGAGGTCGGTGACCGTCGTCCCGTCGTCGCGGACGAGCTCGTCGGGGTCGACGCGCCAGCCGACGAGGAGCACGAGGTCGCCCGGCTGCATGCGGTCGACGGCGTCCGCGAGCTCGGCGAAGTAGGGGTGCCCGTGGACGATCGGCCGGACGGCGTTGCCGGGCGTCGAGACGCGCATGCGCGTCGAGCGGTTGCCCCGCTGGGACGCGGTGAGGAGCCAGGGGTGCCCGGGCTCGAGCGTCGGGGCCTCGGCGTCCGAGGTCTCCGGCAGGGCCAGGCGCACGCCCTCGCGGCGGGGCTCGAGCCGGAAGGTGGCCACGTCCCACGGTCGCACACGACGGCGCCGGGCGCGCGCAGTCGTGCGCTCCGTCCCCGTTCCGTGACGTGCCGGGCGTCGGCATGATGGGCGGATCGACGCCGACGTGGGGAGATCACGATGGACGCGCAGGACGACCGGGTCGCCGCCTTCCGCCGGCTGCACGAGTCGGGGTGCTTCGTCATGCCGAACCCGTGGGACGCCGGCAGCGCGATCGCGCTCCAGGACCTCGGCTTCCCGGCGCTCGCGACCACGAGCGCCGGGCACGCCTGGACGCTCGGCCGGACGGACACCGCCGTCGGGCTCGACGAGACCGTTGCCCACCTGCGCACGGTCGTCGAGGCGGTCACCGTCCCGGTGAACGCGGACTTCGAGGGTGCGTTCGCGGTCGAGCCGGACGGCGTGCACGCGAACGTCGCCCTGGCCGTGCGCACGGGCGTCGCCGGGCTCTCGGTCGAGGACTCGACGGGCGACGACGCCGACCCGCTGCACCCGTTCGACCTGGCCGTCGAGCGCGTGCGGGCCGCGCGCCGGGCGATCGACGAGAGCGGGACGGGCGTCGTGCTCACCGGGCGGTCGGAGGGGTTCGTCGTCGGCCGTCCCGACCTCGACGAGACGGTGCGCCGCCTTCAGGCCTACGCGGAGGCGGGCGCCGACTGCCTCTACGCCCCGCGCCTCACCACGGCGGACGAGGTGCGGACGGTCGTCGCCGCCGTCGCGCCGAAGCCCGTGAACCTGCTGCTCAACGCGCCGTTCCTCACCGTCGCCGAGGCGGCGGAGCTGGGCGTCCGCCGGATCAGCGTCGGCGGGACGCTCGCGCGCACCGCGTGGGCGGGCTTCCTCGCGGCCGCGGAGGAGCTCGCCGGCGCGGGCACGGTGACGCGGTTCAGCGGCCTGCCCGACGTCGACGGGCTGCTCGCACGCTGACCCCTCCCCACCGGCGCTGCCCGCGCCTACCGTGGAGCGCATGAAGATCACCCTCGAGATCGACCTCGACGCCGTGCCCGAGCCCCGTGGCGCCGAGGTCGGTCGCATCCTGCGCTACTGGGGCGGCGCCGCCCCGCAGCTCGACCTCACGACGGCGGCCGAGCTCCCGCTCATGGACAGCGGCTACCAGCAGGTGGGCACGCTGCGCATCGGATGAGGCGTCAGCGCGCGCGGCCGGTCGCCCACGCCGCCGCGACCACCGCGACGCCCCACACGACGGCGACCGCGCCGCCGACCCGGCCGAACCCGCCCGCCTGGTCGGCGAAGAGGACGGACACGACGCCGAACCAGGCGGCGCTCACCCCCGCCGTGACCGCGGGCGTGCGCCGCCCGGTGACAGCGGCGAGCGCCACGAGCCCGACGACCGCGACCGCGAACGCGCCCTGGATCGGCCAGTGGTTGAGGAACTGCGTGATGTCGACGGGGTAGCGGTCCTCGCGGTAGGCCTGCGCCATGTCGACGAGGTGCACGAGCGTGGGCACGACGGCGATCACCGCGAGCGCCGCGAGCGCCGTCGTGCGGCGGTCGCCGCGCGCCGGACGCCCGACGGCGTCCCGGAGCTCTCCCGGCGCCGCCCGCACCAGCGCCCGCACGCCGGCCACGAGCGCGACGGCGAGGCCGGCCGGCACGAGCTGCCCGAGGTCCGTCGACACGAGGGCCGCGAGCACGATCGCGCCGGCGCAGGTGAGCACCTGGAGCGCCGGGCCCGCCGCGCGCGGCCGGATCGCGAGCGCGATCGTCGGCACGCCCAGGAGCACCGTGTAGAGCAGTCCCCACCCCGTCTCGACGAGATAGGCGTCCTCGAACATCGGCGGCTGGAAGATCGGCACGGTGAGGTCGATCGGCCCCATGAGGCCGATCCACCAGACCAGCAGGCCGAGGACCGCGAGGGCGCGGGCGGCCGCGACCCGCGCGCGACCCACGGCGGGCCGCGCGGCCGACGTCGTCGTCATGGGGGCGATCATGGCAGGGCGGCGGCGCGCACGTCGCCGTGACGGCGCTTGCCCGCGCCCGGCGGCGACCGCGAGGATCCGGGGGTGCTGCGCCCCCGCCGGACCTCCGCTCCCGTGACCGTGCCCGTCCGGTGGGCCGCCGCGCTCCACCGTGCGACGTGCGCGCTGGCCGCCGTCGGCGTGCTGCTCGCCGGGCCGCTGCTCGGCGCGCCCGCGTCCGCCGAGGAGCCCCAGGCGCTGCGCGGCGAGCTCACGGACCTGGCCGGCGTGCTCAGCGAGGGCGAGGAGCGCGTCGTCCAGGGTGCGCTCGACCGGCTCGCGGACGCGACCGAGTACCAGCTCTTCGTCGTCTACGTCGACACGTTCGACGACCTCGGCTCCTTCGCCTGGGCCGACGAGACCGCCGCGCTGTCGGACCTCGGCCGGGACGACCTGCTGCTCGCCGTCGCGGTCGAGGACCGCCAGTACCGCGTCTCGGCGCACGACGACGTCGCGCTGACGAGCGACCTGCTGCGCCGCGTCGAGACGACCGACATCGAGCCCGCGCTGCGCGACGACGACTGGGCCGGCGCCGCGGTCGCGGCGGCCGACGGCTACCGCGCCGCCGCGACGGGGCCGGGCGTGGCGCCGGTCCTCGCGGTCCTCGCCGTCCCGGTGGTCGCGGGCGGCGTCGTGTGGGTCGCTCACCGGCGACGGACCGCACGCCGCGCGGGCGCCGCGGACCTCCCCGCCGCGGCGCTCACGGCGGAGGAGCTCGAGCGTCGCGCGGGCGTCGCCCTCGTCTCCGTCGACGAGGCCGTGCGGGCGTCGGAGCAGGAGCTGGGCTTCGCGCAGGCGCAGTTCGGCGACGAGGCGACGCGCACCTTCGCCGACGTCCTCGCGCAGGCCACGGCCACGCTGACGGCGGCGTTCGGCCTGCGCGCGAGCCTCGACGACGGCGTTCGCGAGACGCCCGAGCAGCGCCGCGCCGCGCTCACCGAGGTGCTCCGCCTGTGCGACGAGGTGGACGACGCGCTCGACGCGCAGACCGAGGCCTTCGCCCGGCTCCGCGACCTGCACGCGCGCGCGCCGCAGTGGCTCGACGAGCTCGACGCGCGCGCCCAGGACGGCGAGCGGCGCCTGCCCGCCGCGCGCTCGACGTACGACGCGCTCGCGGCGGTCCACCCGGCGGCCGCGCTCGTGTCGGTCCGCGACAACGTCGACGGCGCGGCCGCCCTCATCGCGCACGCCCACGAGGTGGTCACCCGGGCGCGAGGCGTGCTCGACACCGACCGTCCCGCCGCCGTCGACCTCGCACGGACCGCCGAGGACGGCGTCGCGCGGGCCTTCGCCCTGCTCGACGCGCTGCACGGCGCGCGCAGCGCGCTCGCCGAGGCGCCCGCGCGGATCGACGCGGCGGTCGCGTCGCTCGCGGCCGACATCGCCGACGCCGACCGCCTCGGCACGCAGGACGCCGGCGTCGTGGGCGCGTCCGTCGCGGCGCGCCAGGTCGTCGCGGCGGTGCCCGAGCAGCGCGCGGCGGGGGACCCGCTCGCGCTGCTCCAGCGGCTCGCCGAGGCGGAGGCGGCGCTCGACAGCGCCCTCATGCCGCTGCGCGAGCACGAGGCGGCGCAGGCCCGCGCGCGCCAGCGGCTCGCCCAGGTCCTCCAGCGCGTCGACGGCACGCTCCTCGCGATCGGCCGCTCGATCCAGGTCCGCGGGTCCGACGTCGGCTCGAACGCCCGGATGCTCTACGGCGAGGCGCAGGCGCACGTCGCGCGTGCGAACGGGCTCAGCGAGACCGACGCCGTCGCGGCCCTCGCCGCCGCCGACCGGGCCGAGTACGAGGCGGGGCGCGCGCGGCGGGCCGTCGAGACGGACCTCGAGCGCGCGCAGCGCAGCACGGAGTCGTGGTCCGCCCGGACGTCCGGCTTCCGGTGGGACTCCGACGACGACGAGTCGAGCCGGGGCGGCGGCTGGGGCGGCAGCGGGGGCTCGTCCGGCGGCGGCTGGTGGAGCGGCGGCTCGGGCGGCTCGAGCAGGTCGTCGTCGAGCCGGTCCTCGAGCCGGTCGCGTCGCGCGAGCGGCGGGTCGTTCGGCCGCAGCAGCTCGAGCCGGCGGTCGAGCTCGGGGTCGAGCCGGCGGTCGAGCTCGAGCCGCAGCTCGTCCTCGCGCCGCAGCAAGGGCGGCGGCGGCCGCTTCTGAGGCGCGCCGGCGGCGACCTCAGCCGCGCGGCGGCGTCGACTCGCGCAGCACGACCGTCCCGCCGACGTGCACGAGCCGCGGCTCGCTCGACGGCGCCGCGAGCGACAGCTCGGCCGCGGCGATGCCGACGTCGACCAGCGGGATGCGCACGGTCGTGAGCGCGGGGGTGATGTCGCGGAGCGTGGTGATGTCGTCGAAGCCCGCGACCGCGACGTCGCCGGGCACGCGCCGGCCCAGCTCGCGCGCCGCGGCCATCGCGCCGACCGCCATGACGTCGTCGACCGCGAAGACCACCTCGGTCCTCGCGCACGGTGCGGGTGGCGCTGCCGTTGATGGCGCGCGACGCGGTCGCGAGGGAGACCCCGCCTCGGCAGCCACCCGGCTGAGGGTCACGGGCCGCGGTGGGCGGCGCTGGCGACGGGCCCAGGGTAGGGCCGCCGCTGGTCAGGGGCCGGACCGCGTCGGAACGCGCGGCGCCTCCTAGGCTGGCGGCATGGCCACCCCGGAGCCCGCCCGTGCCGACGTCGGCGTCGCGTCGCCCGTCGAGGCGGTCGACCGGGCGCTCGTGGTGCTCGAGGCGCTCGCGGCGGCCGGACCGCACGGGGCGTCCCTCGCGGAGCTCGCCGCCGGGCTCGGCCTCAACAAGACGACGATCCACCGCACGCTGGCGGCGCTGCGGCACCGCGGGTTCGCGACGCAGGAGCCGTCCGGCCGGTACGCGCTCGGCGCGGCCGCCACGCGGCTGGCCGACGCCTACTTCGGCGAGGAGAACCTGCCCGCGCTGCTCCACCCGGCTCTCGTCGCGCTGAGCCGTGAGGTCGACGAGCTCGTCCACCTGGGGGTGCTGAGCGGGCGCGAGGTCGTGTACCTCGACAAGGTCGAGCCGGAGCGCGCGGTACGCGTGTGGTCGGCGATCGGACGGCGCAGCCCGGCCGCGACGACGGCCCTGGGTCGCGCGATGCTCGCGCACCGGGGTGCCGACCGCTCGACGCTCGAGGGATACCTCGCGGGGACCGGTGTCGACGGCGACCACGTGTGGGACGTGATCGAGCGGGCGCGGCGGGACGGGTTCGCGACGGAGGTCGAGGAGAACGAGGCGGGGATCAGCTGCGTCGCGGTCCCCCTGCTGAGGGCCGGCGTGGCGGTCGCGGCCGTGTCGGTCACCGCGCCGGTCGAGCGCATGACCCCGGCGCGCGTGACCGCTCTGCGTGCGGAGATGCGCCGCGTCCTCCCGCCCACCCTCCCCGCGGGCCTCACCCTCCCCACGCCCTGACCGCGAGCGCCGCTCGCCTGGCGACCCGTCCGCCGGTTGCCATGCCACCTGCGGAGCCCTGTGCCGCGACACGCCGGCGCGGCGCGGCGCGACGCTCCGCGCACCCGGGGATGCGCGCGGGGGAGTGCCGGGCAGGGCGGAGGGGAGGCTGGTTCCGCGACGCCAGATGTCGTACTGTTCCCGTAGGCGGGACCATCGTTCCGCACCGCGAAACGCCAGGAGACGTCGATGGAGACCCTCGCCCAGCTCGCCGCCGCGCGGCTCGTGCCCGTCGTCGTGCTCGACGACGCCGCCGACGCCGCGCCCCTCGCGGCCGCGCTCGTCGAGGGCGGGCTGCCCGTGGCGGAGGTGACGTTCCGCACCGCCGCCGCGGCGGACGCGATCCGGGCGATGAGCGAGCGCGGCGACGTCCTCGTCGGCGCCGGGACCGTCCTCACGCCCGCCCAGGTCGACCAGGCCGTCGCGGCCGGCGCGTCGTACGTCGTCTCACCCGGGCTCAGCCGGGCCGTCGTCGAGCGGTGCCGTGAGCACGGCGTGCTGCCGCTCCCCGGCGCGGTCACGGCGACGGAGATCCAGGCGGCGCTCGAGCTCGGCCTCTCGACCGTGAAGTTCTTCCCGGCCGGCACGTCGGGGGGTGCCAAGGCGATCGCCGCGCTCGCGGCGCCGTTCGGCGGCGTGACCTTCGTGCCCACGGGCGGCGTCGGCGCGGCGAACCTGCACGAGTACCTCGACCTGCCGTCCGTGGTCGCCGTGGGCGGCTCGTGGATGGTCCCGAAGGACCTCGTGCGCGCCGGGGACTTCGCCGGCATCACGCGCCTGACGACCGAGGCCGTCGCGCTCGCCCGCCGCGACTGACGCACCCGCCCGAGCCCCCCGCCCCAGCACGCGAAGGACGACCATGACCGCCCTGACGCTCCGCCCCGCCGCCGACTGCCGCTACGACGCCGTCTCGCTCGGCGAGGTGATGCTCCGCCTCGACCCGGGCGAGGGCCGCATCCGTACCGCGCGCTCGTTCCGGGCCTGGGAGGGCGGCGGCGAGTACAACGTCGCGCGCGGCCTGCGCCGGGCGTTCGGCCTGCGCGGCGCCGTCGTCACCGCGCTCGCGGACAACGAGGTGGGCCGCCTCGTCGAGGACCTCATGCTCACCGGCGGGCTCGACACGTCCTTCGTGCAGTGGGTCCCGTACGACGGCATCGGTCGCGGCGTGCGCAACGGCCTGAACTTCACCGAGCGCGGCTTCGGGGTGCGCGGCGCCGTCGGCGTCTCGGACCGCGGCCTCACCGCCGCGTCCCAGATGAAGCCCGGCGACGTCGACTGGGACCACCTGTTCGGCGAGCTCGGGGCGCGCTGGCTCCACACGGGCGGGATCTTCGCGGCGCTGAGCGAGACGACGGCGGAGGTCGTCGTCGAGGCGGTCACGGCCGCGAAGCGGCACGGCACCGTCGTCTCGTACGACCTCAACTACCGGCCGTCGCTGTGGCGGTCGATCGGTGGTCAGGAGAAGGCGCGCGAGGTCAACCGTCGCATCGCCGAGCACGTCGACGTCATGATCGGCAACGAGGAGGACTTCACGGCGTCCCTCGGCTTCGAGGTCGAGGGCGTCGACGAGCACCTCTCGACGATCCCGGTCGACGCGTTCGCCGCGATGATCGAGAAGGCCGCCGCGGCCTACCCGAACTTCCAGGTCATCGGCACGACGCTGCGCACGGTGCACTCGGCGAGCATCAACGACTGGGGGGCGCTCGCGTGGTCGCGCGAGACCGGCGTCGTGCAGGCCACGCACCGCGAGCGCCTCGAGATCCTCGACCGCGTGGGCGGCGGCGACTCGTTCGCCTCGGGCCTCGTCTACGGGCTGCTCGAGGGCGAGCCGCTGCAGACGGCGGTCGAGTACGGCGCCGCGCACGGCGCGCTCGCGATGACGACGCCCGGGGACACGACCATGGTCACCAAGGCGGAGGTGCTCAAGCTCGCGGGCGGCGGGAGCGCGCGGGTCGACCGGTGACGGCCGCGCTCGCGGGCCGGACCCCCTGGTCACGGTCGGGCGCGCGCATCGGCCTCGCGTCCCGACGTCAGGCGAGCCCCGTGCTGCCGGTGACGGTGGCGCCCCGGAGGGTGCGCGGGTCGAGCACCGCGCCCGCGAAGCTCGAGTCGCTGACGACGGCGTCGACGAACCGGGCGCCGGTGAGGGTCGCCGTGTCGAACCGGGTGCGCGTGACGGTCGCCCCGCGCAGGTCCGTGCCGCTGAGGCTCGCGCCGCTGAGGTCGAGGTCGACGAGCGTGGCCCCGCGCAGGTCGGCGCCGTCGAGCTTCGCACCGGCCCACGACCCCGTGAGCGTCGCGCCGCTGAGGTCGCAGCGCGCGAGGTTGGCGCCGCGCATGTCGACGGCACCCACCCGCGCGGCCTGGCACTCCGCGGCGGTCGGTTCGGCGGGTGTGCTCGACGGGGGTGCGGCGGAGGGGGCCGGCACGGGCGCGACGGGGGCTGCGGGCCCGGCGGGC
This sequence comes from Actinotalea solisilvae, assembly GCF_016464425.1. Lineage (GTDB taxonomy): Bacteria > Actinomycetota > Actinomycetes > Actinomycetales > Cellulomonadaceae > Actinotalea > Actinotalea solisilvae. The sequence continues at coordinate 47,665 of NZ_JADDKQ010000008.1, forward strand.
GTCGGCGTCGTCGGGCCGGGAGCCGGTGCCGCGGGCGGAGCGGCGCTCGGCGCGGCGTCGGTGTCCGGCGTCGTCGTGCCGCCGTCAGGGGACGCCGGTGCGACGGGGCGCTCGGGGCGCCCGGCGTGCTCGCCGTCGGGAGCCGTGGACGGGGTGGACGCGTCGTCGCCGTCGGTCGCGCCCGGGCCGTCGGTCGCGCCAGCGCCGCCGGACGCGGGCCCGTCGGTGCCGTCCCGGCCGGACCGGCTGGGCGACCCGGACCCGGTCCCCGCCGCCTGCTGCGCCACGACGACGGCCGTGGGCTCCTGCGCCACCGCCTCGGGACCGGCGAGCGCGAGGGCGGGCCAGGCCACGAGCGCCGTCGTCACGACGGCAGCCGTCGCCGCGGCGCTCAGCCCGGGCACGCCCGCGACCGCTTCGGGCCAGGGGACGACGCGCAGGCCCGGGAGCGCCGACAGCAGGGACGCGGGGCCGGCCACGAGGCGCAGGCGCCCCAGGCCGACGGCGAGCATGGCGCGGACGACGTCGGGGTCGAACTGCGTCCCGGCGCAGCGCGTGAGCTCGGCGCGCGCGGCCGCGGCGGACAGCGGCTTCTTGTACGCGCGCGCCGACGTGATGACGTCGTACGCGTCCGCGACGGCGACGACCCGCGCGGCGAGGCTGATGTCCGTGCCGGCGAGACCGGCCGGGTAGCCGGCGCCGTCCCAGCGCTCGTGGTGCTCGCCCACAGCGCCGGCCCAGTCGCCGAGCCAGCCGGCGAGCGGCAGGACCAGCCCGACGCCGTGCCGCGGGTGCTCGGCGAGGCGGGCCCACTCCTCGTCGGTCGGGCGGCCGCTCTTGGTCAGGAGCGCGCCGGGCACCTCGAGCTTGCCGACGTCGTGCAGCAGCGCGGCCCAGCTGAGCCGCGCGACGTCCTCGCGCGAGAGCCCGAGCTCGCGCCCGATGAGGGCGCTGTACGCCTGGACCCGGGCGCTGTGGCTGAAGGTCGTCCGGTCGTGCGCGTTGAGCGCGGAGACGAGCGCGAGGAGACGCCCGGCCTCGTCGTCGGGCGGCGGGACGCTGCGCCCGGCGCGCCGGCGGCGGCTCTCGACGAGCGCGGCGGGCGTGTACAGCCGGCGCGCGACGGCCAGGCGCGAGGGGGCACGGTCGTGCATGACGAGGCTGAGCCGGAGCATCGTGCTCAGCGGCAGGAGCCGGCGCAGGACGCGGGCGAGCCCGAGCAGCAGCAGGACCGCGCAGGCGACCTCGACGAGGAGCCAGAGCCAGGGGTGCACGCCGAGGCGCTCGGGCCCGAACCACCGGGCCGCGGCGGCGCCGAACGCGACCGCGAGCGCGACCGGCAGCAGCGCGACGGTGCCCCGCACGAGCAGGGCGAGGACGGGCCGCGCCTTCCAGCGGCCGAGGGAGGCGTCGTCGTAGTTCTGGGTGGGACCGGACGCCATGTCGTCACCATCGGCGTCGGAGGGCTCGCGCATGAGCCCTGGACGCCGCACGGCGCCGAGGTTCAGTCGTACGGGTGCGCCCGGGTGAACGCCGTCAGCTGGGGGAGGGGACGGCCTCGGGGAGGTCGCCGTGGGGGCCGAGCTCGTCGCGCCACGAGTGGGCCGGCTCGTAGCCCAGGAGGTCGCGCGCGGCGTCGATCGCGAGCAGGGTCTCGAACTCGCCGAGCGCCTTGGTGAGCCGGACGTCGGGGAACACCTCGGCGGCGAGCTCGGCCGACGGGCGGTCCATGATCGTGTCCGCCGCCGCGACGATGACGTTCTGCGACCCGGTCGTCTCGGCCTCGAGCGCGAGCCGGCACGCCTGGGCGACGTCGCGCACGTCGACGTAGCCCCACGCGTTCCACCGGCGCAGCTGCGCGTCGCCCCAGTACCCGGGCACGGCGACGTAGTCCTCGGGCCGGTGGATGTTGGAGATCCGCAGCCCGACGAACGGGATGCCCGACCAGGCCGAGACGTGCGCGGCCGTCTCCTCCCCGAGCACCTTGGACAGCGCGTACGTCGTCGTCGGGTAGGGGAAGTGGGCCTCGTCGACGGGCAGGTACCGCGGCGGCGTGTCGAACGGCAGGCCGAGCGTCGTCTCGCTCGACGCCCACACGACCTTGCGCAGCCCCAGCCGCGCGGCGGCGAGGAACACGTTGCCGTTCATCGCGGAGTTCCGGTGCAGCGTCTCGGGCCCGGTCGCGCGCCCCGGCGCGGGGATGTTCCCCAGGTGCACGACGGCGTCCGACCCGGCCATGACCTCGAGCGTCTGCCCGTAGTCGGTGAGGTCCGCGACGAGGAGGTCCGCGCCCAGCCCGGCGTCCGCGCCGGGAGGCCCCGCGACGTCGGTCGCCACCACCTCGTACCCGTGCGCGAGGAGGTCGCCGACGACCACCCGCCCAGCCTTGCCGAACGCACCCGTCACCGTGACCCGCATGACGCCATCCTGCCCCGCCCCGGACCCCGGTGCCGCCGCACTCCCGTCCCGGATGTGCGGCGCACGGTGCCGGTGGGACCGACGGGGCCCAGGGGACGGCGGCCGCGCCACGTGGGTCACTCCTGCACCGTGCGCCGCACGTGCCGACCGGGCCGGCGCCGCCGGGGACGACGAAGGGGCCCGTCCCGCAGGACGAGCCCCTCCGCGCCTGCCGCTGCCGCCGGTGCCCGCCGGCGGCAGCGGTCAGGGTGCGACCGACGTCACTCGGTGTCGGCGTCGACCCAGTCGAAGGTCTTCGTGACGGCCTTCTTCCAGTTGCGGTACGTCTTGTCCCGCGCCTCGGGGTCCATCGAGGGCTCCCAGCGCTTGTCCTCGGCCCAGTTGTCGATGACGTCCTGCTCGCCCTGCCAGAAGCCGACGGCGATGCCGGCCGCGTAGGCCGCGCCGAGCGCCGTCGTCTCGGCGACCTTCGGCCGCACGACGGGGACGCCGAGGATGTCCGCCTGGAACTGCATGAGCAGCTCGTTGGCGATCATGCCGCCGTCGACCTTGAGCTCCGTGAGGTCCACGCCCGAGTCGGCGTTCATGGCGTCCAGGACCTCGCGGGTCTGGAACGCCGTCGCCTCGAGCGCGGCCCGGGCGATGTGCCCCTTGTTGACGTACCGGGTGAGGCCCGCGAGCACGCCGCGCGCGTCGCCCCGCCAGTACGGCGCGAAGAGGCCCGAGAACGCCGGCACGAAGTAGGCGCCGCCGTTGTCCTCGACCGTCGAGGCGAGCTGCTCGATCTCGGGGGCGTCCTTGATGAGCCCGAGGTTGTCGCGCAGCCACTGCACGAGCGAGCCGGTCACGGCGATCGAGCCCTCGAGCGCGTAGACCTGCGGCTGGTCGCCGATCTTGTAGCAGACCGTCGTGAGGAGGCCGTTCTTGGACTGGATCGGCTCCGTGCCCGTGTTGAGGAGCATGAAGTTGCCCGTGCCGTACGTGTTCTTGGCCGTGCCGACCTCGAAGCACGCCTGGCCGAACGTCGCGGCCTGCTGGTCGCCGAGGATGCCCGCGATGGGCACGCCCGGGACCATGCCGCCCTCGCGCCCGTTGCCGTAGACCTCGGACGACGAGCGGATCTCGGGCAGCATCGACACCGGGATCTGCATGTCGCCGGCGATCTCCTCGTTCCACGTGAGCGAGTCGATGTTCATGAGCATCGTCCGGGACGCGTTGGTGACGTCCGTGACGTGCACGCCGCCGTTGACGCCGCCCGTCATGTTCCACACGACCCACGAGTCGGTGTTGCCGAACGCGAGGTCGCCGCGCTCCGCCTTCTCGCGCGCGCCCTCGACGTTGTCGAGGATCCAGCGGATCTTCGGCCCCGAGAAGTAGGTGGCGAGCGGGAGGCCCACGCGCTCCTTGTAGCGCTCGGCGCCGCCGCCCATCGCCGCGAGGTCGTCGCAGATCTTCTGGGTCCGCGTGTCCTGCCAGACGATCGCGTTGTAGACGGGCTTGCCCGTCGTGCGGTCCCAGACGACGGCGGTCTCGCGCTGGTTGGTGATGCCGACCGCCGCGATGTCGCGGTGGGTGAGGTTGGCCCGCGTCAGCGCGAGGCCGACGACCTCACGGACGTTGGTCCAGATCTCCTCGGGGTCGTGCTCGACCCAGCCGGGCTTGGGGAAGATCTGCTCGTGCTCCTTCTGGCCCGTCGAGACGATCGAGCCGGAGTGGTCGAAGACGATCGCCCGGGAGCTCGTCGTGCCCTGGTCGATGGCGAGGATGTAGTCAGCCATGTCAGTCCTTCACGTCGTCGTGCAGGTGGATGGGGGGTGGGGGTGCGCGTCAGGCGAGACCGGCGGCGAGGAGGCCGGCGAGCACGCCGCCGACGATCGGACCGAGCACCGGGACCCACGCGTAGCCCCAGTCGCTCGAGCCCTTGCCCTTGATGGGCAGGAGGGCGTGCGCGATGCGCGGGCCGAGGTCACGGGCCGGGTTGATGGCGTAGCCCGTCGGGCCGCCGAGGCTCAGGCCGATGCCGACGACGAGCATGGCGACGGCGAGCGGGCCGAGCTCGCTGGGGGTGTTGCCGAACATGAGGATGATGAAGACGAGCACGAAGGTGCCCAGGACCTCGGTGAGGAAGTTCCAGCTGTAGCTGCGGATGGCCGGGCCCGTGGAGAAGACGGCGAGCTTGGTCGCGGGGTCCGCGTCCTCGTCGAAGTGCTTCTTGTAGGCGACGAAGGCGAGCACGGCGCCCAGGAACGCGCCGACCATCTCACCGGCCAGGTAGACGAGCGTCGACATCGCGTCGACGGGCACCCCGGGGGCGTACTCCTCCGCACCGTTGGCCAGGAGACCGAACGTGACGGCGGGGTTGAGGTGTGCGCCCGACCGGTACGCCGCGTAGACGCCGGCGAAGACCGCGAGGCCCCACCCGAACGTGATGACGATCCAGCCACCGTTGAAGCCCTTGGTCCCGGGCAGGATCACGTTGGCGACCACGCCTGCACCCAGGAGGAGCAGGATGGCGGTTCCGATCACCTCCGAGATGAAGACCTGGGTCATGGTGACGTCCATGTTTCCTCGATTCACTCGCGGGGACTTCGTTGTCACGTGCGCTCCGGGCGGGGTGCCCGGAGAGTGGGAAGGTCCGGCATGCCGCCGGACGCGTGCTCAGGTGCCGGCGGGACCGGCGGCCGCGGGGGAGCCCTCGGGCGACCCGGGCTTGAGGCCGCCGCCGGGGTTGTCCGGACCCAGGTCGACGAGCGGCGTGATGTCCGGGACGCGCAGGCGCGCGGCCTCGGCCGAGGCGTCGTCGGGCTCGTGGGACGCGGCCTCCTCGGCCTCGCACCGCGCGCGGTAGGCGGCGACCTCGGCCGCCCGCCGCTCGGCGGACCAGCCGAGGCGCTCGCCGACCAGCTCGGCGATCTCCTCGACGGCGGCGAGGCCGCGGTCGCGCTGCTCGTAGACGAGGCGCGTGCGGTGGACCATGACGTCCTCGAGGTGGAGCACGCCCTCGTGGCTGGCCGCGTACGCGACCTCCGCCCGCAGGTAGGCCGGCGCGCCCTCGAGCGGGCGGCCGAGCGACGGGTCGGCCTCGACCATGTCGATGAGGTCGGTGAGCAGCGAGCCGTAGCGGTGGAGCAGGTGGTCGACCATGAACCGCGTCCACCCGTGCGTCCGGGCGATCCGCTTGGCCTGCCGCTGGAGCACGGCGTGGCCCTCGGCCCCCGCGAGCGGGATGCGGTCCGTGATCGACGGGAGCGCCTTGGCGCGCTCGCCGATCGCGAAGTCGACGGCGTCCTTGGCCATGACGCGGTAGGTCGTGAGCTTGCCGCCCGCGATCACGGTGAGGCCGGGGGTCGGCGAGGCGACGGTGTGCTCGCGCGACACCTTCGCCGACGACGTGCCCTCCTTGGTGCCCGGCTGGAGCAGGGGCCTCAGGCCCGCCCACGTGCCGATGATGTCGTCGCGCGTGATCGGGTCGGCGAGCACCGCGTTGGCGTGCTCGATGACGTAGTCGATGTCGGCCGCCGTCGCCACGGGGTGGACGAGCTCCTGCTCCCACGGGGTGTCCGTGGTCCCGATGACCCAGTAGCGGGACCACGGGATGACGAACAGGACGCTCTTCTCGGTCTGCAGGATCAGCCCGACGTCGCCGCGGATGCGCTCGCGCGGCACGACGATGTGGATGCCCTTGGAGGCGAGGACCCGCAGGCCGCCCTCGTCGCCCGCGAGCGCCTCGGTCTCCTCGGTCCACACGCCCGTGGCGTTGATGACCTGGTCGGCGTGGACGGTGATGCGGCGGCCGGTCTCGAGGTCCTGCACGACGGCGCCGTTGACCACGCCCGTCGCGCGGCGCGTGAGGTCGACGACCTGCGTGCGGCTCGCGGCGTGGGCGCCGTACGTGACCGCGGTCCGGACGATCGTCGTGACCAGGCGCGCGTCGTCGACGCTCGCGTCCCAGTAGCGGACCGCGCCGACGGCGGCGTCGTGCCGCAGGTCGGGGAAGAGCCGCTCCATGCCCGTCCGGGTCACGTGGCGGTGCCACGGCATCGCGCGGTTGCCGGGTGCGACGCTCGCGAGCACGTCGTAGAGGGCGACGCCGGCGCCGACGTACGCGCGCTCCCAGACGCGGTTGGTCAGTGGGTAGAGGAACGAGACGGGGCGCACGAGGTGCGGGGCGATCTTCTTGAGCAGCAGGTCGCGCTCGGTGAGGGCCTCGTGCACCAGGTGGAAGTCGAGCATCTGGAGGTAGCGCAGGCCGCCGTGGACGAGCTTGCTCGACCGGCTCGAGGTGCCGCTCGACCAGTCCTGCGCCTCGACGATGCCGACCCGCAGGCCGCGCGTCACGGCGTCGAGCGCGATGCCCGCCCCCGTGACACCTCCGCCGATGACCAGGACGTCCAGCTCCTCGCCGGCTCCCGACCGCTCGAGCGCGTCGAGCGCGTCCTCGCGTGACTGTGGCGTCAGTGCCGCTGTCCTCACGGTGCCTCCTCCTGCCCCGGACCGATCCGGGGACGGATGTCGCACGTGCAGGCGCCCCGGGGGACGGAGATCGTCCCGGTGGCAGGGTGTCGGTCGCGCGACAGCCCTATGCTGGCGATGCCCGAACGAACGCGCAACCCAGGTGCACGAACGTGCAGCGCGCCGACGGGGGGCCCACGGCGACGGCGCCGCGCGGCCTTCGCAGCGAGCCCCGACGACGGCCCGAGGAGGTGCCCGGTGATCGACGACGACGGCGCTGACGTGCGGGAGGACGTGCTCCGGGCGGCCTCGATGTACTACCTCCAGGACCTCAAGATGGAGGTCATCGCGCGGCACCTCGGGACGTCGCGCTCGACGGTCTCGCGGCTGATCAAGCGTGCGCGCGAGACCGGGCTGGTCGAGATCACGCTGCGGCCCGGCCGCACGCGCGCCCCGGGCCTGCGCCAGACCATCGCGCGCCGCTACGGCATCGAGGCCTACGTGACGCCCGTGGCGGACTCCGCCACGGAGATCGAGCGGCTCGACCAGGTCGCGATCACGACGGCCAAGCTCATCGGCACGTGGTTCGACTCCGACATGGTGCTCGGCATCGCGTGGGGCACGACGCTCGCCGCCGTCGGGCGCCGGCTCACGCCCAAGGCGACGCGCGGGAGCGCCGTCGTGCAGCTCAACGGCGCCGCGAACACGCGCACGTCCGGCATCGAGTACGCGAGCGACCTCATCACGGGCTTCGGCGCGGCCTTCGACGCGACCGTCCACCACTTCCCCGTGCCCGCGTTCTTCGACTACCCGGAGACGAAGGCCGCGATGTGGCGCGAGCGCTCGGTGCGTCGCGTGCTCGACGTGCAGCGGCGCGCCGACATCGCGCTCTTCGGCGTCGGCGCCGTGGGCGGTGGGCTGCCGAGCCACGTGTACTCGGCGGGCTACCTGGACCAGGAGGACGTCGCGCTGCTGCACGACGAGGGCGTCGTCGGGGACGTGTGCACCGTGTTCCTGCGCGCCGACGGCAGCTACGAGGACGTCGCGCTCAACGCGCGGGCGACGGGCCCGACGCCCGTCGAGCTCCAGCGCATCCCGCGTCGGGTCTGCGCGGTCGCGGGGGACAACAAGGTGGTCCCGCTGCGCGCCGCGCTCGCGGCGGGCGTCGTCACGGACCTGGTGGTCGACGAGCTCACGGCCGAGGCCCTCATGGCCGACGAGGCCTGAGCGTCCCCCGGGTGCGCCGGCGGGACGGGTCTTCCGGTGGGCGCGCGACCGTCCTAGCCTGCGAGGCGCCGGTGCACGCCGTGCGCCGGGCGGCGGCGAGAGCCGTCGTCGTCCGGGCGTCGCCCGCACGCCCCGCCCCACCGGAGGTCGCCGTGCGCCGTCCCCGTCCTGCCGCCGTCGTCGCCCCGCTGCTCGCCGCCGCCCTGGTCGGCGGCCTCGCGTCCGGCGCTGCGGCCGCCCCGAAGCCCCGCCCGAGCGACCCCGCCACCTGGGAGTACGGCGGTGTGTACGCCTGCTCCAAGGAGAGCGTGCCCCCGCGCACCTACACCTGGACCAAGGCGTCGGCGCTGGCGTTCGTCGTCATCCGGCACGGCGGCGACTACTTCGTCAGCGATCTCGGCGACGCCAACGAGGGCGACCGCACCTACACGTTCACGACGAGCATCCGCTTCGTCATCTCGTGCGAGTTCACCGACGCGTGAGCAGGTGAGCACGCGCGAGCGGCTCGTCGCGTGGCGGGGCGTCGACCCCGACCGCGTCGACGCCGCGCGCGTCGTGCTGCACGACGACCGGCTGAGCGCGTGGGGGACGAGCTGCGCCGGCGACCACACGACGGCGTACCGCCTCGTCACCGGCGCGGGCTGGGTCACGCGCGAGCTGGACGTGACGTGCCGCGACGCCGCGGGCGAGCGCCGGCTCGAGCTGCGCCGGGCCGACGACGGCCGCTGGTCGGCCCGGCGGTGGTCCCGGGGTCAGGAGACGCCCGTGACGCTGCCCGACCTCGACGGTGCGCTCGACTGCGACCTGGCGCTGTGCCCGCTGACGAACACGATGCCGCTGCTGCGCCTCCGCGCCGCCGGGACCGAGGCCACGGGCGCACTGGTCATGGCGTGGGTCGCGGTGCCGGGCCTCGAGGTGCTCGCGTCCGAGCAGCGGTACGGGCCGTCGACCCCCACGCCCGACGGCGGCGCCGCGGTGCGGTTCGCGACGGACGGCTTCGCGGCGACGATCGTCGTCGACGCCGACGGGCTGGTCGTCGACTACCCCGGCATCGGCCGCCGCCTCACGGGCTGAGGGTCTGCCTCAGCCCGGGGCGCGCTCGTCGTCGTGGGTGTGCCGGTGCTCCGTGTCGGGGTAGTGCGCGTGCGTGTGGGTGAGCACCGCGTGCCGATGGCGGTGCCGGTGGCCGCGCGCGGGCACCGGCTCGTCGTGCTCGTGGTCGTGCTCGTGGTGCGCGTCGTGGACGTGCCAGTGGTCGTGCTCGGTCGCGGGGTGCGTGTGCTCGTGCGCGTGCTCCTCGGACAGGTGCAGCCAGGTGCCGAGCGCCATGAGCGCGGCGGCGACGGCGAGCGGCCAGGTGAGCGGCTCGCCGAGCGCGAGCGCGAGGACCGCGCCGAAGAACGGCGCGACCGAGAAGTACGCGCCCGCCCGGGCCGTCCCGACGTGCCGCAGGCCCACGATGAACAGGACGAGGCTGACGCCGTAGGCGACGAAGCCGACGGCGGCCGCCGCAGCCACCGTCCCCGGCCCGGGCAGGCGGGAGCCCAGCGCGAGCGCGAGCGGGAGGTTGACCGACCCCGCGACCGCACCCTTGACCATCGCGAGCCAGCCCGCGTCGGTCAGCGCGACCTTGCGCGTGAGGTTGTTGTCGAGGCCCCAGCACGCGCACGCGCCGAGCACGGCGAGCGAGGGCCACACGCTCCCCGCCTCGACCGACTGCCCACCGACGCTGAGGACGACGGCGCCCGCGACGATCGCGACCATGCCGAGCGCGACGCGGCGGTCGACGTTCTCGCGGAACACGAACCACGCGAGCAGCGCGGTGAACACGCCCTCGGCGTTGAGCAGCAACGACGCGCCCGACGCCGGCATGCCCGCGAGCCCGACCATGAGGAGGACGGGCGCGACGGCGCCGCCCGCCGCCACGGCCCCGACGAGCGGTGGCAGGTCCGACCGCGCGGGCCGCACCCGAGGCGCCCGCCGCACCCGCCGGACGAGCGCCAGGCCGGTCCCGCTGCCGAGGTAGAGCAGCCCGGCGAGCAGCCACGGCGACGTCTCGCCGAGCAGCAGCTTGGCCAGCGGCGTGCCCGCGCCGAACAGCACGGCCGACGCGAGTGCCGCCTGAACGCCGCGGTTGCGCAGTCCGGTGGTGGTCACGGCCCATCCTCTCGCGTGCCCTAGCGTGACCCCGTGACGTCCGCCGACCCCTCGACCCGCGCCGCCGCGCCCGAGCAGCCGTACGAGATCCGGCCGGCCCTGCCGCGCGACGTCCGCGAGATCCGCGACCTCGTCGAGCCGTACGCGCAGCAGCGGATCCTGCTCGCGAAGGAGCTCGTCGGCTACTACGAGTCGGTCCAGGAGTTCGAGGTCGCGCAGGACGCGACGGGCGCGCTCATCGGCTGCGGCGCCGTGCACGTCATGTGGGCCGACCTCGCCGAGGTGCGCACGCTCGCGGTGCACCCCGCGTGGCGCGGTCGCGGCGTCGGCCACGCGCTGCTCGGCTCGCTCGTCGAGCGCGCGCGCCGGCTGGGGCTGAAGCGGCTCTTCTGCCTCACGTTCGAGGTCGACTTCTTCGCCGCGCACGGCTTCCGCGCGATCGCGGGCACGCCCGTGGACACGGAGGTCTACGCCGAGCTGCTGCGCTCGCACGACGACGGCGTCGCGGAGTTCCTCGACCTCGCGCGCGTGAAGCCGAACACGCTGGGCAACACACGGATGCTGCTCGACCTCTGAGCGGCCCCTGACCCGGGTGTCACACCGGGGCGTCGTCGCACTCCTCACGGGTATGGACGCCTCGACCCAGACCCCCAGCGACATCCCCACCGCGCTCGCCGCCCTCTCCGCCGCGGGCGTCACCGCCGCGCCGCCCCTCGAGGCGGCCGTCACCGACGCCCAGTGGCTCGTCTACGCCAGCTCGGGCGTCACCAGGACCGGGACGCTCGGCGCCTTGGGCGCGGCGATCCCGCAGCAGACCTTCGGGCTCGACCGGGAGTGGTTCAACGTCGTCCCGCTCGGCGGCGGCCGCGTCGCGTTCCAGCGCGGCGATCTGCTCACCGTCGGGGAGGTCCTGCCCGACGGCTCGTGCGTCGACGTCCGCGACAACCACCAGGTTCCGATCAACCACAGCCTGGTCGCCGTCGGCGCAGACATGGTCATCTCGTACCTCGTGCAGACCGGGCCGCACGGGTACGTCGGCCGCGCCATCATCGGCCGCATCCGACCCGACGGCGCGTACGTGCAGCTCAGCGAGTCGCACCTGTGGGACTTCTGGACGCACATCGTCCCCGTGCAGGACGGGCTCGTGCTCTTCTACAACGCGGAGACGAGGCTGGCGGCCACGGGGCGCGTCACCCCCGACGGCGGCTTCGCGGACCTGCAGAACCACCCTGGCTTCGACCCGTGGACCCACGTCCTGCCCGCCGCCGACGGCACCCTGTTCTTCTTCCACAAGCCGAGCGGCGCTGCCGCGACCGGCCGCGTCGAGGCCGACGGCGGGTTCACCAACCTGCGCAGCGGCACGCCGTTCCTCGGGGGCTGGGGCTTCACGCCGACGCGCGACGGGCGCATGCTCATCGCCCCGCCGCAGGGCGGGCAGCTCGTCGCGCGGTTCCCGGTGGACGGGTGGCTCGCCGACGCGCGCCCGGTCGCGGGGCGCGTGCCGCCGGGCGCGGTGTTCGTGCGCTAGGGGCCGAGATCCTCGGAGATCCACGGGACGAGGTTCGGGTTCCGCGGGGCGAAGACGACGCGGTACGGCCGCGGTGAGGCGCCGGCGTCCGGCGGCAGGTCGATGCGGGTGCGGCCGAGGAGCGCGGCGCGGCGCGTGCGGACCGTCTTCCACGAGCCGTCCGCCGCGCGCCGCTGCAGGGCCACGGTGCCGGGGATGGCGGTGACCAGCACGGTGCTCGACGCGGTCCCGCGCCGCAGGGCAGTCCGGCGCGCGCGCTCCCGCACGCGGCGGCTCACGGCGCCGATCGGCGCCGCGACGCCCATGGACGCGCCCATGCCACCCGAGCTCATCGGCACGGACACAGCGACGGTCGGTCGGTCGATCGGCTCGGTCATCGGGGCCCCCTCGCCCGTGCGGTCACTCGTGCGTCGGCGTCACGCCGGGGTCTACTTCCGGACCTTCTCGAACCCGCTGCGCGGGACGACCCGAGCGTGCCCTCACCGTCCGGTCGGCCGACGGACCCAGGCTAGACGGCGCGGGCCGCCAGCGGCTGCGCCGACGGGGTGACGCCGTCGCGCCGCGTGCCACGTCGCCCTACCCTTCGCGGCGTGGACCTCGATCGACGCCTGGCCGAAGCGCGTGAGCACGACACGGCGACGTGGGCCGTGCTCCTCGAGCACGGGATGCAGGACGGGGCGCCGTTGACGATCGACAGCTTCTTCCACGCGGACGACGAGGCGCGTGCCCGGTCGCTCGCTGCGGTCCTGACCGACGCCGGTGCGCCCGCGACCGTCGAGGCGTCCCAGGAGCGGGCCGGTCTCTTCCGCAAGAAGACGGTCTGGTCGGTGCAGTGGACCGCGTCGTTGTGGGCCGCATCGCTCGAGGACGTCATCGAGCACTCGGCGACGATGCTGCGGCTCGCGGACGCCGAGGGTGTCGAGTACGACGGCTGGGGCGCCCAGGTGCCGTCGAGCGAGTGAGCGGCGGCCAGGGCTCACTCGAGGAGGTGTGCGCCCGGAACCGCCCCGAGGCTCAGCCTGCAGATGGCCCCAGGTGCCGTGCCAGCACCGTCCGCTCCGCCTCGTTGCCGCACAGCGCGATGGCGCGCTCGGTCTCGGCGCGCGCCTCGTCGAGGCGGCCGAGCCGGCGCAGCAGCTCGCCGCGCACGCTCGGCAGCAGGTGAGACGTCGCCAGGGCGCCGTCGGCGGCGAGCGCGTCGACGAGCGGGAGCGCGGCGGCCGGGCCGCGCGCCATGGAGACGGCGACGGCGCGGTTGAGCTCGACCACGGGCGACGGCGCGAGGCGGCCGAGGGCCTCGTAGAGCAGGACGACGCGCTCCCAGTCGGTCGCGCCGACGGATGGCGCGACCGCGTGGCACTCGGCGATCGCCGCCTGCAGGCCGTAGGCGCCGAGACCGCGGCCCACGCGACCCGCCCGCTCGAGGGCGGCGCGGCCGCGCCGGATCGCCGAGCGGTCCCAGCGGCGGCGGTCCTGGTCCTCGAGCAGCACCGGCGTGCCGTCGGGCGCCTCGCGCGCGGGGAAGCGCGCGGCCGTGAGCTCGAGCAAGGCGAGCAGACCGTGGACCTCGGGCTCGTCGGGGACGAGCCGCGCCAGCACGCGCGCGAGCCGCACGGCCTCGTGCGCGAGGTCGGGCCGCAGCCACGCGTCGCCCGACGTCGCCGTCGAGCCCTCGGTGAAGATCACGTAGATCACGCTCAGCACCGCGCCGAGGCGCTCGCGGCGCTCCTCGGGCGGTGGGACGGCGAACGGCACCTGCGCCGCCGCGAGCGTCTTCTTGGCGCGCGTGATGCGCGCCTGCGCGGTCGCCGTCGGGACGAGGAACGCGCGGGCGATCTCGTCGCTCGTGAGGCCGCCGAGCACGCGGAGCGTGAGCGCGACCTGCGCCTCGCGGGACAGCGTCGGGTGGCACGCCGTGAACATGAGCGCCAGGACGTCGTCGTCGATGCGGTCGGGGTCCCACAGCACGTCGCCGTCGTCGTCCTCCCCGACCGGTGCGGCGCCCGACGTCGCCTGCCCCTCGCCGAGCCCGGCCGCGAGCGCCGCGTAGCGCTCGTCCCGGCCGGCGCGACGGCGGAACGCGTCGATCGCGCGCCGTCGTCCGACCGTGAGCAGCCACCCCGCGGGCCGGTCCGGGACGCCGTCCCGGGGCCAGGCGACGAGCGCCTCGGCGAGCGCCTCCTGCGCGAGGTCCTCCGCGAGCGCGAGGTCGCCGGTGTACCGGGCGAGCGCGCCGACGATCCGCGCGGACTCGATGCGCCACACCGCCTCGACGGCGTGCCGCGCGTCCGAGCCGCCGGCGCGCCGTCCCTCGGGCGCGGCGCGCCGCCCCGCCGGTGCGGCGGGGCGGTCGGCCGCGGCGTCGGCGCTCAGAGCTGGCCGGTCCGGACCCGCCACTCGCGCTCCTTGCGGATCCACTCGTTGTCCTGCGGGAACTCGTCGATGCTGGCGACGCGGCGGATCTCGGCCTTCATGCCGGGACCCCCGAGCGGCGCGCGCTTGGCCCACTCGACGGCCTCCTCGATCGACGCGACGTCGAGGATCCAGAACCCGCCGAACAGCTCCTTCGTCTCGCCGTACGGGCCGTCGGTCACGACCGGCGGCTGCGACGAGTAGTCGACGACGACGCCCTTCGCCGCGTCGTCGAGGCCCTCGGCCGCGACGAGCACGCCGGCCCGGATCATCTCGTCGTTGTAGCGGCCCATCGCGTCCATGACCTGCTCGAAGTCGACGTCGGCGAACGCGGCCTCGGCCTCGTCGGTCGAGCGCATGATCAGCATGTACTTCACGGTGGTCTCCTCAGCCTGGGCAGGTCCCTCTCGGACCCTCTCACCCCCAGGTCGAACGGCGGTACCCGCGGATCGACACGAGCCGCGGGCGGATCCAGCCGGGTGCCCTCACTCCTCGGAAGACCCAGCCGCGCGTCGTGCCGTGGTTCCGGTGGCGGCCCCTGCTGCCTGATCGAGGGGCGGCTCCCAGCGGCGGGCGTAGCGCGCCATGGGCTGGAGGGAGCGGAGGAGCTCCACGCCGCGTTCGGAGAGTCGGTAGGAGATGGTCACGGGGGTGGTGGGCTCGACAGCACGGACGACGAGTCCGGCCGCTTCGAGCTCGCGGAGACGCACGCTGAGCATGCGACCGGAGAGCCCCTGGACGCGGCGCTCGATCTCGGTGAAGCGCTCGGCGCCCGTGCCGAGGGCGAGGAGGATGCCGCTGGACCATCGCCTGCCGACGATCTCCATGACGCCGGCGATCCTGCGGCACTCCTCGTCATCGATGCGCAGGGGCGTGCGGGAGGCTCCTGCCTCGGCGTGGCTCACGTACGCAAAGTAAGCAGGTTACCGGTGGTTTGTCGAGGACGAGCCGTGCCCGGATGCTCGAGGCATGCCCGACTACCGTCACCCCCTGCGCTTCGGCAGCTTCGTCACTCCGATCGCGGCCGCCCCGCAGCGCCCGGTCGACCTCGCCCTGTTCAGCGAGGAGCTGGGCCTGGATCTCGTCACGTTCCAGGACCACCCGTACCAGCCGGTGTTCCAGGACACCTGGACCCTGATGTCCTGGGTTGCGGCGAGGACCTCACGCATCCACGTCTCGGGGAACGTGCTGAACCTCCCGCTGCGGCAGCCCGCCGTGCTCGCACGGGCGGTGGCGAGCCTGGACCAGCTCAGCGGCGGGAGGGCCGAGCTGGGGATCGGCACGGGCGGGTACTTCGACGCGATGGCGACGATGGGTGCGCCGCTCCTGACCCCTGCCGAGGCGGTCAGCGGCCTGGACGAGGCGCTGGACATCATCCGGGGCATCTGGGACACCACTGACCCGTCGCCGTTGCACGTGGAGGGCAGGTATCACCGGGTGACGGGAGCGGCTCGGGGGCCGGCTCCGGCGCACGAGGTCCCCATCTGGGTGGGTGCGTACAAGCCGCGGATGCAGCGCATCCTGGGACGCAAGGGGGACGGCTGGTTGCCGAGCCTGCCGTGGCTGAAGCCCGGCGACATCGAGCGCGGCAACCACATCATCGACGACGCTGCCCGGGAGGCCGGCCGCGACCCGCGGGCCGTCACCCGGCTGATGAACGTGACGCCGCAGTACGACGCGGAGGACCTGGCCGAGCTCGCGGTCGTCCACGGGATCAGCGTGTTCATCATGGGCTCGGACGACCCGCGCGAGATCCGCACGTTCGCCACTCGGACGGCCCCGCACATCCGCGACCGGGTCGAGAAGGCGCGTCGAGCGTCGAGTTCCACGGTCGCACGACCGGCGGCGCGGGTCTTCGCCCGCGACCCGATCCCCGAGGCGCTCGCGTCCCGGGCACTGCTGCCCGGAGACCGCGGCTACGACCGGTACACGTCGGGCTACTTCCGTGGCGCCCGGCCAGGTCTGATCCTTCGTCCGGAGTCCCCGGCGGAGGTGCAGGACGCAGTGCGGTTCGCCGCCCGCCACCAGGACCTGCCCCTGGGCCTGTTCAGCGGAGGCCACGGCCTCTCGGGACGGTCGTTGAACGACGGGGGGATCGTCATCGCCCTCGACGCCCTGAACGGGATCGAGGTGAGCGACGGGAACCGGGTCCGGGTAGGCCCGGGCGCCCGCTGGGGCGAGGTCGCGAAGGCGCTCTCCCCGCACGGTCTCGCGATCACCGCGGGCGACCACGGCGGCGTCGGCGTCGGCGGGTTGGCCACCACGGCAGGGATCGGATGGTTCGCCCGCGAGCGGGGCCTCACGATCGACCACCTCCGCTCGGTGGACATCGTCACCGCGGACGGTGAGCTCGTCCGCGCGAGCGCGACGGAGAGCCCTGACCTGTTCTGGGCCGTGCGAGGCGCGGGCGCGAACTTCGGCGCCGTGGTCTCGTTCGAGTTCCGGGCGCACCCGGTCGCCGAGCAGGTCGGGTTCGCGATGCTCGTCCTCGTGCCCGACGACATGACCGCGTTCCTCGAAGGATGGGGTACGGCGATCGAGGCCGCCGATCCGACCGTGACCGGGACGATCATGATCGGCCCCTCCAGGCCTGGCGCACGGCCAGCGGTGCAGGCGCTGATCGTCGTCGACGAGCACGACCCCGACGCGGTCGTGGAGCGGCTGCAGCCGTTCGCACGGCTCGCGCCGCTGGCGAACCAGTCCGTCCAGATGGTCCCCTACGCGGCGCTTCTCGAGCTCCCCGTCGGCGGCGAGCAGCAGCACGGGCGCGGCGAGCCGCACGCGCACTCGGGCCTGGTCCGTCACATCGACCACGAGGTCGCGGTGAGGCTCACGGAGCTTGTGTCGTCCCGGTCGTCGTTCATCCTGACCATCCGTTCCGCCGGAGGCGCGGTCGGGAACGTCTCGTCGGACGCCGCGGCGTACGGATGGCGGGACGCGAACTTCCTCATCGCGATGCTCGGCGGCGGTACGGGCGAGGTCGAGCAGCGATGGGCGGACCTCGTCCCGGTCCTGGAAGGCATGTACCTCAGCTTCGAGACCGACACCGGCCCCGAGGTCCTTGCCCGCGCGTTCCCGCCCGCGCACCTGAGGCGACTGCGCCGACTGAAGGCGGCGTGGGACCCGACCGGCCTGTTCCGCGACAACTTCCCCATCGCACCCGACCCGGCAGACGTCCAGCCCACCGACCCTGCATCTCGGACGAGGCCACCCTCGGACCACTCCGTTCGTGTCCCGTCCCGTGACGAGAACGGTTCCGATGGCTTCGCCTCGTCGCTCAGTCGAGGACGGCCTTGATGACGGCCACCGAGACGTCGAACCAGCGGCGGTCCTCGTCGTTCAGGCCGCCCGGGCGCTCGGCGGCGTCCTCGATCGCCCACAGGACGTTGCACATCATCCGGAAGACGACCCAGTCGCGCGTGCGGTCGTGGTCGAGGCCGCCGACGTCGGTCAGCACGTCCATCCGCCGGCGCAGCGCCCACCGCAGGTCGCCCGACGCGACCGCCTCGTCCCAGCGGTTCCACAGCATGGGCGCGACCTCGTAGTGGGGGTCGCCCGAGACCGGCTTGGGGTCGATGACGAGCCACGGCTCGCGCTCGGCCGCGAGCACGTTGAGGTGGTGCAGGTCGGTGTGGATCATCGTGCCGTCGGTGGCCGGGTCGGCCAGGAACGCCCGGCCGAGCGCGACCGCCTGCTCGACGAACCGGTGCGGCACGGGTGCGTTGCGCGGGAGGGCGGCGAGGCCCTCGGTCCAGCGGGCGACCCACGAGGAGAGCGGCGTCAGCTGCGGGAGCGCGGGGACGTGCAGGCGGCTGTAGAGCCGCCCGACCACCTCGCACGCCTCGTCGTCCGGGACCGTGAGCAGGTCTGCGGTGTGGGCGCGCTCGAGCAGCAGGGCGTACCGGTGGGGATCGGCGCGCAGCAGCTCGACCGCCCCGCCGCCGTGCCAGCGCTGGAGCGCCAGGTGCTCCGTCATCGCCTCCTCGTGCGGCCACGTCACCTTGAGGACCGCTGCGCGGTCCGTCGCGGTGCGGACCGGCACGGCGAGCGCGCACTCGCCGTGGCGCGCGTCGCCATCCGGCCGCAGGTCCCACTCCGCGAGCAGGTCCCGGACGAGGCGCGGCAGCGCGTCGAGCCAGTCCGCCCACGCGGGGCCGAGCGCGGCGCGCGCGGCGAACGCGGGCGGGATCGCGACCGGGCTCATGCCGGCAGCTCGACGGCGTCGGCGGTGGAGAGGGTCGCGCGCTCCTCAGCCGCCACGGGCCCGCCCGGCAGCCGGTACGCCGGGCCGCGGTCGTCGTCGACAGCGACCGCGAGGCCGTCCGCGAGCAACGAGGCGAGCACCCGCGCGCGCTGGTCGTCCTCGGGCCACAGGGGCGCGAGGTCGCCGTCGGTCAGCGGGTGGGCGGCGTCGCGCAGGGCCGCCATGACGCGGCCGCGCGCCTGGCGGTCGGTGCCGTGCCACGCCTGCCGGCGCCGTCGGCCCGCGAGCTCGTCGGGCGGCATCCCGGCCAGGCGCCAGCGGCAGCGGTCGGCCACGGGGCAGGCGTCGCAGCGCGGGGACCGCGCGGTGCAGACCAGCGCCCCGAGCTCCATGACCGCGGCGTTCCACCGCGCGGACGCCGCGTCGTCCTCGGGCACGACGTCGCCCGCGCGCCGCAGCTCGGCGCTCGACAGGTGCGGTGCCGGCAGGGCGCGTCCCTCGAGCGCGCGGGCGAGGACGCGCCGCACGTTCGTGTCGACGACGACGGCGCGCCGGCCGCGCGCGAAGGCGGTGACCGCGGCCGCGGTGTACGTGCCGATCCCGGGCAGGTCGACCAGCGCCGCCTCGCCGTCTGGCAGGTCGCCGTCGTGCCGCGCGACGACGACGCGCGCGCACTCCTGGAGGCGCAGCGCGCGCCGCGGGTAGCCCAGCCGGCCCCACGCGCGCAGCACGTCGTCGGGCCGTGCGGCGGCAAGGTCCGCGGCGGTCGGCCAGCGCTGCATCCAGGCCCGCCACACGGGCTCGACCCGCGCGACGGGCGTCTGCTGGAGCATGACCTCGCTCACGAGGACGCCCCACGCGGTGCGGTCCGCGTGCCGCCACGGCAGCTCCCGCGCGTGCGCGTCGAACCAGGCGACGACGGGCTCGACGAGGGCGTGCACCGGCTCATCATCCCCGACGCCTGCGACACGCGCGGGCGCGGGCGGCGCCCGCCGGCGGGACGCGGGCGACACGCGGCGGCGCGTGCGCGGCGCGGCTCCCGGGGCGCCGGGCCTCCCGGTCGTAGCGTGGTCGGATCGACCCGAGGAGGCGACGAGCGGATGAGCACCGTGCTGCACCCCGTCGGCCCCCGGCCCCCGCAGGTCTACTGGGTCCGGCGGCTGGTCGTCCTGGCGCTGCTGGTCGTCCTGGTCGGTGCGGTCGCGGTGCTGTGGGGGGTGCTCGGCCGTGGTGCCGCCCCGGCGGACGGCGCCGACGGCGGCTCGGGCGAGGGCGCGGCGACCGTCGCCGAGGACGGGACGGACGTCGACGGCACCGCTGACGGCACCGCCGACGGCACGGCGGAGGGCACGGCGGACGCGGCCGCCGTGGCGCCGCCGGTCGATGCCGGCCCGCCGGTCTGCGCGCCCGCCGACCTCACGCTCGTCCTGTCGTCGGACGCCCGCACGTACCCGGCCGGGACGACCCCCACGTTCACCGTGTCGCTCACCAACGCCGGTGCCGTCGCGTGCACCGTCGACGCGTCGGCCGCCCAGCGCGACGTCGTCGTGACGTCGGGCTCGGACCGCATCTGGTCCTCGCTCGACTGCCCGGCCGACGCGACGCCGAACCTGCTCCTGCTCGAGCCCGGCGCGCGCACGGACGCCGCCGTGCCGTGGGCGCGGACGCGCTCGGCCGCGGGCTGCCCGACGGACCTGCCGGAGCCGCGCCCCGGCACCTACAGCGCGGTCGTCACGACGCTCGGCGCGACGAGCGCCGCCGCGGTCTTCGACCTCGGCTGATCAGCCCTCCGCGGCCTGGGCCTTCGCCGCGGCCTCCTCGGCCGCGCGCTCCGCGAGCCGGCCCGGCGTGCTGAGCAGGAGGCAGAACTCGTTGCCCTCCGGATCCCCGAGCACGTGCCACGTCGCGTCGCGCTGCCCGACGTCGACCGGGGTCGCCCCGAGGGCCAGCAGGCGCTCGAGCTCGGCCTCCTGGCTCGACCCGTCGGCGGGGCGGATGTCGAGGTGGAGCCGGTTCTTGACCGACTTCTCCTCCGGGACCTTCTCGAACAGCAGGCCGCCCATGAGGTCCTCGGCGTGCGGGGCGACCCAGACGTCGCCCTCGTCGTCGACCGTCACCTCCCAGCCCAGCACCTCGGCCCACCAGCGGCCGAGCCGCTCCGGGTCCGCGCAGTCGACGACGAGCTGGCTGATGACGACTCCCATGGCGGCACGCTAGACCGGGCCGGCGCGGGTCGCACCCGGCGTCAGCGACCGGTCGTGGTGAGGTCGCCGAGCGCGTCGAGGACCGCGACCGCGTCGTCGCCGTCGCGCAGCGTCGCGTCGAGGAAGGCGAGGGTGGCGGCCGCCGTCGTGCGCGGGCCGTCGGGGCGGTCGATGCTCCCGAGCAGCATCGGCACCGGGGGAAGGAACAGCGCGGCGTCCGTCAGGCTGAGATGGCCGGCGCGCGGCACGACGAGGCGGTAGGTCGGTCCGGCGCTGGCCGCCAGGGCGCGGTCGAGCGCGTCGGCGTAGGCGCGGTCGCCGTCGGCGCTCCCCGTCCCGGCGCCCGCGACGAGGGCGAGCACCGGCTGGGTCGGCGCGGGCGCACCGCGCGGGAACCCGTCGACGTCGACGACGGCGTCGACGCGCTCGTCGGTCGTCGCCGCGAGGAGGGCTGACGCCCCGCCGAGCGAGTGTCCCGTGAGTGCGACCCGCGAGGTGTCCGGGAGCCCGTCGAGCCGGTCCGGGAGCGTGCCGGGGCGTCCGAGCTGGTCGAGCGCGAAGGTGAGGTCCGCGGCGCGCACGGCCGCCCACGCCTCGGCGTTGCGGTCGTCCTGGGCGTCGTCGCCGCTCGCGGCCACCCGGCTCGGCACGACGGTGCCGTCCGTCAGGACCACGGCGGCGGAGTCGTAGGGGTGGTCCAGCGCGACGACGACGTAGCCGTGGCTCGCGAGCTCCTCGGCCCACGCGGTCGCCTGGGTCCGCACGCCCGCGAGCCCGGGCGAGAACAGGACGACGGGGAAGGACGCGTCGAGCGGGGCCGCGTCGACGACGGCCCCGCCGCGCGCCCGGACGGCCTCGTCGAGCAGGAACGCGGGGACGCCGAACTGCGCGCCGATGCCGGCGGCGACGGCGCTCGCCTCCTGGAGGTCGCGGCCGAGGTACGGCATGCGCTCGGCCCCGTCGACGGACGCGGCGCCCGGCGCGGCCGGGTACCAGAGCTGGGCGACGACGGTGCGGCGGTCGCCCTCGTCGTCCGTCGCCGGCTCGGGCCGGTCGGGGTCCGTCCACTCGACGACGGTGGTGCCGACCTCGGCGGGGCCGGTCGGCTGCGGGAGGCGCAGGACCGGGAAGGCCCAGGCGGCGGCGGCACCCGCCGCGACGAGCCCGAGCGCTGCGACGACCCCGACCGCGCGCCACGCGGGGCGTCGGCGTCGCCCGTCGCCCCGCGGGGCAGCGCGCAGTCGTGCGGCCGCCACGGCGCCCGCGACCACCGCGGCGAGCACGAGCGGCAGGCGCTGCCACCGCGCGCCCTCGGCGACGACCACGACGACCGCGGCGGCGGCCACGAGCCCGGCGGCGAGCAGGACGGTCGCCCGGCGGCGGTCGGCCGGCGTCCAGGGCGCGGCCGCGAGGAGCGCGAGCGGGACGAGCGCGACGACGTCGAGCAGGGGCACGGCAGTCCTCCACGGCAGGCCGCGCGGCGCGCGGCGAGGGCGCCGGCGTCCGACCGGCGGCGCCGGCGTCGAGCCGGCCCGGTCAGCCTCGCGCGGCGTGGCGGCGGGGCGCGTCCACCGCGGGGACCGGCGTGCGCTGCCTGACGTCCGACCGGGGCACGACCCGGAGGCGGGGCCCGCCTCGGCGTCCCCGCGGCGTCACGCCCGACGGGTCAGACGTAGCGCTCGAGGATGCTCGACTCCGCGAGGCGGGACAGCCCCTCGCGCACGGCTCGGGCGCGCTGCTCGCCGACGCCGTCCACCGCCATGAGCTCGTCGATGCCCGCGGCGAGGAGCTTCTGCAGCCCGCCGAAGTGGCCGACGAGGCGGTCGACGATGGTGCCCGGCAGGCGGGGCACCTTCGACAGCAGGCGGTAGCCCCGCGGGCCGACGGCGCCGTCGAGCGAGTCGTCGACCGACGCGAGGCCGAGGATGCGGGCGATGTGGGCGAGGTCGAGCAGCTCGTTGGCGTCGAGGCGCGCGAGCGCCGCCTGGACCTCGGTGAGCGACCGCCCGGAGCGGCCCGCCTCGACGTAGTCGCGGATGACGAGCTGCCGGTCCGAGCCGATGCCGCCGACGAGCTCGTCGAGCTGGAGGGCCATGAGGCGGCCGTCCGTCCCCAGCTCGACGACGTAGCCCGCGATCTCCTCCGAGATGCGACGCACCATCTCGAGCCGCTGGACGACCGCGGTCACGTCGCGGACGGTGACGAGGTCCTCGATCTCGAGCGCCGACAGGGTGCCGCTGACCTCGTCGAGGCGGGACTTGTACCGCTCGAGCGTCGCGAGAGCCTGGTTGGCGCGCGACTGGATGACGTCCGAGCCCTCGAGCACGTAGCGGCTGCCGCCGACGTACAGGGCGATGATGCGCATGGACTGGCTCACCGACACCACGGGGAAGCCCGACTGCTTGGCCACGCGCTCGGCGGTGCGGTGCCGCGTGCCGGACTCGGTGGTCTCGATGCTCGGGTCCGGCAGCAGCTGGACGGCCGCGCGCAGGATCTTCGTCGCGTCGGCGTTCACGACGACGGCCCCGTCCATCTTCGCGAGCTCGCGCAGCCGGGTCGCGGAGAAGTCGACGTCGAGCGCGAAGCCGCCCGAGCACATCGACTCGACCACCTTGTCGTGGCCCAGGACGATGAGGGCGCCGGTGCGGCCGCGCAGGATCCGCTCGAGCCCGTCGCGCAGCTCGGTGCCCGGCGCGACGGCGGCGAGCGTGAGGCGCAGCAGCTCGTCCGCGGAGCGCTCGGTCGTGACCACGGGCGAATCCTACGTGACCTGGGGCGACGGCGGACGGACCCGGTCCGCGCGGGCGAGCACCAGCGCCCGGCCCAGGTCCGGCGCCTCGAGGACCTCGAGACCGTCGGGCACCTGACCACGGCCGACGCCGCCCGTCGGGACCACGGCGCGCGTGAAACCGAGCCGGCGCGCCTCCGCGAGCCGCTGGGTCAGCCCCACCACGGGCCGGATCTCGCCCGCGAGCCCGACCTCGCCGAGCGCGACGAGGCCGTCGACGAGCGGGGCGTCCTCCATGCCGCTGGCGACCGCGAGCGCGACCGCGAGGTCGGCCGCGGGCTCGACCACCCGCGCGCCGCCGATGGTCGACACGTACACGTCCTTGTCGGCGAGCGGGACCCCGCCGCGGCGCTGGAGGACCGCGAGGATCATCGCGAGCCGGCTGCCGTCGACGCCGCTCGTCGTGCGCCGGGGGTTGCTCAGCTGCGACGGCACGACGAGCGCCTGGAGCTCCGTGGCGAGCGGACGGCGGCCCTCGAGCGTGACCGTGACGCACGTCCCGGGGACGTGGTGGAGCGTGTGGGAGAGGAAGAGGCCCGAGGGGTCGGCGAGCCCGACGATGCCCGTCTCGGTGAGGTCGAAGCAGCCCACCTCGTCCGTCGGCCCGTAGCGGTTCTTCGTGGCACGCACGAGCCGCAGGCGCGAGTGCCGGTCGCCCTCGAACTGGCACACGACGTCGACCAGGTGCTCGAGCGTGCGCGGGCCCGCGACGCTCCCGTCCTTCGTCACGTGGCCGACGAGCACCGCCGGCAGGTCTCGCTCCTTGGCCGCGGCGATGAGCGCGGCCGCGACCTCACGCACCTGGCCGACGCCACCCGGGGCGCCCTCGACCTGGGCCGACGCGATGGTCTGCACCGAGTCGACGACGAGCATGGTCGGCGACGTCGCCTCGATGTGGCCGAGCACGGCGCCGAGGTCCGTCTCGGCCGCGAGCAGGAGGCCGGGCGCGAGCGCGCCGATGCGCTCGGCGCGCAGCCGGACCTGCCCCGCCGACTCCTCGCCCGTGACGTACAGCACGCGCTGGCCCTCGGCGCGGGCGAGCCGGGCGGCGACGTCGAGCAGCAGCGTCGACTTGCCCACGCCCGGCTCGCCCGCCATGAGGACGACGGCGCCCGGGACGAGGCCGCCGCCGAGCACGCGGTCCAGCTCGTCCACGCCCGTCGGACGCGCGCGCGCCGTCTCGACGTCGATGTCCCCGATGGGGCGCGCGGGCGTGCGCGACGTCGTGACGACCGTGCGCGGACCCGCCGCCGACGCCGCGTCCTCGACGACCGTGCCCCACGCCTGGCACTCGCCGCACCGCCCGGCCCACTTGGCTGCGGTCCACCCGCACTCGAGGCACGTGTAGCCCGGACGGGCGGCGCGTCCGGCGCGTGCGGCGGGACGGGTCGAGGCGCTCGGGGAGGGCATGGCGGGACGGTAGCCCGGCCCTCCGACACGACCCGGCCGACGCGCCAGGGACGCGTCCCGTCGCGCCGGACGTGCCCGTGGCGCGGTCGTAGGGTGCGTCCATGAGCCACCCCGGCGACCCCGTCCCGGCCGGCGACCCGGCCGGGCCCGGCGCGCGCCCCCGCGGCCGCCGGACCGGCGGCAGCGCGGTCGAGGACATCCTCGAGGCGGCGCGCGTCGAGTTCGCCGAGCGGGGGTACGGGGCGACGAGCGTGCGGGGCGTCGCGCGCCGCGCCGGGGTCGACCCGGGCCTGGTGCGCTACTACTTCGGCGGGGGCAAGGGCGAGCTCTTCGCGATGGCGGTCGGGCGACGCGCGATCGACCCGGCCACGACCATCGCCGACCTCGTCGCGGGCGGCGTGGACGGCCTCGGCCCGCGGCTGCTCGAGGTCGTCCTGCGCACCTGGGACCAGCCCGGTGGGCGCGAGCGGTTCCGCACGGTCATCGCGACCACCGCGACGGGGCACGACCACCTCGTGCGTGACTTCCTGGCGGGCGAGGTCCTGGGCCGCGTGCGCGCGGCGCTCGACGGGCCGGACGCGGACCTGCGCGTGGGCCTCGTCGCGAGCCAGCTCGCCGGCCTCCTCGTCGCTCGCCACGTGCTCGAGGTGGAGCCCGTCGCGTCGGCGGAGGTCGACGCGCTCGTCGCCGCCGTCGGCCCCGTGCTCCAGCACCTCCTCACCGGCGACCTCGGGCACCGCTGACCGGCGAGCGGGTCTTGCGCACGGGGCGCCGGAGGAGCAGTATTCCCCACATGAGGAAAAGCCCTCCCTTGTCTGCCCCAGGCGTCGGCGCGGCGCCCGCGGGTGTCCCCGCCGAACGACCGGCCGCCGTGCGGACGTCGGCGCTGCGCGTCGTGCGGGGCGGCGCCGTGGCGCTCGCCGGGCTCGACGTCGTCGTGCCCGCCGGGCAGGTCGTCGGCCTGCTCGGGCCGAGCGGGAGCGGCAAGACGACGTTCATGCGGGCCGTGGTCGGCGTCCAGGTGGTCGACTCGGGCGTGGTCGAGGTGCTCGGCCTCCCGGCGGGGCACCCGGACCTGCGCCGCCGCGTCGGCTACGTCAGCCAGGCGCCGAGCGTCTACACGGACCTCTCGGTGCGGGACAACCTCCGCTACTTCGCGACGGTCCTGCGCGCCGGACGCGCCGACGTCGACCGCGTGCTCGCCGAGGTCGACCTCGTGCGGCTCGCGGAGCGCCGCGTCGGCGTGCTCTCGGGCGGCGAGCGGTCGCGGGTGTCGCTCGCCGTCGCGCTGCTCGCGCGGCCCGAGCTGCTCGTGCTCGACGAGCCCACGGTCGGGCTCGACCCGGTTCTGCGCCGCGACCTCTGGGCGCTGTTCCGCAGGCTCAGCGCCGACGGCGTCTCGCTCCTCGTCTCGAGCCACGTCATGGACGAGGCGCAGCGGTGCGACCGGCTGCTGCTGCTGCGCGACGGGCACCTCCTCGCGGACGCGACGCTCCCCGACCTGCTCGCGCGCACGGGTGCCTCCGACGTCGAGGCCGCGTTCCTCGCGCTCGTCGACCGCGGCTCGGCGGGTGCGCCCGCCGACGCGCCACCGGACCACCACGCCCGGCACGCCGCGGCGCCGACGCCCACCGGGGGGCGTCCGTGAGCGCGCGGCCGACCCTGGCGACGGCCGGTCGCGTCCTGCGCCAGCTGCGCCACGACCACCGCACGATCGCCCTCCTCCTCGGGCTGCCGTGCGTCGTCCTCGGACTGGTGGCGTGGATGTTCGAGGGCACTCCGGTGCTCGACCGCTTCGGGCCGCTGCTGCTCGGGCTCTTCCCGCTCATCGTGATGTTCGCCGTGACGAGCGTCGCGACCCTGCGCGAGCGGCAGACCGGGACCCTCGAGCGGCTCATGACCACGCCGGTCGGGCGGGGCGACGTCGTGCTCGGCTACGCGCTCGCGTTCGGCGCGATGGCCGTGCTCCAGGCCCTCGTGGTCACGGGCTTCGCGGTCTACGTGCTCGGCATGGACGTCGCGGGGGACCTCTGGGTCGTCGTCCTCGTCGCGGTGCTCGACGCGCTGCTCGGGACCGCGCTGGGGCTCGCGGCCTCGGCCGTCGCCCGGACCGAGTTCCAGGCCGTGCAGATGATGCCGGTGATCATCTTCCCGCAGCTGGTCACGGCCGGGCTCTTCATGCCGCGCGACCAGATGCCCGCGGTGCTCGAGGCCGTCTCGCGCGCCATGCCGCTGACCTACGGGCTGGAGGCGCTCCAGGAGCTCGCGGCGGGTGCAGGCCTCGTCGACGTGCGCGGGGCCGTCGGTGCGATCGTCGCGTTCATCGTGGGCGCCCTGCTGCTCGGCGCGACGACGCTGCGTCGGCGCACCCCGTAGCCGACGCGTCCGCCTGTCCACGCGCGGCGCCGCTGCGGCTCGACGGCGCCGGGCGGGTCCCCGACCGGGCGCGGGCCAGGCCCTAGGCTGGCCGCGCACAGCACCGGCAGGGAGTGACGATGACGAGCAGTGGCAGCGACCCGCGCGGCGCGGGCGACCGCCAGGACTGGCCCTTCGGCCCGGTCGGCGACCGGACGACGGCGGCGAGCGGCCCGGACCCGCGGCCGGCGTCCGGCGCGCGGCCCGGCGTGGGGACCGCGCCCGCGGCACCCGCGACCGCGACGTCCGCAGGACGCGCGAGCTCGACACCTGCGACACCCGCGGCGTCGACGCCGCCGGGTCGTCGCCGGCCGCCCGTGTGGGCGCTCGTCGCCGCCGCCGTGGTGCTCGTGGGCGTCGTCGTGGCCGCCGTCCTGCTGCTCGGCGACCGGGGTGGGGAGGCCGGTCCGGCTCCCGAGGCCGAGGTCGTAACCCTGCCCGTCCCGACGCCGACCGTCGAGGCGATCCCGCGCGAGGGTGGCACCGCCTTCTCGCAGGCGCTGCCGTCGACCGTCCTCGCCCACGCGCTGAGCGAGGTCGGCGAGCACGTCCCGTTCCTCACGAGCGGCGCGATCGAGGCGTACCGGTACGTCTACACGGACGGCGCGGCACCGGTCGTGCTCACCGCGGGGCAGTGGGAGACGCCCGAGGAGGCGAGCGGCGTCTACGCCGCGCTCGTCCAGGCGCAGACGGCCGCGGCTGCCGAGGCCGGCGCCGCGGACGCGGGGGACGGCGAGGAGGGCGAGTCCGCGACGGACCTCCAGGAGGGTCCGGTCACGACGACGGACGGCGCCGAGACCGGGCGCTACACGCTCGTCCCGCGTCCCGACGGCACGGGCACGGTGACGTGGTGGAACGGCACCGCGGTCCTGCAGCTCGACGGCCCGACCGAGGAGCTCCTCGACCTGTTCACCGCCTTCCCGCTCTGACCGACCCGCGCACCGCGCGGCCGACCGCAGTCCCGCCCGAGGAGGGCACCATGACGAACACCTCGCTCGGCCGGGTCGGCGTCCTCGGCGGCGGCGTCATGGGCGAGGCGATCGTCGGGGCCGTGCTGCGGGCCGGCGTCGACGTCGAGGACGTCGCCGTGAGCGAGCGCTACGCGGCGCGCGCGATGGAGGTCTCGGAGCGGTACGGCGTGCGCGCGGCGGACTCCGCGGGCAAGGTCGCGAGCCGCGCCGACGTCGTCGTGATCGCCGTGAAGCCGGTCGACGTCGCGGGGGCGCTCGAGGAGATCGGGCCGCGCCTGCGCGAGGGGACGCTCGTGGTGAGCGTCGCCGCCGGGCTGCCGCTGTCCTTCTACGAGGCGCGCCTGCCGGCGGGCACGCCGGTCGTCCGCGTCATGCCGAACACCCCGGCGACCGTCGGCCAGGGAGCGAGCGCGATCAGCGCCGGCGGCGCCGCGACCGACGACCACCTCGCGCTCACCGAGCGCCTCCTCGCGGCGACGGGCCTCGTCATCCGCGTGCCCGAGCGGCTCCTCGACGCGGTCACGGCGATCTCGGGGAGCGGCCCGGCGTACGTCTTCTACCTGGTCGACGCGCTCGCGGAGGCGGGCGTGCTGCTCGGGCTCACCCGTGCGCAGTCCCTCGAGCTCGCGGTCGCGACCTTCCGGGGCTCTGCGGCGCTGCTGAGCGAGTCCGGCGAGCACCCGGTCGTGCTGCGGGAGCGCGTGTCCTCGCCGGGCGGGACCACCGTCGCCGGCCTGCGCGAGCTCGACGCGCACGGGGTGCGCGCCGCGGTGCTGGCTGCGGCCCAGGCGGCGCACGACCGCTCGCGCGCCCTGGCCGAGGAGCTGGGGTGAGCCTGCCGCGACCGCCCGCGATGAGCGACGTCGCCGCCGTCGCGGGCGTGTCCCACCAGACGGTCTCGCGCGTGCTCAACGGCCACCCGAGCGTGCGCCCCGAGACGCGCCAGCGCGTGCTCGACGCGATCGCCGAGCTCGGCTACCGACGGAACACGGCGGCGCGCGCGCTCGTCACGCGCCGGACGGACACGATCGGCGTCGTCACGTCGGGCTCCGCCCTGTTCGGTCCGACGAGCACGCTCATCGCCGTCGAGGGTGCCGCGCGCGACGCCGGCCTGTACGTGAGCGTCGCGACCGTGGCGCGCTGGGAGGCCGAGGGCATGCGCCAGGTGCTCGAGCACTTCATGGCGCAGGGCGTCGAGGGCGTCGTCGTCATCGCGGCGCACGACGAGGCGGTCGAGGCGGTGCGCGCGTTCGACGCACCCGTGCCCGTGGTCATGGTCGGACCCAAGGACGTCCCCGGCGAGCGGGTGCACACGGTCGCCGTGGACCAGTACGCGGGCGCGCGGCTCGCGACCCGGCACCTGGTCGAGCTCGGCCACCGCGACGTCGTCCACCTGTCGGGGCCCGAGGACTGGCTCGATGCGCGCTCGCGCGTGCGCGGGTGGCGCGACGAGATGGCGTCCGCGGGGCTCGACGTGCGCGAGCCGGTGCGGGGCGACTGGAGCGCCGGTCGCGGCTACGCGGTCGGCCGCGAGCTGGTGCGCGAGGACCTGCCGACCGCCGTCTTCGCGGCGAACGACCAGCTCGCGCTCGGGCTGCTGCGCGCGTTCGCGGAGGCCGAGGTCTCGGTGCCCGGCGACGTCTCCGTGGTCGGCTTCGACGACGTCGACGGCTCCGCGCACTTCTTCCCCCCGCTGACGACGGTGCGGCAGGAGTTCGGCGCGCTCGGCCGGCGCTGCCTCGAGCTGCTGCTCGCGGCCATCGGCGGCGCCGACGACGGCGCGCCGGACCTCATCCCGCCGCGGCTCGTGGTCCGCGCGAGCAGCGGCCCGCCGCGGGGCTGAGGCGGCGGCGACGCCCGGCCCGGACGTGCGACCGTGGGACCAGGGTCCTCCTTGACAGGCACTATGTGAACGTTAACATTCAGGGGTCGGACGACACCGCCGGCACCGGACCCGCATGACCACCGTGCGACCCGCCGCGTGAACAGCGGCGACACCCCCACCGCCTCGACGAGGAGCAGAGCCGATGACGGTCGACCCCCACCGGGCCACGGACGAGGACCTCGCGACCGTCGTCGCCGAGGGCCGCACGTCGCTCGGCATCGAGCTCGGCTCGACCCGCATCAAGGCCTGCCTGGTCGGCCCGGACGGTGCGACCCTCGCGACCGGCAGCCACGACTGGGAGAACCAGCTCGTCGACAAGGTGTGGACCTACTCGCTCGACGCGGTCTGGGCCGGCCTGCAGGAGTGCGTCGCGTCGCTGCTCGCCGACGCGGAGCGCCGCCATGGCGTGCGCCCCACCACCGTCGGCGCCCTCGGCGTCTCGGCGATGATGCACGGCTACCTCGCGTTCGACGCCGACGGCGAGCTGCTCGCGCCCTTCCGCACGTGGCGGAACACGACCACGGGGCCGGCGGCGTCCGAGCTGACCGCGCTGCTCGGCTTCAACATCCCGCTGCGCTGGTCGGTCGCCCACCT
Organism: Actinotalea solisilvae; assembly: GCF_016464425.1. Taxonomy (GTDB): domain Bacteria; phylum Actinomycetota; class Actinomycetes; order Actinomycetales; family Cellulomonadaceae; genus Actinotalea; species Actinotalea solisilvae. The sequence goes on from NZ_JADDKQ010000008.1 coordinate 78,330, forward strand.
CTACCAGGCGGTCCTCGACGAGGAGGAGCACGTCCCGCGCATCCGTCACCTCACGACCCTCGCGGGCTACGTCCACTGGCGCCTCACCGGCCGCCAGGTGCTCGGCGTCGGCGACGCGTCGGGCATGTTCCCGGTCGACCCCGCGACGCGCGCGTACGACGCCGGCATGCTCGCGCGGTTCGACGCGCTCGTCGCGGGCCGTCCGGGCGGCCCGGCCGTCCCGCCGCTCGCCGACCTGCTGCCCGAGGTGCTCGTCGCCGGCCGCCCGGCGGGCGAGCTCACCCCGGAGGGCGCGGCCCTCCTCGACCCGACGGGCACGCTGCGCCCGGGCATCCCGCTGTGCCCGCCCGAGGGCGACGCCGGCACGGGCATGGTCGCGACGAACGCCGTCGCCCCGCGCACGGGCAACGTGAGCGTCGGCACGAGCATCTTCGCGATGGTCGTGCTCGAGAAGCCGCTCGAGCGCGTGCACCACGAGCTCGACGTCGTCACGACCCCCGCCGGCGACCTCGTCGCGATGGTCCACTGCAACAACGGCGCGAGCGAGCTCGGCGCGTGGGCCGAGGTCTTCGGCCGGTTCGCGGCCGTGCTCGGGCACCCCGCCGAGCCCGACGCCGTCTTCGGCGCGCTCCTGCGCGAGGCGCTCGAGGGCGACGCGGACGGGGGCGGCCTGCTCGCCTACAACTACCTGTCGGGCGAGCCGATCACGGGGCTGACCGAGGGGCGTCCCCTCCTCGTGCGCACGCCGGGCAGCCGGCTGACGCTCGGCAACGTCGTCCGTACCCAGGTGTACGGCGCGTTCGGGACGCTGAGCCTCGGCATGCGCGTCCTCGCGGCCGAGGGCGTCGAGATCGACGCGCTCTTCGCGCACGGCGGCATGTTCCGCACGGCCGGCGTCGCGCAGCGCCTGCTCGCCGCCGCGGTCGGCGCGCCGGTCGCGGTCGCCACGACGGCGAGCGAGGGCGGGCCCTGGGGGATGGCCGTCCTCGCCTCCTACCTCCACGCCGCGGACGAGCTGGACCTCGGCGCCTACCTGGGCACGCGCGTCTTCGCGGACGCCGCGGTCGACGTCGCCGCGCCGGACCCGGGCGACGTCGCGGGCTTCGCGACGTACCTCGAGCGGTACGAGGCCGGGCTCGCGATCGAGCGGGCGGCGGTCGAGGCCACGGGCCACCACGGCTGACCCGGCGGCACGAGCAGCACCCCCCGGCGGGCCGCGAGGCGCCGCCGGACCGACGACGAACGCAGGGAGCAGGGCATGACGGTGCGGACGCTGGACGAGTACCCGGACGCGGTCCGCGAGGAGGTCGCGCGCACGCGCGAGGTCGTCGCGGCGCTCCACGCGGAGCTGCCGCGGTGGGAGCTCGTGGTGTGGACGGCGGGCAACGTGTCCCAGCGCGTCGTCGTCGACCCCTCGGGACCGGGCGAGGGCGACCTCTTCGTCATCAAGCCGAGCGGCGTGACGTACGACCAGCTCACGGCCGACGCGATGGTGGTCTGCGACCTCGACGGGACGCTCGTCGACGGCGACCGCTCGCCCTCGTCGGACACCGCGGCGCACGCCCACGTGTACCGGCACATGCCCGAGGTGGGCGGCGTCGTGCACACGCACTCGACCTATGCGACCGCGTGGGCCGCACGTGCCGAGCCGGTGCCCTGCGTGCTGACGATGATGGCCGACGAGTTCGGCGGGGAGATCCCGGTCGGCCCGTTCGCGCTCATCGGCGACGACTCGATCGGCCGCGGCATCGTCGAGACGCTGCGGGAGAGCCGCAGCCCCGCGGTGCTCATGCGCAACCACGGCCCGTTCACGATCGGCCGCGACGCCAAGGCCGCGGTCAAGGCCGCCGTGATGTGCGAGGAGGTCGCGCGCACCGTGCACATCTCGCGCCAGCTCGGCCAGCCGCTGCCCATCGCGCAGACCGACGTGGACCGCCTCTACGACCGTTACCAGAACGTCTACGGGCGCTGACGCTCCGCCGTCCGTACCCACCGGCCCGGGCGCCCGCCCGACGACAAGGAGATGCGATGACCAAGCCCTACGCCGACCGCGAGGTCTGGTTCCTCACCGGGAGCCAGGACCTCTACGGCGAGGAGACCCTGCGGCAGGTCGCCGAGCAGTCCCAGGCGATCGCCCGGGAGCTCGAGGCCGCCGACGCCGTGCCCGTGCGCATCGTGTGGAAGCCCGTGCTCAAGGACTCGGACGCGATCCGCCGGATCGCCCTCGAGGCCAACGCCGACGACGCGTGCATCGGCGTCATCGCCTGGATGCACACGTTCTCGCCCGCGAAGATGTGGATCGCCGGCCTCGACGCGCTGCGCACGCCGCTGCTGCACCTGCACACCCAGGCGAACGTCGAGCTGCCGTGGTCGACCATCGACTTCGACTTCATGAACCTCAACCAGGCCGCCCACGGCGACCGCGAGTTCGGGTACATCCAGTCCCGCCTCGGCGTGGCGCGCAAGACCGTGGTCGGCCACGTCTCCAACCCCGCGGTGCAGGCCAGGGTCGGCACGTGGGTGCGCGCGGCCGCCGGCTGGGCCGCGACGCACGAGCTCAAGCTCGCGCGCTTCGGCGACAACATGCGCAACGTCGCGGTCACCGAGGGCGACAAGACCGAGGCCGAGCTGCGCCTCGGCGTCTCGGTGAACACGTGGGGCGTCAACGAGCTCGTCGCGGCGGTCGACGCCGTCGCGCCCGCCGACGTCGACGCGCTCGTCGCCGAGTACGAGGACACGTACGACGTCGTGCCGGAGCTCCGCGCCGGGGGCGAGCGGCACGACTCCCTGCGCTACGGCGCGACGCAGGAGCTCGCGCTCCTCGCGCTGCTCGGCGAGATCGGCGCGACCGCGTTCACGACGACGTTCGAGGACCTCGGCGCGCTGCGCCAGCTCCCCGGGCTCGCGGTGCAGCGCCTCATGGCGCGCGGCTTCGGCTTCGGCGCCGAGGGCGACTGGAAGACCGCGATCCTCGTGCGTGCGGCGAAGGTCATGGGCGAGGGCCTGCCGGGCGGCGCGTCGCTCATGGAGGACTACACCTACAACCTCGTGCCGGGCGACGAGAAGATCCTCGGCGCGCACATGCTCGAGATCTGCCCGTCGCTGACGACCGCGAAGCCGTCGCTCGAGATCCACCCGCTCGGCATCGGCGGCAAGGAGGACCCCGTCCGCCTGGTCTTCGACACGGACGCGGGCCCCGGTGTCGTCGTCGCGCTGTCGGACATGCGCGACCGGTTCCGCCTGACCGCGAACGCCGTCGAGGTCGTCCCGCCCGACGCCGACCTGCCGCACCTCCCGGTCGCGCGCGCCGTCTGGAAGCCGCAGCCGGACTTCGCGACGTCGGCCGAGGCGTGGCTCATGGCCGGTGCCGCGCACCACACGGTGCTCACGACGCAGGTCGGCATGGACGCGTGGGTCGACTTCGCCGACATCGCGCGGACCGAGCTGCTGACGATCGACGACGCGACCACGCCGCGCGCGTTCGCCCAGGAGATCCGCTGGAACCAGGCGTACTACCGCCTCGCGCAGGGGTTCTGACCGAGCCGCCCGCCGGACCGAGGTCCGGCGGGCGCACCACCCGGGAGGCCGGGGGCCCCAACACCGGCCCCGCCGCCCCCCCGCCCCCCCCGGGGTGGCGGGCGCCCCTCACGACGGCCCCGGCCTCCCGGCGTCCCGGCCGGGTGAGGCGGTCGCGCGGCCGTCGGCGGGCTTCGGTCGCTCGGCCGTCCGGGGGACCGAGGCGCGGACGGCAGGCAACGGTACGGTCACGATCAATCACGGTGGGAGCGCTACCGCCCGTCGTGTGGGCGGGTGGGTTTCTCCGGTGTTCTGCGTTGCCTTTCGCCCAGACTTCCCGAAAGGCGTCCCTTGCTTTCGAAATCGGAGGCGAACCTTCACCCCGTGAACCTTCTTCCGGCGCATCGTCGCAGGTGAGGGCCCTGACGCCAGTGACAAACCGGCCACTCCGGGACGCACCGCGGGCCGTTACTGTTTCGCAATCACAGGTTGTGTTCACGAAGTTGACCCAATGTCGAGCGGTCCCCGACAGTAAGGACGTGCGCCGGGAGGGCGCGGGCGACGTCGCCCGGACTGTCACCTCCGCAGGCGGCAGCAGTCGGTGCCCGGGCCGCTGGTCCGGGTGCGCGGGCGGTCTCCGACCCCCCGCTCGGAGCAGGTCTCGAGGAGGAGACGCATGAGCACCAGGAAGTTCGCAGCGATCGCGACGGGCATGACGCTCGCCCTGACGCTGGCCGCGTGCGGCGGCGGTGGCGCCGGTTCGACCACCGAGGAGGAGCCGGGCGACGAGGGCACGACCACCGAGGAGTCCGAGGGCGGCCTCATCGGCGTCTCGATGCCCACGCAGGTGTCCGAGCGCTGGATCGCCGACGGCGACGCGGTCAAGGCGGGTCTCGAGGAGGCCGGCTACGAGGTCGACCTGCAGTACGCCGGTGACGACATCCCGACCCAGTCGCAGCAGATCGACCAGATGATCACGAAGGGCGCCAAGCTCCTCATCATCGCCGCGATCGACGGCACGGCTCTCGCGGGGCAGCTCGACGCCGCCGCGGCCGCGGGCATCCCGGTCATCGCCTACGACCGCCTCATCCGCGACAGCGAGAACGTCGACTTCTACGTGACGTTCGACAACTACAACGTCGGCGTCCAGCAGGGCACCGCGCTGCTCCACGGCCTCGGCCTGCTCGACGCCGAGGGCAACGAGGCGGCGGACGCTCCGGCGGGCCCGTTCAACATCGAGGTCTTCGCGGGCTCGCTCGACGACAACAACGCGCACTTCTTCTTCGACGGCGCGATGGAGACCCTCAAGCCGTACATCGAGGACGGCACGATCGTCGTCAAGTCCGGCCAGACGAACATCGAGCAGGTCGCCACGCTGCGCTGGCAGGGCGAGACGGCGCAGAAGCGCATGGAGGACCTCCTCACGTCGACCTACAGCGACGGCTCGAAGGTGGACGGCATCCTGTCGCCCAACGACACCCTCGCGCGCGGCATCATCACGGCGCTGCAGAACGCCGGCTACACCGAGATGCCGCCCGTGACGGGTCAGGACGCCGAGATCGCGTCGGTCAAGCTCATCGCCGACGGCGTGCAGTTCTCGACGATCTTCAAGGACACCCGCAAGCTCGCGGACCAGTCCGTCACCGCCGCCCAGGACTTCCTGGCCGGTGAGGAGCCGGAGGCGAACGACACCGAGACGTACGACAACGGCGTCAAGGTCGTCCCGTCGTACCTGCTGGAGTCGGACATCGTCTACGCCGACAACATCCAGGCGCTGCTCGTCGACTCGGGCTACTGGACGGCCGAGGAGGTCGCCTCCGGCCAGGCCGAGGGCTGACGTCCCCAGGGGCGGTCCGGCGGGTGCGAACCCGCCGGGCCGCCCCTGCGGTGCGCCCGGGGCCGTCCGCCGGACGGCCCTTGACCCCTAGGCGATGTGAACGTTAACATCGCACTCGCCCACGCGAGGGACCCCCAGCTCTCCGGGCCGCACGAGGCCGTACGCGCGCGTCCCGCGCCGCGCCGCCTCGCGGCCACGGCCGCCTGCGCCCTTTCGCCGGGTTTCGATTTTCACCCGCCCGGACACTCACGTCGGGGCCCGTGCCGGCCGACCTTATCGGGCATGTTTCCGCAGGTGGGACGCCTGTGGCGGGCGCCGGACCGGGACGTTGGGCCCAGCCCTTCGCGGCCTCCCGGCTCCGTTACTGTTTCGCAATCAAAAGTTGGCTTCACGAAGTTGACTCAAGCCACCGCGGGCGCCGACAGTAGGTGCGTGCTCAAGGAAGAGGTGGAACAGCTGCCCGCGGCGGTGCGCCGCGAGCGCATGTTCCACATGATCGGGGAGCGCCGCTTCGTGCGGGTCGCCGACCTCTCCGGGGCCTTCGGCATCTCGGACGTCACCGTCCGGGCCGACCTCGCGGCGCTCCAGGCCAGCCACGGCGTCCGCCGCGTCCGCGGCGGTGCGATCGCCCCGGCGGCCCACCGGCTCGAGCCCTCGTTCGAGGAGTCCGCGGTCGAGTTCGCCCGCGAGAAGCAGCGCATCGGCGAGCACGCTGCCGCGATGGTCTCGTCCGGCATGAGCGTCCTGCTGGACGTCGGCACGACGACGAGCGCGATCGCCAAGTCGCTCGTCGCGCGCACGGACCTCGAGCAGGTCGTCGTCATCACGAACGGTCTCAACATCGCGCTCGAGCTCGAGGCGGCGATCGGCCGTCTCAGCGTCGTGGTGACGGGCGGCACGCTCCGCCACCTCCAGCACTCCCTGGTCAACCCCATGGCGACGGTCCTCTTCGACCGCCTGCACGCGGACCTGGGCTTCATCGGCTGCAACGGGATCGACGCCGACCACGGCATCACGAACCTGAACCTGCCCGAGGCCGAGGTCAAGCAGCGCATGATCGCCTCCGCCGAGCGAGCCGTCGTCGTCGCCGACGGCTCCAAGCTCGGACAGGTCCACCTCGGCCGCATCGCGCGGCTGGAGGACGTCCACAGCGTGGTGACGGGGCCCTCGGCCCCGGCCCACGAGCTCGCGCGGCTGCGCCGTGCCGGCGCCGAGGTCGTCCAGGTGGAGTAGCACGGCACAGCACCACAACCCCAGCACCACACAGACCTTCCTGACCCCTCTGGGCGGTCGGGGTGGCCCCCGGGTCCGTCTGGAAGTCCCAGGCAGCCCAGATGCACGAAAGTTCTCGAGGAGGAGACATGAGCACCAGGAAGTTCGCCGCGGTCGCGGTGGGCATGACGCTCGCCCTGTCGCTCGCCGCCTGCGGTGGCGAGGGCGCGGGCAGCGACACGGGCACCGAGGAAGGTGACACCGGCACGACGGAGGAGTCGTCGGAGGGCGGCCTCATCGGCGTCTCGATGCCGACGCAGACCTCCGAGCGGTGGATCGCCGACGGCGACGCCGTGAAGTCGGGTCTCGAGGAGGCCGGGTACGAGGTCGACCTGCAGTTCGCGGGCGACGACATCCCGACCCAGTCGCAGCAGATCGACCAGATGATCACCAAGGGCGCCTCGGCGCTGATCATCGCCGCCATCGACGGCACGGCGCTGGCGAGCCAGCTCCAGGCCGCCGCGGACGCGGGCATCCCGGTCATCTCCTACGACCGCCTCATCCGTGACAGCGAGAACGTCGACTTCTACGTCACGTTCGACAACTACCAGGTCGGCGTCCAGCAGGCCACGTCGCTGCTCGTGGGCCTCGGCCTGCTCACGCAGGACGGTGCCGAGGGCGACGCCACCGGCCCGTTCAACGTCGAGCTCTTCGCCGGCTCGCTGGACGACAACAACGCCCACTTCTTCTACGCGGGCGCGATCGACACCCTCCAGCCGTACATCGACGAGGGCACGATCGTCATCAAGTCCGGCCAGACGGACATCGAGCAGGTCGCCACGCTGCGCTGGCAGCAGGAGACCGCGCAGAAGCGCATGGAGGACCTCCTGACCTCCGCGTACAGCGACGGCAGCGTCGTCCAGGGCGTCCTGTCGCCCTACGACGGCCTGTCGCGCGGCATCATCACGGCGCTGCAGAACGCGGGCTACGCCGTGGGCGACGCCGCCAAGCCGATGCCGCCGGTCACCGGTCAGGACGCCGAGATCGCGTCGGTCAAGCTCATCGCCGACGGCGTGCAGTTCTCGACGATCTTCAAGGACACCCGCAAGCTCGCCGACCAGGCCGTCGTGGCCGCGCAGGCGTACCTCGAGGGTGAGGAGCCGGAGGCGAACGACACCGAGACGTACGACAACGGCGTCAAGGTCGTCCCGTCCTACCTGCTGGAGTCGGACATCGTCTACGCCGACAACATCCAGGCGCTGCTCGTCGACTCGGGCTACTGGACCGCTGAAGAGGTCGCGTCCGGCCAGGCCGGCTGACACTCCACGCCACGTGCCGGTCCGGCGGGGCCCCGCCCCGCCGGACCGGCACCGGCACGAGACCATCCGTGGCCACGACAAGAGCGAGGTAGAGGCCGCATGAGCACCATCTTGGAGATGCGCAACATCACCAAGACCTTCCCCGGGGTCAAGGCGTTGCAGGACGTGAACCTGAGCGTCGAGCGGGGCGAGATCCACGCGATCTGCGGGGAGAACGGCGCCGGCAAGTCGACCTTGATGAAGGTCCTGTCGGGCGTCTACCCCGCGGGGACCTACGAGGGTCAGATCGGCTACGACGGCCAGCTGGCGGAGTTCCACTCCATCAACGACAGCGAGCACGTCGGCATCGTGATCATCCACCAGGAGCTCGCGCTGGTGCCGTACCTCTCCGTGGCCGAGAACATCTACCTCGGCAACGAGCAGCGCGGCCGCGGTGGCCTGATCGACTGGAACCACACGAACTCCGAGGCGGCCAAGCTCCTGGCGCGCGTCGGCCTGGACGAGAACCCGACCACCCCCGTCGGGCAGCTCGGCGTCGGCAAGCAGCAGCTCATCGAGATCGCCAAGGCGCTCTCGAAGGAGGTCAAGCTGCTCATCCTCGACGAGCCCACCGCGGCCCTCAACGACACGGACTCCGAGCACCTGCTCGACCTGCTCCGTCACCTCAAGGGGCAGGGCATCACCTCGATCATGATCTCGCACAAGCTCAACGAGATCGCCGAGATCGCCGACCGGACCACCATCATCCGCGACGGCCGCACGATCGAGACGCTCGACATGAGCGACCCGACCTCGACGCAGGACCGCATCATCAAGGGCATGGTCGGCCGCGACCTCGAGCACCGCTACCCCGAGCGGACGCCGAACATCGGCGAGGAGGCCCTGCGCGTCGAGGACTGGACCGTCTACCACCCCACCCAGATCGGCCGTGTCGTCGTCGACGGCGCGGCGTTCGACGTGCGCGCGGGCGAGGTCGTCGGCATCGCGGGCCTCATGGGCGCCGGCCGCACCGAGCTCGCGATGAGCATCTTCGGTCGCAGCTACGGCCGCGACATCACCGGCCGCGTCTACAAGCGCGGCGAGGAGATCAGGATCCGCTCGGTGAGCGAGGCGATCGACCACGGCATCGCGTACGCGACCGAGGACCGCAAGAAGTACGGCCTCAACCTCATCGAGGACATCAAGCGGAACATCTCGGCGGCGGGCCTGCCCAAGCTGTCGAGCCGCGGCTGGGTCAACGGCAACGAGGAGCTCAAGGTCGCCGAGGAGTACCGGGCGTCCATGAACATCAAGACGCCCAGTGTGCTCGCGGTCGTCGGCAAGCTCTCCGGCGGCAACCAGCAGAAGGTCGTGCTGAGCAAGTGGATCTACACCGACGCGGACGTCCTCATCCTGGACGAGCCGACGCGGGGCATCGACGTCGGTGCCAAGTACGAGATCTACACCATCATCAACCGGTTGGTGGCTGCCGGTAAGGCCGTCATCGTCATCTCCTCCGAGCTGCCCGAGCTGCTCGGCATCTGCGACCGGATCTTCACCCTCGCCTTCGGGCGGATCACGGGCCAGGTCCCGGTCGCCGAGGCCAGCCAGGAGCGCCTCATGGAGCTCATGACCCAGGAAAGAGAACAGGACAAGGTGCAATGACTGGCATCGCAAGCATCCGGGAGCTGATGACCCGGAACATGCGGCAGAGCGGTATCTACATCGCCTTCGTGGCCATCATCGCGCTGTTCGCGATCCTCACGGCCGACGCGCGCAACCCGTGGTACCAGGGCGGTCTGCTGCTCTCCCCGGGCAACATCTCGAACATCGTCCTGCAGTACTCGTACATCCTCATCCTCGCCATCGGCATGGTCATCGTGATCATCGCCGGCCACATCGACCTGTCGGTCGGCTCGGTGGTCGCGTTCACGGGCGCCGTGTCCGCGACGCTGGTCATCAAGAACGGCCAGCCGTGGTGGGTCGGCGTCCTGGTCGCGATCGTCGTCGGCCTCCTCGTCGGCGCGTGGCAGGGCTTCTGGGTCGCGTTCATCGGGATCCCGGCGTTCATCGTCACCCTCGCCGGCATGCTCCTGTTCCGCGGCGCGACGCTGCTCACGCTCGACAACATCTCGCTGTCGCCGTTCCCGCAGGAGTACGGGCGCATCGCGTCGGGCTTCCAGAACGGGCTGATCGGCGGTCAGGGCTTCGACGCGTTCACGCTCGTCGTCTTCGCCATCGCGGTCGCGGGCTACGCGTACTCGCAGTGGCGCAGCCGCCAGGCGCGCGTCCGCTACCAGCAGGTCGTCGAGTCCTTCCCGCTGTTCGTCCTGAAGATCGTCCTCATCGCCGCCGTCGTGATGTGGTTCGCGTGGCAGCTCGCCACGAGCCGTGGCCTGCCGAACGTCCTCATCATCCTGGCCGTCCTCATCATCGTGTACGGCCTCATCACGAACCGGACCGTCTTCGGCCGGCACGTGTACGCGATCGGTGGCAACCTCTCGGCCGCGCAGCTCTCGGGCGTCAAGGTCAAGTGGGTCAACTTCTGGATCTTCGTCAACATGGGCTTCCTCGCCGGCGTGGCGGGCGCGGTCTACTCCTCGCGGTCCAACGGCGCGCAGCCTGCGGCGGGCAACATGTTCGAGCTCGACGCCATCGCCGCCTGCTTCATCGGTGGCGCGGCCGTCACCGGTGGTGTCGGCAAGGTCACCGGCGCCATGGTCGGTGGTCTGATCATGGGTGTCATGAGCAACGGCATGCAGCTCATGGGCATCGACCAGTCGGTGCAGCAGGTCGTCAAGGGCCTCGTGCTCCTGCTGGCCGTCGCGTTCGACGTCTACAACAAGCGCCGGGCGGGCGCCGCTCGCTGAGCGCACCCACCGGCCACGACGCAGCCCGGTCCGCCTCGGCGGGCCGGGCTTCGTCGTGCCCACGCGCGCCCGGTCGACGGGCCAGCGGCCTGCCGCTCACATCGGGAAGGCAGGATGTGAGGGTCCCCACGCCGCTCACATGGCCGCTCGCCGCGCCCGTCCCCGTGCGGACACCGTCCCGGCGTTACGAGAACGTGACCTGGCGGGCCTTGCTGTGAGCGCTAACGTGAGCGCTAACATCGCTCACACGGCCTGGTGGGATCCGGGCGGAGAAGCATCCATGGGTCGGCAGTGCTGCCGACCTCGACGAGGAGGTCTGGGAGATGCGCAAGCGAATGCTGGCAGGGTTCGCGGTGGCGGGGACGTTGGCCCTGGCCCTGGCCGGGTGCTCCACGAGCACCGACGGCGGCGAGGGTGACGGTGGCGCCGAGCCCGCCGCGGGTGGCGACGACGTCATCACGGTGGGCTTCGCGCAGACGGGGTCGGAGAGCGGCTGGCGCAGCGCCAACACGGAGTCGATGAAGGCCGCCTTCTCGGAGGAGAACGGCTTCGAGCTCGTCTTCAACGCGGCGGACAACGACCCCGCCGCGCAGATCCAGGCGGTGCGGTCCTTCATCAACCAGGGCGTCGACGCCATCGTCATCGCGCCCATCGTCGAGGACGGCTGGGAGGACGTGCTCCAGGAGGCCAAGGACGCCGAGATCCCGGTGATCCTCGAGGACCGCACCATCACGGCGTCCGAGGACCTCTACGAGACGTGGGTCGGCCTGGACTTCAAGAAGGAGGGCGAGACCGCGGGCCAGTGGGCCGCGGAGACCTTCACGGAGCCCACGAAGATGGTCGTCCTCGAGGGCACGACCGGCTCCGCGCCGGCCAACGACCGCGCCGAGGGCTTCGACTCGGCCATCGAGGGCAGCCCGATCGAGAAGATCGACTCGCAGACCGGCGACTTCACGCGTGACGGCGGCAAGTCCGTCATGGAGGGCTTCCTGTCGAAGTACGGCGTGGACGGCATCGACCTCGTCTACGCGCACAACGACGACATGGCCCTCGGCGCGATCGACGCCATCGAGGCGGCGGGCGCGGTCCCGGGCGAGGACATCAAGATCATCTCGATCGACGCCGTCCACGACGGCATGCAGGCGCTCGCCGACATCGTCGAGTGCAACCCGCTGCTGGGCGAGAAGGCCGCCGAGCTGGTCAAGGCCGTCGTCGCGGGTGAGACCGTCGAGAAGCGGACGATCGTCGAGGACGAGGCGTTCGACCAGGAGGCCGCCAAGGCCGCCCTCCCGGACCGCAAGTACTGAGTCCGGCGCCTCGACCCTCTCGCAGTTCCCGACGCAGTCCCCGACCCGGGCAGGATGACGTCGGGGGGCCGGTCAGCCGGCCCCCCGACGTGGCCCCCGGGTCGACGACGAGAAAGCGGCGGAACCCCCAGCCAGCGGACACCCCAGCCCCCGCCCAGGTCG
>NZ_JADDKQ010000009.1 GCF_016464425.1 Actinotalea solisilvae
AGCTGGGCGGGCGGACGCTGCGCGCGGGCGAGAGCCTGCTGGCCCTCGTGTGGTCCGCGAACACCGCCGTCGGGCGCTTCCGCCACGACCGGCCCGACGCGCCCGAGAACCGCCAGCTCTGGTTCGGCGCCGGCCGCCCCCCGGGCCTGGGCGCCCCGGCGGGAGGACGGACGGGTGACGCCGTCGGTGACGGCGTGGCCGGCCCGGCGGGACCTGCGGCCGGTGGCACGGCGGCCGGGGCGGGGGCCGACGGCGTCCAGCCGCGCGGCGCCGACGCCGCGGCGGGCGGGCTCAGGCTGGGCGTCGTGCTGGGGGTCACGTCGGGCGTCCGGCCGGGAGGTGTCGGCAGCGCCTGCTGCGGGCCCGCCGCGGGGGCGGGGTCGGCGGCACGAGCCGTCACCGGCGCCACGGGCGTGCCGCCGGTGTCGGTGGTCTCGGCGCGCCGGAGCGACGGGAGCCGGAGCGCGCGCGTGTGCTCGGCCGCGCGCTCCGCGGCGCGCTGCTGCTCCAGCTCGCGCAGCTGGCGCCGGGTGAGCGGGCCCGCGGCGCCCTGGGGACCGGTCGTCCTGCCCGCGCGTTCCGCGTGGGCCGACGCAGCAGCCGCCGTCGTCGGCGCGACCGGTGCCTCCTCGGGCGCCGTCGCGGGCGAGGTCGTCGCCGGCGTGCGCGGTGCTGCGGGCGCCAGGGCGGCGGCGCGCGCGGGCCTCCGCGCACGCAGGAGCAGGACGGCCCACCACGCGAGCCCTGCGACGAGCAGCGCGGCGCCGACCAGCACGCCGGGCAGGTACCACGGCGTCGTGACGACCTGCGGCCACGTCAGGGTCAGCACCGGCGGCGGGGCGTCCTCCCCCGTGGTCGCGACGAGCAGGCTCCACCGGCCGTCCTGCGCGGTCCACTCCAGCGTGGCCTCGCCCTGGCCGCCGGTCTCCCAGAGCCAGAGGTCCGCTCCGGCCGGGTCGGGCGGCAGCACGGCCTCCTCGGGCGCGGTCGCGGGGTCCGCCGGCTCGGCAGGCTCGGCCGGCTCCGTCGGTGCGGCCTCGGTCGGCTCGGGAGCCGCCGCCGCGACGTCGTCGGTCGCGAGCGTCTCGCGGTCGGCGAGGCCCGTGACCCGCGTCACCGCGTCGTCGCCGACCCACGCCTCGACGTCCGAGGTCCGTCCGACCGCCAGCACGACGTCGGCCCCGCCGTCGGCGGTCGCGCGGATCGTGACGTCCTCGGCCGCGAGGTCGAGGACGCCGGGCTCGGTGAGCAGGAGCGTCGTCCCGTCGGGGGCCGACGCCGAGGCGACGAGGGTGTCCGAGGGTCGCCAGACCGTGGCCGAGGCGATCCCCAGGCCGATGGACGCTGCACCGAGCAGGCAGAGCAGCGACGCGAGAGCGCGTTGGAGCACGAGCCGTCCCTTCAGACGTGACGTTCCACCATAGGGGAGGCGGTGCGAGCCTTCCCCCGGAGCGGGTCGCGGGGGCGGCCGAGGGCAGCGCGCGCGCCGCCGCGGGCAGCGTCCGGACCGAGTGTGGCGGGCCGTGACGGACCGATACCCTGGGCGTGACTCCGCCGCGCGTGACCGTCGGCGCCCGGCCCCCGCGGCCGTCGCGCCACCCTCGTGCGGCGCCTGCAGCAGCCCCTTCAGCGCCAGTCCGTGCCAGTCAGCCAGTCCGTGCCAGTCAGTGCCAGTCAGCCAGTCAGTGCCAGTCAGCCAGTCAGTGCCAGTCAGCCAGTCAGTGCCAGTCAGCCAGTCAGTGCCAGTCAGTGCCGTCAGTGCCCCGTGCACACCCAGGAGGACCCGTGCCCGACGAGCGATCGCTGTTCCCCGTGGTCATGCGCGGTTACGAGCGCACCCAGGTCGAGCAGCGCCTCCAGGCCCTCGAGCGGCAGCTCGCCGACGCGCGCACCCAGGTCGAGCAGCTCGACGCGCGCGCCATGCAGGTCTCGGGCGAGCTCTCCGAGGCCCACCGCCAGCTCCGCGAGGCCGAGCGGCCCACCTACTCCGGCCTCGGGTCCCGCATCGAGCAGCTCCTGCGCTCGGCGGAGGAGCAGTCGTCCGACGTCATGGCCCAGGCCAACGCCCAGGCCTCGGACGCGATGGCGCGCGCCAAGCTCGCCGCCGGTCAGCTGCGGGCACGCGCGGAGAACGAGGTCGCCGAGATGCTCGCGACCGCCCACCGCGAGGCCGAGGAGGTGCGCAGCACCGCGGCGTCGGAGTCCGAGAGCACCCTCGTCGCCGCGCAGCGCCGGGCCGAGGAGCTCGTCAGCTCCGCGGAGCGCGAGGCCGCCCGCATCTCGAGCGCCGTCACGACCGAGGAGAACGAGCGGCGCACGGGCCTCGAGCGCGAGCTCGGCACGCTGCGCGCGACGGTCGAGCGCGAGACGACCGAGCTGCGCGTCACGACCGAGCAGGCCGCGGCCGAGCTGCGCTCGACCACCCAGGCAGAGACGAGCCGCCAGCGCGAGGAGGCCGAGCGGTACGCCCAGGACCTGCGGGCGGCGGCCGACGCGGAGACGTCCGAGCTGCGCCGCACGACCGAGGCCGAGACGGCAGCGCTCCGGACCGACGCCGAGCAGTACGCGGCCGCGCTGCGCACCCAGGTGCAGACCGAGTCCGCCGACCTCCAGGCGTCGACCGAGGCGGCGGTCGCCGCGATGCGTGCCGACGCCCAGGAGTACGCCGACACGGTGCGCGCGGTGACCGACCGCGAGGCGCGCGGCGTGCTCCAGCGTGCGGAGACGCAGGCCACCGCGCTGCGGACCGAGGCCGACCAGTACTCGGCGTTCGTGCGCGCGACCGCCGACCGCGAGGTCGCCGAGCAGCGGTCGGCCGTCGCCGACGAGCTCGCGGCCCAGCGCAACGCCGCGGCCGAGGAGGTCGCGGCGCTCCGCGCCGAGGCGGAGCTCTACGCGACGGAGCTGCGCTCGTCGGCCGAGCGCGAGACGACCGAGCTGCGCGAGACCACGGACCGCGAGGTCGCCCAGCTGCGGTCGACGGCGGCCCGCGAGACGACCGAGCTCCGCGAGACCACGCAGCGCGAGGCGGCCGAGCTCCGTGCGACGACCGAGCGCGAGACGACCGAGCTGCGCGAGACGACCCGCCTCGAGGTGGAGCGTCTGCTCACGGAGGCCCGCCGGACCGCGGCCGAGCTCACGGGCGCCGCGACCGAGGAGGCCGAGGCGATCCGCGACCAGGTCCGCCGGCTGCTCGCCGACGCCGAGGTTGACATCGCCACGCGCCGCGAGGCCGCCGAGCGCGCCGACGCCGAGCGCCACGAGGCCGCGCGCGCCGCGACCGAGCGGCTCGTCGGGGACGCGGAGGCGCACGCCGCCGAGGCCGAGCAGCGCGTCGCCAACGCGCTCGAGCAGGCCGAGAAGATCCGCCGCGACGCGGACGCGCACGCCAAGGACCTGCTCGCCAACGCGCGGCGCAACGCCGACCGCGTGGTGGCCGAGGCCCGCGAGCACGCCGAGCGCACGCTGTCCGAGGCGATGACCGAGGCCGAGCGCGAGCGCACGAGCGCGGCGCGGCAGGTCGAGGACCTCAACCGCCAGCGCGAGTCGATCACGTCCTACCTCGACGAGCTGCGCAACCTGCTCGGGCACGACCGCGCGCCGTCCCGCGCGATCCTCGAGCGGGCGGACGACGTCGAGGCCCGCTTCGCCGCGTCGGCCGGCGGCGCCGCGGGCGCCGTCCCGCTCGCCGAGGCCGCGGACGCCGGGGCCTCCGACGACGCGGAGGTCGACGTCGAGCAGGGCGGCACCGACCCGGTGGACCTCGAGCAGGACCTCGAGGAGGCCGCGGCCGTCGACGGCGTCGCGACCGCCGACGGGCCCGGGCGCGAGACGCCGGTCGAGGCCGCGGACGCCACCGACGTTCACGCCGACGCGGCCGCCGACGTGGAGGCCACCGACGCCACCGACGCCGCCGACGCCGCCGTCACTGAGACGTCCGACGCCTCCGACGCCGGCACCGCCGAGGTCGACGGGTCCGACGAGGCCGAGGGCACCGACGGCGTCGTGCCCCAGCCGCGCGACGGGTCGCCGCGCGACGCCGTCGGCGCGCAGGCGGGCGCCAAGGCGCGCAAGCGCGGCTGAGCGCGACCTCATGACGGCCGACTCCCCCGACGCCGCGCGCGCCTGGCGGGACCAGCGGAGCGAGGCGGCGTCGGCCCACGCCGACGCGCTCGAGCGGGCCCGGGCCGCCGAGTCGGCCCGGGCGCGCGCGCTCATCGCCGACTTCGTGCGCGAGGCGCGCGAGCGGGGCGTCGCGCCCGTGCCGCTCAAGGCCCGGAGCTACGACGGGCAGAGCCGCTACCGGACGCCGCTGACGGGCTGGTACCTGCGCCGCAACGAGTCGGTCGCGGTCGGGACGGACGGCGAGTTCTACGTGCTCTCGGTGCCCGGCAGCCTGCGCTCCCTCGTCACGGGCGCGCGGCCCGAGCCGAGCGACCCCCCGCTCGTGCTCGGCAAGGGCGCGCGCGACGGCGAGTCGATCGACCTCGTCGACGCGCTCGCGATCGCCCTCGGCACGCAGCAGCGCCGCCAGGGCTGAGGCGCGTCACCGCGCCCGGACCACCCGCGGCGCGTCAGCCCTGCGCGCGGGCCAGCAGGCTGCCGAGGGCGGCCGCGACCGGCTCGGGGCTCTCGTTGCTCGTCATGTGCCCCGCCTGCGGCACGACGACGAGCTCGGCGTCCGCGAGCGCGTCGACCATGTGCTGCGCGGCCGCGACGGGGGCGATCTCGTCCTCGTCGCCGACGACGACGACCGCCGGGCCGCGGTAGCCCGCGAGGACCGCGGTCCGGTCCGGCCGGACGGCCATCGCCTCCTGGGCGTAGGCGATCGCGGCCGGGCCCTGGTCCCGGATCCAGCGCTCGAGGCGCTCGGACAGGTCCGGGCGCGCGACGCGGTTGGTCGCGCCGAGCAGCGCCGTGCGCATCCCGAGCACCGCGTCGACGCGCATCTCCGCCCTCACGGTGCGCGCGACCTCCCGCCGGCGCTCGCGCGCCTCGTCGGTGTCCTCCGTCGACCTGGTGTCGACGAGCCCGAGGCCCGCGACGAGCTCCGGGTGCCGCTCGACCATGGCCATCGCGACGTACCCGCCCAGCGAGAGGCCCGCGACGACCGCGCGGTCGACGCCCTCGGCGCGGAGCGCCGCCGCGACGCCGTCCGCGACGACCTCGAGCGACGGCTCGGGCCCGGCACCCAGCGCCTGCGCGACGTCGGGACCCGACGGCGACGCGCCGAAGCCCGGGAGGTCGACCGCGAGCACGGTCGGGTCGCCCGCGAGGAGGTCGACGACGTCGAGCCACATCCGGTGGTCGAGCGGGAAGCCGTGCAGGAGCACGAGGGGCAGCCGCCCCGGTGCGCCGCGGCGCACGGTGTGGACCTGGGGCATGCCGTCCGTCGTCATCGGTCGTCTCTCCGTCTTCGTCGTGGTGTCGGCCGCGGCGGGACCGCGGCCGGTGTCGAGGGTGCCGGCCGGCCTCAGCGGGTCTCGTCGTCGTCGGTCGCGGTCTCGACCGGGCCGTCCCAGGTCGTCGGCAGGGGCGCGTGCCCGGGCAGCACGTGCTGGACGATCTCGTCGAGCACGCGCCGCACGGCGGCCTCACCGACCCACAGGTGCCGGGCCCCGTCGACGCCGATGACCTCGGCCGCCCGGACCGCCGAGAAGCGCTCGCGCGCCTCGGCGGGACGCAGGTAGTCGTCGAGCTCGGGGACGAGCACGACGAGCGGCTTGCCGGTCGCGTCCCAGGCCGCCAGGTGCTCGTCCGTCGCCCGGTGCAGCGGCGGCGAGAGGAGGATCGCGCCCTCGACGGACGGGTCGGCGCCGTGCATGAGCGCGAGCTCGGTGCCGAACGACCAGCCCACGAGCCAGCGCCGCGGCAGGTCGTGGAACTCGGCGTACTCCATCGCCGCGACGACGTCGTAGTGCTCCGCGACGCCGCCGTCGAACGTGCCCCCGCTGCGGCCGCGCGGGCTCGACGTGCCGCGCGTGTTGAACCGCAGCACGGCGAGGTCGGCGAGCGCGGGCAGTCGCCAGGCCGCCTTGCGCAGCACGTGCGAGTCCATGAACCCGCCGTGCGTCGGCAGGGGGTGCAGCGTGACGAGCGTCGCGACCGGCGGGCGGTCGACGGGCCGCGCGAGCTCTCCCACGAGCGTGAGTCCGTCGGCGGTGTGGAGCTCGATGTCCTCGCGCACGGCCGGCAGCACGGTGAGCGCGCGGATCGGCGTGCCGGTGCCGTCCGGGGCCGGCGTGGGCGCCGCGGCGGGGCGGGGGGCGGGCGTCGCGCTGTCGGTGCTCATCACGGCCGAGCCTATCGACGCCCGACGGGCGGGGCCCGGCGGACGGGCGCGTCCCCCGCGCCCTCCGTGCCTCCCGTGCCCTCCGTGGCGCCGAGCAGCCGCTCGAGCACGCCCGCGACGCCGTCGTCCTCGTTGGACGCGCAGACCTCGTCGACGACGGCGATGACGTCCGGGTGCGCGTTCGCCACGGCGACCGAGCGTCCCGCCCACCGGAGCATGGGCAGGTCGTTGGGCATGTCCCCGAACGCCCACACCTCGGCCGCGGCCACGCCGCGCTCGGCCGCCCAGCGCGCGAGCGCGGCACCCTTGGTGACCCCGGGCCCGGTGATCTCGGCGAGGCCGGGCGCACCCGAGTCCGCCACGACGGCGCGGCCCGCGAGGACCGCCTCGACGAGCGCGACGATCTCGGCGTCCGGGACCCGCTCGCACCGGGCCAGGAGCTTGCCGGTCGCACCGTCGAGGACGTCCTCGAGGCGTGCGGCCAGGGGCGCACCCGGCGGGACCGGGTGGTGGTTGCGGTAGCCGTGCTCCGCGGCGAACCCTGCGGCCCGCTCGGCCGCGAAGGCGACCCCGGGCAGCGCGGCGCGCAGGTCGGCGACGAGCGCCTGGACGACGTCGTCGGGCATGGTCGAGGCCTGGAGCACCGCCCCGCTCGCGGGCTCGTACACGAACGAGCCGTTGAGGCACGGGACGACGCCGTGCCCCGCGACGGCGTGCGCGACCGCGTCGACCCAGCGCGGCGGCCGCGCGGTGACGAAGACGACGTCGAGGCCGGCGTCGTGCGCGCGGCCCAGCGCGGCGCGGGTGCGGGGCGAGACGCTGCCGTCGTCCCGCAGCAGGGTGCCGTCGAGGTCGGTCGCCACGAGCCGCGGCACGCGCGCGGTGCCGGTCACCGGCGTCGCGCGCGGTGCGACCAGCACGACGCGTGCCAGTGCCGGCGCCCCGCGACGCCGGCCTCGGCGCCCAGCAGGTCGTCCGTCGCCCACGCGACGACGTGCGCCGTGCCGGACGCGATCTCCTGGCGGCACCCCGGGCAGGTGTAGGCCTTGCCCGACGCACCGCTCACCCGCTGGACCACCCACTCGCCGTCCGCCGCCGACTCGGTGCTGCGGCCGCCGCGCACGCGCTCGACGTCGAGCTCGGGGTGGTCCTGCGCCCACGGGCGCCTGGTGGACCGTCGGCCGCTCGGCATGCGTCCATCCTCCCCCACGCGCGCCGGCCCGGGCGCGGCCCGGGCCGGCGGGTGCGGTCAGGCGAGGTCGGGCGCGCTCTCGACCGCGGGCAGGGCGTCGGTGCGCACCAGCTCGCGGTACCAGTACGCGGAGTCCTTCCAGATGCGCTCGAGCGTGTCGTAGTCGATCCGGACGATCCCGAAGCGGCGGTGGTACCCGTAGGCCCACTCGAAGTTGTCCATGAGCGACCACACGAAGTAGCCGCGCACGTCGGCGCCCGCGTCCATCGCCTCGCCCACGGCGTCGAGGTGGCGGTGCAGGTAGCTGACGCGGTCCGGGTCGTGCACCCGGCCGTCCTCGGAGACGACGTCCTCGAACGCCGCGCCGTTCTCGGTGATCATCAGCGGCAGGCCCGGGTAGGTGCGGGACAGGCCGACGAGGAGCTCGGTCATGCCCGTCGGGTCGATGTTCCAGCCCATGGCCGTGTACGGGCCGGGCTGCGGGAGGAACTCGACCCGGTCGGCGCCGGGCCACGCCGTCGCGGACGACGCGCCGTGGCCGTCGTTCATCGACTTCTCGACGCCCGGCGGGACCCGGCGCACGCGCTGCGTGGAGTAGAAGTTCACGCCGAGCACGTCGAGGCCGGTGCGCGTGACGTCGAGGTCGCCGTCCTGCACGAACGACCAGTCCGTGAGGTGCGCCGTGTCCTCGAGCAGGTCCGCCGGGTAGTACCCGTCGAGCACGGGGTTGAGGAAGGCGCGGTTGGCGAGCGCGTCGATCTGGCGCGCGGCGTCGCGGTCCTCCGCCGACGTCGGGTCGTCGGCCCGGGCGACGTGGAGGTTGAGCGTGAGCGAGAGGGTGGCCGCGTCACCGAGGACCTCGCGCACCGCGCGCCCGCCGAGCCCGTGCGCGAGGTTGAGGTGGTGCACCGCGCGCAGCGCGTCCACCTCGCTCGTGCGGCCGGGGGCGTGGACGCCCGAGCCGTAGCCGAGGTAGGACGAGCACCACGGCTCGTTGAGCGTCGTCCAGACCTTGACGCGGTCGGCGTAGGTCTCCACGACCCGGCGCGCGTAGTCGCCGAACCGCAGCGCCGTGTCCCGCGCCGGCCAGCCGCCCGCGTCCTCGAGCGGCTGCGGGAGGTCCCAGTGGTACATGGTGACGACCGGGTCGATGCCCGCCTCGAGCAGGTCGTCGATGAGCCGCGAGTAGAAGTCGAGGCCCGCGGGGTTGAACGCGCCCGAGCCCGTCGGCTGGATCCGGGGCCACGCGAGCGAGAACCGGTAGGCGTCGAGCCCGAGGTCCTTCATCATCGCGACGTCCTCGGCCGTGCGGTGGTAGTGGTCCGCCGCGACCTCGCCGCTGTGCCCGTCGAGCGTGCGCCCCGGCGTCGCGGAGAACGTGTCCCAGATCGACGGGCCGCGGCCGTCCTCGGTGACCGCGCCCTCGATCTGGTACGAGGCGGTCGCCGCCCCCCAGACGAAGCTCGCGGGGAAGGTCCGGACCGATGGCGTCGTCGTCATGAGGCCACATCCTGCCGCAGTCGAATCGGTTCGGGTCGCGATGTCCACGAGATGGGAGCGCCACCACGTGGCGCGCGAGCGGCGGTCATGCGAGGTCCACCGTGAGCTCGTCCGCACCCGACGCCGCCGCGACGACGTCGCCCGTGCGCCCGCCGGACGTCACCTGCACCGACCAGGCGGCGGGTGCCGCGGTCGCCGTGACCCGCACCGACGCGCCCTCACGTGCGACGCGGAAGCGGGCCGCGGGGACACCGCTGCCGCCGCGCGGCACGACGACCTCGACCTCGGCACCGTCCTCGGGCTCGACGACGCGCAGGAGCACTCCGTCGGCCCAGTCGTACTCGGGCCCGTCGACGCGCGCCCCCAGCGGTACGACCGTCCCGGGCCGCACGAGCAGGGGCAGCGACAGGACGTCGTGCTCGTCGCGCACCCAGCGCGGCCCGCTGACCTGGGCACCCGTGAGCAGATGGGTCCACGTGCCCTCGGGCACGTAGTACTGGGCGCGGCCGCCCGGGCGCAGGACCGGGGCCACGAGCAGCGCGTCGCCGAGCATGTACTGGGTGTCGACCCCGGCGGCGCCGGGGTCCTGCGGGAACTCGAGCAGCATGGGGCGCATCATCGGCAGGCCGTCGGTGTGCGCCTCCTCGGCGACGCGCGCCAGGTAGGGCATGAGGCGCATCTTGAGGTGCGTGAACGTCCGGGCGACGTCGACCGCCTCCTCGTCGAACGCCCACGGCACGCGGTAGGAGGTCGAGCCGTGCAGCCGGCTGTGCGAGGACAGCAGGCCGAACGCGAGCCAGCGCTTGAACACCTCGGGGTCCGGCGTCCCCTCGAAGCCGCCGATGTCGTGGCTCCAGTAGCCGAACCCGGACAGGGCGAGCGAGAGGCCGCCGCGCAGCGACTCGGCCATCGCCTCGAACGAGGACCAGCAGTCCCCGCCCCAGTGCACGGGCATCTGCTGCCCGCCCGCCGTCGCGGCGCGCGCGAAGAGGACCGCCTCGCCCTCGCCGCGCCGCTCGACGAGGAGGTCGAAGACGGCCTTGTTGTAGGCCTGCGCGTAGTAGTTGTGCATGCGCTCGGGGTCCGACCCGTCGTGCCACACGACGTCGGTCGGGATCCGCTCGCCGAAGTCGGTCTTGAACGCGTCGACACCCATGTCGAGCAGGCGGTCGAGCTGGGCCGTGTACCAGGCCGAGGCCGCCGGGTTGGTGAAGTCCACGAGGCCCATGCCCGCCTGCCACAGGTCCCACTGCCACACGGAGCCGTCCGGGCGGCGCACGAGGTAGCCGGCCGCGGCCGCCTCGGCGAAGAGCGGCGACCGCTGGGCGATGTACGGGTTGATCCACACGCACACGCGCAGCCCGCGGGCCTTGAGCCGCGCGAGCATGCCCTCGGGGTCGGGGAACGTCCGGGGGTCCCACTCGAAGTCGCACCAGTTCAGCTCGCGCATCCAGAAGCAGTCGAAGTGGAAGACGCTGAGCGGCAGCCCGCGCTCGGCCATGCCGTCGATGAACGACGTCACGGTCGCCTCGTCGTAGTCGGTCGTGAACGACGTCGACAGCCACAGGCCGAACGACCAGGCGGGCACGCGCGGCGGCCGGCCCGTGAGCGCGGTGTACCGCCGCAGCACGTCCTTGGGCTCCGGGCCGCCGATGACGAGGTACTCGAGCGACTCCCCCTCGACGCTGAACTGCGTGCGCGTGACGATCTCCGACGCCACCTCGAACGAGACCCGCCCCGGGTGGTCGACGAGCACCCCGTAGCCGGCGTCGGACAGGAAGAACGGGACGTTCTTGTACGCCTGCTCCGAGGACGTGCCGCCGTCGGCGTTCCAGATGTCGATGCTCTGGCCGTTCTTGACGAACGGGCCGAAGCGCTCGCCGAGCCCGAACACGCGCTCGCCGACGCCGAGCGTCAGCTGCTCGTGGACGTAGCGCCTGCCGTCGTCGGACGTCACGACGCCGGTGCCCTTGTGCGGGCTCGACGTGAGGACCTCGCCGTCGTGGAGGAAGTCCACGCGCCAGTGCTCGCGGTCGACGCGCACCGACAGGCTGCCGGACGTCAGCACGCCCGCGGCCTCGTCGACCTCGACCTTGACGGGCGGCGCCTCGTCCGCGACCGCGAACCGCGGTCCCGGCCGGCCGCCGCCCACGTGGTTGTCGATCCGCACACGGATGACGTCCGGCATGGGCGAGCTGTACGTGATCGTCACGACGGGTCGGTTGAGCGTGTCGCCGCGGCGCCGGATCGGTGCGGTCGGGGCGTAGACGGTCATCGTCCGCTCGTCGGACCAGACGTCGTAGGCCTCGGCGGGGTGCAGCGGGTGCATGCCCTCGCGCACCATCCAGTAGCCGTCCGTGAACTTCATGGGGTCGGGTCGCTTCCTGCGCGGTGCGCCCGCGCGAGCGGGCGGCTGGGGTGGGTCGGGTGGGTCGACGGGGTCTTCGGTACCGTCGGTGTCGTCGGTGGCGCGGCGCCCGGGGCGGTCACTTGACCGCACCCGCGGTGATGCCGCGCGTGAGCGTCCGCTGGAACACGAAGAAGAAGATCACCGCCGGCAGCAGGCTGACGAGCGAGCCGGCGTTGATCGTCGGCGCGTCCATGAGGCGGTCGCCCTGGAGGGACGCGAGCGCGACCGGGATGGTCTGCGTCGCGTTGTCGATGAGCATCACGAGCGGGATGAAGAACTCGTTCCAGGTCCAGATGAAGAAGAAGATCACCAAGACCGACAGCGTCGGGCGCGTGATGGGGAACACGACGCGCCAGAGCACCTGCCAGCTGTTCGCCCCGTCGAGCGCGGCGGCCTCGAGCACCGAGGGCGGGAACGTCGAGAGCACCGAGGCGAGCAGGTACGTGCCGAAGGCGCTCTGGATCACCGTGAAGATGATGATCACGGAGAGCTGGGTGTTGTAGAGCCCGACCTCCTTGGCCAGGAAGTAGAGCGGGTAGATGAGCGCCTCCTGCGGGAGCATGTTGGCCAGCAGGAAGAGCGTGACGATCCACATCCGCCCGCGCACCCGGCCGATGCCGAGCGCGAACGCGTTGAGCAGCGAGACGACGGTCGCGAGGACCGCCACGGCGCCGCTGATGAGCACGGAGTTGGCGAGCTTGCCCGGGTAGTCGACCCGGTTCCAGAAGTTGACGAGCCCGTCCGTGTAGAGCTCGGTGGGCAGCGTCAGCGGGCCGGACGCCGAGTACTCGGCGGGCGACTTGAACGCGTTGAGCAGCATGATCGCGAACGGCGCCATCATGACCAGCGCGACGAGGACGGCGAGCGCGAGCACGACCCACCGCAGCGCGCCGCGGTGCAGCCGGTCGGTGGTGCGGGTCGCGGGCGTGGAGCGCGTCCGCCCTGCGGTGCCGGCGGGGCCGGCGGTGCCGGCGGCGGTGACGGGTGCGACGGTCATGTCAGCCCTCCCTGCGCTCGCCGGCCGCCTGCGCGCGGATGAACGCGACGGAGACGACGACGACGATGAGCGTGAGCACGGTGGCGATGGCCGCGCCGTAGCCGACCTGGGACTTGGGGAAGAAGTTCTGGTACGCGAAGTACGACGGCACGTTGGTCGAGTTCTCGGGCCCGCCGCGCGTGAGCACGTAGACCGGGCCGAACACCTTGAGCGCCGCGATCGTGCAGGTCAGCGTCACGACGAAGGTCTCGGGCCGGATCTGCGGCACGGTGATCGCGCGGAAGCGGCGGAACCACCCCGCCCCGTCGAGCTCGGCCGCCTCGTAGAGCTCGGGGTCCACCCGCTGGAGCGCCGCCATGAAGATGACGACGGGGTAGCCGATCTGGACCCAGATCATCACGGTCATCACCGTCGGCATCGCCGTGGTGGTGTCGCCGAGCCAGTTGAGCGCCCACGCGTCCAGCCCGACCGACCGGAGGACGACGTTGAGGCCGCCTGTCTGAGGGTTGAGGATCCAGCTCCACAGGATGCCCGCGACGGCGACGGGCAGGATCTGGGGCAGGTAGTAGGTCGCGCGCAGGACGCTCGCGACTCCCCCGCCGAACCGCTTGCCCAGGTAGTCGAACAGCACCGCGGCGAGGAGCAGGCCCAGCAGCGTGGGCACCACGACCATCGCGACGATCATCGCGACGGAGTTGCGGAACGACGTCCAGAACGTCTCGTCCGCGAAGAGCCGGGTGTAGTTGTCGAAGCCGATCCAGCGTGGGTCGCCGATCCCCGGCCACCGCGTCATCGAGTAGTAGAGGTTCATGACGAACGGCACGACGATCACGCCGACGAAGAGCACGGCCCCGGGGACGAGGTAGGCCCAGTAGACGCCGCGCCCGCCGGGCGTGCGACGCGAGCGGGACGGGCGGAGCGCGACGGGGGCGCGCCGGGACAGGGTGGTCATCAGGTCTCCCTCGGGCAGCGAACCGGGACGGCCGGGGGCGGGGCCGGCCGCCGCGAGGTGCGGACGGCCGGCCCTGCCTGGGGCGTCAGCCGATGTTCGCGACGCCGTCCTCGTAGGCGGTCCCGATCTCGGTGAGGACCTCCTCGGGGGACTTGGACTGGTTGATGAGCGACTGGAAGCCCGCCACGAGGACGTCGTAGTACCCGGGCACCGGCCAGTCGGGGTAGAACGCGAGCCCGTCGTTCTCGAGCACCTCGTTGAACGCCGTGATGAGCTCCTGGCTCTTGGGGTCGGTCACGTCGGCCGGGTCCGCCGCGAGCGGCAGGCCGCCGTTGTTGCCGAGGATCGCCTGGATCTCGGGGCGCATCGTGATGTCGATGAACTCGTACGCGAGCTCCTTGTTCTGCGAGTTCTCGGGGACGACCCAGAGGTTGCCGCTCGATCCGGCGTTGAGCGTGTTGCCCGGGAAGTTGAAGACGCCCCAGTCGAACTGCGCCTCGGCCACGACGCGGCCGTACCACCACGAGCCGGAGACCATCATCGGCACCGTCCCGTTGATGAACGAGACGCCCATGTCCTCCGCCTTGAGGCTCGCCGAGTCGGGCGAGACGTACCCGGCCTTGACCCACTGGTCGAAGCGCTCGGCGCCCTGCTTGAGCGGGTCGGCCTGGAAGTCGACGTCGTCCGTGTAGGTCTGGTAGGCCGTGACGAAGTCGCGGTCGGCCTCGGCGAGCGTGAGCTCGTAGAAGAGCTGACCCGCGGGGTACTCGGCGCCCGCCATGCCGAGCGGGGTGATGCCGGCGTCGACGAACGTGCCCATCGCCGCCTCCATCTCCTCGAGCGACGTCGGGACCTCGACGCCGTGCTCCTCGAAGAGGGCCTTGTTGTAGTACACGGTGACGAACTCGCCGTAGTTGGGGACGCCGAACCACTGGCCCGAGCCCATGACGCCGTTCTCGTCGTAGCGCGCGGTCGTCTGGATGCTCTCGGGCAGGGCCTCGGCCCAGCCGCGCTCCTCGGCGACGTCGGTGAGGTCCGTGAGCAGGCCCTGGGAGGACAGGAGGCCCGCGGTCGCGTTGCCCTTGTTGTACTCCATGATGTCCGGGCCCTCGTCCGAGCTGAGCACCATGCCGGCGCTCTGCTGGATCTGCTCGAAGGCCTTGCGCTCGAACTCGACCGTCGCGCCCGTCTCCTCCTCGAAGACGCGGATCGCCTCGTCCCAGGCGATCCCCATCGCGGAGTCCTCGCCCTCGTAGTGCCAGAGCGTCAGCGTGTCGCCACCGCCGCCCTCGCCGCCGTCGCCCCCGGCGTCCTCGCCGCCGCCCCCGCCGCAGGCGGTCAGCGCGAGCGGGACGACGACGAGCCCGGCGACCAGCCGGCCTCTCCTCAGTGCAGCCATGGTGTCTCCTCGTTGAGTGGTACTGCGGTCGGGACCGTGGTGCGAGCCCCGAACGCTGGGGGTGCCGGCGGGGGCGCTGCGCCCCGGGAGCCGGGTGGTGCGGGTGGTACGTGGTGCGGTGGCCCGGGTGGTGCCGGTGCCGGGTCGTGCTGGTGGTGCGGTGGTGGTGCTGGTCGGGTCCGACGGGTCGTGCGGTGCGGCCGGCCGGGCGCTCGTGGCCCGGCCGGGGGTCAGGTCCGGTCGCGCGCCGGCGCCGTGCTGGCGCCGGGCTCGAGCCGACAGGGCAGCAGGACGGGCGCGTCCGGCGGAGTGGCGCCGAGGAGCAGGCCGAGCAGCGCCTCGACCGCCGCGCTGCCGAGCTCCGCGCCGGGCGCGTGCATCGTGGTGAGGACGGGGTTGCTCATGGCGCCGACACCGGGCGAGGTGACGATCGACAGCACCGAGACGTCGTCCGGGATGCGCAGTCCGCGGGCCTGGAGCTCGACCGTCGCCCCGAAGGTCGCCATCTCGTTCATCGTCACGACGGCGGTCAGGCCCGGCTCGGCGTTGAGCAGTGCGGACATCGCGGCCCGGCCCGCCCCGGGGCTCTCGTCGCTGTGGACGGCGTGCGCGACGAGGTCCCGCCGCGCCATGGCGTCGCGGAAGCCCTGCTCGGCGCGGACGGTGGGCGCGTAGCCCGCGTCGCGGCTGGCCGCCGAGTGGTTGACGAAGCCGATGCGCCGGTGACCGAGGCGGACGAGGTGGTCGACGGCCTCCTCGGTCGTGCGGTCGAAGTCGACGTCGACGAAGGTGAGGCCCGAGGTGTCCCGCGTGCGGCCGATCATGGTGAACGGGACGTGCGCGGCGTGGAGGGCGTCGACCCGCGCGTCGTCCAGGCAGACCTCCATGAGCAGCACGCCGTCGGCCATGCCCTGCTGGGCGAGGTCGCGGATCTCGTCGGCCTCGTGCGGCCCGAACGGCCAGAGCACGAGGTGGTAGCCGTGCCGGCGCGCGCTCTCGGCGGCGCTGCGGACGAACTCGGCGACCGTGCCGCCGATGCCCGTCTCCATCGCCGGGAACGTCAGCGCGAGGGTGTGGCTGCGGCGGCTCGCCAGCCCCCGGGCGAGGGCGTTCGGCCGGAACCCGAGCTCGGCCATCGCGGCCTCGATGCGCGCCTTGGTGGCCGCGGAGACCGGACGCGCACCGCTCAGCGCGTAGGAGACGGTGCTGAGCGACACCTGCGCGAGCGTCGCGACGTCCTGCATCGTCGCCATGCGCCACCTCCGACGTCGTCGTCGTCCTCGCTGCCGCACTCGAAGGGCGGGTCGAAGATCCGTCGAAGCGCTTCGACGAAGCGCTTCGACGGTGAGTCTGACGCACCGGGAGGAATTGCGTCAACCCCCTGAACCAACCTCCGCGCAGGACGCCCCCGACCGTTCGGAGGACGCGGGGGCCCGGAGCGGTCCCGACGCCGGCGCCTCAGGCGGGCGGCGGGACGAGCCAGCGACCCGCGCGCAGGACCGCGCGGGGACGGAGGTCGGCCGTCGTCACCAGGACGTCGGCGCGGCGGCCGGCCTCGAGCGCGCCGAGGTCCGTGCGGCCCAGCACCTCGGCCGGGGTCGTCGCCGCGGCGCGCACCGCGTCCACGAGCGGCACCCCCGCGGCCACGGTCGCCCGCACGACGTCGACAAGCCGCGCCGTGCCGCCCGCGATCGCGCCGCCCTCGGTGAGCCGTGCGACGCCGCCCGCGACGCGCACGGACATGGAGCCGAGCCGGTACTCGCCGTCGGGCATGCCCGCGGCCGCCATGGCGTCGGTGACGAGCACCACCGAGCGTCGGTCCGCGATCCGGAAGACGGACCGGACGGTCGCGGGCGCGAGGTGCACGTCGTCGGCGACGAGCTCGAGGACGGCCGCGCCCTCGGCCGCCGCCGCGAGGCACGCCGCGACCGGACCCGGGTCGCGGTGGTGCAGCGGGCGCATGCCGTTGAACAGGTGGGTCACCGTCGGCCGGCCCGACCGGGCGCCGGACGCGCCGAGCGCGGCGCGCGCCGCCGCGAGCGCCTCGTCGACCAGCTCGGCGGTCGCGTCGGTGTGCCCGATCGACGGCACCGCCCCGGCCGCGGCCAGCGCGGCCACCGCGCCGTCGGGCCCGAGGACCCCCTCCACCTCGGGCGCGACCGTCATCGTCGCCAGGTGACCGCGCGCGACCTCCGCGACGTCCCGCACCAGCGCGGCGCTGCCGGCCTGCATGAGCGCCGGGTCCTGCGCCCCGCACCGGGCCGCGGACAGGAACGGTCCCTCCAGGTGGATCCCCGCGAGCTCGCCCGCGTCGGCGAGCTCGGCGAGGACGGCGGTCCGGGCGAGGAGCGTCTCCGGAGCGGCCGTGACGAGCGACGCGACGAGGCTCGTCGTGCCGTTCCGCGCGTGCTCCTCGACCGCCGCGCGCGCGCCCGCCGCGTCGGCCGCGTCGGGGAAGCTCGCGCCACCGCCGCCGTGGCAGTGCAGGTCGACGAGACCCGGGAGGATCGTGTCGGACGACGGCGCCGGCAGCGCGTCGTCCTGCGCGTCCGCGAACGCCGCGACCGGGCCCACCCAGGCGAGGCGGTCGCCCTCGACGACGACGACGCCGTCCTCGACGACCGCGTCGGGCAGCACGAGCCGGCCGCGCAGGACCAGCCGCTCCCCCGTCGGACCGGTCGGACGGGCGGGCACGGCGGCGGGCGTCATGGCCCCATTCTGGCGGTGCGGGGCGCCCGGTGGGGCCGGTCCGCGACGCGCGTCGCGCGCCCGGTCCGGGTCCCCGGGCACCCGCGCCGCGACCGGGCGCGGGTCAGGGCGCGAGTCGCTCGATCACCCAGCCGCCGCCGGCGCGCCGGTAGCGCAGCCGGTCGTGCAGGCGCGAGGACCGCCCCTGCCAGAGCTCCATGCTCACCGGTCGGACGCGGAAGCCACCCCAGTGGGCGGGGACGGGCACCGCCGTCCCCTCGGGCCAGCGCGCGCCCAGCTCGTCGTACCGCGCGTCGAGGGCGGCGCGGTCCGGGACGACGCTCGACTGCTCGCTCGCCCACGCACCGACCTGCGACCCGTGCGGGCGGCTGCGGAAGTACTCCTCCGTCTCGTCCCGGTCGACCTGCTCGACCTCGCCCTGGACGATCACCTGACGGTCCATCTCGTGCCACGGGAAGGTCAGGGACGCGTGCGGGTTGGCGAGCATCTCGCGGCCCTTGCGCGAGCCGTGGTTGGTGAAGAGCACGAACCCGCGCTCGTCCACGCCCTTGAGCAGCACGGTGCGCGACGACGGCACGCCGTCGGCGGTGGCGGTCGCGAGCACCATCGCGTTGGGCTCGACGATGCCCGCGTCGACGGCGTCGTCGAACCAGCGCTGGAACTGCGTCACCGGGTCGGGCGCGAGGTCGGCCTCGTCGAGGCTCGAGCGCTCGTAGCTGCGCCGCAGCGCCGCGAGACGGGCCTTCCGCTCGGCGTCCGTGAGGCCGACCGGCGCGTGCTGCTCCATGGCTCTCCCCGGGGTGGTGCGGTCAGAACAGGCGGGCGACGACGTCGTCCATGCCGCGCAGCGCCTCGTAGTCGAGCACGACGCACGCGATGCCGCGGTCGTGCGCGAGCACCCGGGCCTGCGGCTTGATCTCCTGCGCCGCGAACACGCCCCGCACGGGTGCGAGGTGCGGGTCGCGGTTGAGCAGCTCGAGGTAGCGCGTGAGCTGCTCCACGCCGTCGATGTCGCCCCGGCGCTTGATCTCGACCGCGACCGTGCCGCCGCTCGCGTCCCGCGCGAGGATGTCGACCGGACCGATGGCCGTCGGGTACTCCCGCCGGACGAGGACGTGACCGTCGCCGAGCACGTGGATCTGCTCGGCGAGCAGGGCCTGCAGGTGGGCCTCGACGCCGTCCTTGACCAGACCCGGGTCGACCCCGAGCTCGTGCGCCGAGTCGTGCAGCACCTCGTGCAGGTCGATCTCGAGCCGGTCGTCGGACTTGGCGTGCTGCACGTGCCAGACCTGCGTGACGCCGCGCTCGGCGGCGTCCGCGTCGGGGGCCGTGACCGCGAGCGAGCAGGGCGGGCTCATCCAGTTGAGCGGCTTGTACGAGCCGCCGTCGGAGTGGAGCAGCACGCTCCCGTCCGCCTTGACCACGAGCAGGCGCGTGGCGAGGGGCAGGTGGGCCGAGAGGCGCCCGGTGTACCGGGCCGCGCAGGTCGCGACGACGAGCCGCATCAGATCACCCTCCCCACCGGCCGCGGGCCGGACTCCAACCACGAGACCAGCCCCGCGCACGCCGGCGCGGACATGAGCAGCTGGAAGCGGTCGTCGCCGTGAGCGCAGTGGAGCAGCACCTGCGGCTCACCGCGGTCGTCGGGCTGGTCGACCGGCACGCGCTCGAGGAGCGTCAGCGTCGCGCGCGACCAGCACCGCGCGGGCCGCGGGGCGAGCGACAGCGTGCGCCACCACGAGAGCTGCGTGGCGCCGTAGTGCGCGATGCCCGCCGTCCACGCGGCGCCCGGCTCGTCCGGCCGGGCGAGGCACGTGAAGGAGCCCACGCGCCGCGACAGCGTGCGCTGCCGCGACACGTAGAGCCCGACGGGCACGACGGCGACCAGCAGGAGCGCAGCGACGCCGAGCGCGGCGACGAGCAGCTCCAACGCCGTGCCTCAGCGCGCGCCGGCCGAGCCGGAGCCCGCGTCCTCGGCGGTGTCGACGACGACCGTGACGCGGTTGGTGTCGACCGACATGAAGCCGGCGTCGATCCGCACGGCCCGGACCGTGCCGTCGACCGGCGTGATCCGCACCGTGCCCGGGCGCAGCACCGTCAGCACGGGCGAGTGCCCGGGCAGGATGCCGATCTCGCCGTCGGCGGCCGGAGCGCTGACCATGCGGGCCTCGCCCGACCAGACGCTCCGGTCCGCCGCCACGAGGTCGACCTCGAGGTTGGCCACGTCAGCCGATCTCCTTCTGGATGCGGGCCCAGTTGCGCTCGAGGTCCTCGAGGCCACCGATGTTGAAGAACGCCTGCTCGGCGATGTGGTCGAACTCGCCGTCCGCGATCTTCGTGAACGCCTCGATGGTCTCGCTCATCGGCACGGTGGAACCCGGGACGTTCGTGAACTGGGTCGCCATGTAGGTGTTCTGCGAGAGGAACTGCTGGATGCGGCGCGCACGCGAGACGACGATCTTGTCCTCCTCGGAGAGCTCGTCGACGCCGAGGATCGCGATGATGTCCTGCAGCTCCTTGTTGCGCTGGAGGATCTGCTTGACGCGGACGGCGGCGTCGTAGTGCGCCTGCCCCACGTAGCGCGGGTCGAGAATGCGCGACGTCGAGGCGAGCGGGTCGACGGCCGGGTACAGGCCGCGCGACGCGATCTCGCGCGAGAGCTCCGTCGTCGCGTCGAGGTGCGCGAACGTCGTGGCCGGCGCGGGGTCGGTGTAGTCGTCGGCGGGCACGTAGATCGCCTGGAGCGAGGTGATCGAGTGGCCGCGGGTCGACGTGATGCGCTCCTGGAGCTGGCCCATCTCGTCGGCGAGGTTCGGCTGGTAGCCGACCGCGGACGGCATGCGGCCGAGGAGGGTCGACACCTCGGAGCCCGCCTGCGTGAAGCGGAAGATGTTGTCGATGAACAGGAGCACGTCCTGCTTCTGCACGTCGCGGAAGTACTCCGCCATCGTGAGCGCCGACAGCGCGACGCGCAGACGCGTGCCCGGCGGCTCGTCCATCTGGCCGAACACGAGCGCGGTCTGCTTGATGACGCCCGACTCGGTCATCTCGTCGATGAGGTCGTTGCCCTCACGCGTGCGCTCGCCGACGCCGGCGAACACCGAGACGCCCGAGTGGTTGTTGGCGACGCGGTAGATCATCTCCTGGATGAGGACCGTCTTGCCGACGCCCGCACCGCCGAAGAGACCGATCTTGCCGCCCTGCACGTAGGGCGTGAGGAGGTCGATGACCTTGATGCCGGTCTCGAACATCTGGGTCTTCGACTCGAGCTGGTCGAAGGCCGGAGGCTTGCGGTGGATGGGCCAGCGCTCGGTGATCTCGATGCGCTCGCCCTCCTTCGCGTTGAGGATCTCGCCGGTCACGTCGAACACGTGGCCCTTGGTCACGTCGCCCACGGGGACGCTGATCGGCGCGCCCGTGTCCCGCACGACGGCGCCGCGCACGAGGCCGTCCGTGGGCTTGAGGGCGATGGCGCGGACGAGCGAGTCACCGAGGTGCTGAGCGACCTCGAGGCGGAGCGTGCTGGTGCCCTGGCCGGCGGCCGAGAGGTCGATCTCGACCTCGAGCAGGTTGTAGATCTCGGGGATCGCGTCGGTCGGGAACTCGATGTCGACGACCGGGCCGATCACCCGTGCGACCCGACCCGTGCCGCTCCCGCCCGTGGCGGACGCCGCGGTGCCGGTGGTGGTGGCAGTCATGTCTCTCTCGCTTCGCTCGACCGGGAGCCTGGTCCCCGGTGGTTGGTGCGTGTCTTCGATGTCTTCGGTGCTGCGGTGCCGGTGCCGCGCGGCGTGGGCCGCGCTCCCCCGGCCGCGCTAGGACGAGGCCAGCGCGTCGGCGCCGGACACGATCTCGCTGATCTCCTGGGTGATCTCCGCCTGGCGGGCCTGGTTGGCCAGCCGGGTGAAGGTGCGGATGAGCTCCTCGGCGTTCTCCGTCGCGGTGTGCATCGCGCGCTGGCGCGCTGCGAGCTCCGAGGCCGCGGCCTGCAGCAGGAAGCTGTAGATGCGGCTCTGGACGTACCGCGGCAGGAGGGCGTCGAGCACCTCCTCCGGCGACGGCTCGAAGTCGTACAGCGGGAGGGGCTCGTCGCCGGGCTCGGCGACACCCTCCACGACCTCGAGCGGGAGCATCCGGACCACGCGGGGCGTCTGCGTGACCATGTTGACGAACTGCGTGTAGACCACGTGCAGCTCCCCGACGCCGCCGTCGGCGACGTCCGCGAGGAACGCGCTGAGGAGCACGTCGGCGATCTCCGCGGCCGTCTCGGCCGACGGCGCGTCGGACGAGCCGGTCCACTGACCCGACAGCTCGCGGTGGCGGAAGCTGTAGTACGACACCGCGCGCCGGCCGGTCACGTAGAGGGCGACCTCCTTGCCCTCGTCCGTGAGCTGCTGGATGAGGCGCTCGCCCTCGCGGATGACCGACGCCGAGTAGGCGCCCGCCATGCCGCGGTCCGCGGTCACGAGCAGGACCGCGACGCGCCGGGCGTCGGGGCGCTCGGTCGTCAGCGGGTGGTCGACCCCGGCGTGCGTGGCGACGGCCGAGACGGCGCGCGTGAGCGCGCGGGCGTACGGCGACGCCGCGGTCACGCGGTCGCGGGCCTTCCCGATGCGCGAGGCAGCGATGAGCTCCATCGCGCGGAAGATCTTCTTCAGCGACTGGGTCGACCGGATCCGCTGCCGGTAGACGCGCTGCTGACCCGCCACCTCAGCCCCGCTTCTGCTTGACGATCTGCTCCTGCTCGATGTCCGCCTCGAGGTCGCCCTCGACCGGGGAGTCGACGGGAGCCTGGTCGCCCGACTGGAAGCCGCTCGCGAAGTCGTCGATCGCGGCCTCGAGCGCCGCCTCCGTCTCCTTGCTCAGCTGGCCCGTCTCGCGGATCGTCGC
This sequence comes from Actinotalea solisilvae, assembly GCF_016464425.1. Taxonomy (GTDB): domain Bacteria; phylum Actinomycetota; class Actinomycetes; order Actinomycetales; family Cellulomonadaceae; genus Actinotalea; species Actinotalea solisilvae. Next base: position 22,342 of record NZ_JADDKQ010000009.1, read on the forward strand.
GAGCACCTCGCCGTGGCGGCGCAAGTGCTCGAGCATCTCGCGCTCGAAGCGGCGCACGTCGGACAGCGCGACCTTGTCGAGCTTGCCCTTGGTGCCCGCCCAGATCGACGCGACCTGCTCCTCGACCGGGTACGGCGAGTACTGGGGCTGCTTGAGCAGCTCCATGAGCCGGGCGCCGCGCGTGAGCTGCTGGCGCGACGCCGCGTCCAGGTCGGACGCGAACATCGCGAACGCCTCGAGCGACCGGTACTGCGCGAGGTCGATCTTGAGCGTGCCCGAGACGGCCTTCATGGCCTTGACCTGGGCCGAGCCACCGACGCGCGACACCGAGATGCCGACGTCGACCGCGGGGCGCTGGTCGGCGTTGAAGAGGTCCGACTGGAGGAAGATCTGCCCGTCGGTGATCGAGATGACGTTGGTCGGGATGTAGGCCGACACGTCGTTGGCCTTCGTCTCGATCATCGGCAGGCCGGTCATCGAGCCCGCGCCCAGCTCGTCGTTGAGCTTCGCGCAACGCTCGAGCAGGCGGGAGTGCAGGTAGAAGACGTCGCCCGGGTAGGCCTCGCGGCCCGGCGGGCGGCGCAGGAGGAGCGACACGGCACGGTAGGCCTCGGCCTGCTTGGACAGGTCGTCGAAGATGATGAGGACGTGCTTGCCGTCGTACATCCAGTGCTGACCGATGGCCGAGCCCGTGTACGGCGCCAGGTACTTGAAGCCGGCCGGGTCGGACGCGGGGGCCGCGACGATCGTCGTGTACTCCATGGCGCCGGCGTCCTCGAGCGCGCCGCGCACCGAGGCGATCGTCGAGCCCTTCTGGCCGATCGCGACGTAGATGCAGCGGACCTGCTTCGTCGGGTCGCCCGTCTCCCAGTTGGCCTTCTGGTTGATGATCGTGTCGATCGCGATCGCCGTCTTGCCCGTCTGGCGGTCGCCGATGATGAGCTGACGCTGCCCGCGGCCGATCGGGATCATCGCGTCGATGGCCTTGAGGCCGGTCTGCAGGGGCTCGTGCACGCTCTTGCGCGCCATGACGCCCGGCGCCTGGAGCTCGAGCGCGCGGCGGCCCTCCGTCGCGACCTCGCCGAGGCCGTCGATCGGCTTGCCCAGGGGGTCGACGACGCGGCCGAGGTAGCCGTCGCCGACGGGCACGGAGAGCACCTCGCCCGTGCGCCGGACGACCTGGCCCTCCTCGATGCCCGTGAACTCGCCGAGGACGACGACGCCGATCTCGCGGACGTCGAGGTTGAGCGCGAGGCCGAGCGTGCCGTCCTCGAACTCGAGCAGCTCGTTGGCCATCGCGCCCGGGAGGCCCTCGACCTGCGCGATGCCGTCGCCGGCCAGCGTGACGCGGCCGACCTCTTCGCGGACGGCGCCCTGGGGCTCGTACGACTTCACGAAGCTGTCCAGCGCAGCCCGGATCTCCTCGGGCCTGATCGTCAGCTCAGCCATGGTCTCTCTCCTGTCGTGCGACCCCACGGCTGTGGAGTCGTCTGCGTCCTGCGGGGACCGGTCGCAGCCGGGCCCGTGTGATGGGGGTCAGCCGGCCAGCCGGCGTCGTGCGTCGTCGAGACGGGCGAGGACCGTCGAGTCGACGACCTCGTCGCCGACCTGGATCCGCATGCCGCCGACGACCTGGGGGTCCACGGACACGTTGAGCTGGACCGGGCGGCCGTACGCGCGCTCGAGCAGCCCGGAGAGCCGCGTGAGCTGGGCCGACGTCGGCGGCGCGGCGACGGACACCGTCGCGACCAGCCGCTGGCGCCGCTGCGCGGCGAGCCGGCCGACGAGCCCGAGGAGCGCCGACACCGAGCGTCCGCGCGGTGCGACGGCGAGCCGCTCGACGGTCTGGAGCGTCGTCGGCGTCACCTTGCCGTCGAGGAGCCGGCGCACGAGCGCACCGCGGTGCTCCGCCCCGGCGGCGCGGTCGGTGAGCGCGCGCCGCAGGTCCCGCTGACCGACGAGCACGCGCTCGAACCGGAACAGCTCGTCCTCGACCTGCTCGAGCTGACCCGCCGACTGCGCACCCGCGAGGAGCGCGTCGAACGCGCTCTCCTCGAGCGCCTCGACGAGGTCGCCCTCGGCCGACCAGCGCGCCCGCGCGAACGCGGACACGACCTCGACGACCCGGTCGTCCACCCTGCCGCGCAGCAGGCCCTGCACGAGGGCCGCCTTGTCGTCCGCGGCGCGCGACGGGTCGCTCAGCGCCCGGCGGAGCGAGCCCGACGAGTCCAGCGCGTCGACGACGGCGAACAGCTGCGCGCCGAGCGTCGCGGAGTCGGGGCCCGCGGCCCGCAGCACCGGCTCGAAGCCGGTCGCCACGCGCCGGGCCGACGACGCACTCGTGCCCCGCATCAGACCTCCTGGCGTCCGGCTGCCGGCGCCGTGGCGCCCACGGCCGTGCTGGCCTCGAGGTCGTCGAGGAAGCGGTCGATGACACGTGACTGCCGGGCGGAGTCGGCGAGCGACTCGCCGACGATGCGCGACGCGAGCTCGGTCGCGAGCGTGCCGACCTCCGCGCGGAGCGCGACGGCGGCCTGCTGACGCTCGGCCTCGATCTGGCGCTGCGCGTTCTCGAGGATGCGCGCCGCGTCGTCGCTCGCCTTCTGGCGGAGCTCCGTGACGATCTGCCCGCCCTCGGCGCGCGCCTCCTCGCGGATGCGCGCGGCCTCGACCCGAGCCTCGGCGAGCTGGCGCTGGTACTCCTCGAGCGCCGCCGCGGCCTGCGCCTGGGCGTCCTCGGCCCTCGCCAGTCCGCCCTCGATCTTCTCCGTGCGCTCGTCCAGGACCGCCGTGAACTTGGGCAGGACGAGCTTGTAGAAGCCGAACGCGATGATCGCGGCCGCGACGAGCGACCAGATGATGTCGTAGTCGGCGGGGATGAGGAGATTGATCCCCTCGACCTCCTCGCCCGGCTCGGCGGCGAGCAGCGCCGCCGCGTCGAGGACGGTCTTCATCAGAAGAGGAAGCCGGTGACCAGGCCGAGCAGCGCGAGCACCTCGACGAACGCGACACCGATGAACATGGTCGTCCGGAGCTGGCCGGCGACCTCGGGCTGACGCGCGATGCCCTCGAGCGCCTTGCCGATGAGGATGCCGAGGCCGATGCCCGGGCCCAGCGTGCCGAGGCCGTACCCGATGGTCGCGACGTTACCGGTGACCTCGGCGAGCGTGGTGGTGTCCACTAGGGGTGTTCCTTCCGTGAGGCGCCCGGGGACCCGGACGTCGTGTCGGTGCCCGCGCGCTGACGGCGCGGGCGCGTGGGGACGAGACTCAGTGCTCTTCCTCGACCGCCATGTTGAGGTACACGGCGGCGAGGAGCGTGAAGATGTAGGCCTGCAGCGCCGCGACGAGGATCTCGAAGAGCGTGAACGCCACGCCGGCGGCGAGCGACATCACGGACGCCGCCTTGAGCGCGCCGCCGGCCTCGAAGAGGAAGAAGTGCGTCGCGCCGAAGCACAGGACGAGGATGAGGTGCCCGGCGATCATGTTGGCCGTGAGTCGCAGCGCGAGCGTGGCGGGCCGGAACACGAAGACCTGGAGCGCCTCGATCGGCGTGACGAGCACGTAGAGGAACGGCGGCAGCCCCGGCGGGAAGAGGTTGTTCTTGAGGTAGCCGCCGACGCCGAACTTGCGGATGCCCACCGCGAGGTACATGACGTAGACCCAGGCCGCGAGGACCAGCGGCATCCCGATGAGGGACGTGCTCGCGATGTTGAGGAACGGCACGACACCCGTGAGGTTCATCGCGAGGACCGCGAAGAAGATCGTCGTGAGCATCGGGAGGAACCGGCGGGCGTTGTGGCCCAGCGTCTCCTGCGCGATGTTGACGCGGACGAAGTCCAGCGCCATCTCGGCGACGTTCTGCCCGCGCCCGGGCACGAGGGTCGCGCGGCGCGCCGCGAGGACGAAGACCAGCACCAGGACCACGGTGACGACGAGCCGCACGAGGATGATGCGGTTCATCTCGAAGGGCGTGCCCTCGAAGAGGAACGGCGCCGGGAAGAACTCGGCGATCGACGGCGGGTGGAACCCGCCGCCCTCACCGGAGGCGGCGAGCAGCGGGTTCGTCGCGACGGTGGTCAGGGCGTACTCCCCGGGTCTTGGGTGCGACACGTACCGCTGTGCGGGCACGCCGTCGGACCAGGCCTTGTGTGGATCGTGGGAATCCTAACCCATCGGGACCTCGGGCCCTGCCGTCGTCCCGCATCTTGTGCATCCGATCACAAGACGTTTCGGGCGGCATCGCTCACGGCGCGGCGGGCGGTCCGGCCTCGGGCTGGACGTAGGGAACGCGGCCGCCCTGGACGGCCCGGTAGTCGAGGTAGACCGACCCGAGGACGCCCACGAGCACGACCGCGACGAGCACGCCCCGGTCGTAGAAGTCGAGGTCGTCGAGCACCGCGAAGAGCGCGACGAGCACGATCATCTTCACGAGCCACGCCCCGAGGATCACGGCGCCCGTCGTGGTGGCCGACGACTGCGTCGTGCGCAGCATGCTCACGACCGTGGTGCCGCTGAAGACCAGGGCGACGAGCACGCCGATCACCGCGCCCCAGACGCCCGGGACGCCGGCGACGAGGTACCCGGCGACGATGCCCACGACGGCGAGGACGCCGACGAGCACGAGCATCCCGCGCAGCGCGCGGCGCAGGACGTCCCGCACCGGGTCGCCGGCGGGGGCGGGGGTCGGGTCGACGGTCGGCTCGTTCATGCGGCTCCTCGGGTGGCGGGTGACCGGCGGACCTTGCCGCGCAGCGGGCCCAGGGTCAGGACGAGCGCGAGGAGCACCCCCGCGCCCAGGGCGACGAGGACCGTCGTCGTGGTCCACACCGCGAGCGCCGCGGCGCCGAAGGCGAACACGGCGGTCCACAGGTACATGATGACGACGGCCCGGCGGTGGGAGTGCCCCAGCTCGAGCAGCCGGTGGTGCAGGTGCAGGCGGTCCGGCTGGAAGGGCGAGCGCCCCGCGCCGAGGCGGCGGACGACCGCGAGGCCCATGTCGAGCAGCGGCAGCAGCAGCACGGCGACCGGGATCGCGAGGGGCAGGAAGGCGGGGATCGCCTGCCGGTCGGACACGACGTCGGGGTCGATCTTGCCCGTGACGACGATGCCTGCGGCCGCGATGGTCAGCCCGATGACCATCGAGCCCGAGTCCCCCATGAAGATGCGCGCCGGGTGGAAGTTGTGCGGCAGGAAGCCGAGGCACGACCCGACGAGCACGGCCACGACGACGCTCGCGAGGTTGGAGTAGTCGTCGGAGCTGATGTCGCGCGTGAGCAGGTAGGTGTAGACGAAGAACCCGGCGCCGCCGATGGCGATGAGGCCCGCGGCGAGCCCGTCGAGGCCGTCGACGAAGTTCACCGCGTTGATCGCCACGACGACGGCGAGGATCGTCACCGCGAGCGAGAGGTAGCTCGAGCCGATGACGCGCTCGCCGATGGGCAGCGACACGAGCTGGACGCCGCCCTGCCACGCCATGAGGCCCGCGGCGAGCACCTGCCCCACCAGCTTGGTCATCCAGTCGAGGTCCCAGATGTCGTCCGCGGCGCCGAGCAGGCACACGAGCGCCGCCCCGCCGAGGATCGCCCACGCCTGGTCGGAGTCGCCGAACACGTCCCGGAGGAACGGCATCCGCGAGGCGAGGACCATGGCGACGGCCATGCCGAGCAGCATCGCGACGCCGCCCATCCGCGGCGTCGGCGTGGCGTGGACGTCGCGGTCCCGGACCGCCGTGATCGCGCCCGAACGCAGGGCGACCCACCGCGCGAGCGGTGTCGTCAGGTACGTCACCGCGGCGGCGACGAGCATGACGAGGAGGTAGACCCTCACCCGGCGCCGCCCGGCGGGTCGTCCGGCGCGGCGGGCCCCGCGACGTCCGCGACCGCGCGCAGCGCCTCGAGGCCGATCGCGCCCGCCCGCACGACGCGCAGCGGCCCTGTCGCGTCCACGATGGTGGACGCGACGCCGCCCGGCGCGGTCCCGCCGTCGAGGTAGACCGCGACCGACGTGCCCAGCTGGTCGTGCGCCTGGGCCGCCGTCGTGGCCGCGGGGTGGCCCGTACGGTTGGCGCTCGACACCGCGAGCGGCCCCGTGCGCCGCAGGAGCGCGAGCGCGGCGGGGTGGTCGGGCATCCGCACGGCGACCGTGCCGCGGGTCTCCCCCAGGTCCCACGCGAGCGACGGCTGCGCGCGGCAGATGATCGTCAGGCCGCCGGGCCAGAACGCCTCGACGAGCGCCCGGACGTCGTCGGTCACGTCCGTGCACAGGCCGTCGAGCGTGCGCGCGTCCGGGACGAGGACGGGCGGGGGCATCTGGCGCCCGCGGCCCTTGGCGGCGAGGAGCGCCGCGACGGCGTCGGGCGTGAAGGCGTCCGCGCCGATGCCGTAGACGGTGTCGGTCGGCAGGACGACGAGGCCGCCGCGCGCGACCGCGTGCACGGCCTGGTCGAGCGAGGACCCCCACGTCGCGGGGTCGGTGCAGTCGAGGACGGCGCTCACGGCCGCGAGTCTTTCACGTCGCCGGCCGGCGCCGACGCGCCGCGGACCGCCACGACCATCCGGTCCCGGCCCGCGAGGTCGGCCGCCGTCCGGACCTCGGCGAACGCCCCGGTGCGCACGACCAGCGCGCGCACCGCCGCCGCCTGCACCTCGGCGTGCTCCATGACGAGGGTGCCGCCGGGCCGCAGCAGGCGCGCCGCCGCGGCGACGACGCCGCGCGGCACCTCGAGCCCGTCCGGGCCGAGCCCGTAGAGCGCGACCCCCGGGTCGTGCTCGCGCACCTCGGGGTCGAGCGGGACGGCGTCCGGCGGGATGTACGGCGGGTTGGACACGACGACGTCGACCGTGCCGTCGAGGTCGCGCAGCGCGGTCCGCGCGTCGCCGCGCACGAGGTGCACCCCGCCGTGGTCCGCGACGTTGCGCGCGGCCCACGCGTGCGCCTCGGCGTCGAGCTCGACCGCGTGGACTCTCGTCCCCGCCACCTCGTGCGCGACGGCGAGGGCGATCGCGGCCGACCCGGTGCACAGGTCGACGACGAGGGCCGCGCCGCGCTCCGCGACGACCGCCGCGGCCGCCTCGACGGCCACCTGCGCGACCTGCTCGGTCTCGGGGCGGGGCACGAAGACGCCCGGACCCACGTGGAGCTCGAGGTCGCGGAAGGGGGCGAGCCCGGTGAGGTGCTGCAGCGGGACGCGCGCGGCGCGGCGCGCGACGAGCTCGACCAGGCCGTCCGGCGCCGGGCGCCCGAGGACGGCGGCCGCGTGCACGTCGGCGCGCGTGCCGCCGAGCGCGTGGGCGGCGAGGAGCTCGACGTCGACGCGGGGCGAGGGCACCCCGGCCTCGCGCAGGACGCGCTCCCCCGCCCGCAGCGCCTCGGCGAGCGGGCGGGCGTCCGTCGTCCCGGAGGGGCCGGCCGGCTCGGACCGCGCGGTCATCCCGCGCCCACCTCGGCGAGGCGCGCGGCCTCGTCCGCCTCGATGGCCGAGCGCACGACGGGGTCGAGGTCGCCGTCGAGCACCTGGTCGAGGTTGTACGCCTTGTAGCCGGTGCGGTGGTCGGCGATGCGGTTATCGGGGAAGTTGTACGTGCGGATGCGCTCGGAGCGGTCCACCGTGCGGACCTGGGACCGGCGCGCCTGGCTCGCCGCGGCGGCGGCCTCCTCCTGCTGCGCGGCCAGCAGCCGCGCGCGCAGGATGCGCAGGGCCTGCTCCTTGTTCTGGAGCTGCGACTTCTCGTTCTGGCACGAGACGACGAGCCCCGTGGGCAGGTGCGTGATGCGCACCGCGGAGTCGGTCGTGTTGACGGACTGGCCGCCCGGGCCGGACGACCGGTAGACGTCGATCCGCAGGTCGTTCGGGTCGATCTCGACCTCGCCCGACTCCTCGGCCTCGGGCAGCGCGACGACGCCCGCCGCCGACGTGTGGATCCGGCCCTGCGACTCCGTGACCGGGACGCGCTGGACCCGGTGCACGCCGCCCTCGTACTTGAGGTGCGCCCAGACGCCGTCCTCGGGCGCGACCGTCCCGCGCGCCTTGACGGCGAGCGTCACGTCCTTGTACCCGCCGAGGTCCGACTGCGTGGCGTCGATGACCTGCGCGCTCCAGCCGCGGCGCTCGGCGTACCGCAGGTACATGCGGAGCAGGTCGCCCGCGAACAGGGCGGACTCCTCGCCGCCCTCCCCCGCCTTGATCTCGAGCAGCACGTCCCGGGCGTCGTCGGGGTCCCGCGGCACCAGCACCCGGTGCAGGGCGGTCGCGGCCTCGTCGGCGACCGCCCGCAGCGACGGCAGCTCGGCCGCGAAGGCGGCGTCGGCCTCGGCGAGCTCGGCCGCGGCCTGGGCGTCGCCCTCGGCCTGCTCCCACGCGCGGTAGGCGGCCACGACGCGCCCCAGCTCGGCGTAGCGGCGGCCGAGGCGGCGTGCGCGCGCGGCGTCGGCGTGCACCGACGGGTCGGCGAGCTGCGCCTCGATCTCGGCGTGCTCCGCGAGCAGCGGCGCGACGGCGTCCGACGTGTCGCTCATGGGTGCCTCCCGGCGCGGGGTGGACGGGTCTGCTGCGGGCTGCCCGGGGACCGCGGGCACGACGACGCCGGCGGTCCGTCCGCTCCGGCGCACCATGGAGGGTGCGTCCGGACGGTGGCCCGCCGGCGTCGAGGGTGCTACTTGGCGGCGTCGGCCTTCTTGCCGTACCGCGCCTCGAACCGGGCCACGCGGCCACCGGTGTCGAGGATCTTCTGCTTGCCCGTGTAGAACGGGTGGCAGGCGCTGCACACGTCGGCGTGGATCTGGCCCGACGTCGCGGTGCTGCGCGTGGTGAACGTGTTGCCGCACGTGCACGTGACCGTGGTGGCCACGTAGTCCGGGTGGATGCTCTTCTTCACTGGGGATCTCCTCGTCGTGGTCGCCGGGTCGTGCGCGGGCTCGCGCACGTGAACCGGAACCGGGGGAACAGTCTGCCAGAACGTCGGGGAGGGCACGGATCTTCCCTCCCCGACGACCGGGCGTGGGGTGGCGCTCAGTCGTCCCGGTGGCCCGGGGCGGTCGGCGTCGTCTTCTGGACCTGCAGCAGGAACTCGACGTTGCTGTGCGTCTCGCGCAGCTTGTTGAGCAGGAGCTCGATCGCCTGCTGCTGGTCGAGGGCGCTCATCACGCGGCGCAGCTTCCAGCTGATCTTGAGCTCGTCCGCCGGGATGAGGATCTCCTCGCGGCGTGTGCCCGAGGCGTCCACGTCCACGGCCGGGAAGATCCGCTTGTCCGCGAGCTGCCGGGAGAGCTTGAGCTCCATGTTCCCGGTGCCCTTGAACTCCTCGAAGATGACCTCGTCCGCCTTGGAGCCCGTCTCGACGAGCGCGGTGGCGAGGATCGTCAGCGAGCCGCCGTTCTCGATGTTGCGCGCGGCGCCGAAGAACCGCTTCGGCGGGTACAGCGCGCTCGAGTCGACACCGCCGGACAGGATGCGGCCCGACGCGGGCGCGGCGATGTTGTACGCACGGCCCAGGCGGGTGATCGAGTCGAGCAGCACGACGACGTCCTGGCCCAGCTCGACGAGGCGCTTGGCCCGCTCGATCGCGAGCTCGGCGACCGTCGTGTGGTCGTCGGCGGGCCGGTCGAAGGTCGAGGCGATGACCTCGCCCTTGACCGTGCGCTGCATGTCCGTGACCTCCTCGGGGCGCTCGTCGACGAGCACGACCATGAGGTGGACCTCGGGGTTGTTGGTGGTGATCGCGTTGGCGATCGCCTGGAGCACGAGCGTCTTGCCGGCCTTGGGCGGCGAGACGATGAGGCCGCGCTGACCCTTGCCGATCGGCGCGACGAGGTCGATGACCCGGGTCGTGAGGACGTTCGGCGCGGTCTCGAGGCGCAGGCGCTCCTGCGGGTACAGCGGCGTGAGCTTGCCGAAGTCGGCACGCGTGCGCGACTCCTCCGGCGACATGCCGTTGATCGAGTCGAGCCGCACCAGCGCGTTGACCTTGGAGCTACGGCCCTGGGGCAGCGGCTCGCCGTCGCGCGGCTGCCGCACGGCGCCGACGATCGCGTCGCCCTTGCGCATGCCGTTCTTCTTCACCTGGTTCATCGACACGTACACGTCGTTGTCGCCGGGCAGGTAGCCGGACGTGCGCACGAACGCGTAGTTGTCCTTGATGTCGAGGATGCCCGCGACGGGGAGCAGCACGTCGTCCTCGTGGACCTCGACGTCCTCGAGGCCCGCGAGCTCGCCGCCGCGCGTGCCCGGGCGACGCTTGGTGCGGTCGCGGTCGCGGAAGCGCCCCCGACGACGCCGGCCGCCGCCCTCCTCGTCCTCGAAGCCGTCGGTGCGCGGGCGCTGGTCCCGCTGCTGGTCCGGACGCTGGCCGCCCTGCTGCGCGGCCCGCTGGTCGGTGCGCGCGGCACCCTGCGCCTCACGCTGCGTGCGCTGGCCGTCGGCGGTCGCCGCCTCCGCCGTGTCGGCGCGATCCGAGCGGTCGGTACGGTCGGTGCGGTCGGTGCGGTCGGCGCGGTCCTCGCCGTCGGCGGGCGAGCCCTCGCCGCGACCGGCGCGGCGCGGACGCCGGCCCTCGGTCACCGCGCGGGCGGCCGCCGCGGCGCGCGCGGCGCGCTCGTCGGCCGACTCGTCGCCCGCGGTGGCCGCGCGCTCGGCGCGCGTCCGCGTGCGACGCGGTCCGCCGTCCTCGTCGCGACGCTCGTCGGCCCGCTCGGACCGGACGGGGAGGTCCAGGTCGAGCGTCGGGGCCGTGCGCTCGGCGCGCGCGGCCGCCTCCTCGCGGACGGCGCCCGCACGGGGCTCGCGCGGCTCCGTCCCGCGCTCGGGGGCCGTCGCCGGCTCGGGGGCCGTCGCGCGCTCGGGCGACGTCGTGCGCGGAGCGCGGGACGTCTCGCGTGCCGCGCGGGCGGCGGGCGCCTTCTCCGCGGCAGGGGCCGGGGCGCCGCTGCCCGAGGCCCGACGCTCACGGATCGCGTTCACGAGGTCGCTCTTGCGCATCGCGGAGGTCTGGGTGACGCCGAGCTCGGCGGCGAGCGCCTGGAGCTCGGGCAGCCGCAGCGTCGACAGGGCGCCGCTGCGGCCGGTGCCGCGGGCGGTCTCTGCGGTCGCAGCGCCGTCCACGGCCTCGATGGTGTCTGACACGAAGGATCCTTCCCCCTCGTCGGCGGCCTGCACACGCACAGGTGGGGGGCCGCATGGTTCGATCCGGGCGCGTCGCCCGGTCGGGTCAAGCCGCGGGTGGTCGTACGCCGGTGGTCGACCGAGTGGTGGCTTGTCCCTCCGCACCGGCGGCGTCGCACGAAGGGTGCGCGAGCTCCGCTCGGAATGCCGGGGGGATGCTGCCAGCGTAGCACCGCACGACCGGCGCCGGTCCCGGGTCCCCCGTTCGGCGGGTCGTGCTCAGAGACGCTCGGCGAGCGCCCCGCGGGTGGCGATGCCGGGGGTCAGGACGCGCCAGCCCGACGGCGTCGTCCCGTCGGGCGCGACGGGTCCCAGCAGCGCGGCGCGGCCGCGCGCGCCCGCGTCACCCGACGTCGCGTCCTCGAGCACGAGCACCGACGGCCCGGCGCCGCTGACGACGGCCGCCTGGCCCGCCTCGCGCAGCGCGCGCACGAGCTCCGCCGTGCCCGGCATGACCTGCGCGCGATAGCTCTGGTGCAGGCGGTCCTCGGTCGCCGCGAGCAGCAGCTCGGGGCGGTGGCACAGGGCCTGGACCAGCAGCGCGGCGCGTCCGGCCGTGTGCGCGGCGTCGGCGTGCGGGACCATGGCCGGCAGCACCCCGCGCGCGGTCCGCGTCGAGCACGCGTGCGGCGGGACCAGCACGACGGGCGTCACGCCCGGGTGCACGGGCAGCGCGGTCGCGTGCGGCCCGTCCGGGGCGGTCCACGCGACGGTCGCGCCGCCGAGGATCGCCGGTGCGGCGTTGTCGGGGTGGCCCTCGAACGCGGAGGCGAGCCGGAACGCCACCGTGTCGGACAGCGCCTGCGGCTCGGCCACGAGCATGCGCGCGGCGAGCACGCCCGCCACGACGGCGGCCGCGGACGAGCCCATGCCGCGCCCGTGCGGGATGCGGTTGACGCACGTGAGGTGCAGCCCCACCTGGGGCGCGCCGACCTCGTCGAGCGCGGCCCGGATCGCCCGCACGACGAGGTGGTCCTCCCCCGTCGGCAGCTCGCCCGCGCCCTCGCCCGTGACCTCGACGGTCACCTCGGCGCTGCCGAGGGCCTTGACCTCGACCTCGTCGTAGTGGGCGACGGCGAGCCCGAGGGCGTCGAAGCCCGGGCCGAGGTTGGCGCTCGTCGCGGGGACGCGCACCCGGACGTGGTCGCTGCCGAGGCGCACGGTCAGGCCAGCTCGAGCGCGTCGGCGATCTGCACGACGTCGGCGCCGACCCGGTCGGGTCGCACCTCGGAGCCGTCGGCCGTGCGCAGCGCCCACTGTGGGTCCTTGAGGCCGTGCCCGGTCACCGTCACGGTGATCCGCGCGCCCTGCGGCACGCGGCCCTGCGCGGCGAGCGCGAGCAGTCCCGCGACGCCCGCGGCCGACGCGGGCTCGACGAACACGCCCGCACGGCTCGACAGGAGGCGGTGGGCCGCGAGGATCTGCTCGTCGGTCACGGACTCGATGAGCCCGCCGGACTCGTCGCGCGCCGCGAGCGCCTGCGGCCACGACGCGGGGTTGCCGATCCGGATGGCGGTCGCGATCGTCTCGGGCTCGGTGACCGGGTGGCCGAGCACGATGGGCGCGGCGCCCGCGGCCTGGAAGCCCCACATCGCGGGCGTGCGCGTCGCGGGGCCGTCGGCGGCGTACTCGGTGAAGCCCTTCCAGTACGCCGTGATGTTGCCGGCGTTGCCGACGGGCAGCACGTGGATGTCGGGCGCGTCGCCGAGCGAGTCGACGATCTCGAACGCGCCCGTCTTCTGCCCCTCGATCCGGTCGGGGTTGACCGAGTTGACGAGATCGACCGGGTACGCCTCGGCGAGCTTGCGCGCGGCCACGAGGCAGTCGTCGAAGTTGCCGTCGACCTGGAGCAGGCGCGCGCCGTGGGCCACGGCCTGGCTCAGCTTGCCCATCGCGATCTTGCCGTCCGGCACGAGGACCGCGCACGTCATCCCCGCGACGGCCGCGTAGGCCGCGGCCGAGGCCGAGGTGTTGCCCGTCGAGGCGCACACCACCGCCCGGGCGCCGCGCGCGGCGGCGGCGGACATGGCCGTGGTCATGCCGCGGTCCTTGAAGGAGCCGGTGGGGTTCATGCCCTCGACCTTGAGGTGCACCTCGGCGCCCACGAGCTCGCCGATCGCGGGCGCGGGGACGAGCGGTGTCCCGCCCTCGCGCAGCGTGACCACGCGCTCGGTGAGGTGGGACGGGAGTCGGTCGGCGTACTCGGCGATGACGCCTCGCCACTGGTGGGCCACTCAGGCTCCTTCGACGCGCAGCACGGACAGGACGGAGCGGACGACGAGCAGGGCGCCGACCTCGGTGACCGTGGCCGCGAGGTCGGCGTCGCGCGCCTGGTGGGTCACGACGAGGATGTCCGCACGGTCACCGGCGCCGTCGGCGTCGCCGGCGACGGGCGGGCCGTCGGTCGCGGCCCGGCCCTGACGGACGGTCTCGATCGAGACGCCGTGCGCCGCGAACGCCTGCGCGACCTGGGCCAGGACACCGGGGCGGTCCTCGACGCGCAGGTGGACCTGGTAGCGCGTGAGCGCCTCGCCGACCCCGTGCACGGGCAGCTCGGCGTACCGCGACTCGACGGGACCCTTGCCGCCCAGCACGCGGTGGCGCGCGACCGTGACGACGTCGCCGAGCACGGCGCTCGCCGTCGGGGCGCCGCCCGCGCCGCGGCCGTAGAACATCAGCTCGCCCGCGGCCTGCGCCTCGACGAACACCGCGTTGAAGGCGCCGTGGACGCCGGCGAGCGGGTGGTCGAGCGGCACGAGCGCGGGGTGGACCCGCGCGACGACGCCCGGCACGCCCGGCGCTGCACCCTCGGTGCCCTCGGGCTCGACGAGCTCGGCGATCGCGAGCAGCTTGATGACGTGGCCGGTCCGCCGCGCCCACGCGACGTCGTCGGCCGTGACGTCGAGGATGCCCTCGCGGTGGACGTCGTCCACCGCGACGCGCGTGTGGAAGGCGAGCGACGCGAGGATCGCGGCCTTCGCCGCGGCGTCGTACCCCTCGACGTCGGCGGTCGGGTCCGCCTCGGCGTACCCGAGCTCCTGCGCCTGCTTCACGGCCTGGTCGAGCTCGAGGCCGCTCGTCGTCATCTGGTCGAGCACGTAGTTGGTCGTGCCGTTGACGATGCCGAGCACGCGCGTGACGCGGTCCCCGGCGAGGGACTCGCGCACGGGCCGGACCAGCGGGATCGCGCCCGCGACCGCGGCCTCGAAGTACAGGTCCACGCCGGCCTGGTCGGCCGCGGCGTAGAGCGTCGGCCCGTCGGCCCCGAGCAGCGCCTTGTTGGCCGTGACGACGGCCGCGCCGTGCTCGATGGCGCGCAGCAGGAGCCCGCGCGCGGGCTCGAGGCCGCCCATGACCTCGACGACGACGTCGGCGCGCGTCACGAGGTCCTCGGCGTCGGTGGTGAGCAGCGCGGGGTCGACGACCGGGTCGCGCGGGACGCTCGTGTCCCGCACCGCGATGCCGACGAGGTCGAGCCGCGCGCCCACGCGGGCGGCGAGGTCGTCGCCCTGGGTCAGCAGCAGCCGGGCGACCTCGGTGCCCACCACGCCGCAACCCAGCAGGGCGACGCGCACGGCGCCGTCGGGGACAGCCACGGGGTCCACCTCTCGTCGTCCGGTCGCGGGCGGGACCCAGGATAGGGGCGGCCCGCGCGCCGCCGGACGCGTGTCCCGCCCGTGGGACGGCGGCGCCGACGGCCCCCGCGGGGTCAGCCGACGTCGAGCCCGAGCAGGTCGTCCTCGGTCTCGCGCCGGACGATCACCGTCGCGACGCCGTCGCGCACCGCGACGACCGGCGGGCGCGGGACGTGGTTGTAGTTGGACGCCATCGACCGCCCGTAGGCACCGGTGGCGGGCACCGCCAGCAGGTCCCCCCGCGCGACGTCGGCGGGCAGTGCGACGTCGCGCACGACGACGTCGCCGCTCTCGCAGTGCTTGCCCACGACGCGGGCCCGGACCGTGGCCGCCTCGGCGGCGCGCGAGACGACCGCCGCCGTGTACGCGGCGCCGTAGAGGGCGGGCCGCAGGTTGTCGCTCATGCCGCCGTCGACGGAGACGTAGGTACGCACGAGGTCCTCGGTCACGCTGACGGGCTTGACCGTGCCGACCGTGTAGAGCGTGAGGGTCGTCGGGCCGACGATCGCGCGGCCGGGCTCGATGGAGATCCGCGGCGGAGGTGTGCCGAGCGACGCGCACGCCTCGGCCACGGTACGGGCGGTGTCCTTCGCGACGCGCTCGGGGTCGAGGGGCACCTCCCCCGGCAGGTACGCGATCCCGAAGCCGCCGCCGAGGTCGACCTCGGGCACGAGGTGGCCCGTGAGCGCCGCGAGCTCGGCCCGCAGCGCCATGACCTTGTGCGCCGCGAGCTCGAAGCCCGACGGGTCGAGGATCTGCGAGCCGATGTGCGAGTGGATCCCGAGCAGCTCGAGCTCGGGGCGCGCGAGCACCGCGCGGAGCGCCGCGAGCGCCTGCCCGCCCGTCACCGACAGGCCGAACTTCTGGTCCTCGTGCGCGGTGGAGATGTACTCGTGGCCGCCCGCGTGCACGCCCGTCGTCACGCGGACCATGACGGGGGCACGCGTGCCCGCGCGCGCCGCGGCGTCGGCGACGCGCCCGACCTCCTCGAGCGAGTCGAGGACGATGCGCCCGACGCCCGCGGCGAGCGCCCGGTCGAGCTCGGCGTCCGACTTGTTGTTGCCGTGCAGGCCGACGTCGAGCCCGGGCACGCCGGCGCGCAGCGCGACGGCCAGCTCGCCGCCCGTGGCGGTGTCGATGCGCAGGCCCTCCTCGTGCGCCCAGCGGGCGACCGCGACGCTGAGGAACGCCTTGCCCGCGTAGTAGACGTCCACGCCCACCCCGAGCGGCGCGAACGCCTCGGCGAACGCGGTGCGGAAGTGCCGCGCACGGGCCCGGAAGTCGGCCTCGTCGAGCACGTACGCGGGCGTGCCGTGGTCCGCGGCGAGCGTGCGCAGGTCGACGCCGCCCACGCTCACCGCACCGTCGACGCCGACCTGCGCGCTCGCGGGCCAGACCGCCGGGTCGAGGTGGGGCGGGACGGCGTGCGTCGTGCCCGTGCTCACATACGCTCCGGCGCGGTGACGCCCAGCAGGCCGAGCCCGTTGGCGAGCACCTGACGCGTCGCGTCGTTGAGCCACAGGCGGGTGCGGTGGGTGTCGGAGACCTCCTCGTCGCCGAACGGCGTGACGCGCCGCTGGTCGTACCACTTGTGGTACGCCCCGGCGAGCTCCTCGAGGTGGCGCGCGACGCGGTGCGGCTCGCGCAGCTCGGCCGCCTGCGCGACCACGCGCGGGAACTCGCCGATCTTCGCGAGCAGGGTCGACTCGCTCGGGTGGTCGAGCAGCGCCGGGTCGAAGCCGTCCTCGCGCCGGACCCCCAGGTCCGCCGCGTTGCGCGCGACGTTCGCCGTCCGCGCGTGGGCGTACTGGACGTAGAACACGGGGTTCTCGTTGGTCGACCGGCTGAGCAGGTCGAGGTCGAGGTCGATCGTCTGGTCCGCCGACGACCGCGCGAGGGAGTACCGCGCGGCGTCGACGCCCACGGCGTCGACGAGGTCGTCGAGCGTGACGATCGTCCCCGCGCGCTTGCTCATCCGCAGCGGCTCGCCGTCGCGCAGCAGGTTGACCATCTGGCCGATGAGGATCTCGAGGTGGACGTGCGGCGTGTCACCGAAGGCCGCGCACATCGCCATCATCCGGCCGATGTACCCGTGGTGGTCGGCGCCGAGCATGATGATCGCCCGGTCGAAGCCGCGCTCGCGCTTGTCGAGGTAGTAGGCCAGGTCGCCCGCGATGTAGGCGGCGTCGCCGTCGGACTTGATGATGACGCGGTCCTTGTCGTCCCCGAACTCCGTCGTCCGCAGCCACGTGGCGCCGTCCGCCTCGAAGATGTGGCCGAGCTCGCGCAGCCGCGCGACGGCGCGCTCGACCGCGCCGGTCTCGTGCAGGTGGTCCTCGTGGAAGTAGACGTCGAAGTCCACCCGGAAGTCGTGCAGCTTCTGCTTGATCTCGGCGAACATGAGGTCGACGCCGCGCGCTCGGAAGGCCTCCTGCGCCTCGTCGTCGGGCAGGGTCGTGGGGTCCGGCTCCCCCGCCGCGGTCGCGTCCGCGATCACCTGCGTCGCGATGTCCGCGATGTACTGGCCCCCGTACCCGTCCTCGGGCGCCTCGAGCCCCCGGGCGCGCGCGAGGAGCGACCTGGCGAAGCGGTCGATCTGCGCGCCGTGGTCGTTGAAGTAGTACTCGCGCGTGACGTCGGCGCCGCTCGCCTCGAGCACGCGCGCGAGCGCGTCGCCGACCGCGGCCCAGCGCACGCCGCCGATGTGCAGCGGGCCGGTCGGGTTCGCGGACACGAACTCGAGGTTGATCCGCTGCCCGGCGAGGCCCGTCGTGCGGCCGAACCGCTCCCCCGCCTCCACCACGGCACGCGCGAGCCCGCCGGCCGCCGCGGTGTCCAGCGTGATGTTGAGGAACCCGGGGCCGGCGACCTCGACGGCCGCGACCCCCGGCACCTCGCCCAGCCGCGCGGCGAGCGTCTCGGCCAGCGCGCGCGGCGCCATGCCGGCCTTCTTCGCCAGCTGCATCGCGACGTTCGTCGCCCAGTCGCCGTGCTCCCGCGAGCGGGGGCGCTCGACGGTCACGGTCGCGGGCAGCGCGTCGGCCGGGACGGGGAGCGTGCCGTCGTCGACGGCGGCGGTCAGGACGGCGCGCAGCGCCTCGGACAGCTCAGCGGGGGTCACGGTCCCAGGGTATCGAGACGCGCAGGTCAGCCCGACGGTGCGTCCGCCGGACGGCCGCGGGGCGACCACGTGTCCTCGAGCATCGCCGGGCGGCACGCGACCCAGCCCGCGACGAGCAGCACGGCGCTCGAGACCGCGAGCACGCCCGACGGCGCGGTCCAGCCGCCCGTCGCGCCGTAGAGCACGCCCACGAGCACCGGGCCCGCCCCCGAGATCGCGTAGCCGACGCCCTGCGTGAAGCCCGAGAGGGACGAGGCGCCGGCCGAGGTGCGCGTGCGCAGGTTGATGAGCGCGAGGAGCAGCGGGAACGTGCCGACCCCCAGCCCCAGGCCGACGGACCAGGGCAGCGCGTGCTCGGGCGCCACGAGCATGCCCGACCAGCCGACCACGTACAGCGCGACGAACACCACGACGACGACGTACGGGTTGCGCAGGCGCACGCCGAGCGGCGGCGCGACGAGCGACGGGACGAGGCCGAGGAATCCCACGAGCGCGAGCCACGACCCCGCGGCGGCGGGGTCGTGACCGGCGTCGACGAGCAGGCGGGGCAGCCACGCGAACACCACGTAGGAGTTGAGCGAGTTCATCGCGAACGCGACCGCGAGGCCCCACGCGAGCGGGCTGCGCCACACCCGGCCCGCGTGCCGGTGCCGCGACTCGAGCCGCTGGGTGCCCGACGGCGACCGCCGGAGCACGTCGGCGAGCGCCGCGCGCGCCGCGGCCGACCGCACGACGACGACGACCCACGGCACGACCGCGAGCACGCCGAGCACCGCCCACACCGCGAGCGAGACCCGCCAGCCGAGGCGCTCGGCGGCGGGCACCGCGAGCAGCGGCGGCACCGCCGTGCTGAACGACATCGCGACGGAGTAGGCGGCCGTGACCGGCCCGATCCGGTCGGGGAAGTAGCGCTTGACCAGCGGCGGGAGCAGCACGTTGCCCATGCCCATGCCGGCGAGCGCGATGACGGACCACCCGAGGAACGCGGACGACGTCGCGACGGTCGAGCGGACGACCTCGCCCGCGGCCGAGAGGAGCATGGCCGCCACGAGCAGCGGCTCCAGGCCGACGCGGCGCGCGAGGGCCGGGGTGACCGAGCCGAAGAGCGCGAAGGACGCCACCGGCACCGTGCCGAGCAGGCCGGCCTGGACCTCCGTGAGGTCCAGGTCGGACCCCACGCGGTCGAGGATCGGCGAGACGGACGCGATCGCGATCCGGAGGTTGAGCGCGACGACGAGGATGCCGACCAGCACGAGGATGCGGCCTCGCCACGGGTGCCGCGGGTGCTGCGAGGCGACGTCCGGGACGTGCGGTGCGGGCATGCCGGCCTTCGACGAGCGGTGGGGTTCGGCGCGACTGTACGTGACGGGCCCGCGAGCCGGACGTCCCGTCCCACGCGCGCCACGAGGGTGGAGGATGCGCGGACACCGCCCGGCGGTGTTGACTGCCTCCCACCCCCCGAGACGCCCGGAGACGCGATGAGCCGCCGCACCAACCTCATCGACCTCGCTGTCGGGCGCCTGCGGCAGCAGATCACGTCCGGCGCCTGGGAGGTCGGCACCCGCATCCCGGCCGAGCCCGAGCTCACCGAGCTCATCGGCGTGGGCCGCAACACGGTGCGCGAGGCGGTGCAGTCGCTCGTCCACGCCGGGATGCTCGAGCGTCGGCAGGGCTCCGGCACCTACGTCATCTCCGACTCCGAGCTCGGCAACGCGATGGGCCGGCAGATCGCCGGCGCCCACCAGCGCGACGTGCTCGAGGTGCGCCGCAGCCTCGAGGTCGAGACCGCGCGCCTTGCCGCGCTGCGCCGCACCGACGAGCAGGTCGCCGAGCTCCGCGCGCTGCGCGACGCGCGGTCGGCCGCCTACGCGAGCGGCGAGCTCGACCGCATGGTCGAGGCGGACCTCGCGCTCCACCGCACGATCGCGCGCGCGGCGCACAACCCCGTGCTGCTCGCGCTCTACGAGAACCTCCAGGACGCGATCAGCGAGAACATCCGCTTCAACTTCGAGCACCCCGTGCACGACGACGACTCCCACCACGCGCTCGTCGAGGCCGTGGCGGCGGCGGACGCCGAGGGCGCGATGCGGGAGATCGACCGGTACCTGTCCGACCTCATCGGCGAGGAGCTGCGCCCGACGGAGACCGGCGACGAGGCGACGGACGGCCTCTTCGCGGGCGGCGCGTCCGCGGGCATCGCCCTCGACTGACGGCAGGGACGGGCGCGCCCGGAGGGCTGGTAGTGTTCTGCACCGCCCCGCCCGCGTAGCTCAGGGGATAGAGCGTCTGCCTCCGGAGCAGAAGGCCGCAGGTTCGATTCCTGCCGCGGGCACCCTCATGAGCCCCGGTCCACCGATGGTGGCCGGGGCTTCGTCGTCCCCCCGTCCGTCGAGGTCGGACGGCCGACCCGAGCTCGACGTCCTCGCCCGCGGCGGGACCCTGTGGCGGTGGTGGATCTGTTCAGCCGGGCGCCAGGTCGCTACCGTGACGGTGGGCGGGTGCCGACGGCGCCGTCCCGCGACGAGCCCGCAACGATGCGCGAGCTCCACCGACGTCCGGCCGCCAGGCTCCGGGCGCACGCTCGACCCTCTGCTCTGGCCGGTCGAACCAGCAGCCACCAGCACGGCGACCGCGGCGACGCGCCGCCGCCCGCCCCGCACGTCGAGAGCCCCACCGGCTCAGCAGGCGTCAGGGCGCCGCGCCCACCGACCGCGGGCGCGGAGCGAACCGAGAGGCCCCCGGTGAGAACTTCCTCCGCACGACGCCCGCGACGCGCGCTCGCACTGACCGCCCTCGCCGCCCTGATGACCTTCGGTCTCGCGAGCCCTGCGGGCGCGGCGACCGAGGTGATCCGCACCGACATCCGCGGCCCGCTCATCCAGGCGCAGGCGGACGTGGTCGACGGGTGCATCGAGCAGCACCTGTTCGTCCAGGCGTTCGTCGACGACCAGGGACGACCGTTCGTCGTCGTCCTGGACTCACGCGTGGACATCTGCGGCGGAGACAGCGGCAGCTTCGCCGAAGGCACCGCCACGCCCGAGGTCCTCGACGTTCGCCCGAACCTGTCGACCGGCCGGCTCGTGGCAAGCGTCCCGATGGTCTTCTCGGACGGCACGTCCGCCGGCACGGTGGCACTCGACCTGACCTTCACCGGAACCGGACCGATCTCGCGTCAGCACATCCGACAGACGGTGCGCGACCCGGGTGGGACCTCGTCGACGTCCACCGACCACAGCACGTCCCGAGCGGCGACGGTCGCAGGGACGCCGGACCTGGTCTTCGAGTTCGCCGCCGTCGCGATCGTGCGGCAGGGCGAGTTCGTCCGCACCCACACCTGACCAGCGGCTCGGCGAGCGGTGCGCCTCGCCTCCGCGAGCAGAGGGCCGCAGGTGAGGTCCCTCGCCGCGGGCGGGCCGGCTCAGCGACCGTCGAGCGTCACGTCGGTGCTCTCCTCCCCGCGTCGGTCCCCGCGGCGAGCTCCTCCCTGACCTCCCGGTAGGTCTCCACGTCGATGTCGCCGGCCGCGAGGCGCGCGTCGAGGACGGCACGCGCGTCCGGCTCGGCCTGGGCCGGGAACAGACGACTCACCGCCCCCACGACGACGCCGACCACGACGACCCAGAACGCGATCATGGAGAGCCATCCTCCGGCCGCCATCTGACCGCACCACGGACCCATGGCCGTCTCCCGCTCTCTCCCGGGCGCCCCGTGGCGCCTGCGTCCACCGTCTCGGGGACGGGTCAAGAAGCACCGGGGATCCGGTGAAGAGTCGCTGAAGACGCGAGGCGACCCGCCCGCCCCGTCGAACGCCCGCGCAGCGCCCGTCGTCACCGATTCGTGACAATCGGACGGACGCCTGCCTACCATGTGCGCGCTCGGGGTCGTCCCGGGCGTCCCGAGGCGGACCGCCGAGTCCTGCCACCGCCGAGGGGACAGCTCGAACCGCCGGCAGGAGCGGGGGAACCACATCGCGGCCGCGACCTCGTCGTCGGCCTTGGGGTGAAGCCGGACACCGTCCGGCCGGGCGCACTCCCGCCCGAACCCGACAGCTCACCTCGTAGGCGACCGGAGAGGTTCCCATGCCCGCACCCTGTGCCCGGGCGCGCCACCGCGCCCCAGGCGGACCGCACACGATCCTGCACGACGTCGCCGCAGGTACCGCGCAGGTCGTCGAGGGCACCGGGCGCCGCGCCGTCGTCGTCGTCGGTGCGTCCGGTCTGGTCGCGTCGATGCTGGCGGGACCGGCTGCGGCCGCCCCGGCCGACCACCCGAACCTGCCGACCGTCGACACCGCGTCGCTCACGGTCCCGGCCCAGCAGGCCCTCGCGGTCTCGGCGCCCGTGTCGGTGCCCGTGGACGCCGCCTGGACGTTCGACGTCCCGGCGATCACCGTGGTCGCCGACCCGCCGCCGCCGCCGCCGGAGCCCGAGCCGGAGCCGGAGCCGGCCGCGTCGCGGGGGGCGGAGCGCGCGACGCCCGCGCCGGAGACGTCGATCGGTGCGCCCGCGCCGGCGAGCGCGAACGGGAGCGCGATCGTCGAGATCGCCTCGCGCTACGTCGGCGTGCCCTATGTGTGGGGCGGGACGACCCCCGACGGCTTCGACTGCTCGGGCTTCACGTCCTACGTCTACGCCCAGGTCGGCATCACCCTCCCCCGCACGTCCGCGGACCAGCGCTACGCCGGCACCGTCGTGCCGTTCGACCAGGCGCAGCCCGGTGACCTGATCTGGTCCCCTGGCCACATCTCGATCTACGCCGGGGGCAACCTCCAGGTGGACGCCCCGGTCCCGGGCAAGACGATCCAGATCCGCGAGATCTGGCAGTCGGACCCGGTGTTCATCCGCGTGGGCTGACGCGCCCGCACCGTCGCAGCCCGGGGCGGACCAGCCTTCGTGGGATCTTCATCGACGCGCGAGCGGACGTGCCCCGTCGTGGCGCAGGCTTGAAGCACGCCCCTCCCCGGGCGACGTCGTGCCGTCGTCCAGGGGCGACCGACGCGAGGAGACCCACCGATGACCCGAACCCGCCGATCCCTTGCCGCCGTCAGCGGGGCGCTGCTCCTCGCGGCCTCGCTCACCGCGTGCGCCGGCACCGCGGACGAGACGGGTCCGGCGGCGGAGACGTCGGCGTCCCCGTCCGCGGACGAGACCGCCGCGGCGGACGCGCACAACGACGCGGACACCCAGTTCGCCCAGATGATGGTCGTGCACCACGAGGGCGCCATCGAGATGGCCGAGCTCGCGGTGGAGCGCGGGGGCAGCGAGGAGGTCCGGGCCCTCGGTGAACGCATCGCCGCCGCCCAGGGCCCCGAGATCGACACGATGACGTCCTGGCTCGAGGCGTGGGGCGAGGAGGCCCCCGCGGGGATGGACATGGGCGGCATGGACCACGGCGACATGCAGATGGACGGCATGGACCAGGAGATGGTCATGGGCCAGCTCTCCGACCTCACGGGCGCCGAGTTCGACCGGCGCTTCCTCGAGCTCATGATCGAGCACCACCGCGGCGCCATCTCGATGTCCGAGCAGCACCGTGAGGAGGGTCGGAACCCGGAGGCGATCCAGCTCTCCGGCGACATCATCGACGCCCAGACCACCGAGATCGCCGAGATGACCGACCTCCTCGCGACGCTGTAGCCGGCCTCCGACTCGGAGGTCCTCTCCCCCGTCGCAGCCAGTGACATGGCGCGAGCCGTGAGGTGGGAGCGGTCGTCGTCACAGCCGGCTCTGCACCTCGTCGAGGAGGTCCTGGGGCGCGAGCCACATCGACGGGTAGCTGCCGTACCACTGCTGCACGCCCTCGGCGTCGACGAGGACGAACCCGTGACCCGGGAGGCCCGGGTGCATGCCGGTGCCGAGCGTCCCGTACTGCTCGGAGACGGTGCCGTCGTCGAGCAGGAAGTCCGACGCGACGCCGAGCCGGGTGCGCTCGGCATTGATCTGCTCGGCGGTGTTCATCACGATCGGCAGGACGGTGATCCCCGCCTCGGCGAAGGCCGGGTCCTTCTCGATCTCGGCCATCTGCATGAGGCACGAGTCGCAGCCGGCGCCCTCGTTGAAGTACAGGACGACGGGCGAGCCCTGCAGCTCGGAGAGCGTCACCGTCCGGCCGTCCGACGTCGGCAGCGTGAAGTCGGGGGCGACGCGGGCGTCCGACGACTCGACCGGCCTGGACGCGAGGAGCGCCGCCACGACGAGGGTCACGACGACGACGAGCGCCGCACCCCACGCCGCCAGGCTGATGCGGTGCCGTCGCCTGGCCGTGGCGAGCCGTCCCCCGCGGAGCTCGTCGAGCATCTCCTGACGCTCGGCCTGACGACGGACTGCGGTTCCGGAGGTCATCGGACCACGTCTCCTTCGGTGGTGGTGCTGTGGCAGCTGGGGGCGTCGGCCGGCGCGGTGGAGGGGTGCGGTCCGCGGCGGCCGGCAAGCGTCGCCCACACGAACACGGCGGCGAGAGCGAGCAGTGCCGTCCCGAGGACCGGCTCGGGCACCGGGCTCACCCAGGCCTGCACGGCGAGGAGGACGTCGGTGAGGGTGCTCGCGGCGACGTCCTGAGCGGCCGTCCCGCCCGTCATGTCCGTGTCGCCGGCGAGCGCGATGACGAAGACACCCATCACCACGAAGCCGAGGGCGACGGCGATGTTCAGGCTGTTCGTCGCGATCGCCCGGCCCGCGACGTGCACGCGCACGGGACGGGCGCGCAGGAGCTGCCGCTCGCCGAGCCGTGCCCGGTCCCAGACCAGCGCCATGACGAACAGCGGGAAGACCATGCCGAAGACGTACGCCAGGCCCAGGGCCAGGCCTCCGACGGCCGACCCGGACAGGACCGAGAGCGTCATGACGCCGGCGAGCACGGGGGCGCAGCAGCTCGACGCCACACCGGAGAAGACGCCGAGGGCGAAGAAGCTCGCGGTGTCGCCCCGCGAGGTGTCCGGCGCGCGGAGGACGGTCGGCAGCGACCACATGGTGCCCGAGAACGAGAGCGCGGCCAGGGCGAACATGAGCACGCCGCCCGCGATGTAGAGGGGCACGTGGTAGCGCGCGATCGCGCCCGCCAGCAGGCTCGTGCCGAGCGTGATCGGGACGAGCACGACCGCGAGACCGGCGGCGAAGACGAAGGTCAGCGGCAGGAGCCGCCACCGGCGGTTCTTCACGGCTCCCGCGAGGTAGCTGGGCGCGAGGAACACGATGCAGCAGGGCGCGAAGAGCGCGACGCCCCCGGCGAAGAAGGCCGCGAGGATGCTCCCCGTGGTGAGCAGCTCGGCGCCCATCAGGCGCTCACGACGCGGGGGGCGGGGCGTGCAGCGGCACGAGCGGCGAGGAGCTTCGCGAGCTTCCTGCGCGGGAGGCGCCCCGAGCTGAAGTACTCCCCCTCGACGAGCACCAGGGGGTTCATGGCGGGCCGGTGCCGCCGCACCAGCTGCGCCCCGTCGGCGGACTCGAGCTCCACGACGCGCACGGCCAGGGGCCACGTCTCGCCGAGCTCGGCCAACGTGCGGGTCGCGTCGTCGCAGAAGTGGCACGCCGGTGCGTGCACGACGGTCACGTGGACGGCGGGGACGTCGGGCGTCGGTGTCATCGGGCTCTCCGGGAGGCAGGGGGTCGTTCCCGACCACGGTCCCGGGTACGTGCTGCGCTCCCGTCGTCGTTCGATCAACGTTCCGTGAAGCCCGCGGCGAGCGGGCACCGCGGGCGCCGTCGGCGGCGGAGGCGCCCGCACAATGGGGACCATGGCTCCCTCGACGACACGCCGCGCCCTGGTCATCGACGACGAGCGGGCGCTGGCCTCGCTCGTCGGGGGGTACCTCGAGCGCGAGGGCTTCGAGGTCCACCTCGCCCACGACGGTCACGACGGTCTCGAGCGGGCGCGGTCCGTCGACCCCGACCTCGTCGTGCTCGACCTGGGCCTTCCCGGGCTCGACGGCATCGAGGTGTGCCGCCTGCTCCGGACGTTCTCGGACTGCTACGTCGTGATGCTCACGGCACGGTCGGAGGAGATCGACACGCTCATCGGCCTGTCGGTCGGGGCGGACGACTACATGACCAAGCCCTTCAGCCCGCGTGAGCTGGTCGCCCGTGTCTCGACCCTCTTCCGACGCCCGCGCCGGGCCGCGAGCCCGGCGCCGGGCGCCGAGCCGCTGCGCGTGGGCCCGCTCACGCTCGACCTCGAGTCCCGCGAGGTGAGGGTCGACGACTCCGTGGTCGCGCTGACGAGGACGGAGTTCGACGTCCTCAGCACGCTGGCCCGCTTCCCCCGACGGGTGTTCAGCCGCCGGGCGCTCATCGACGAGGTCTGGGGGCAGAACTGGGTCGGTGACGAGCACCTCGTCGACGTGCACGTGCTGCACGTGCGGCAGAAGCTCGGTGACACCGCAGCAGCGCAGCGCTTCGTGCGGACGGTCCGTGGCGTCGGGTACCGGCTGGGGTCCGGGGAGTGAGCACGCACGGGTGGTCGAACCCCACCCACGGCCTCGCCGCCCGCCTGCTCGGCGCCCTCGCCCTGGTGGTCCTGGCGGGTGGGCTCACCGCCTGGCTCGTCGCCGGGGCGGTCGGGCCGGCGGTCTTCCACGACCACATGATCGAGGCGGGCCTCCACGAGGAGACACCCGCCGTGCTCCATGCCGAGGAGGCGTTCCGGTCGTCGAGCGCCCTGGCCCTGACGATCGCCCTGAGCGCGTCGGTGCTGGCGTCCCTGGCGGTGAGCCTCGTCCTCACGCGGCGCATCTCCCTGTCGCTGCGGACGCTCGCGACGGCCGCCACCCGGGTCGCTGCCGGGCACTTCGACTCCCGCGTCGCCACCCCACGACTGGGCGACGAGTTCGAGCAGCTGGCGCAGGCGTTCAACGACATGGCCGACCGGCTGCGTGAGAGCGACGCGCTGCGGCGACGACTGCTCTCGGACGTCGCCCACGAGGTGCGCACGCCCGTCGCCGTCCTCAACGCCTACCTCGAGGCGGTCGAGGACGGCGTGGAGAGCCTGAGCCCCGAGACCCTCGCCGTCCTGCGCGACCAGGGGTCACGCCTGACCCGCCTGGCGACGGACCTGGCGTCCGTCACCCGGGCCGAGGGCGGTGACCTGGTCCTCGTGCTCCAGCCCGCGTCGGCGGCGGAGATCGTCGAGAGGGCGCGCGCGGCGGCCCAGGAGCAGTGCGCCGCACGAGGCGTGACGCTCGACGTCGAGGTCGAGCCCGACCTTCCCCCGGTCACGGTGGACCTGGACCGCATCGGCCAGGTCCTGGCCAACCTGCTGGAGAACGCGCTCCGGCACACGCCGCCCCACGGCGAGGTCGTGATCAGCGCCACCCGGGCCGAGGAGCACACGGTGCGTCTCGCCGTGACCGACACGGGCGAGGGCATCGAGGCCGCGCACCTCGAGCACGTCTTCGAGCGGTTCTACCGCGTCGACACGGCACGCGACCGGTATCACGGCGGGTCGGGCATCGGCCTGGCGATCGTGCGCGCGATCGTCACGGCCCACGGTGGGCACGTCCGCGCCTCGAGCCGAGGGCCCGGGACCGGCGCCCGCTTCGAGGTCGACCTCCCCGCGCTCGAGCCGCGGACCGCGGAGCGTCCCCGCCGCCAGGAGCCGCGCACTTCATGAGATCTTCATCGGGCGTGCGGTGATCCGGGAAGCCTCGGGGGCGTGAGGTGGTTGCATACCCCACAGGGGTATGCAGGACTCACAGGAGGTGCACGGCCATGCGACGTCAGTCCACGGTGCTCGCGGTGGGAGGCCCAGACCCGGCCACGTCCGAGCACGTCGTCCCGACGGTCCCGCCGGCCCGGCGGGGGGTCCTCCCGGTCGAGCCCAGCGAGGGCGACCCTGAGGACCACGGGCCTGCGCACGACGAGGCACCGCTCGGCCACTCCGCGCACGAGGCGATGGGCCACGGCGGCCACGGCGGGTCCATGGCGGACATGGCCCGCGACATGCGGAACCGGTTCGTCGTCGCGGCCGCCCTGTCCGTGGTGATCCTGCTCTGGTCGCCGATCGGCCGCGAGGTGCTGGGCTTCGATCTCCCCGCGCCGTTCGGGCTCCGGGACGACGTGTTCTCGCTGCTCCTGTCCGTGCCCGTGGTGTCCTACTCGGCAGCGCTCTTCTTCGACGGCGCCGTGCGGGCGCTGCGGGCGAGGACCCTCGACATGATGGTCCTCGTCGCCGTCGGTGTCGGCGCCGGCTGGCTCTACAGCGTGGCGGTGACCCTCACGGGCGGCGGAGAGGTCTTCTACGAGGCCGCCACCGTGCTGACCACCTTCGTCCTGCTCGGTCACTGGCTGGAGATGCGCGCGCGGGGCGGGGCCAACGACGCCGTGCGTACGCTGCTCGAGCTCGCCCCGGCCCGCGCAGTGGTGATCCGCGACGGCGGCCCTGTCGAGATCGCCACGTCGGACGTGGTCGTCGGAGACCTCCTCCTGGTGCGGCCGGGGTCCAAGATCCCCGTCGACGCGGTCGTCGAGGACGGCGAGTCCGAGGTCGACGAGTCGATGGTCACCGGGGAGTCCATGCCCGTGGCCAAGGCGGCCGGGGCGGGCCTGATCGGCGCGTCGATCAACACCACCGGCACGCTGCGCGCCCGCGCGACGAAGGTCGGGGCGGACACCGCGCTCGCGCAGATCGTCGCGATGGTCCAGGAGGCCCAGAACTCCAAGGCGCCCGGCCAGCGCCTGGCCGACCGGGCGGCGTCCTGGCTGGTGCTCGTCGCGCTCGCCGGGGGCGGGGCCACCTTCGCGGTCTGGATGCTGGCCGGGGCCCCGGTGGCGACGGCGATGCTCTTCGCCATCACGGTCGTGGTGGTCACCTGCCCGGACGCCCTCGGGCTGGCCACGCCCACGGCGATCATGGTCGGTACCGGGCTGGGCGCACAGCGTGGCGTGCTGTTCAAGAACGCCACGGCGCTCGAGAGCACGGCGAGGATCGACACGGTCGTCATGGACAAGACCGGCACGCTGACGCGGGGCGAGCCCGAGGTGACCGACGTCGTGGCCGAGGGCATCGACGAGGCGGAGCTGCTCGCGCTCGTCGCCGCCGTCGAGCGCGAGTCCGAGCACCCGCTGGCGAGGGCGATCGAGCGGCACGCCGCACAGGTCGGGGTACCCGTCCGCGCCGCCGTCGACTTCCTCGCCGTGCCGGGGCACGGCGCGGTGGCCGTGGTCGACGGACGCCGGGTGCTGGTGGGCAACCGGCGGCTCATGGCGGCCGAGCACGTCGAGCTCGGTCGACTGGCGGGCCGGCGCGACGAGATCGCCTCCTCCGGCCGCACGGCGGTCCTGGTCGCCGTGGACG
This sequence comes from Actinotalea solisilvae, assembly GCF_016464425.1. GTDB lineage: Bacteria > Actinomycetota > Actinomycetes > Actinomycetales > Cellulomonadaceae > Actinotalea > Actinotalea solisilvae. The sequence goes on from NZ_JADDKQ010000009.1 coordinate 51,541, forward strand.
GTCGGGCCGTCGGCGTCATCGGCCTGGCGGACGCGGCGCGGGAGACCGCCGCAGCCGCGGTGGCCGCGCTGCACGGGTCCGGCGTCGAGGTCGTCATGCTCACCGGGGACAACGAGGCGACCGCTCGACGCATCGCCGACCAGCTCGGGATCGACAGGGTGATCGCGGAGGTGCTCCCCGGTGACAAGGCCGAGGAGGTCGCCGCGCTGCAGAGGGCGGGCCGGACCGTCGCGATGGTCGGCGACGGCGTGAACGACGCTCCCGCGCTGGCGATGGCGGACGTCGGGATCGCGATCGGCGCCGGCACCGACGTGGCGATCGAGACCGCGGACGTCGTCCTCATGCGGTCCGACCCGCTGGACGTGTCGGTCGCGCTGCGCATCGGCCGGGCGACCGTGCACAAGGAGCGGCAGAACCTGGCGTGGGCGATCGGCTACAACGCGATCGCGCTGCCGATCGCCGCGGGCGTCTTCTACCCCGCGTTCGAGCTGATGCTGCGCCCCGAGATCGCGGCGCTGTCCATGTCCGGCTCCACGGTCATCGTCACCGTGAACGCCCTGGTTCTCAAGCGCCTCCGGCTGCCCGAGCAGCACCTGCCGCGACCCTCGGGCGGCGCGGCCGAGGCCGCCCCGCGACCTCCGGTGCCCGCCGGCGCCCGCTGATCGGGTGGCTCACATGCGGTGGGCCATCGGCAGCAGGAACATCCACACGTTCACGGCGCCGAGCAGGGCGATGATCACGACGAACGGCAGGACCGTCGCGCGGCGACGGGCGGCGGTCCGGTACCGACGGTGCGCGATCCGGCGAGCCGTGTAGACGGAGCCCGCGACACCCAGGGCGAGCAGGGCGAACTGCAGGACCTGGATCGTGGCTGCGCTGACGAGGGCGGGATCGCCGGTCGCGGTCGAGCCGAACAGGGCGGCGGTCGTGTAGTAGACCGAGCCGCCCTCGGCGAGCAGGTGGAACAGGTTGTGCGCCAGGTGCCCGGCGACGTCGAGCGGGATGAGCGCGTACCCGAACCGGGCGACGTTCGTCGTCGTCGTCTCCAGGTTCCTGCCGGCCGCCACCCTGGACGCGACCGCGAGGAGCCCCACCGGGACGGTCACCGCGACCGCGAAGGCGACGGTGAAGATGACCGGGTAGCTCGTGATCCCGGTCGTGGCCGCGATCCAGGCCAGGACGTCCTGCCAGACCTCGAGCATGGTGATGTTCTGGATGAGGACGATGCCCATGATCGCCATCGCGAGGTAGGACTGCTCGAGCTTCGGCCTGGTGATGAACCACAGCTCGGAGGTGGGCCTGCGCAGCCGGACCTGGATGGCGTCGTTGGGACAGCTCTTGATGCAGTTGGCGCACAGGTTGCAGTTCGCCGAGTCCTCCATGGTGCGGGGGAAGGTGAACAGCGGGCACCCGGCGACCTTGTCGTCGCCGTTGTAGCAGACGGCCTTGGCCGTGCAGGTCCGGCAGATCGCGGAGTCCGCGCGCAGCTCGACCATCCCGACGCGGGCGTAGTTGCCCGACAGCCCGCCGAGGAAGCACAGGTACCGGCAGAAGGTGCGGCGCTGGAAGAGCGCTCCGGACGCGATCACCGCGGTGGTGAGGATCAGCAGCAGCACGCCCGAGCCCCACGGCGACTCCACGACGCCCCAGACGTGGTCGGCCCAGGTGATGAGGAGGAACGACGCGTCGATGATCCAGATGCCGTAGCTCTTGAGGAAGCGGGGCACCGGGCGGTTGACGCCGACCCACCTCTGCACGACGTCCGAGATCGCGCCGAACGGGCACACGGCGCACCAGAACCGGCCGAGCAGGACGAACACGATCGGGATCACCGGCCACCACAGCACCCACATCAGCGCGGTCCCGGCGTTCTCGTGCGCGACGTCCGGCCCCACCAGCAGCTGGAAGGCCACCAGCCCGAACACGGCCGCGACCGGGATCTGCAGGATCTTGGGGTACCACCCGCTGCGCAGGGTGCGCGCGACCCACGGGACGGTCATGAGGTTGCGCCCGACGGGCGGTGGCGTGGTGTCCGGGCCGGCGAGGTCCGGGTCCGGTGCGGGCGGCGGGGCGTCCGTCACGGTGGGGGCGGTCATGGTGCTCTCCTCGCGGATCAGGCGGTCGGGGTGGCGGCGGGCGCGCCGGCCGCCCTCGGTCGATGGCGCGGTCTGGCGGCGTCCCTCCGGCGGAGCCAGGCGGCGCCGACGAGGACCGCGGCGTTGACGCCTGCGAAGCTCCCGAGCACCGCGGCCCGCGGGCGTGGGGACGCGGAGCCCGACTCGTCGTGACCCTCGCCCGCCTCGTCGTGCTCCCCGGCACCCTCGTCGTGCTCCGCACCGCCCTCGTGCTCCGCGGCGGCGCCGTCGTCGTGCACGGCGGTGTCCTCCTCGTGGTCCGCACCGCCGTCGTGCTCCGCGGCGGCGCCGTCGTCGTGCTCGGACGTCGCCTCCACGGCGTGGGCGCGCTGGACGGTGAGGTCCGGCGCGGTCGCGTCCCCGACGGCCGGCAGCGCGAGCAGCGCGGCGGCAGGGAGCGTGACGAGCATCGGGTGCATGGGGTTCCTCCGGAGGGGTCCCCGGAACTCTCCTGCCGTCCGGGGGGCTCGCCGTAGGACGTGCCGGGCCCGGACGGGGAACCTCCATCGAACCTTCATCGGGCGGCACCCGTGAGGCCGCCCCGCGCCCACGGCCGGCCCCGACGATCACGGTCCTTCGCCTCTGCCGCGCGCCGGCCGACCGTCCTAGCGTCGAGCCCGGACGCCGCCGGTGAGCGCCGGCGCGACGCGAGGGAGTGCGCGATGTGCAGGGCCCGGAGAGCCGTGGCAGCGGTCGCCGTCCTGGCGGCGCTGGGCCTGGCCGGGTGCGCGGGCGCCCCGACCGCGCCCGCGGCGTCGCCGTCGGACGCGACGACCGCCGCCCCGAGGGCGTCGTCGGCCGCGACCGCCTCCCCGCGGCCGACGACGCCGACCACCGGGCCGACGTCGCCCGCCCCGGACTCGGCGGAGCACGCGCTCGCCCCGTTCGTCGAGGCCGCACGCGCCGCCGACGTCGCGCTCCGGCACGCCGCGACGCACATCGACGGCACCGTCCGCGAGGACGCGGTGGTCCTCGACGACGAGACGGTCGCGGCGGTCCAGGCGGTCGACCTCGCCGCCGTGCGCGAGGCGATCCCCGCCGGTCTGGCGGCACCCGTCCTGGTGCCCGTGCTGACCGTGTACAGCGACCTGGTGTCGCGGCGTGCGGCGATGGCCTACGCCGGCGTCGCCGCCACGACCTACCCGCGGCCGGGCACCGAGGCGGACGAGCTGCTCGCCTGCCTGGGTCACGGGTCGCCCGCGGCCGCGCGGTTCGACGCGGACCTCGAGGCGCTGGGCGCGGCCGCTCGGACGGCTCCCCCGCCAGGGGCCGTCGCGCCCGGCGCGCGGGCGGGCGCGGACCTCGCGGCCCGGCTCGAGGAGATCGACCTGCGCAACTCCGGGTGCGCCGGGTGCGGCGGGTACGTCGCCACGGCGCTGTCCCCCGTCGTCTGGGACGGCGCCGCGCCGGGAGCGACCGTCCTGACCGGGACGGTCGGCGGCACGCGCGTCGACGCGGTGTGGACCGCCGCGGACGGCTGGACGGCCACGCTGGACGCCTGCTGAGCACGCGACCTCGATCACGAACCACCCGTCCGGCGGGTCAACCGTCCTGCCCGGCGCGCCGATACGCGTGGTACGTCCGCAACGTCAGCGTCGAAGGAGCCGCCATGACACACCTCACGGGTGACGCCGTCCCGGTCGCCGCGCTCACCCCCCTGCGCCGCGACCTCGCCCGCGCCGCGACGGCCGTCGCGCCCGCCGGCACCATCACCCCGGGCAGCGGTGCCGACCTGCGCGCCGCGCTGGCCGCCCTGCCCCTGAGCTCCCTGCGCCGCGGGTACCGCCACGAGGCGGTCGAGCGCCTCGTCGAGCGGGTCGCCGAGGAGCTCGACCGGCGCGCCCGCGGGGAGAAGCCCGTCCTGCGCGCCGAGCACGTCCACCTCGACGGGATCGCGCTCGCGCGGCCCGGCTACGCGATCGCGCCCACCCGAGCACTGCTCGCCGCGGCCGCCGACGCGCTGCGCACGCGCACGCGCTAGGTCGCGGGGCCCGACGACGTCGGGCCCTGACGACGAAGGGCCCCGACCGGCGGTGCCGGTCGGGGCCCTTCGTCATGCTCGTGCGGGCTCAGGCCTCGCCGTCGCGCGGCTGCGGCACGCCGTGGAGCAGGCTGCGGACCTCGGCCTCGCTGTACCGGCGGTGGCCGCCGAGCGTGCGGATGGCGGAGAGCTTGCCCGCCTTGGCCCAGCGCGTGACCGTCTTCGGGTCGACGCGGAACATGCTCGCGACCTCCGAGGGGGTCAGGAGCGCGCCGGGCGCGTCGGTGCGGCTGGTGGTTGCGGAGATCTGAGGCGTCATGGCAACTCCTTCGTCGTTCGGTGAGCCCGGCCGACCTCTGGGGTCCCGTGGCTTTGCGTCCCCACCTCGCGGTGGGTTTGCCCTTCTCGCTGACAGGGACAGGGTCACACAATCCGGACATCCATGCAAAGCCCTCGCCGCGGTCCGGCCGGAATTCACTCGTCCGGCTGAGGTCGCGCCGAGGCTTCCATGATCGTCGGGCGGGTCGCGCCGCCCCGACCTACCGTGGCCGTTCCGACCGATCCCACGACCCACGCAGGAGGCGGACGTGCCCACCATCGAGCAGTCCATCGACGTCGACGTCCCCGTCACGACGGTCTACAACCAGTGGACGCAGTTCGAGTCGTTCCCCCAGTTCATGGGCGGCGTCGAGTCGATCACGCAGCTGGACGACACGCGGACGCACTGGCGGACGAAGATCGGCGGGGTCGAGCGCGAGTTCGACGCCGAGATCACCGAGCAGCACCCGGACGAGCGGGTCGCCTGGAAGAGCGTGGACGGCAAGACCCACGCGGGTGTCGTCACGTTCCACCGCCTGAGCGACACGACCACGCGGATCATGGTCCAGATCGACTGGGCCGCCGAGTCGCTCACCGAGAAGGTCGGCGCCGTCGTCGGCGTCGACGACGCCCAGGTCAAGGGCGACCTCAAGCGGTTCAAGGAGTTCATCGAGGCCCGCGGCACCGAGACCGGGGCCTGGCGCGGCGACGTGAGCTGACGCCGTCCCCGGGCTCGCACCCGGGACCAGCAGACAGGCCGACGGGCCCGGTCCGCACCGTGTGCGGACCGGGCCCGTCGTCGTGCGCGGACGGCGTCAGCCGGCCTGCGACTGCTCGACCTGCCGGTGCTCCCCCGAGCCGAGCGGCGTCCCGGCGCTCGCGTGCTGGATCTCGATGCGGCGGGGCTTGGCCTCCTCGGCCACCGGGATGGTGAGGGTCAGCACGCCGTCGGCGTACGCGGCCTCCACGCGGTCCAGGGCGAGGCCGCGGCCGACCGTGAGCTGGCGGACGTACGTGCCCGTGCCGCGCTCGCGCGCGAGCCACTGGGCGTCCGCGTCGGTGCGCCCCGTGCGCTCGGCGCGGATCGTCAGGGTGCGGTCCTCGACGTTGACGTCGACCGAGCCCGGGTCCGCGCCCGGGATGTCGACGTGCATGACGTAGTGGTCGCCGGCGCGGTACAGGTCGATCGGCATCGTGGGCACCTGCGGGCCGGCGGCCTCTCGCACGGTGCCGAGGATCTGGTCCATCCAGCGCGTCGGGTCGACGAACGGGTCCAGACGGGTAGCCACGCGACTCACCTCCATCCGAGGTGCCCCGGACCCTCCGGGGCACGGGCGCTCCGGCCCGCAGAGGCACCCCGAGGGGTGCTGCGGCCGGGCGGCTACGTCTCCAGTTCTAGCACTCTCGGGGGTCGAGTGCCAACGGTCCGGGACGTGGGTCCTGGGGACCTTTGGCACAGGTCGGGCGCGACGCCGCCGCCTAGCGTGAACAGCGGATCAACGGAGATCCCCTTCCATCGAAGCCGAGACACCGGGAGATCCCGTGGCTGCACGATCCGTTCCGAACAAGGCCGCCGAGGCCCCGGCGAGGGCTGCCGCGGCGTCACCGATCGACGCGCTCGTCGCGGGCGCCACGAAGGCGCTCGCCATGTACGCCTCCTTCACGCAGGAGGACGTCGACCACATCGTCAAGAAGGCGTCGGTCGCGGCCCTCAACCAGCACGGCGTGCTCGCGCAGCACGCGGTCGCCGAGACGAAGCGCGGCGTCTTCGAGGACAAGGCCGTCAAGAACATCTTCGCGTGCGAGCACGTGACGAACTCGATGGCCTCCCTCAAGACGGTCGGCATCGTCGGCCGCGACGACCTCAACGGCATCGTCGAGATCGCGGAGCCCGTCGGCGTGGTCGCCGGCATCACGCCCGTGACGAACCCGACGTCGACCGCGATCTTCAAGGCGCTCATCGCGCTCAAGACGCGCAACCCGATCATCTTCGCCTTCCACCCCTCGGCGCAAGAGTCCTCCGTGGCCGCCGCCCGCGTGGTCCGCGACGCGGCCGTCGCCGCGGGTGCGCCCGAGCACTGCATCCAGTGGGTCGCCGAGCCGTCCATCGCCGCGACCAACGAGCTCATGAACCACCCGGGCGTCGCGCTCATCCTCGCGACGGGCGGCAACGCGATGGTCAAGGCCGCCTACTCGTGCGGCAAGCCGGCCCTCGGCGTCGGTGCGGGCAACGTCCCCGCCTACATCGAGCGCACCGCCAAGCTCAAGCGCGCCGTGAACGACGTCGTGCTCTCCAAGGCGTTCGACAACGGCATGGTCTGCGCGTCGGAGCAGGCGGTCATCCTCGACGACGAGATCTACGACGCCGCCATGGCCGAGTTCGCCGTGCTGCACGCCTACCGGTGCAGCCCTGCCGAGAAGGCGATGCTCGAGCAGTTCATCTTCGGCGTGCAGGCCCGCGACGCCAACTGCGGCGGCGCGAAGCTCAACGCGGCGGTCGTCGGCCAGAGCCCGCAGTGGATCGCGGAGCAGGCCGGCTTCACGGTCCCCGAGGGCACGTCGATCCTGCTCGCCGAGGTGAGCCTCGTCGGCCCGGCCGAGCCCCTCACGCGCGAGAAGCTGTGCCCCGTCCTGGCGGTCCTGCGCGCCGAGTCGCGCGAGCACGGCATCCGCCTCGCCGAGCAGATGGTCGAGTTCGACGGCCTCGGGCACAGCGCCGCGATCCACTCCGAGGACAAGGACCTGGTCGAGGAGTTCGGCGGCCGCGTCAAGGCCATCCGCGTGATCTGGAACTCGCCCTCGTCCCTCGGCGGCATCGGCGACATCTACAACGCCTTCATCCCGTCCCTCACGCTCGGCTGCGGCAGCTACGGCGCCAACTCCGTCTCGAACAACGTCTCGGCGGTCAACCTGGTGAACATCAAGCGGATCGGCCGGCGCAACAACAACCTCCAGTGGTTCAAGGTGCCGGCGAAGACCTACTTCGAGCCGAACGCGATCCGCTACCTCGCCGACATGCCCGACGTGCACCGCGTCACGATCGTCACCGACGCGACGATGACCAAGCTCGGCTTCGTCGACAAGATCCTCGACGTGCTGGCCCGCCGCCCGGAGAAGGTCGCGCTCCAGATCATCGACAACATCGAGCCCGAGCCCTCCATCGCGTCCGTCGACCGCGGCGCGGAGCAGATGCGCGAGTTCGGCCCGGACACGATCATCGCCCTCGGCGGCGGCTCGCCGATGGACGCGTCCAAGGTCATGTGGCTGCGCTACGAGCACCCGGAGATCGTCTTCGCGGACATGCGCGAGAAGTTCTTCGACGTCCGCAAGCGCGCGTTCAAGTTCCCGACGCTCGGCGAGAAGGCGAAGCTCGTCTGCATCCCGACGACGTCGGGCACCGGCGCGGAGGTGACGCCCTTCGCGGTCATCACCGACCAGAAGACGGGCATCAAGTACCCGCTCGCCGACTACGCGCTCACGCCGACGGTCGCGATCATCGACCCGGCGCTCACCGGCAAGATGCCCGCGTCGCTCGCGGCGGACTCGGGCTTCGACGCCCTGACGCACGCGACCGAGGCGTACGTCTCCGTCTACGCGAACGACTTCACCGACGGCATGGCGCTCCAGGCGATCCGCCTCATCTTCGAGAACCTCGAGGCGTCCGTCACGGGCGGCGAGTCCGCGGTCGTGGCCCGCGAGAAGATGCACAACGCCGGCACCATCGCGGGCATGGCGTTCGGCAACGCCTTCCTCGGGATCGTGCACGCGATGGCGCACACCATCGGCTCGAGCTTCCACCTGGTCCACGGCCGGACCAACGCCACGCTCCTGCCGCACGTCATCCGCTACAACGGCACGGTCCCGACCAAGCTGACGAGCTGGCCCAAGTACGAGCACTACGTGGCCCCCGAGCGCTTCCAGGAGATCGCGAAGATGCTCGGCCTGCCGGCCTCGACGCCCGAGGAGGGCGTGGAGTCCTACGCCCTCGCGGTCGAGAAGCTGCGCGACGCCGTCGGCATCCCGTCGTCCTTCGCGGCGCAGGGCGTCTCGGAGCAGGCGTTCATCGGCAAGCTCGACGACCTCGCGATGCGGTCGTACGAGGACCAGTGCGCACCCGCCAACCCGCGGATGCCGATGCTGGCCGACATGAAGGACCTCATGACCGCGGCGTTCTACGGGACGTCGCTGCAGGACGTGCGCGAACGTCGCACGGCGGCAGGTACGGCGGAGCAGTCCGCCCAGGAGATTGTCTCCGCACCCTGACCGCAGGGTGTGCCCGCTCGGTCGCGCGAGCGGGCACACCCGACCTCCGTCAGACTGGTGACCCCCGACCCCCCGGAGGCCACCGTGCGCACCACCCTGACCCACGCGACCACCCCCGCCCGGACCCGCAGCACCACCGCGGTCGTCCGGGCGTCGGCGTCCCTGGCGCTCGTCGCCGGCGTCCTGGCCGGCTGCAGCGAGGGACAGGACCTGCCCGAGGTGGACCTCGACCGGATCGGCGAGGACGTCCAGGAGGGCGTGGACGCCGCGCGCGGCTCCCTCGACGAGCTCGAGAGCGCGCTCGACGGCGCGACGATCGACGAGGACGCCCGGACCCAGGTCGAGGACGCCATGGCGTCCGCGACCGACGCGATCGACCAGGCCCGGGCGGCCGTCGAGGGCGCGGCCGACGACGCGGGGCCCGAGGCCGAGCAGGCCGTCGCCGACGCCCGGACGGCCCTCGAGGACGCGCAGGACGAGGTCGCCGCAGCCGCCGAGAACGCCGACGGCGCGCTCGCGACCGCGCTCGCCGAGCTCGGCGAGCAGATCGCCGCGCTGGGCGCGCAGCTCGACGCCGCCTGACCGCGCCCCGCACGGTCCCGGACGGCGGTCCCGGACGGCGGCACGCCGGCGTCCGGGACGCGTCGTCCCACGCGACACCCCGCACGAGCCGCTAGCGTTCTGGGTCGTGAGCCGAGCCATCGCAGCGACGACCCCGTCCCCCCTCTCCGGTCACCAGGTCGAGCTGCGGCTCGACGACCAGGAGGCGACGATCACCGACGTCGGCGCCAAGGTGCGTCGGTACGCCGTGGGCGGGCGGGACGTGTTCACGCCCTTCGGCGCGGACGAGGTCGCGCCCGCCGGGCACGGCGCCGTGCTCGCGCCGTGGCCCAACCGCATCCGCGACGGCCGGTACGAGGTCGACGGCACCGAGCTCCAGCTCGACCTCTCCGAGCCCGCCCTGCGCACGGCCCTGCACGGCCTCGTCATGTGGCAGCGCTGGGAGGTGCTCGGGGGCGTGGACGAGGCGCACGCGGCGGGCCACGCGGCGACGCTGCGCCTGCGGCTCGCCCCGAGCGCCGGCTACCCGTTCGACCTGCTGCTCCAGGTGACGTACCGCCTCACGGCGGCCGGCCTGCACGTGCAGACGACCGCGACGAACCTCGGCACGCGGACGGCGCCCTACGGCGTCGGGTTCCACCCGTGGCTCTCCCCCGGCGGCGCGTCGCTCGACGACTGCACCATCCGCCTCGACGCCACGACCCGCGTCACGGTCGACGACCGGCTGCTGCCGACGGGCACCGGGCCCGCCGCCGGCCCGTACGACCTGCGCGAGCCGCGCTCGCTGCGCGGGCTCGACCTCGACGACGCCTACGTCGACGTGCTGCGCGACGAGGACGGCCTGTCGTGGATCCGCCTCGCGGCCCCGGACGGACGCACGGCGGCCGTGTGGATGGACGAGTCGATGGACACGTGGCAGATCTGCACCGGGGACCACATCAGCCCCGTCGAGGTGCGACGCACGGGCGTCGCCGCCGAGCCGATGAGCTGCATCGCGGACGCCTTCCGCACGGGCGACCGGCTCGTCCGGCTCGCACCCGGCGAGAGCCACGAGGTCACCTGGGGCGCGACGCTGCTCTGACGGGGCGGGACCGTCCGGCGCCGGGCCACGGCGGTCCCATCGGCCACCGCCGGGCGCCCGGCGGGCTCAGTAGTTGGTGCCCATCTCCGAGGTGCCGGGCACGTACTCCCAGTGCCACGGCTCGTACGCGCCCGAGCCGCCCGCACGGGCCCACTGCGGGTTGTCCCAGCCGAACGTGGGCCCGTTGTCCTGGAGCCACGACATCACCGACGTGGAGCGGTTCTCGGACGTGCACAGGTCGATCGCGAGGCCCCAGCCGTGGTTCGACGTCCCCGGCGAGGCCGCGAGGCCCGGCTTGAGGGCGGCGACCCGGCGCTGGTCCGCGAGGGACCGGTAGGAGTCCGTGAGGCACAGGTCGCGGCCGAAGGCGGCGCGGAAGTTGAAGTTGAGCTCGGCGAGCGCGACGGCGGCGTCGCCCCGCAGGCTCTGGCCCGAGACCCACAGCTCGCACAGGTCGGACTCGGGGATGAGGCCGTTCTGTCCGGCCGGCCGGGCCTCGCCGTCGCACCCGGGCAGCGGGTCGCGGTCGTAGGCACGGCTGGCCATGGCGGCGACGCGCTCGGTGCCACGGACCGCGGCGAGCACCGACGTCGCCGTCGCAGCCGCCCCGTCGCCCGCGAGGACCTCGTACGCGCTCGGGTAGCCCGGGTCCGCGACCGTGACGGCCTCGACGTCGACCGTCGCGACCTCGGCCCGGTGGTCGAGGAGCGGGACCGCGATGGTCGCGACGGCGAGGGCGCCGAGGACGCCCGCGCGCGGCAGCCAGGTGCGGGCGCTGCGGTGCGCCGCGCCGGTCGCCAGGACGGCGACGGCAGGCGACGCGCCCGCTCGCGCGCGGCGCGAGCGGCGGGACGCCGGGGGCACGGGAGCGGTCGAGGCCGGGACGGCCTGCTCCGGGGTCGTCGAGGGGTGCGACGACCCGGACCGCCCTGCCTCCACGACACCTCCGACGTCAGCGTGCGGCGATCGTTCCCGCCCTGGCCGAGCGCTCGCGCACGACCGTCGGACGACGGTGGTGGGAGCGCATCCCCTCGCCGCCGGGCACAGGGGTGACCCAGGCACGACGAGAAGATGTCGAAACAGTAACGGCTGCCCGGCCAGGTTCCAAGCGCCCTTGGTCCCGCCCCGGACCGCCGGGGCGGCGGGCTCAGTGCAGCTGCCCGCGCTGCATGGCGTCGCGCACCTCGCCGACGAGCTCCTCGAGGATGTCCTCGAGGAACACGACGCCGACGACACCGCCCGCGTCCTCGTCGACGACCCGGGCGAGGTGGGTGCCCGACCGCTGCATCGCCGCGAGCGCCGCCTCGACCTCGTCCGCCGGGCCCACCTGCGCGAGAGCGCGCACGCGCCAGTCCGGCACCGGCAGGTCCCGCTCGTCCGGCCGCGCGTACAGCACGTCCTTGAGGTGGAGGTAGCCCACGGGGACGCCGGCGCCGTCGGTGACGACGAACCGGCTGAAGCCCGTGCGCGCGACGAGCCGCTCGACGTCGGCGACCGAGCAGCCGCGCTCGACCGACACGAGGGCGTCCACGGGGACCATGACGTCCGCGGCCGTGCGGTCGCTGAACTCGATGGCTCCGGTGAGCAGGCCCTGCGCGTCGTCGAGCAGGCCCTCGGCCTGCGACCGCTCGACGATCGACTGGACCTCCTGGGCGGTGAACGCCGACGCGACCTCGTCCTTGGGCTCGACGCCGAACAGCCGCAGCAGGTGGTTCGCGAGCCAGTTGAGCGCGGTGATGAGCGGGCTCACCGCCCGCGCGACCCACACCAGCGGCGGACCGAACCACAGGACCGCGCGGTCGGGCCCGGCCACCGCGAGGTTCTTGGGCACCATCTCGCCGAGGACCACGTGCAGGTACACCACGACGGCGAGCGCGACGACGAACGCGACGGGGTGCACCGCACCCTCGGGGAGGCCCGCCGCCTCGAGCGGACCCTCGATGAGGTGGGCGATCGCCGGCTCGGCCACGACGCCGAGGGACGTCGAGCAGACCGTGATGCCCAGCTGCGCGCACGCGAGCATGAGCGAGACGTGCTCCATGGCCCACAGGACGACGCGCGCGCGGCGCGACCCCGCGGCCGCGAGCGGCTCGATCGAGCTGCGGCGCGCCGAGATGATCGCGAACTCGGCGCCGACGAAGAAGGCGTTCGCCGCGAGCAGCAGCACGCCGAGGGCGATCGCGAGGCCGGTGCTCATGCGCCGTCCTCGCCGTCGTGCTCGTCGGCCCGGACGCGCAGGCGCTCGACGCGCCGGCCGTCCATCTGCTCGACCTGCAGCACGACGCCCGGCACCTCGACGACGTCACCCGCGTGCGGGATGCGCCCGAGGCGCTCCATGACGAGGCCGCCGAGCGTCTCGAACGCGCCGTCGTCGGGGACCGTGAGCCCGGTGGACTCGGTGAGCTCGTCGGGCCGCAGGAGGCCGGGCACGCTCCACGAGTCGTCCGCGGTGCGGTGGACGCCCGCGCGGCGGGGGTCGTGCTCGTCGGCGACCTCGCCCACCAGCTCCTCGATGACGTCCTCGAGCGTGACGACGCCCGCGGTGCCGCCGTACTCGTCGACCACCACCGCCATCTGCATGCCGTGCTCGCGCAGCTCGACGAGGAGCGGGCCCAGGCGGACGGTCTCGGGCACGCGCGGCGCCACGTCCATGAGCGCGGCGGCCGGGACGTCCCCGCGGCGCTCGAACGGCACCGCGACCGCCCGCCGCAGGTGCACGAGGCCGACGATGTCGTCGTGCGACGTGTCGATCACCGGGAAGCGCGAGTGCCCCGTGGCCCGGGCCCGCGCGACGACGTCGGCCGCGGTGTGGTCCCGGCGCACGACCTCCATCCGCGTGCGGTCCGTCATCACGTCGACGGCCGTGAGCGTGTCGAGCTCGATCGAGTTGGTGAGGAGCGTCGCCGTGCCCTCGTCGAGCGTCCCGACCTCCGCGGACCGCCGCACGAGCGACGCGAGCTCCTGCGGCGAGCGGCCGCCCGAGAGCTCCTCGCGCGGCTCGACGCCGACGCGGCGCAGCAGGCCGTTCGCGCTCTCGTTGAGCACGGTGATGAGGGGGCGCAGCGCGGTGGTGAACCCGCGCTGGAGCGGCGCGACCGTCCGGGCGGTGGGCAGCGGCCGGCTCAGCGCGAGGTTCTTGGGGACGAGCTCGCCGAAGAGCATGGAGAACCCGTTGACCAGCACGATCGAGCCCACCGCGGCGATGCCCGTGGCGAGCCCCTCGGTGAGGGCGGTGCCGCCCAGCGCGTCCTCGAGCAGGCCGGCGATCGCGGGCTGCGTCGTGTAGCCGAGCAGGATCGTCGTGACGGTGATGCCGACCTGGGCCCCCGACAGCTGGGTCGAGAGCTCGGCGAGGGCACGCACGACCGAGCGGGAGCGGCGGTCGTCGCGACGCTGGTGCTCCTGGCCCACGAGGGCCGGGTCCAGCGTGACGAGCGCGAACTCCGCGGCGACGAAGATCGCGGTGCCGACCGTGAGCGCGACGCCCAGGAGGACGTAGAGCCACTCGCTCAGCACGGGGCGCCGGTCGGCGGGAGGGACGGGACGTGGGGTGAGCCGGCACTGTCAGCGCAGCGCCGGCCCGGACTCGGGCTCGTCATCGTCCCGTCAGCATAACCGCCTGTGCCACGCTAGGCCCCATGGCACCGAGCAGGCCGGAGCAGGCAGCGCCCGTGATCCTCGTGGTCGAGGACGAGCCCGCGATCGCGACCGCGGTCGCCCATCGCATGACCGCCGAGGGCTGGCGCGTCGAGATCGCGGGCGACGGACCGAGCGGCGTCGCCGCGGCGAGCCGGCTCGACCCGGACGTCGTCGTGCTCGACGTCATGCTCCCCGGCCTCGACGGGCTCGAGGTGTGCCGCCGCATCCAGCGCGAGCGCCCGGTCCCGGTGATCATGCTCACCGCGCGCGACGACGAGACCGACATGCTCGTCGGCCTCGGGGTCGGCGCGGACGACTACATGACCAAGCCCTTCTCCATGCGCGAGCTGGTCGCGCGGACCAAGGCCCTGCTGCGCCGGGTCGAGCGGTCCGCCCAGCTCGCCGAGAGCGCGCCGACCGAGCCCGCGCTCGAGGTCGGCGACGTCGTCATCGACCGTGCGCAGCGGCGGGTGTCCCGGGCGGGCGCGGTCGTCCACCTCACGCCCACGGAGTTCGACCTCCTCGTGACGCTCGCGCAGACGCCGCGCACCGTCCTCACGCGCGAGCGCCTGCTCGCCGAGGTGTGGGACTGGGTGGACGCGTCGGGCACGCGCACGGTGGACTCGCACGTCAAGGCGCTGCGCCGCAAGCTCGGGCCCGACCTCATCCGCACCGTCCACGGGGTCGGCTACGCGTTCGAGCCTGTCGGCGTCTGAGGTGCCGACGCCGCGCCACGCCGGTCGCGGCCGGCTCCCCGACGTACGTCCGCTGGACCGCTTCTCGACGATCAAGATCAAGCTCGGGGTGCTCGTCGCGGCCAGCGTGACGCTCAGCGCGTTCATCACCTGGCTGGGGCTCTACAACCACCTCGGCCCCTCCCGCACGCTCCCCCTCGCCGTCCTCGTCTCCCTGCTGGCGGTGCAGGTGCTCGCGCGCGGCATGACGTCGCCGCTGCGGGACATGACGGCGGCGGCGCGCTCGATGGCGTCCGGCGACTACTCCCAGCGGGTGCGCGCGACGAGCCGCGACGAGGTCGGCCAGCTCGCCGAGGCCTTCAACACCATGGCGCGCGACCTGGAGCAGGTCGACCTGCTCCGCCGCGAGATGGTCGCCAACGTCTCGCACGAGCTCCGCACCCCGGTCACGGCGCTGCGGGCGCAGCTCGAGAACATGGTCGACGGGGTGAGCGAGCCCGACGAGGAGTCGCTCCAGGCCGCGCTGTCGCAGACCGAGCGGCTCGGCCGGCTCGTGACGTACCTGCTCGACCTGTCGCGCATCGAGGCGGGCGCCGTCGGTCTCGACGTCGCGGACGTCCCGCTGGCGGAGTTCCTCCGGGACGCCGCCGCGGCGACCGAGCCGCTCGCCGCCCCCAAGGAGCTGCGCCTGGTCACCGAGGTGCACCCCCCGGGGCTCACGGTGCCGGCCGACGCCGAGCGGCTGCACCAGGTGGTCGCGAACCTGCTGCACAACGCCGTGCGCCACTCCCCCGTGGGCGGCGAGATCCGGGTCGAGGCGCGGCGCGCCGGGAACCACGTCGTCATCGACGTCGCCGACGAGGGGCCGGGCATCCCGCGCTCGGACCGCGACCAGGTCTTCGAGCGGTTCAGCCGGGGCAACGCGCCCGCGCAGACCGGCCACGAGAGCACGGGCGGGACCGGCCTCGGCCTCGCGATCGTCCGGTGGGCCGTCCAGCTGCACGGCGGGACGGTGCGCGTCGCCGACTCGGCGCACGGCTGCATCATGCGCGTCAGTCTGCCCACGGGGCGGATCGCGGCGTGAGTTGCTTGTTCTAGAGCGATGCAAACAATAGGGTGGCGCCATGAGCACAGCGGACGGCCACGTCGTCGTCGACCACCTGTCCAAGCGGTTCGGTGCGGTCCAGGCCGTCGACGACCTCAGCTTCGAGGTGCACCCCGGTCGCGTCACCGGCTTCCTCGGCCCCAACGGCGCCGGCAAGACGACGACGCTGCGGATGCTGCTCGGCCTCGTGCGGCCGACGTCAGGCACGGCGACCGTCGCCGGACGCCGCTACACCGACATCCCGCACCCCGCGCGCGTCGTCGGCGCGGCGCTCGAGGCCGCGAGCTTCCACCCGGGTCGCAGCGCGCGCGACCACCTGCGCGTGCTCGCGCCGCAGGTCGGCGTCCCCGACAGCCGGTGCGACGAGGTGCTCGGCATCGTCGGTCTGTCCGACGTCGCGGACCGCCGCGCGGGCGGCTTCTCGCTCGGCATGCGCCAGCGCCTCGGCCTCGCGACGACGCTGCTGGGCGACCCGCACGTGCTCGTGCTCGACGAGCCCGCGAACGGCCTCGACCCCGAGGGCATCGCCTGGCTGCGCGCGTTCCTGCGCCACCTCGCGGGCGAGGGCCGCACGGTCCTCGTCTCGAGCCACGTGCTGTCCGAGGTGCAGCAGACGGTGGACGACGTCGTCATCATCGCGCGCGGTCGCCTCGTGCACGCCTCGCCGCTCGCCGAGCTCGCGCGCCTCGCGCGGCGGACCGTCCGCGTGGCCTCCCCCGACACCGCGGGCCTCGCCCGCCTCGCGGCCGTGCTGGGCGGCGCGCCCACGCCGGCGGACCCCCGCGTCGCGCTGCTCGACGACGTCGACACCGCGACGGTCGGCGCGGCCGCGCACGCCGCGGGCCTCGAGCTGCACGAGCTCGCCTCGCGCGACGTGGGCCTCGAGGACCTGTTCCTCCAGCTCACGAGCGACGGCGCGGGACCGGGCGCGCCGGGCGGGGCGCCACCGGGCTCCGGCGCCGGCCCGACCAGCCCCACCAGCACCGAGGGAGGTGCCGCGTGATCGCCGCCCTGCGGTCCGAGTACCGCAAGCTCGTCACGACCCGCATGTGGTGGGTCCTGCTCCTGTGCATGGGCCTGTACATGGCCTTCCTCGGCGCCGTGATGGCGTTCGTCCTCACCGAGGAGGGCGCGGGCGGCATGACGGCGGGCATGGGCGGCGAGCCCGTGCCGCCGCTGCCCGCCGAGGACCTCGTCCGCACCGTCTACACGCTCGCGCCCGCGCTCGGCTACGTCTTCCCGGTCATCGTCGGGGCGCTCGCGGTGACCAACGAGTTCCGGCACATGACCATCACCCCGACGCTCCTCGCGGAGCCCCGGCGCAGCCTCGTGCTCGGCGCGAAGCTCGCCGCCAGCCTGCCCGTCGGCGTGCTCTTCGGGATCGTCGGGACGGCGGCGACCGTCGCCACCGGCGCCGCCGTGCTCGCCCTGCGCGGCGAGCCCGTCCTGCTCGGCGACCCGGACGTGCTCCTCACCCTCGCGCGGTCGGTGCTCGTGCTCACGGTGTGGGCGATGGTGGGCGTCGGGTTCGGGGCGGCGATGCCGAACCAGGTCGCGGCCATCGTCGTCCTGCTCGCCTTCACGCAGTTCGTCGAGCCGCTCCTGCGCCTGTTCCTCGGCTCGTTCGAGCCGACGGCGGGCATCGTGCGCTGGCTCCCGGGCGCCGCCGGCGAGGCGGTCACGGGCGCGAGCTTCTACGCGTCCTCCGGGATCGGCGACCTCGTGCCGTGGTGGCAGGGCCTGCTCGCGCTCGTGGCCTACGGCCTCGTCCTCGCCGCGATCGGGCGGATGACCGCGCTGCGGCGCGACATCACCTGACGGGAGCGCGCGGCGGCGGCCCGGCGCGCCCGCGACCCGCCGTCGCCGCGACGGTGGTGACCCGAGAAATCGCCTAGGGTGGACCGTGAGCGGATCGGTGTCAACGGTCCGAGGTCCCGTGGTGGAAGTGGGCGATCCTGGCGTGTCCCAGAAGGCGGAGTCCGATGCCGTGCGAGCGGCCTTCGGTGCCAACCAGTGGCTGGTGGACGAGCTCTACGAGCAGTACCTGACCGACAAGGACGCCGTCGACCCGGCGTGGTGGGACTTCTTCGAGGACTACCGCCCGCGCGGCGAGGGTGGCGACGGCGGCGGCACGTCCGGGGACGGCACGACCCAGGCGCCGACGGCGCCCGCGCGGCCGGCCACCCCCGGCGCCGCCACCCCAGGCACGTCGGAGACCGGAGCCACGGCGACGAGCGCAGGCTCGTCGGAGACCGCGGGCACGCCGCGCCCGCCCGCGTCGGAGCAGGCCGCCCCCGCGGCGCCCGCCGCCGCCCCCGCCCCCGCTCCGGCGGACGCGCCCTCGGCACCGCAGGCGGCGTCCGCCCCCGCGGGCCTGGACGAGCGCCCGGCGCCCGCGGCGCAGGCGCAGCGCTCGCCGGCGCAGGCGACGTCGCGCACCCCGCGCGAGCCGGCCGCCGACCCGCACCGCGTGCCGGTCGCGTCGGCGACCCCCGCGACGGCGCCGTACGCCGAGGTGGCCGTCGCCGGCACCGACGAGCCCGAGGCGGTCCCCGACCCCACGGTCGAGAAGCTGCGCGGCCCGGCCGCGCGCGTCGTCACCAACATGGAGGCGAGCCTCGAGGTCCCCACGGCGACCTCGGTGCGCGCGGTCCCGGCCAAGCTCATGGTCGACAACCGCATCGTCATCAACAACCACCTCGCGCGCAGCCGCGGCGGGAAGGTCTCGTTCACGCACCTCATCGGCTTCGCGGTCGTCGAGGCGCTCGCGGACATGCCCGCGATGAACGCGTCCTACACCCAGCTCGACGGCAAGCCGGCGGTCGTCCAGCCGGGCGCCGTCAACTTCGGCCTCGCCATCGACCTGGCCAAGCCGGACGGCACCCGCCAGCTCCTGGTCCCCTCGATCAAGAGCGCGGACCGGATGGACTTCGGCCAGTTCGTGGCCGCCTACGAGGACCTCGTGCGCCGCGCGCGGACCAACAAGCTCGGGGTGGACGACTTCGCGGGCACCACGATCTCGCTGACGAACCCCGGCACCATCGGCACGGTCCACTCCGTGCCGCGGCTCATGGCCGGCCAGGGCACCATCATCGGCGTCGGCGCGATGGACTACCCCGCCGAGTTCCAGGGCGCGTCGGACGAGCAGCTCGCGCGCCTCGGCATCTCCAAGGTGCTGACCCTCACGTCGACCTACGACCACCGCATCATCCAGGGCGCCCAGTCGGGCGACTTCCTGCGGATCGTCAGCGCGAAGCTGCTCGGCGAGGGCGGCTTCTACGACCGCGTCTTCACCGCGATGCGCGTGCCGTACGAGCCGGTGCGGTGGGTCCGCGACAACACCGTCGACCAGGACACCGAGCTGGCCAAGCCCGCGCGCATCGCCGAGCTCATCCACTCCTACCGCTCGCGCGGGCACCTGCTGGCCGAGACGGACCCGCTGGCCTACCGCCAGCGCAAGCACCCGGACCTGGACATCCAGAACCACGGCCTCACCCTGTGGGACCTCGACCGGGTGTTCCCGACCGCGGGCTTCACGGGCAAGCCCAAGGCCAAGCTGCGCGACATCCTCGGCCTGCTGCGCGACTCGTACTGCCGCACGATCGGCATCGAGTACATGCACCTGCAGGACCCGCGCCAGCGGCGCTGGCTCCAGGAGCGCCTCGAGTCCGGGTACGCGCGCACGCCGCGCGAGGACCAGCTGCGCATCCTGCGCCGCCTCAACGCCGCGGAGGCGTTCGAGACGTTCCTCCAGACCAAGTTCGTCGGGCAGAAGCGCTTCTCGCTCGAGGGCGGCGAGTCGCTCATCCCGCTGCTCGACGCCGTCCTGTCGCGCGCCGCCGAGAACGGGCTCGACGAGGTCTGCATCGGCATGTCGCACCGCGGGCGCCTCAACGTCCTCGCGAACCTCGCGGGCAAGAGCTACGGGCAGATCTTCAAGGAGTTCGAGGGCAACCAGGACCCCAAGAGCGTCCAGGGCTCGGGCGACGTCAAGTACCACCTCGGCACCGAGGGCACGTTCACGGCCGAGTCCGGCGCGACCACGAAGGTCTACCTCGCCGCCAACCCGTCGCACCTCGAGGCGGTCGACCCGGTGCTCGAGGGCATCGTGCGCGCCAAGCAGGACCGGATCGACCTGGGCGGCGACGGCTTCTCCGTGCTGCCCATCCTCATCCACGGGGACGCGGCGTTCGCGGGCCAGGGCGTCGTCGTGGAGACGCTCAACCTCGCCCAGCTGCGCGGCTACCGCACGGGCGGCACGGTCCACGTCATCGTCAACAACCAGGTCGGCTTCACCACCGGCCCCTCGTCGTCGCGCTCGTCGCAGTACGCGACCGACGTCGCCAAGGGGCTCCAGGTGCCCGTCTTCCACGTCAACGGGGACGACCCCGAGGCGTGCGTGCGGGTCGCCGAGCTCGCGTTCGAGTTCCGCGAGCAGTTCGACCGCGACGTGATCATCGACATGATCTGCTACCGCCGCCGTGGCCACAACGAGGGCGACGACCCTTCGATGACCCAGCCGCTCATGTACAACCTCATCGAGGGCAAGCGCTCGGCGCGCAAGCTCTACACCGAGGCGCTCGTGAGCCGCGGGGACATCACGGTCGACGAGGCCGCGCAGGTGCTGCAGGACTACCAGAACCAGCTCGAGCGGGTCTTCACCGAGACGCGCGAGGGCGCCTACACGCCGCCGGCCTCGACCGAGCCCGTCGCGGGCCTCGAGCGGCCCGAGTCGCAGCGCGAGGACGCCGGCACCATGGTCGGCTGGCGGACCGCCGTCGACGCCGAGGTGCTCGAGCGGATCGGGCGCGCCCACGTGCGACCGCCGGCCGGGTTCACGGTGCACCCCAAGCTCGAGCAGCTCCTCGCCAAGCGCGAGCAGATGTCCCGCGAGGGCGGCATCGACTGGGGCTACGGCGAGCTGCTCGCGTTCGGCTCCCTGCTCGTCGAGGGCACGCCCGTGCGCCTCGCGGGGCAGGACTCGCGCCGCGGCACGTTCGTCCAGCGCCACGCGGTCCTGCACGACCGCCGCACGGGCGCCGAGTGGACGCCGCTCGTCTACCTCTCGAGCGACCAGGCGAAGTTCTGGGTCTACGACTCGTCGCTGTCCGAGTTCGCGGCGATGGGCTTCGAGTACGGGTACTCCGTCGAGCGGCCCGACGCGCTCGTGCTCTGGGAGGCGCAGTTCGGCGACTTCGTCAACGGCGCGCAGACGATCATCGACGAGTTCATCTCGTCGGCCGAGCAGAAGTGGGGCCAGCGCTCGTCCGTCGTGCTGCTGCTCCCCCACGGGTTCGAGGGCCAGGGCCCCGACCACTCGTCCGCCCGCATCGAGCGGTTCCTCCAGCTGTGCGCGGAGGAGAACATGACGGTCGCGGCGCCCAGCACGCCCGCGTCGTACTTCCACCTGCTGCGTCGCCAGGCGTACGACCGCCCGCGCCGCCCGCTCGTCGTGGCGACGCCGAAGTCGATGCTCCGCCTCAAGGCGGCGGCCTCGCCCGTCGAGGACTTCACGAGCGGCACCTTCCGGCCCGTCCTGCCCGAGCAGCACCTGGGCGACGCCGGCCGCGTCGACCGGGTCCTCCTGTGCGCGGGCAAGGTCTACTACGACCTGCTCGCGCAGCGGGTCAAGGCCGAGGACGACCGCACCGCGATCGTCCGGCTCGAGCAGCTCTACCCGCTCGACGTCGACGGGCTGACCGCGGCGGTCCGCGCGTTCGGCGACGCCGAGGTGGTCTGGGTGCAGGAGGAGCCGGCGAACCAGGGCGCCTGGACCTTCCTCGCCCCGAAGCTCGAGGCGGCCCTCGGGCGTCCGACGCGTCGCGTCTCGCGCCGGGAGTCGGCATCGCCCGCCGCGGGCTCGAGCAAGACCCACGCGAGCGAGCAGACGGCGCTGGTCGAGGAGGCCTTCGCGCGCTGAGGCAAGGCCGCCGGCCGCCGTCGTGCCCTCAGCGACCGGCGGCGGCGCGGACCTCCTGCGCGAGGGCCGCGGTACCGCCGCCCCACGGGGCGCCGTGACCCGGCAGCACCCACGTCGCGTCGAGCCCGGCGAGCCGGTCGAGCGACGCGAGCGCCTGCGCGGGGTCGTCCGTGAACGGAGCGGGCTGGGGGCCGCGGCGGCCGGTGAGCACGTGGCGCGTCGTCAGCGCGTCGCCCACGAAGACCGCCGAGACGGACGGGACGTGGACCGCGATGCTGCCGGGCGAGTGCCCCGGCAGCCCGACGACGCGGGGGGACCCGGGCAGGTCGAGGACGTCGCCGTCGTGGACCTCGCTCACCTCGCGGACGTAGGTGGTGCGCAGCCCGCCGTGGCGCGCCGTGTTGACGAGGAAGCCGACGGTGGGCCCGGGTCGCCAGGGCCCCCACGACGGCGACGGCGCCTTCTCCAGGCCACGCGCCCGTGCGGCGTCGGCCGCGTGGACGTGCACGGGGACGCCGTGGTCCCGGCGCAGGCGCTCGGCGAAGCCGAGGTGGTCGGTGTCCCCGTGCGTGAGGACGACGCCGCGGACGTCGCCCACCGACAGCCCGAGGCCCTCGAGCTCGGCCGTGAGCTGCCGCCAGTGCCCGGGGAGGCCGGCGTCGACGACCAGCACGCCCTCCGGCGCGACGACGAGGTAGGCGGCGACGACGTCGTCCCCGATGCGGTGCAGGTGCGGCGCGAGTCTCATGGTGACCTCCGGGGACGTGGCGTGCGACGACGGGGCGTGGCATCATGGCTATGTTGCTTAGCCTTCATGGCTAATGTACATAGCCATATCCGTCCGAGCAAGAGCCGACCCGGAGGACCCGTGCCCGCACCGAGCCGCACGTCGCGCGACGCCATCGTCCTCGCCGCGGGCGAGACCCTCGAGGTCGACGGCCTCGACGGGCTGACGATGCAGGCCGTCGCCGCCCGCGTCGGCGTCCGGGCACCGTCCCTCTACAAGCACGTCCAGGGTCGCGACGACCTGGTGCGCCTCGTCACGGAGGCCGCCGTCATCGAGCTCGCCGGACGGATGGAGGCGGCCGCGCCCGAGGGCACCGAGCCGCGCGCGGCGCTGCACGCGGCGGCGCGCGCGCTGCGCGCCTTCGGCCACGCACGCCCGGGCGCCTTCCGGCTGATCTTCTCCCCCGGCCCGGCCGCCACCCTTCCCGACCCCGGCGTCGCGCTGCGCGGCGTCGCGGTGGTGATGCGGGTGGCGACCGAGCTCGCCGGGCCGGACCACGCGCTCGAGGCGGCACGCACGCTCACCGCGTGGGCGAGCGGCTTCATCGCGATGGAGCTCGCCGGCGCCTTCCGCATGGGCGGCGACGTCGACCGTGCGTTCGACTACGGGGCGCGCCGGCTCGCGGACGCGCTCGCGCGCGACTGACCCGCGGGTCCGGCCCACCGGGCACCGGCGGGCCGGCGTCGTGCGTCAGGAGGCCTGCCCGCGCGCCGCGTCGCAGCCGAACGTGCGCCGGTAGGCCGCGGGGCTCGTGCCGAGCTCGCGCGCGAAGTGGTGGCGCAGGCCCGCCGCCCCGCCGAAGCCCGCGCGCCGACCGACCTCCTCGACGGGGAGGTCGGTCTCCTCGAGCAGCTCCTGCGCGCGCAGCAGGCGCTGCCGCGCGGTCCACAGCGCGGGCGTCGTGCCGGTCTCGGCCCGGAACCGCCGCGCGAACGTGCGCTCGGACATCCGCGCGCGGCGCGCGAGGACCGGCACCGTGATCTCCTCGTCGAGGTGCTCGGCGACCCAGGCGAGCAGGGGGGCCAGCTCGCCGTCGCCCGCGGCGGGCACCGGGCTGTCGATGAACTGCGCCTGGCCCCCGTCCCGGTGGGGCGGGACGACCATGCGGCGCGCGATCGC
Source organism: Actinotalea solisilvae (assembly GCF_016464425.1). Taxonomy (GTDB): domain Bacteria; phylum Actinomycetota; class Actinomycetes; order Actinomycetales; family Cellulomonadaceae; genus Actinotalea; species Actinotalea solisilvae. The sequence goes on from NZ_JADDKQ010000009.1 coordinate 75,145, forward strand.
CGCGGCGGCGGCCGCACCGAGCTCGCGGCGCACGAGGTGCAGCCCGGCGTCGATGCCGGCGGCGGTCCCGGCGCTGGTCACCACGCGCCGGTCCTCGACGTAGAGCACCGCCGGGTCGACCTCCGCCCGCGGGTACTCGCGCGCGAGCTGGTCGGTGTACATCCAGTGCGTCGTGCAGCGCCGCCCGTCGAGGAGGCCCGCGCGGGCGAGGGCGAAGGCGCCGCTGCACACGCTCAGCACCCACGCGCCACGGCGCTCGGCGTCGCGCAGCACGTCGAGGACGACCTCGGGCACCTCCTGGTCCGCGCCGTAGGCCGGCATGACGACGAGGTCGGCGTCGGCGGTCGCACCGAGGCCCTCGTGGACGACGAGCTCCATGCCGAGCTTGGTGGGCACGAGGCCCGGCTCGGGCGTGCAGATCGTGAAGTCGAAGGCCGGCCCGCCGGTGTCGGTCCGGTCGATGCCGAAGATCTCGCACACGACGCCGAGCTCGAACGGCGCGATGCCCGGCAGGACGACGACGGCGACGGTGCGGAGCGGCATGCGTCGAGTGTGCCACGGCGATGGCAGGAAGTCGATGAAGTGTGGCCGTCCTGCCACTCGTGGCACGATGTGACCGGCGCAACACTTTCTGCCATGACCACTCTCCTCGTCCTCTCCGCCCTGCTCCTCCTCCTCGGGCTCGTCGCGACGCTGCTCGGCGCGGTGCGCGGCGACGGCTACGGCCACCGGCCGCCGCCCGCCTCGCACTGGTCGGACGACGACCACGTCGCGCCCGCCCGCTGACCCGGGCACCGCGCGTCGCGGCCGCGGCGCCGGGCCACCTCCGCCACACTGTGCAGGCACCGACCTGACAGGAGGACGTGGTGGACCCCGCCCGGCGCATCTGCGTGATCGGCGACGAGCTCGTCGCCGGGTCCGGCGACCCCAAGGCGCTCGGCTGGGTGGGCCGGGTCGCGGCCCGCACGCCGCTCGAGCCCCTGCCCCACGTGCTCACGCTCGCCGTGCCGCACGAGACGACGACGGCGCTCTCGGCCCGGTGGCAGGCCGAGACCGCGCTGCGGCTCGGTCCCCCGCCCGCCGAGGGCCAGCACCACCTGGTCGTGGGCCTCGGGCGCGCGGACCTCGATGCCGGCCTGTCGCTCGCCCGCAGCCGGCTCAACCTGGCCAACATCCTCGACGTCGCCGACTCCCAGCGCCTGAGCACCTTCGTCGTGGGCCCGCCGCCCAGCGCGCGGCTCGACGCCGACCGCCAGGCCGAGCTGTCCGCCGCCTTCGCCGACGTCGCGGCGCGACGCCGCGTCCCCTACGTCGAGACCTACGCGCCGCTCGCGCGCCACGAGCAGTGGCTCGCCGACCTCGCGAGCGGCGACGGCAGCACCCCCGGCCAGGCCGGCTACGGCCTCATGGCGTGGCTCGTGCTGCACACCGGCTGGCACCGGTGGCTCGGCCTGCCCGACGACGCCGTCTGACCGCTTCCCGCGCGTCGCCGCCGCTCAGCGCGGCAGGGTCGCGCGCACCGCGCTCGCGGCACCGTCGAGGACGGTGCGGAGCGTCTCGACGGTGAGCGCGTCGACCCCGCCCTGCCGGTCCGCACGGCGCAGGTCCGCGCGCAGGTCGTCGCGGAAGCGCTGCAGCAGCACCTCGGCCTCGGCCCGGTGGTGCGGCTGCCGGTGCGGCGGCGCGTGCGGGTGCGGCGGCACGGGCGGCGGGACGTGCGCGCGCGAGCCGGCGCGGGCCTGCTGCGCCGCGGCCGCGAGGTCCGCGCGCAGGCCCGCCATCGAGTCGCGGACGTCGTCGCGCAGGCGCCCAGCGAGCGCGCGCACGGTCTCGGCCAGGTCCTCCTCGAGGGCCGCGAGGTCCCCGCGCCGCGCGGCGAGCTCGGCGCGCCCCGCGTCCGTGAGCGTGTAGGTGGCCTTCCGGCCGTCGTCGTGCCGGCGGACGAGGCCCTCCTCCTCGAGCCGCGCCAGGCGCGGGTAGACCGTGCCCGGGCTCGGCCGGTAGGTCCCCCCGAACCGGTCGCTGAGCGCGGTGATGAGCTCGTACCCGTGCCGCGGGCCCGCCTCGAGGAGTGCGAGCAGGTACAGCCGCAGCTGGCCGTGGGCGAAGACGGGCGTCACCGGTCCACCGGCTCGCTCGGCACGGGGACGCCGCGCAGGACCGTGACGTGACCCGAGACGCTCGTCGTGCTGATGACGCTCGGGCCCGTGCCGGGCTCCTCCACCACGGTGGCCGCCCCCAGCGAGGGCCCGCGGTGCTCGCGGCCGTCGACGACCGTGCGGCCCGCGGCGCTGCGCGCCTCGACGCGCACGCCCGATCCCGCGGGCAGCCGCACGGTGACGTCGCCCGAGACCGACGTGACCGCGACGGCGGTGTGCGTGCCGCGCACGTCGAGGGTGAGGTCGCCCGAGACGGCGTTGGCGGTGACGCGCGTCAGCGCGCCCGAGGCCGTGACCGAGCCGGACACCGTGGTGAGGCGCAGGTCGCCGTCGTGCTCGCGGACGACGACGTCGCCCGAGACGGTGGTGCCGTGCAGCGTCCCGCGCGTCGAGTCGGTCACGAGCTGGCCGGACACGGTCGAGACGCTCACGTCCTCGCCCACGCCCGCGACGAGCGCGTCGGCGCTCACGGTGCCCAGCCGCACGCGCGTGCCGCGCGGCACGGCGACGTGCACGTCGACGCTGTCGCGGTCCGCGAACGTGCGCAGCTTGTCGAGGAAGGACTCCCAGCCGCCGAGGGTGAAGCTGTAGCCGACGGCGAGCTCGCCGTCGCGCAGGGTCACCTCGAGCGGGCGGCCGCGGACGGCGTGCACCTCGATGCGCGCCCCGGTCGCCTCGGGGTCCTCGTGCACGACGACGTCGACCCGCCCCGCGACCAGCTGGACGCGCAGGGCGCGGACCTCGTCGACCTCGAGGATCTGGGGGCCCGGCAGGACCCAGGACTCGGTGGGCATGGTGTCGCTCCGTTCGAGATATATCGCGTTTGCCATGACACGTTATATCTCGACATGGTGCGCGGGCGCAACGGTCCGTGGCGACGCTCCTCGACACCGCGGGGGCGGGCGCACGGCGGTCCCGACGCGCCGAGGGCCGGCCACACGACGTGGCCGGCCCTCGGGGCGGTGCGGGTGCGCGGGCGCGCGGGTCGCTCCGCGTCAGCGCATGATGCCGGCGCCGCGCAGCTCGACCGTGAGGTCCTGCGGGTTGCTCGCGACGAGGCACGCGTCCTCGTAGCTCACGACGCCGTCGCGGATGAGGCGGAACAGGTGCTGGTCGAAGGTCTGCATCTTGTAGTACTCGCCCTCCTTGATGAGGTCGACGAGCGGCGGTGCGTTGTACGGGTCCACGATCGCCTCGGCGGTGCGGCCCGTGTTGACCATGACCTCGATCGCCGCGGCGCGGCCCGAGCCGTCGGCCTTGCGCACGAGGCGCTGGGACACCACGCCCCGCAGCGCCTGCGCGAGCGCGTGCCGCACCTGCTTCTGCTCGTGCGGCGGGAAGAAGTCGACGATGCGGTTGATCGTCTCCTGCGCGTCGATGGTGTGGAGCGTCGACATGACGAGGTGGCCCGTCTCGGCCGCCGAGAGGGCGGCGCGGACCGTCTCCACGTCGCGCATCTCGCCGACGAGGATGACGTCGGGGTCCTGGCGCATCGCCGCACGGAGCGCGACCGTGAAGTCCGCGGTGTCGAAGCGCACCTCGCGCTGGGAGATGATCGCCTTCTTGTCGGCGTGCAGGATCTCGATCGGGTCCTCGATCGTGATGATGTTGCACTCCTTGTAGGTGTTCACGAGGTCCACCATGGAGGCGAGGGTCGTCGTCTTGCCCGAGCCCGTGGGGCCCGTGACGAGCACGAGGCCGCGCGGCTCGAGCGCGAGCTCGCCGACCACCTCGGGCAGCCCGAGCTCGACCAGCGACTGCGCGCCGACCGCGACGCGGCGGAACACCATGCCCAGCGTGCCGCGGGCCTGGTACGCGTTGACCCGGAACCGGCCGACACCCGGGATCGAGTACGCGAAGTCCGCCTCGTGCGTGCGCTCGAACTGCTCGCGCATCGTGTCGGGCAGGACCTCGTCGACCATGTGCCGCGTGTCGGCGGGCTTGAGGTCGGGCACCTGCAGCCGCCGCAGGCGGCCGTCGACGCGCACCCGCGGGGCCGAGCCCACCTTGCAGTGCAGGTCGGAGCCACCGCTGCTCGTCAGGGCGTGCAGGAGCGGGATCACGGACTGGGGCTCGTCACTCACCCCCGAAGAATCGGGCGCCAGGACCCCCGACTTGAGCGTTCCGGGCCGACGACCTGCCCACGGGCTGCGCACCGCCACCACGCCCCCGTGCGCGGACGCACCCGGCGGTGTGGGACCATGGACGCCGCCGCGGGCCCGGACGGGCCCCCGGAGTCACAGCGAGGAGCACCCGATGAGCAAGCGCGGACGCAAGCGCCGTTCCCGCAAGGGCAGCGCCGCCAACCACGGCAACCGCCCCAACGCCTGAGCCGTCGGCGGTGGGCGGGCCCTCGGTCCCCCACCGCCCGGCCCGGCCGCCGTCGCAGGCCGTCGCCCGGACCGCCCCGCTGCCGATGCAGCGGCCGCCCCGGATCAGCCCAGCGTCTGGGTGCGCAGCACCGTGAGCTGCTGACGGATCCGCACGTGCAGCTCCGGCGGCGCGCAGTCGGAGCAGGACCGCTTGACGAGCTTCTTCACGTGGTCCTCGATGTCGTACTCCGCGAGGCACGGCTCGCAGTCCGCGAGGTGCTCGCGGATGAGGTCGCCCTCGGCCTCGCCGATCTCGGCGTCGAGGAACGCGAACAGCTTGCTCAGCGCCTCCGCGCAGTCGACCCTGACGTGCGCCCCGTCCCCCACGGTCGCACCGGTGCCCTGCTCCGTCCCCTCGGACGGCCTCTCCTGCGTCACTGCGTGCCTCCCTCGGCAGCCGGGACGAGCCCGCGCTCGCGGGCGTAGTCGGTGAGGAGCTCGCGGAGCTGGTGCCGGCCGCGGTGCAGCCGGGACATCACGGTGCCGATCGGTGTCCCCATGATCTCCGCGATCTCCTTGTAGGCGAAGCCCTCGACGTCGGCGAGGTAGACCGCGATCCGGAAGTCCTCGGGGATCGCCTGCAGCGCGTCCTTGACGTCGGAGTCCGGCAGCCGGTCGAGCGCCTCGGCCTCGGCCGAGCGCAGGCCCGACGACGTGTGCGACGCCGCACGCGCGATCTGCCAGTCCTCGATGTCCTCGGCGGCGGACTTCAGCGGCTCGCGCTGCTTCTTGCGGTAGGTGTTGATGAAGGTGTTCGTGAGGATCCGGTACAGCCACGCCTTGAGGTTGGTGCCCGGGCGGTACTGGTGGAAGGCCGCGAACGCCTTGGCGATCGTCTCCTGGACCAGGTCCTCGGCGTCGGCCGGGTTGCGCGTCATGCGCAGGGCGGCGGAGTACAGCTGGTCGACGTGGACCAGCGCCTCCTCCTCGAACCGCGCGGCGCGGGCGGAGGCGTCCTCCTCGGGCGCGCGCTGGGTGTCCTCGCTCATCACCCGCGAGCCTAGTGCCCGCCGGAGGGTCCGCCACGGCGCCGCCGGGCTGACGCCGGGCGACGGGGCGAGGAGGACTGCGGCCATGCACGGGAGAACAGCGTCCCGGCGCGGCGCATTCCGCCGGTCCGGCCCGGGCCGGGCCGGACGCACACCCGGGGCCCGCACACGGGTGCCGACCGGCGGGTGACGCGTTAGCGTCAGGAGCACGCCGAGACCGAGGAGACGTCGATGCTGGTCCGCCGGATCGCCAGGCCCCTGTTCGCCGCATGGTTCCTCTCCGAGGGGCTGGACGCGGTCCGCCGGCCGGACCCGCACCTGGCCCGGACGGACGCCGCCTGGCACACGCTCGGGCGGGGCCGCCTCCCCCAGCCGCCCGACGACGACCGCATGCGGCTCCTCGTCCGCGCGCACGGGGCCGCGATGGCGGTCGCCGCGCTGCTCCTCGCCCTCGGCCGCGTGCCCCGCACCGCGGCGCTCGCGCTCGCGGCGCTCACCGTGCCGCTCGCGGTCGTCAACCAGCCGTTCGGCGCGGCCGCGCGGATCGTGGCGACGGCCTCCGACGCGGCCACCGCCGCGCGCGGGCGCAGCCGCTTCGGCCGCCCCGTGGGCGCCACGGGCGGCGTCGCGTCCGCGTCGGTGCGCGCCGACGGGGCCGACCGCGCCGCGGTGCGCGAGCGCTTCGTGCGGAACCTCACGATGATCGGCGGGGCGCTCATCGCGGGCCTCGACCACGAGGGGCGTCCGGGGCTGGCCTGGCGGCTCGACCACGCGCGCACCGACCGCGCGACCGCCCGGGAGGCCCGTCGCGCGGTCGTGGCGGCGACGCGCGAGGCCAAGGCCGCCGTGCGCGAGGCGCGCCGCGCGCACTGAGCGCGGACGGCCGGGGCGCCGGTCCCGCGGGGTCGGCGGACGGTCCGGCGGACGCCGACGGTCCGCCGGTAGCCTCGGGCCATGACCTCGCAGCCCACCGCGCCGACCGCACCGGACACCGCCGCGCCCGCGGACCCGTGGCCCGCGCCCGTCGCCGCCGGACCGCTCGACGCCCTCGTCGACGTGCCGGGCTCGAAGTCCCTGATGAACCGCTACCTCGTCCTCGCGGCGCTCGCGGAGGGGCCGGGCCGCCTGCGGGGCGCCCTGGCCTCGCGGGACACCCTGCTCATGGCGCGCGCGCTCGAGCAGCTCGGGGCGCGGGTCCGCCGCGACGGCACCGACTGGGCCGTCGACCCGCTGCCGCGCTCGACCGGGGCGCGCGAGCCGGTCGACGTCGACTGCGGGCTCGCCGGGACCGTGATGCGCTTCCTGCCCGCCGTCGCGGCGCTCACGGGACGTCCCGTCCGCTTCGACGGGGACCCCGAGGCGCGCGTGCGGCCCATGGCCCCCGTCCTGCGCGCGCTGCGCGCGCTCGACGTGCGGGTCGAGGACGACGGCCGAGGGACGCTGCCCTTCACCGTCACGGGGTCGTCCGCCGTCGTCGGCGGGCAGGTCGGCGTCGACGCGAGCGGCTCGTCGCAGTTCGTCTCCGGGCTGCTCCTCGTCGGCGCGCTCCTGCCGCGCGGGCTGACCGTGCGGCACACGGGCACGACGCTGCCGAGCCTGCCCCACATCCGGATGACGGTGGAGGTGCTCCGGGAGGCCGGCGTCGTGGTCGACGACTCGCGGCCGGACATCTGGCGCGTCGAGCCCGGTCCGGTCGCGGCGCGCGACGTGCGCGTCGAGCCCGACCTGTCGAACGCCGCGCCGTTCCTGTGCGCCGCGCTCGCGGTCGGCGGCACGGTGCGCGTGCCCGGCTGGCCCGCGCGCACGACCCAGCCGGGCGCGATGCTCCCCGACCTGCTCACGGCCATGGGCGGCAGCGTGGCGCTCGACGGCGACGTGCTCGCGGTCACCGGGACCGGGACGGTCCGCGGGATCGACGTCGACCTCCACGCCGCGGGCGAGATCGCCCCCACCATCGCGGCGCTGGCGACGCTCGCCGACTCGCCCACGCGCCTGCGCGGCATCGCGCACGTCCGCAACCACGAGACCGACCGGCTGACCGCGCTCGCGACCGAGATCGTGCGCCTCGGCGGCCAGGCCGAGCAGACGGCCGACGGCCTCGTCATCACCCCGCGGCCCCTGCACGGCGCGACGGTCCGCACCTACCGCGACCACCGCATGGCCACCGCGGCCGCCCTCATCGGGCTGCGCGTGCCCGGCGTCGAGGTCGTCGACGTCGCGACGACCGGCAAGACCCTGCCGGACTTCGTCGGCATGTGGACGGGGATGCTCGCGCGATGAGCCGGGCGGGGGTGACGCGCGCGTGAGCCCGCGACGCTACGACGAGAGCGACGTCCGCAGCCGGCCCAACCCGCGCGGCTCGCGCCCCCGGACCAAGCAGCGCCCCGGCCACGAGGACGCGGTCGAGGCGCTCGTCACCGGCGTCGACCGGGGCCGCTACCACCTGCTCGTCGGGCCGGGCGGCGACGACGAGCGGGTGGTGCTCGCGATGAAGGCGCGCGAGCTCGGCCGCGAGCGCGTCGTGTGCGGCGACCGGGTCGACGTCGTCGGGGACACGAGCGGCGCCACGGGGTCGCTCGCCCGCATCGTGCGGATCGGCGAGCGCTCGACCGTCCTGCGTCGCACCGCGGACGACACGGACCCCGTCGAGCGCGTCATCGTCGCCAACGCGGGGCAGCTCGTCATCGTCACGGCGCTCGCCGACCCGGAGCCGCGCACGCGCATGATCGACCGGTGCGTCGTCGCGGCGTACGACGCGGGCATGGACGCGCTGCTGTGCCTCACCAAGGCGGACCTCGCCGACCCCGCGCCGCTCGTCGCGCTCTACGAGCCGATCGGCGTCGACGTCGTCGTGACGTCGCGCTCGCGCGGCGACGCGACGATCGCCGCGGGCGCGGTGGGCGAGGCCGAGGAGCGGTGGGACGGGCTCGACGACGTCCGGGCGCGGCTCGCGGGGCGCACGTCGGTGCTCGTGGGCCACTCGGGCGTGGGCAAGTCGACGCTCGTCAACGCCCTGGTCCCGGACGCGCGGCGCGCGACGGGCAGCGTCAACGACGTCACCGGGCGGGGCAGGCACACGTCGTCGTCGGCGGTCGCGCTGCGGCTGCCGGAGCGCGCCGGCTGGGTCATCGACACGCCCGGGGTGCGGTCCTTCGGGCTCGCGCACGTGCAGCCGGACAGCCTGCTCGGCGCGTTCGCCGACCTCGCGTCGGTCGCGACGGAGCGCTGCCCGCGCGGGTGCTCGCACGCGGCCGACGCGCCCGACTGCGCGCTGGACGAGTGGGTCGCGGAGGCCGAGGGACCCGAGCGCGAGCAGCGGGAGGTCCGGGTCGACTCGATGCGGCGCCTGCTCGCGGCGCGCACGGCGTCCGACCAGGCCTGAGGCCGCGGGCGGGCCGGCGCCGGGTCCCGGGCCCGACGCCGCGCGCCCGGTACGGTGCAGCCATGACGCGCTCGGGCTACGACGACGACCTCCGCCTCGCCCACGTGATCGCCGACCAGGTCGACTCGACGACCACGGCCCGGTTCAAGGCGCAGGACCTCCAGGTCGACACCAAGCCCGACACGACCCCCGTCACCGACGCGGACCGGCGCGCGGAGGAGATCGTCCGCGCGCAGCTCGCCCGGACGCGCCCGCGCGACGCCGTCGTCGGCGAGGAGCTGCCCGACACGGGCCACGGGCCGCGCCAGTGGGTGATCGACCCCATCGACGGGACCAAGAACTTCGTGCGCGGCGTGCCCGTGTGGGCCACGCTCATCGCGCTCGTCGACGACGGGCGGCCCGTCGTGGGCCTCGTCAGCGCGCCCGCGCTGGGGCGGCGCTGGTGGGCGGCCGAGGGCTCAGGCGCCTGGACGGGCCGGTCGCTGTCCGCGGCGTCGCGCCTGCGCGTGTCGCAGGTGAGCCGGCTCGAGGACGCCTCGCTGTCCTACTCGAGCCTCGACGGCTGGGAGGCGCGCGGCCGGCAGGGGGCGTTCCTCGACCTCGCGCGGTCGGTGTGGCGCACGCGCGCGTACGGCGACTTCTGGTCCTACATGCTCGTCGCGGAGGGCGCCGTCGACGTCGCGACCGAGCCCGAGCTCGCGCTGCACGACATGGCCGCGCTCGTGCCGATCGTCACCGAGGCGGGCGGCCGGTTCACGTCGCTCTCGGGCGAGCCGGGGCCGTTCGGCGGCTCGGCCGTCGCGACCAACGGCCTGCTGCACGACCAGGTGCTCGCGCTGCTCGACCCCTTCGGCGAGGGCTGAGGCTCAGCCGCGCACGCTCTTCGCCAGGCGCGACAGCTCGCTGACGTCGTACCAGAGCAGGTCCCGCTCGGCCAGGCGCTCGAGCGCGGCCTCGTCGCCCCCGGCGGCGGCCACGACGTCGGCCTCCGCAGCGGCCTCGTCGACGTGCGCGCACGCGACGTCGTCCCAGCCGACCGTGCTCGTGAGGCGGACCGCGCTCGGCGCGTGCGCCTCGCCCGCGTCGACCGCGTCCACGACGGCGTCGGGCACGTCCGCGGCGACGACGACGCGCCGGCGGCCCGCGCGCGACCCGGTGTCGAGCGCGTCGAGGCTGTCGTCCGCGGCGAGGAGCTGGGCCGCGTACTCGAGGCCCTCGTCGTCCTCGTCGGGCAGCGCGGCGCGCAGCCCGGGTGTCACGGCATGGACCACGCGCGGGGCGAGGCCGCCGCGGGACCCCAGCTCGTCGAGACTCGAGGGCAGGTAGATGCGCACGGGACCAGTGTGCCGCTCAGCCGACCGGCACGGGGGTGAGCGCGCCGACGACGTGCCTCGCGAGCGCCTGGACCGCGCGGCGCGCCGGCGACCCCGGGGCGTGCTCGGTGAGCGTCCGGCCGGCGAGGAGCGCGCCGTCGCACGCGGGACGGTCCTCGGGCACGAGGTGCGCGTGGTCCACGCCCGCGTAGCGGTGCAGCGCGGCGCGCACCGCGTCGCCGGGGCGCGGCCCGCTCGCCGACGCGCGCAGGCGGTTGACGACCACGACCCGGCGCTCGGCGCCGACGCCGGCCTCGGTGAGGTCCCCCAGGGCCCGCACCAGCCGCTGGAGGCCGACCGGGTCGCCGGTGCCCACCACGACGACGGCGTCCGCCTCGGCGAGCGCAGAGAGGGTCGCGGCGTTGCGGCGGGGGGCGCGCGTGTCGTAGCTGAGCATCTCGTCGTCCTCGAGGCAGAAGCCGGTGTCCACCACCGTCCACGCGGCGAGGTCCCGCGCGGCCGCCCAGACGAGGTCGAGGCTCGGCCCGGGGACCTCGGGCCACCGCTCCGCGCGGCTGATGCCCGTGAGCACCCGCAGCCCGGGCGCCGCGACCGGCGTGAGGGTCGCGAGCACCGCGACGTCGAGGCGACCCGTCGTCGCCGCGCGGGCGGCGGCGGCCACACCGGGAGCCTCGTCGAGCAGTCCGAGCACCTGGGCGACGGTGCCGCCGTACGTGTCGGCGTCCACGAGGAGCGTGTCCCGCGCGGCGGCGTCGCCCGCGGCGCCGGGACGCGCGGCCGCGATCTCGGCGGCCAGCCCGACCGCGAGCGTCGTCCGCCCCGGCGCCCCGGTCGGCCCCCACACGGCGACGAGGCGTCCCGGCGGCGGCGCGGGAGCGCCCGGGGCGGAGACCGGGTCGGCCGGGCCGTCCAGCCGCGCCGCGACGCGCGCCGCGGGCGGCGGGGCGGCGGGGTCCGGCGCCACGTCCGCCGGCGCCGCGAGGGCGGCCTCGAGCGCGGCGACGACGTCGTGCGCGTCCCCGAGGACGCCGTCCGCACCGAGGTGACCGAGCCGGTCCCCGGGTGCACCGGGCACGACGACGACGCGCAGACCCGAGCCGCGCAGGTGCGCCACGGCCTCGCGGTCGAGCCCGGGCAGGTCCGCCGAGACCACCGCGAGCGCGCCGAGACCGGCGGCCCCCGCAGCGAGCAGCTCGGCCAGGTCGGCGCACCGGCGCGTGACCTCGAACCGGTGTCCGGCCGCGGCGAGCTCGCGCACGACGACGGTCTCGGCGGGCCCGCGCACCGCGCAGACCACTCCGGTCGTCACGAGGACCCCAGGCCGGGCACGACGACGACCTGCAGCTCGCCCTCGGCCGCGGTCGCCGCGAGCACGGTGGTGAGGCGGTCGAGCGGCACCAGAACGTGGACCGTCGTCGTGCCCCCGACCGCGAACGCGCCGTCGGCCTCCCCGACCTCGGCGACCGTCAGCGCCTCGGCGAGCGCGACCGGCTGCGGCGGCGCTGCGGGGTCGTCCGGCGAGCCGGAGGTCGCTCCCGTCGTGGCGGTCGCGGTGGGCGACGCGCCGACCTCGGGCACGAACCACAGGTCGACGACGGCGCCCGCGACGAGGCCGCTCGGCAGCACGCCCTCGACGGGCACGGCGACGGGCCGGACCTCGAGGGCGTCGACCTCGCCGAGGGCGCTGCGCGGCACGAGCTCGCCGTCGGCGACGGTGCGCTGGACGACCAGGCCCGCGGGCAGCGGGTCCGCCGCGCTGAGGTAGGCGTCGGTCGACGCGTCGAGGCGCACCTCGCGCACGGCCAGCGACGCCTCGTCGAGCGCCTGGCCGGGGACGAGCGAGCCGACGGCGACGTAGACCGGGACCGTCCGCGCGGCCGCGCCCACGGCCCAGCCGCCGAGCGCGACGGAGCCCGCGACGAGCACGAGACCGACGAGCAGTCGCGGGTCGCGCCAGCCCGGCCGCCGCAGGCGGGGCGCGACGGGGCGCGCGAGCGCGCCGGTGGTTGGTGCGGTGCGATCCATGTCGTCTGCGAGCCCGTCCCGAGGTCGTGGCGCACGGGCGTCCGGGATGAGGGAATCATCCCGGTCCGTGCGGGTCGCGCCGCATTCTGCCGGGTCCTGCCGCGTCGCGGGCCGCGGGTGTGGACGAGTACCCCGGACGAGTGACGCGTCGACGCCCGCCGGTGTGCCCCGGGCGCCTGTGGACGGCGCGTGACCCCGGTCCGGGGCGTGGCACACTGCCGCCATGGCGCCCCGGTTCCTCACGCTCGCCGACGTGAGAGAGATCCTCAACATCTCCTCGCCGCAGGCGTACGCGCTCGTGAAGTCGGGCGAGCTGCCCGCCATCCAGATCGGCGGCCGGAGCGTGTGGCGCGTCGAGGCGAGCGAGCTCGAGGCCTACATCGCGCGCATGTACGAGCAGACGCGCGCCCGCAGCGAGCGCGCGTCCGGCGCGGGCGCGGCCGCGGACGAGTCAGAGGCTGCTGACCAGCTGTAGCGCGCCGAAGGGCACGAGGCGCACCTCGCCCGTCGGCCGCTGAGCGTCGGGCCGGACGAGCGCGAGGGCGACGTGGTCCGCGCCCACCTCGTCGATCCGCCCGTCCAGGGTGCCCGCGGAGGTGACGACCCGGACGACGCTCCGGTCGCGTGACAGCGCGCGGAGCGCGTGCGCGATGCCGAGGCGCCGGTGCACCTCGCCCGCCGACCCGGCGCTCGGTGCGCCCACCCCCGCGACCGAGCCGACGGCCGCGAGCGGCACGAGATGCTCGCGGCCGGCCGCGACCAGCAGCACCCAGGTGGGACCGACGTCGGCCAGCTCGCCCTGCAGGACCGCCCCGCCCGCGAGCAGCGTCACGGTGGACCCACGGGCCGCCCGCAGGCGATCCACGAGCGTCACCGCGCCACGTTCGGCGCGGGTCAGCTCCGCGACCTCGGCGAGCCGGTCGTCCGTCTCCGCAGCCGCGAGCTGCAGCTCCATGTCCGCGAACAGCGCGTCCCACCGCATCCGCGCACCGTAGCGGGGCTGCCCCGGCTCGGCACCCGCCTGTCCACAGCCGGCGCACGGCACTGGACAGCACCTTCGTGCAACCAGCAGCATGCACCTGCATCAAACGACATCAAACGCAATGAAGGTGGGTCATGCCGACACGACGAGGCACGGGGCGGGCGCAGGCGCTGGCCGCGCTCCTGCGGGCGACGACCGCCCTGGCCGCGGCGCTCGCGGCGACCGGCGGCCTCGCCGGTGCGACCGGCGCGTTCTGGGACGAGGCGGCCGCGGTCGCGGCCGTGCCGACCGCCGCCGGTCTCGAGGCCGGCGTCGGCCTCGCGGTCACCGGCGTGGGCACGGCCGCGGCGGCCGTCCTCAGCGTCGGCTGCCTGCTCCTCGTCGTCGCCGCGGCAGCGCGCGTCGGCGGCGCCGTGCCGGCCGGCGTCGAGCGGGTCGCGGCCCGCCTGACACCGCGCGTGCTGCGTCGGGCGCTCGCGCTCGGCGTGGGCGGCCTGCTGGTGGCCGGACCGGCCGCGGCCGCGGTGCCCGATCCCGCCGGGCCGGACCTCGGGTGGACCGCGTCGGTCACGGCCGGGCCGGCCGGGGCCTCCCCGGTCGCCGCCGCCGTCCCGGTCGGTCTCGCGTCGGCCGCCGCGGACCCGGCGCCCCCGGCACCCGCCACCGCGGACCGGGCGACCACCGTGCGCACGTCCGGCACACACGCCGGGACACCACCGCCCGCGTCCACGCCCCTCGACGCGGGCGTCCACGTCGTCGTCGCCGGCGAGACCCTCTGGTCGGTCGCCGCCGACCACCTCGGCGGCGGCGCCACGGACGCCGAGATCGCCGCGGCGTGGCCGCGCTGGTACGCCGCGAACGCCGGCGTCGTCGGCGACGACCCCGACCTCGTCCTCCCCGGCCAGGTGCTCCACGCGCCGTCGGCCGCGTCCGCCACCGCCCCGCCGTCCCTCCAGGAGCAGCCATGACCGCGCTCGCCGCAGCCACCGTCGTCCCGCCGACCCGCACCGCGCGTCCGGCACCGCCCGCCGCGGTGCGTCGCCTCCGCACGGCGGGGCCTGGCGCCGCACCGCCGCTCCCGCGGCTCCTCCTGCCGCCCGTCACGGAACCCGCGGGCCGCGCGACGGCGCGGGACGCGGCGGCGCTCCAGGCTCCGATGCTCCGGCGCGTCACGTCCCCGGTGACCGAGACCTACTGGCCGGTGCCGGCGCCCGCGCCGGCGGACGACGTCGCACCCGACCCGACGCGGCTGTGCGGGTCGGTCGTGCTCGCGGCCGTCGAGGCGCTCGCGGGCGGACGACCCGTGCTGCAGCTCGCGCGCTGGGTCGGCCCGGCGGTCTACGAGTCGCTCGCGCGCCACTGCCCGCCGCCCGGCGGGTCGCTCGCGCGCCGACCCACGGTGCGCAGCACCGTGCTCTCCCGGGTCGGTCCCACGGTCGCGGAGGCGAGCGTCGTCGTGCACGACGGCACCCGGGTGCGCGCGGCCGCGGTGCGGATGGAGCTCCACCGCGGCACCTGGTGCGCGACGGTGCTCCAGATCGGCTGAGCCGCCCGGACCGTGGGTCCGGGCGGCTCAGGGGACGGGCAGCGCCTGGCGGCTCAGGCGACCTCGTTCTTCCCGTGGCACGCCTTGTACTTCTTGCCCGAGCCGCACGGGCACTGCGCGTTGCGCGGCGTGCCCGGGTACGTCTCGCCGTCCTTCTCGGCCGACGTCGCCTCGGCCGTCACCACGCTCGCGGCGCCGCCGTCGAGGCTCGGCGCCGAGTACTGCAGCGGGACGCGGCGCTCGGGGCCGTCGAGGCCCTTGGCGATGAGCGTCGGCGCGGACGCCGCGGGCAGTGCGGCGCGCGAGCCTGCGGTGGGCGCGGCGTCACCGGCTGCCGCGGCGGCCCGCGAGCGGCTGCGCGTCGCTCGCGGCGCGGCGGGCTCGTCCGTCGGCGCCGCCGCGTCGGCCGGCGTGACGTCGTCCGACGGGGACGCGTCCACGGGCGCGGGCGCGTCGTCGACCGGCACCTCGTCCGTGAACGTCACACCCGCGTCGACCGGCGCCGGCTCGGCGACCTTGACCTCGAGGTTGTAGAGGAACGTGACCGACTCCTCCTTGATGGCCTCGGTCATCGCGTTGAACAGCTGGAAGCCCTCGCGCTGGTACTCGACGAGCGGGTCGCGCTGCGCCATCGCGCGCAGGCCGATGCCGTCCTTGAGGTAGTCCATCTCGTAGAGGTGCTCGCGCCACTTGCGGTCGAGCACGGACAGGACGACCCGCCGCTCGAGCTGGCGCATGTTCTCGGAGCCGATCTGCTCCTCGCGGTTCTCGTACGCGTGGCGCGCGTCCGAGAGCAGCTCCTCGAGCAGCAGCGACCGGGTCAGGCGCGTGGCGCCGCCGGCCTCCTCGACGACCTCGTCCACGTCGATCGAGACCGGGTAGATCACCTTGAGCGCCGTCCACAGGCCCTCGAGGTCCCACGTCTCGGGCGTGCCTTCGGCGGTCGCGCCGTCGACGTAGGCGGTCACGACGTCGGAGACGAAGTGCTGGATCTGCTCGTGCATGTCCTCGCCCTGCAGGACGCGGCGGCGCTCGTCGTAGATGACGGACCGCTGGCGCGACAGGACGTCGTCGTACTTGAGGACGTTCTTGCGGATCTCGAAGTTGCGCGACTCGACCTGGGCCTGCGCGCTCTGGATGCCGCGCGAGACCATCTTGGACTCGAGCGGCATGTCGTCCGGGAAGCCGGCGCGGTTCATCATCGACTCGGCGAGGCCCGCGTTGAACAGGCGCATGAGGTCGTCGGTCATCGACAGGTAGAACCGGGACTCACCCGGGTCGCCCTGGCGGCCCGAGCGGCCGCGCAGCTGGTTGTCGATGCGCCGCGACTCGTGGCGCTCGGTGCCCAGCACGTAGAGCCCGCCGAGCTCGACGACCTCCTCGTGCTCGGCCGCCACGGCCGCCTTCGCGTCCTCGAGCGCCGTGGGCCACGCGGCCTCGTACTCCTCCGGCTGCTCGGCGGGGTCCAGCCCGCGGTCGGCGAGCGCCGCGACGGCCATGAACTCGGCGTTGCCGCCGAGCATGATGTCGGTGCCTCGGCCGGCCATGTTGGTCGCGACCGTGACCGCGCCCTTGCGGCCCGCCTGCGCGACGATCGACGCCTCGCGGGCGTGCTGCTTCGCGTTGAGGACCTCGTGCGGGACGCCCTGCTTGCGCAGCAGGCGCGAGAGGAGCTCGCTCTTCTCGACGCTCGTCGTGCCGACGAGGACAGGCTGGCCCGCGGCGTGCCGCTCCACGATGTCCGTGACCACGGCGGCGAACTTGCCCTCCTCGTTCTTGTAGACGAGGTCGGGCTGGTCCACGCGCTGCATGGGCCGGTTCGTCGGGATCGGGACGACCCCGAGCTGGTAGGTGCTCTGGAACTCCGCGGCCTCGGTCTGGGCCGTGCCCGTCATGCCCGAGAGCTTGTCGTAGAGACGGAAGTAGTTCTGCAGCGTGATCGTGGCGAGCGTCTGGTTCTCGGCCTTGATGGCCACGCCCTCCTTCGCCTCGATCGCCTGGTGCATGCCCTCGTTGTAGCGGCGGCCGGGCAGCATGCGGCCCGTGTGCTCGTCGACGATGAGGACCTCACCGTTCATGACGACGTAGTCCTTGTCCTTCTTGAACAGCTCCTTGGCCTTGAGCGCGTTGTTGAGGAACCCGATGAGCGGGGTGTTGAGCGACTCGTAGAGGTTCTCGATGCCCAGGTAGTCCTCGACCTTGGCGATGCCCGGCTCGAGCACGCCCACGGTGCGCTTCTTCTCGTCGACCTCGTAGTCGATCTCGGGCACGAGGCGCACGGCGACCTTGGCGAACTCGCCGTACCACTTGTTCGAGTCGCCCGACGCGGGCCCGGAGATGATGAGCGGCGTGCGCGCCTCGTCCACGAGGATCGAGTCGACCTCGTCGACGATCGCGAAGTGGTGCCCGCGCTGCACGAGTTCCTCGGGCCGCCACGCCATGTTGTCGCGCAGGTAGTCGAAGCCGAACTCGTTGTTGGTGCCGTAGGTGATGTCGGCGTTGTACTGCTCGCGCCGCTCGGCCGGCTTCTGACCGGCGAGGATGCAGCCGGTGGTGAGCCCGAGGAAGCGGTAGACGCGGCCCATGAGCTCGCTCTGGTACCCCGCGAGGTAGTCGTTGACCGTGACGACGTGCACGCCCTTGCCGGTCAGCGCGTTGAGGTACGCCGGGAGGGTCGCGACGAGCGTCTTGCCCTCACCGGTCTTCATCTCGGCGATGTTGCCGAGGTGGAGCGCCGCGCCGCCCATGAGCTGGACGTCGTAGGGACGGTGGCCGAGGGTGCGCTTCGCGGCCTCGCGCACCGCGGCGAACGCCTCGGGCAGCAGGTCGTCGAGCGTCTCGCCCTCGTCGAGCCTCGCCTTGAAGCGG
Organism: Actinotalea solisilvae; assembly: GCF_016464425.1. GTDB lineage: Bacteria > Actinomycetota > Actinomycetes > Actinomycetales > Cellulomonadaceae > Actinotalea > Actinotalea solisilvae. The sequence goes on from NZ_JADDKQ010000009.1 coordinate 92,802, forward strand.
TCGGTCTCCTCGCGCAGCTCGGCGTCGGTGAGGGCGCCGAAGCTCTCCTCGAGGGCGTTGACCTGGTCCGCCAGGCCGCTCAGCCGCTTGACGATGCGGCCCTCGCCCATGCGCAGGACTCTGTCGAGGATCGACGGCACGCGTTTGCTCCAGACTCCTCATCAGGCCCGCGCCGGGCGGCACGGGCCGGTCCCGGCCGCCACCGGGCGCGCGCCCGCGGCGGTCGACACAGACCGGGATCCATCGTAGGCGAGTCGTGCGCCCCTCATGCGCCGCGTCTGCGACGTGGCCGCACCGCGAGCGTCGCGGCGGCGAGGGCGACACCGCCGACGACGCCGAGCGCGCCGATCCGCTCGCCGCGCACGACGGCGGCGCCGACGGCCGCGGTCAGCGGCTCGAGGAGCGCGACGAGCGACGCCGTCGTCGCCGGGACCCCGTGCAGGCCGGTGAAGTAGGCCGCCCAGGCGGCCGCCGTGGGCACGAGGGCGAGGAAGGCGACGAGCAGGACGACGCGGCCGGCGTCGACGGCCTCGCCAGGCCCTCGGGAGACGCCCGGCAGGCCCGCGACCAGGGCCCACGGGAGCAGGACCAGCCCGCCGAGGACGAAGGAGACGGCGGTCATGACCACGGGGTCGAGACCGGGCACGGGGCGGCGGTTGACCAGCGTCACGCCCGCGAAGGTCGCGGCCGCGAGGAGCGCCAGGAGCGGGCCCGCCGGTCCGCCGACGACCCCCGACCCGTCGTCGCGCAGGCCCGGCGCCACGAGCAGGAGGAGGCCGGCGACCGCGAGCGCGATGGCGCCCACCACGCGCACGTCGGGCAGCCGCCGCGCACCCACGGACGTCGCCACCGCGACGAGCACGGGCGCGGCGCCGAGCGCCACGAGCGTCGCGATGCTCACCGAGCTGAGGCTGATGGCGGTGAAGTAGCACGCCTGGTAGGCCGCGAGCAGCGCCGCGACGACGAGCACGCGCACGAGCGCGCGCCGGTCCCGCAGGACGGCGAGCGGGTGCGGCAGGGCGCGCGCGACCAGGAGGACGACCGAGAGCGCGAGGCCGCCCGCGCCCAGGCGCACCGCGGCGACCGCGCCCGGGGTGAGCCCGGCGTCGGTGAGGGCCGCGCCCGCGAGGCCGCCCGTGCCCCAGAGCACCGCCCCGAGGACGACGAGGAGGAACGCGCGCGGGTCGGCCCGGTCCGGGCCGCCCGGTGCGGCGGCGTCCCGGACCTCGGCCGGGGCGTCGGTGAGCGGCACGACGGCGTCGTCGCCCCCACCCGTCCCGAGCGGCTCCGTCCTCACGCGTCCTCCGGCGCACCGACCGGCGCCAGCGGCCGGCCGACCACCCCGTCGGGACGCGCGTGCCCGCCCGCGAGCAGCGCGGCGAGCGGCGCCGCGAGGTCGCCCGGGGCGCCGTCGGGCACGCGGACCACCTCGAGGCCGAGCCAGCCCGCGAGCTCGTGCAGCTCGGCAGCGAGCTCGACGGCGGTGCCCGCGGGCGCGCCCGGCTCGAGGTGCGCCGCCTGGACGAGGAGGACGCCCGCGGCGCGGTCGGCCTTGAGGTCGACGCGCGCGGCCATGCGGTCCCCGAGCAGGAACGGCAGCACGTAGTACCCGTGGACGCGCTGCGCCGCGGGCACGTAGATCTCGATGCGGTACCGCATGCCGAAGAGCTCCTCGAGCCGCCGACGCTCGAAGACGAGCGGGTCGAACGGGCTCAGCAGCGCGCGCCCCGTCGCCCGTCGCGGCAGCGAGGCGTCGCGGTGCAGGTACGTCGGCCGGTCCGACCAGCCGTCGACGTGCACCGGCAGCAGCGTGCCGTCCTCGACCAGGTCCGCGACCGCGGCGCGCGTCTTCTCGAGGCTGCGCAGGCGGAAGTAGTCGCCGAAGCACGCCGCGGTGCCGATGCCGTGGGCGCGCGCGGCGATGGCGACGAGCTCGCGCACGGCGTCGGCCTCCGACGGCTCCGGGGTCGCGAGCACCGCGGGCGGCAGGACCCGCTCGGTGAGGTCGTAGCAGCGCTCGAACGCGGTGTTGCGGCGCGCGGCCGTGAGCTCGCCCGTGAAGAAGAGGAACTCGAGGACCCGTTTGGCCATCGTCCAGTTCCAGCCCCACTCCGTGCGCTCGCGCGGGTGCTCCGCCTCGTAGACCGCGTGAACCTCGCGCGCCGTGACGGGGCCGCGCTCGCGGACGAACGCGCGGATCTCGTCGACCGCTGCCGAGTGCTGCAGGGGCACCTCGCGGATCGTGCCCCAGGCGTGCTCGCGGTAGGCGCGCTGGCGCCAGCCGAGCAGCCGGTACGTCGACGGCGGGACGAACGACGCCTCGTGCGCCCAGCACTCGACGAGCCGGCGCGGCGCGCGCCCGGCGGCCCGGTCGAGCAGGCCGACGTCGTAGGAGCCCAGGCGGGAGTACGCGGGCATGAGGTGGGCGCGCGCGAGGACGTTGACCGAGTCGATCTGGAGCAGGCCCAGGCGGTCGACGACGCCCTGGAGGCCGCGCATCGTCACGCCTCCCCCGCCGGTGGGCCGCGGCCGGTCGAGCCCCTGGGCGCGCAGGGCGACCCGGCGCGCCTGCGCGAGGGTCAGCCGCTCGACGGGCCGGACGGCCTCGGCAGCCCGGGCGGGCTCGGCGGGCCGGACGGACGAGGGGCGCGAGGCGGGCATGGTGCCCATCCTCGCGCCCCCCACCGACACGCGGGCGCGGCCCGTCAGACCGCCTGCGCCGCGACGCTCACCGGGGCGTCGAGACGGATGACGCCGTAGCTCCAGCCGCGGCGCCGGTACGCGACCGACGGCAGGGCCGTCTCGGCGTCGATGAAGAGGTAGAAGTCGTGCCCGACCATCTCCATCTCGTACAGGGCGTCGTCGAGCGTCATCGGCTGGGCCTGGTGGGTCTTCTCGCGGATCACCACGGGCGAGTCCCCCCACGTGGACTCGACCGACTCACCGGGCGCCGCCGTGCGGACCGGCTCGTCGGCAGCCTCCTCCACGGGCTGGTGCGGCCGGACGTCCACGGGCGCGAGGGGGGTGTCCTTGTGATGGTCCTTCTTGCGGTCGCGTGCGCGCCTGAGCCGCTCGATCAGCTTGGTCGTCGCCGCGTCGAGGGCCGCGTACGGGTCGTCCGCGCTGGCCTCGGCACGCACCACCGGCCCCTTGCCACGCACCGTGAGCTCCACCCGCTCCGAGATCTCGGACTGACGAGGGTTCTTCTCGTGGGTGACCTCCACGTCGACCCGCATCGCGCGCGGGGCGAGCTGGGTCACCTTCGCGAGCTTGTCCTCGACGTGGCGGCGGAAACGCTCGGGCACCTCGGTGTGGCGGCCGACGACGACGATCTCCATGGCTGACCTCCTTGACGGGGCGGCACGCGGCCGCCCGGCGAACTGCTCGGGACGCCCTCATCGGGCGGACGGCGCGCACCACCTCCGCTCGCGGCGAGGGGCCGTCCTGCGCCCGGACGCGCCCGGAGGGGCGAGCCGGCGCAGGGGCGTGCGGGTCCCCGCGGACGCTGCCGCGCGGGAGGAGGGAGGGGGTGGAGCCGTGCCCGCCGGCCCGCCCTCGCCTCGCGCCCGCCCCGGGGGGCGGTGGGGTGCGACGGCCGACGACGGCTCCATGCACCGACGTTAGCCTCCCCCGAGGGAATCGGTGAACAGGACGCGACGGCGTCCCGCCGGTCGGACGTCGGTGCCGGTCAGGTGCCCGTCCGATCCGTCCCGACCTGGGCGGGTTCGGGCGTCGCGGCGACGGTCAGCGCCCCGAGGACGCGGGCTCCGGCTGCGGTGAGCGCGTCCGCGCAGGCCGCGAGCGTCGCGCCGGTCGTCACGACGTCGTCGACGAGCAGCACCCAGGCACCGGGGACCGGCCGGCGCACGCGCACCGACCCCGCGGCGTTCGTCGCCCTCGCGCGCGCGCCCAGGCCGGCCTGGTCCCGCCGACGTCGTCGCCGGGGCAGGGCGAGCACGCGACCCGCGGACGCGGGGACGCCGCCCGCGCGCAGGCCGGCGGCGACCTCGCCCGCGAGCCCGCCGACGAGGTCGGCGCCGCGTCGCCGTCGGGCGTGCGCCGTCGTGGGCACCGGCACGACGAGCAGGGGCTCGCCCACGACCGCGTCGACGACGTCCGGGGCGAGGGCGCGTGCCGCCGCCCGCATGACCCGCGCGAGCACCGGCGTGAGGTCCGCACGCCCGTGGTCCTTCCAGGCCAGCACCACCCCGCGCACGGGGCCCGCGTAGGCAGCGGCCGCCCAGACCGGCAGCGGCGGCACGCCGTCCAGGCGGTCGAGGCGCGGCACCGCGAGCTCGACGCGCCGAGGCGCGCCGCGCAGCGCGTCGGAGCACGGCCCGCAGAGGCGGACGTCCCAGGCGCCGCACCCGGGGCACTCGACCGGCAGCACCCAGCGGGCGGCGTCGCGCAGCGCCGCACCCACGACGGCGGCGCGGCCGGCCGCGGTGCCGGTGCTCTCGTGCTCGGACGTGCGGCGCGGGGTCACGCGCCCAGCCTGGCGCGTCGCCGTCGCGCCGCGCCGTCGTCCCCAGGCGCCGCTCGTCCCCAGGCGCCGGTCGTCCAGCGCCGGTCGTCCCCAGCGCCGGTCGTCCCCAGCGCCGGTCGTCCGCAGGGGCCTGTCGTCCCCAGGCGCCGGTCGTCCACCCACTCAGCCACCCACCCCCCGCCGCGGGCGCCACGGGGCGCGCCTGCGGTGGCCCGTGCACCGCCGGGACGTGCGGCGCACGGGGCTGGAGATGCAGGAGTGGCCTCACGGCCGGCACCCGGTCCCTCTCGCGCCCCGCGCGTCACGTGCGCCGCACGTCCCGGCGGGCGGCCGGTCCGGCACGGCGGCGGACGGCGGGCGGCGGCGGACGGACGGCGGCGGGCGGCGGGTGGTGGGTGGCGGTCGCTCAGCCGGGGAAGACCGGGTCGCGGACGCCCTCGGCGACGTTCTTCCACTGGTTGCCCTGCCGCGTGAGCAGCGTCCCCGCGTCGTCGACGACGAAGATCGCCTGGCGCCCGCGCCCGGCGGCGATGCCGCGTCCCTCGAGCAGGGTGAGCGCCTCGGTCGGCCCGCCCACCGGCACGAGGTGCGTCGTCGGCACCGCGAGCTCCTGGCTGGTGCCGAGCACCGCGAGCGTCACCTCGTCGACCCACGCGACCTCGACGGCGTCGAGCACGGCCGCGCCCACCTGGAGCGGCTCGGCGCCCACGAGCGTGGGCCGGCCGTCCTCGTCGCGGACCACGGACGCCACCGAGACCTGGACGTCGACCGACGCCGCGCCCGCGGAGACGAGCGCGACCCGCGCGCCGTCGCGCGAGACCCGCAGCGACCGCACCGTGCGCCCCTCGAGCCACGGCGCGTCGAGGGTCGCGACCGCGCCCGACTCGTCGACCGCGAGCAGCTCGCCCGTCGACGCCTGCTCGCCCGTCCACACCCACCCGTGCCGGTCGACCGACGGCGGGACCAGCGCGGCACCCTCGAGCAGGGCGACCGGTGCGCCGCCGTCGAGCGGCAGCAGCAGCAGCCGGCGCTGACCCGACAGCACGACGCGGATCGTCTCGTCGAGGCTGATCGCGGGGTGCCCGGGCTCGAGGCCGGCCAGCGGCGCCACGCCCTCGACCGGCTCGACGGCGCCGTCGCGCAGCACCGACAGGACGTCGCCCACGAGCATGTACGGGCCCGAGGAGGGCGCGACGTCACGCTGCAGCACGGGCACGCTCGTCTCGCGCCACGGCAGGCCGCCGACGGTGATCTCGACCCCGCGCACGGGGAACCGGCCGAGCGTCTCGGTGACCTGGGCCTGCAGCAGGTTGCGGTCGCTCTGCGCGGGCAGCGTCGGGATCTCGGCGAGGTCGATCCGCGCGACGCCGTCCTCCGAGATCGTCACGGTCTCGGTGCTCAGCCGCGCACCCTCGGGCGCACCCGAGGCGACGGCGTCGCGCAGCCACGGCGACGGACCCCATAGCAGCGCGCTCATCGCGAGCGACGGCGTCTTGGACGTCGCGAACCAGCGCAGGTCGGGCACGAGGTGGCTGCCGTCCTGCGACGCGAAGTACAGCGGCACGGGCCGGTAGGAGACCTCGAAGTTGCCCGCGTCCATGAGCACGCCGTCGGGCAGCCCGGAGATGCGCCACTGCCCCGCGGTGTCGCGCGCGAGCGTGAAGACGAGCTCGGTGTCGAGCGAGCCCGGCGCCGCCTCGGTGTACCGGCCCGCCTCGTCGACGGTCGCCTCGACCGGCACGGTGACGACGACGGACCCGTCCTCCTGCGGCGCGAGCTGGGGGCCGCTGCCGCGCTGCGGGTAGACGGTCACACGGGCGCGCGGGTCCCACTCGTCCGACGCGCGCGCGGTGAGGAACTTGCGCGCGACCACGAACTCGTCGGCGAGCCCCGCGGCGCCCGCGAGGAGGAAGCCGCGCACGAGCTCGGCGGGCTCCGCGTCGACGACGGGGTCGCTCGGCAGCTGGAGCGGCACGCCCGGCTGGTCGGTGCTCACGACGTCGCCCGTCCGGATCGGGCCCGAGGTCGGGATGCCGACGCAGCCCGCGAGGAGCAGCGCCGCGAGCGCCACGACCGCCGGGGCCAGCGCGGGGCGGCTCCGGACGAGGCGGCCCGGGGTGCGACGGTCGGGCATCAGGCCTCCAGCCGGTCGAGGTCGGGCACGGACGTGGGGTCGAGGTCGGGCCGCCCCTCGTGCGACGCGTAGGAGACGGCGACGGGCGCCTGGACGTCCGGCGGCACGAGCGGCACCGGGGACTGCTCGAGCACGATGCCGGCGCGGCGCGGGAGCGTGAGGCGGAAGCACGCGCCCTCGCCCGGACGGCCCCACGCCTCGAGCCAGCCGCCGTGCAGGTGGGCGTCCTCGATCGAGATCGCGAGGCCGAGGCCCGTCCCCCCGGTCGTCCGCGCGCGGGCCGGGTCGGCGCGCCAGAAGCGGTCGAAGACGTGCTCGACCTCTTCGGGCGCCATCCCGACCCCGTGGTCGCGCACGGCGACGGCGACGGCGCGCTGGTCGGCGCCGAGCCACACCTCGACCTGCTTGCCGTCCGCGTGCTCGACGGCGTTGACGAGCAGGTTCCGCAGCACGCGCTCGACGCGCCTCGGGTCGATGTCGGCGATGACGGCGCGCGGCGGCAGCTCGACCGAGAGCCACACGCCGCGGCGCTCGGCGAGCGGCACGGCCTGCTCGACCGCCGTCATCACGACGTCGCGGACGTCGCGGCTCTCGGCGTCGAGCATCGCCGCGCCGGCGTCGAACCGGCTGATCTCGAGCAGGTCCGCCAGGAGGTCCTCGAACCGGTCGAGCTGCGCGGTGAGCAGCTCGGCCGACCGCGACGCGGCCGGGTCGAGCTCGTCGCGCGCCGCGTGGATCACCTCCGCCGCCATCCGGACCGTCGTCAGCGGCGTGCGGAGCTCGTGCGAGACGTCGGAGACGAAGCGGCGCTGGAGGCGCGAGAGCTCCTCCATCCGCCGGATCTGGTCCTGGAGGCTCTCGGCCATCTCGTTGAACGAGCGCGCGAGCGTCGCCATCTCGTCGACGCCCCGGACCTCCATGCGCTCGGCGAGGTGGCCGTCGGCGAGGCGCTCCGCCACGCGCGCCGCGCTGCGCACGGGGTGCACCGTCTGGCGCGTGACGAGCCACGTCGTGCAGCCGAGCAGCAGGAGCAGGCCGAGCGCGCCGAGCCCCAGCACGCGCTGGACGAGGCCGAGCGTCTGCTGCTCGGGCGCGAGGCTGTAGAGGAAGTAGAGCTCGTACTGCCCGACGGCGGGTGCGGTCACGGCGGACGCGACGACGAGCCCCGGCACGACGCCGCCGTCCTCCTGGGGGATCGCGACGGACACCCAGTGCTGCTCGGTCGAGCCCTGCACGACGGCGCGCAGCTCGCTCGTCACGAGGCGGCTGAGACCCGCGTCGGGCGACGACGAGTAGTCGTTGACGAAGACGGGCGGCGGCGTGCCCGGCGAGCGCCGGAGCACGACCTGGTCGCTCGACCCGCCCAGCTGGAGGGCGCCGACCGTCTGCCGGAACAGCCCGTCGATCTCCGTGCCCGTCGACGCGACCGAGCTGTCGAAGCTCTCCTGCGCCCGCTGGGTGGAGCGCGCGCTCTCCTGGAGCACCTGGGTGAGCCGCTCCTCGAAGAGCCCGTCGCGGATCTGGTCCGAGAGGTAGCCGCCCAGGACGCCGACGGCGGCGATGCCGACGACGAGGGTCGACGTGATGACGCGCAGCTGGAGGGAGGCCCGCCAGCGGTGCCACGCGCGTCGCGCGAGCCGACCGGCCCCGAGGCGCGCCCGGCGGACGCGACGACGCAGATCGCCCCACGCGCGGGCGGGCCGCGACGGCGCACCCGGTGCGGTCGCGCCCTCGGACGCCGTCCGGGCCGTCATGGCCTCACGCCGGGCCGGAGCCCGCCTTGTAGCCGACGCCGCGCACGGTCACGACGATCTCGGGGTGCTCCGGGTCGTGCTCGATCTTGGAGCGCAGGCGCTGGACGTGGACGTTCACCAGCCGCGTGTCGGCGGCGTGCCGGTAGCCCCACACGCGCTCGAGCAGGACCTCGCGAGTGAAGACCTGCCACGGCTTGCGCGCGAGCGCGACGAGCAGGTCGAACTCCAGCGGCGTGAGCGGGATGAGGGCCCCGGCCCGCGTGACGCGGTGGCCCGTGACGTCGACCTCGAGGTCGCCGATCGTCAGGTGCTCGGGCGTGGGTTCATCCGTCCGGCGCAGTCGCGCCCGGACGCGCGCGACGAGCTCCTTGGGCTTGAACGGCTTGGAGATGTAGTCGTCGGCCCCCGACTCGAGCCCGAGGACGACGTCGACGGTGTCGCTCTTGGCCGTGAGCATGACGACGGGGACGCCCGACTCGGCCCGGATGAGGCGGCAGATCTCGGTGCCGTCCTTGCCCGGGAGCATGAGGTCCAGGAGCACGAGATCGGGCTGCCCGGACCGGAACGCGCCCATGGCCTCGTCACCGTGCGAGCAGAACAGGGGCTCGAAGCCCTCCGACCGCAGCACGATGCCGATCATCTCCGCGAGCGCGACGTCGTCGTCGACCACCAGGATCCGACCCTTCATGGGGCACATGGTGTCATCCCCGACGACCCGGCGTGCACCACCCCTCGTCCGGCGTACGCAGCGGCCCCGGACGCAGGGGCGTCCGTGGCACGATGGGCGCGCCACCGTGCGCGCGCCGGGGGCCGGGCCCGGCCGCCCGGGACACGAGGGAAGTGACGTGAGCGAACCGAACGACGTCGGCCAGGGCTGGGGAGCCGCGCCGGCGCAGCCGCCCGGCTACGGCGCGCGGCCGCAGGACGGTCAGCCCGCGTCCGGCCAGCAGCACGGCCAGCCGACGTCCGGGCAGCCCCAGTACGGGCAGCCCCAGTACGGGCAGCCCCAGTACGGACAGCCCCAGTACGGACAGCAGCAGTACGGGCAGCCTCAGTACGCGCAGGGCCAGTTCGGCCAGCAGCAGTACGGGCAGCCCTCGTTCGGGCAGGGCCAGTACGGGCAGGGCCAGTACGGGCAGCAGCAGTACGGCGGCGCGGCGTGGGGGCCCGCGGGCTACGCGCCCGCGCCGGTCCAGCCGGGCATCGTCCCGCTGCGTCCCCTGGGGCTCGGCGAGATCCTCGACGGCGCGTTCCGCTCCGTCCGGGCCAACCCGCGCGTGATGTTCGGGTTCACGGCGATCGTCGCGGCCGTGGTCGCGCTCCTCGGCGCCCTCACGCAGTTCCTCCTCATCCCCGCGCTCGCCGGGTTCGTCACGACGGGCACGGGCGCGGAGCTCGACCCGTACGGCGACGGCGCCCTCGTCGAGTCGACCGCGGCCTCCCTGTCGATGGTCGGCGTCCTGCCCTGGATGCTGCTCGCCCAGATCGCGCTCACGGGCATCCTCACCGTGTCGGTGAGCCAGTCGGTCATCGGGCAGAAGGCCGTGCTCGCGGACGTGTGGTCGAAGCACTGGAAGCGCGTGCTCGCGCTCGTCGGCCTGAGCGTCCTCTACGGGCTCGTCGCCACCCTGGTCCTCGGCCTGCTGGTCGGCGGCGTGGTCGCCCTCGCGGCGGCGGGCCAGTCGGGCGCGGCCGTCGCTCTCGGCCTCGTGGGCGGTCTCGCTGCGTTCGTCGCGAGCGTCTGGCTCGCGATCCGGCTCCTGCTCGTGCCGCCGGTGCTCGTGCTCGAGGGCCTGCCGGTCTGGGCCTCGGTCGCGCGCGGCTGGCGGCTGAGCCGCGGCAGCTTCTGGCGCCTGCTCGGCATCTACGTGCTCACCCAGCTCATCGTCAACCTCATCACCCAGCTCGTGTCGGCGCCGCTGGGCATCGTCATCGGCCTGACCCTCGCGTTCGCGCCGCAGGCCGTCTTCATCGCCGCGACCAACATCATGTACGGGTTCGTGCTCATCCCGGCGATCGTCTTCACGGCGGCCGTCAACGCGCTGCTCTACGTCGACGTCCGCATCCGTCGCGAGGGGCTCGACGTCGAGCTCCAGCGCGCCGCCGAGGTCGCCGCCGAGACCTCCGGGGCCCGCTGACGTGCTGCCCTGGCCGACCGGCGCCCCGCTGCCGAGCGCCCGCGTCCCGAGCGCGCGCACGGGACCCGTCGCGGCGGACGTGCCGGTGGACCCGGACGCCGAGACGGCGCGCGAGTGGCTGCGCGCCGAGCTGGCCGACCCGGTCTACCACGAGCGGCCCAACCTGCTGCAGCGCGCGTGGAACTGGATCCTCGAGCAGCTCGCGCAGGCGCAGGAGGCCGTCGGCGGCATGGACACGCGGCTCGCGGCGCTCGTCGTCGTCGGCATCCTCGTCGTCGCGGTGGCGATCGCCCTCGTCGTCGCGGGGCCCGTCCGGCGCGCCCGCCGCGACCGCCGGGCGTCGGTCGACGTCTTCGGCGACGACACCCGGTCCGCCGCCGAGCTGCGCGCCGCGGCCGACACGGCGGCCGCGCAGGGACGCTGGTCCGACGCCGTCCTCGACCGGTTCCGGGCGCTCCTGCGCTCGCTCGAGGACCGCGTCGTGCTCGAGCCCCGCCCGGGCCGCACCGCCGACGAGGGTGCGCGCGAGGCCGGCGTCCGGCTGCCGCCGTGCGCCGAGGACCTCGGCCGCGCGGCGCGGCTCTTCGACGACGTCTGCTACGGCGACGCGGAGGCCACCGCCGAAGACGACGCGTGGCTGCGCGCCCTCGACCGCCGCGTCGCCGACACGCGCCCGGTCGTCGTGCGCGACGGCCAGCCGCTCGAGCTCGTGGTCCCGCGATGAGCGCGGCCGTGCCACCGACCGCCGCGGCGCCACTCTCCCCCGCACCCCCCGCGACGCCTGCGCCGCCCGCGGGCGCCGGACCCTCCGCGAGCGCGGCGTTCGCCGCGACGAGCGCCGCGGTGCGGACCACCGGTCCCGCCGTCATGGGCGACGGCACGACGGCGGCCACGCGAGCCCGGTCGCGGTGGCGGGCGGCGCGCGGCCCCCTCGTCGCGCTCGGCCTGCTCGTCGTCGCGGGGCTCGTCGCCGCGCTGCTGCGGCCCGAGACGTCGATCACCCCGCTCGCGCCGGACAACCCGAACGAGGTCGGGGCGCGCGCCGTCGCGCAGGTGCTCGAGGAGCAGGGCGTCCGGATCGAGTACGTGCGGACCTCCGGCCAGGCCGTCGCCGCCGCACGCGAGGGGTCGACCCTCCTCGTCACGAGCACCTACCTGCTCCTCGACGAGCAGGTCGAGGCCCTCGCGGCGACGGAGGCGGACCTCGTCGTGCTGGGGCCGGAGGGCTGGCACGTCGGGACCCTCACGGACGACACCGTCCAGGACGCCTACTCGCCGTCGGCCGGCGAGCGGGACGCGGCCTGCGACGACCCCGACGCGGGCGCGGCCGAGGAGCTCACCACGAGCGGCTACGGCTTCACCGCGCTCGACCCCGCCGTCACCGTGTGCTTCCCGGCTCCCGGCGACCCGTCGACCGGCGCCTACGCGTCGTGGGACGACGACGGCCGGCGCGTGGTCCTGCTCGACGACCCGGGGCTCCTCGCCAACGGCGAGGTGCTCGACGACGGGAACGCGGCGCTCGCGCTGCGCGTGCTCGGCCACCACGAGGACCTCGTCTGGTACGTGCCCAGCCTCAACGACACGGGCGGCGACGCGGACGCGCCGACCGCGAGCCTGCTCCCGGACTGGACCGGCCCGCTCGCGGTGCTCGGCGGCGTCCTGGTCGTCGTGCTCGCGCTCTGGCGCGGACGCCGCCTCGGCCCCGTCGTCACCGAGCCCCTGCCCGTGACCGTGCGCGCGTCCGAGACGACGCTGGGACGCGGGCGCCTGTACCGCCGCGGGCGCTCCCGCGGGCACGCCGCGGCGGCCCTGCGCGCGGGCGTCGCGCGGCGCGGCGCGGCGCGCCTCGGCCTGCCCCGCTCGGCGGGCGCGACCGACGTCATCGACGCGCTCGCGCGCGCGACCGGACGCACCACCGAGCAGGTCGCCGGCCTGCTGTACGGTCCACCACCCCACGACGACGCCGGGCTGCTCCTGCTTGCCCGACAGCTGGACGAGCTCGAGAGCGAGGTTCATCGCACGTGACCGAACCCACCTGGCAGCAGCAGGCACCCGCTGGACCCCCGGCCCCGCCCGGGCCGCCGCCGGCGACCGCCGACGACGCCCGCTGGGCCGGCCCGACGGCGCGCGCCGAGCACATCGTCGGCGGCCAGGCGCAGCAGCCGGCCCCGCAGTACGCCGGCCCTCAGCATTCCGCCCCGCAGCACGCCGCACCTCAGCACGCCCCGCAGCACGCCCCGGAGCACGCCGGGCCGGGCGCCTCGTTCGTCCCGTCCGTCCAGCTGCGCGAGAGCCTCGCGACGCTCCGGGCGGAGGTCGGCAAGGCCGTCGTCGGGCAGGACGCCGCGGTGACGGGCCTGGTCATCGCGCTGCTGTGCCGCGGGCACGTGCTGCTCGAGGGCGTGCCCGGCGTCGCGAAGACGCTGCTCGTGCGCACGTTGAGCACGGCGCTCGCGCTCGACACCAAGCGCGTGCAGTTCACGCCCGACCTCATGCCCGGTGACGTCACGGGCTCGCTCGTCTACGACGCCCGGACCGCCGAGTTCTCGTTCCGCGAGGGACCCGTCTTCACCAACCTGCTGCTCGCCGACGAGATCAACCGGACGCCGCCCAAGACGCAGGCGTCGCTCCTCGAGGCGATGGAGGAGCGGCAGGTCTCGGTCGACGGCACGCCGCGGCCGCTGCCCGACCCGTTCCTCGTCATCGCGACCCAGAACCCCGTCGAGTACGAAGGCACGTACCCGCTGCCCGAGGCCCAGCTCGACCGCTTCCTGCTCAAGCTCACCCTCCCCCTGCCCGAGCGCGACCAGGAGGTCGAGGTGCTCCGGCGCCACGCCGCGGGCTTCGACCCGCGCGACCTCGCGGGTGCCGGCGTGCGTCCCGTGACGGACGCGGCGGAGCTCGCCCGCGCCCGCGCCGAGGTCGCACGCGTCCAGCTCAGCCCCGAGGTGCTGGGCTACGCGGTCGACGTGTGCCGCGCGACGCGCCAGTCGCCGTCGCTGTCGCTCGGCGTCTCGCCGCGTGGCGCGACGGCGCTGCTCGCGACGTCCCGCGCGTGGGCCTGGCTGTCCGGCCGGGGCTACGTCACGCCCGACGACGTCAAGGCGCTCGCCCACCCGACCCTGCGTCACCGGGTGCAGCTGCGCGCCGAGGCGGAGCTCGAGGGCGTCACCGCCGAGAGCGTGCTCGACACCGTGCTCGCCGCCGTCCCGGTCCCCCGGTGAGCCGGGCGGACGTCTGACGCATGGCGATCACCTCGCGGGCGGTCCTCCTCACCGCCCTGGGCGCGATCCCCGTGCTGCTCGTCCCCGTCACCGGGGTCGCGCTCGCATGGGGACTGCTCGTGGCGCTGCTGTGCGCGCTCGACGTCGCGCTCGCGGCGTCGCCGCGCCTCGTCCAGGTGGCGCGCAGCGTCCCGGGCTCGGTGCGCCTCACCGAGCGCACGCGCTCGACGCTCACGCTCACCAACCGGTCGGGACGCCGCCTGCGCGCCCTCGTCCGGGACGCGTGGCAGCCGTCGGCGGGCACCCAGGTGAACCGGCACCGCGTCGACCTGCCCGACGGCGAGTCGACGCGGGTCGTGACCGTGCTCGTCCCCACGCGTCGGGGCGACCGCCTCGCGGACCGCGTGACCATCCGGACCGTGGGCCCGCTGGGGCTCGCCGGGCGCCAGGTCTCGGTCGTGGTCCCCGGCCGCCTGCGGGTGCTGCCCGAGTTCGCGTCGCGGCGCCACCTGCCGAGCCGGCTCGCGCGGCTGCGGGAGCTCGACGGCCGGACGGCCGTGCAGGTGCGCGGCGCAGGGACGGAGTTCGACTCGCTGCGCGAGTACGTCATCGGCGACGACGTGCGCTCGATCGACTGGCGCGCGACCGCCCGCCGCAACGAGGTCGTGGTGCGGACCTGGCGCCCCGAGCGGGACCGCCGGGTGATGATCGTGCTCGACACGTCGCGCACCTCGGCCGCCCGCATCGGCGACCTCCCCCGCATCGACGCGTCGATCGAGGCGGCGCTGCTGCTCTCGGCGCTCGCGGCGCGCGCGGGCGACCGCGTCGACCTCGTCGCGTACGACCGCCGCGTGCGGGCCCAGGTCGCCGGGGCCGGCGGCCCGCGCCTGCTCCCCGCGCTGGCCGACGCCCTCGCGCCCGTCGACCCCAGCCTCGTCGAGACGGACTGGCCCGGCGTCGTCGCGGCGGTCCAGCAGCGCCTGTCCCAGCGCGCGCTCGTCGTACTCCTCTCGGCCCTCGAGCCCGCACCCGTCGAGCACGGCCTGCTGCCGGTCGTCGCCCCGCTCGCGAAGGACCACACGGTCGTGCTGGCGTCGGTCGCCGACCCGCAGGTGGCCGAGCTGCGCACGCGCCGCGGCAGCTCCGACGAGGTGTTCGACGCCGCGGCGGCCGAGCGCACCGAGCTCGAGCGCGCCGCGGTCACCGTGCGCCTGCGTCAGCGCGGCGTCGAGGTGGTCGACGCGCTGCCCGACGACCTCGCGCCGCGCCTCGCCGACACCTACCTCGCGCTCAAGGCGGCCGGCCGGCTCTGAGCCGCCCTGTCCCGGCGCTGTCCGACCGGCGACGCAGGGCGTTCCGCATCAACGTTGTGTTGACAACGCGACGTTGATGCGGTGGGGTCGGGGTATGCCTGCGACCGACCACGACGACGCGGCCGCCCTCGACCACGCGCGGGCCACCGTGGGCTCCGCCGGCGCGGACGCCCTTGCGCCGCGGCCCTGGCAGCACCCGGGCCAACCCCACGCCGATGCGGAGCTAGTGCGGTTCGCGGCCTGGGTCGCGCGCGACGCGAGCGGCGACCACGCCGCCGTGGTCGACGCCGGCCTGCGGCTGCTCGCGTCGGCGCGCGCCGAGCTCGACCAGGTGGAGGCCGCGCTCCTCTTCGCCGCCCGCGCGGGCGGGACGACATGGGCGCAGGTCGCGCGGTCGCTCGGACTCGGGTCCGCGCAGGCGGCCCAGCAGCGGCTCGACCGCCTGCTCAGCCGCGGGGACGGCGCCGGCAGCCCGATCGGCGCGCACCGGCCGTGATCGTCCCGCTCACCGACGCCGACGACCGGTGCGGAGGCAAGGCCGCCGCCCTCGGCGCCCTGCGGCGCGCGGGCGTCGACGTCCCCGACGGCGTCGTCGTCCTCGACCCTCTCGGCGACGAGGCGTGGCCCGGCGCGCTCGAGGACGCGCTGCGCGCGCTGGGCGACGGGCCGTTCGCCGTGCGCTCGTCCGCGCGCGGCGAGGACGGCGCCGCGGCGTCGTTCGCCGGTCAGCTGGCGACGACCCTCGGCGTACGGACTGCCGGCGACGTGATCCGGGAGGTGCGCCGGGTGGGTGCGTCGGGCAGCACAGCGCGGGTCGCCGCGTACTCGTCCCGGACCGGCCACCGCGTCGGGTCGGTCGTCCCGGTCCTCGTCCAGGTCCAGGTGGCAGCCGAGGTGTCCGGCGTGCTGTTCACCCGGCACCCCGTCACGGGTGCCGACGAGGTCGTGGTGGAGGCCGCTCCCGGGCCGGGGTCCGGCGTCGTGGGAGGCACGGTGACCCCCGCCCGGTGGACGGTGCGACCGGGCCGCCCGGGCTGTGCGGGCGACGTCGTGCCGGGCGGTCCGGGCGACGTCGTGCCGGGCGCTCCGGGCGACGCGCGACCGGTGCTCACGACGGCGCAGGTGCTCGCTCTCGCCGCCATGGGCCACCGGGTCGCGGCGCTGCGAGGCGGCCCGCAGGACGTCGAGTGGGTGCTGGCGGCCGGCCGGGCGCGGGTGCTCCAGAGCCGGCCCGTGACGACGGGCGGCGGCCCTCGTTCGGCGACGACCGACGGGCCCCGCTCCCTCACCGGCGCGCCGATCGCGGTCGGCACCCCGGCCAGCCCGGGCCGCGCCACCGGCCCCGCGCGCGTGGTCGGCGGACTCGACGAGCTCGACCGCTTCGGTGCGGGGGACGTCCTCGTCTGCCGCACGACCTCGCCGGCCTGGACGCCGCTCCTCGCGGTCGCGTCCGCCGTCGTCACGGAGACCGGGGGCCTGCTCGCGCACGCCGCGATCGTCGCCCGCGAGCTGGGCATCCCCGCCGTGCTCGGGGTCCGCGGCGCGACGACCCTGCTGCGCGACGGCCAGGAGGTCGTCGTCGACGGGACGCGCGGCACCGTGGCCGCGGCCGAGGGACGCGAGGTCGCCTCGTGAGCCACGTGTCGGCCGACGACGTCAGGGTGCTGCACGCCGTCCGCACGCTGGGCTACGCGAGCACCGCGCGCGTCGCCGGGCGCGCCGGCCTCCGCGACGACGACGTGCGCGAGCACCTCCTCGACGCCCAGGCCCGGGGCTGGGTGAGCGCCTCCTCGTGGGCGGGCGACTCCGGCTGGTCGCTCACCGAGGCCGGTCGGGTGCGGGGCGAGGCACTCCTCGCCGCCGAGCTCGACGCCGTGGGCGCCCGGGGCGCCGTCGAGGACGTCCACCGCGACTTCCTCCCGCTCAACGAGGTCGTCGCCGAGGCTTGCACGTCCTGGCAGCTCACGGAGCTCGGGATCGGCGGGGGCGGCACGTCGCTGCCCGCGACGGTCGCCCGGCTCGAGGCCGCGGCCGTCGACCTCGCCCGGCTCGAGGAGCGGCTCACCGCCCGCCTCGCCCGTTTCGCCGGGTACCACGCACGGTTCGCCCGAGCGGTGGAGCGTGCGCACGCCGAGCCCGCCTGGATCAACGGGACCGACCGCGACTCGTGCCACCGCGTCTGGTTCGAGCTCCACGAGGACCTCATCGCGACCCTCGGCCTGACCCGCTGACCGGCCGGGGTGCCCGAGCGCGGGTCTAGGGTGCCCCCATGATCGCGACCGTGGTCGACACGCCGCACCTCAACCGGGCGCTGCTCGCACGCCAGCACCTGCTCGAGCGCGTGGCGGGGAGCCCGGACGGCGCGGTGGCGCCGGGCGCGGTGGAGGACCTCGTGGAGCACCTCGTCGGGCTCCAGGCGCAGAACCCGTCGACCGCCTACCCGACCCTCTGGAGCCGGCTCGCGGGCTTCACGCACGCCGACCTCGGCGACGCGCTGCTCGACCGGCGCGTCGTGCGCGTCGCCGCCATGCGCGGGACCATCCACCTGCTCACGGCGAGGGACGCGCTCGAGCTGCCCGAGCTGCTGCGGCCGCTCTTCGTCCGGGGCCTGCGCTCCAACGCCGCCTACGGCCCGGCCCTGCGCGACGTCGACCTGGGCGAGCTCGCCGCCGTCGCGCGCGACCTCGTCGAGACCGAGCCTCTGACCCCGCAGCAGCTGGGCGCACGGTTGGCCGAGCGCTGGGACACCGACCCGGGCGCGCTGTCCTACGCCGCGCGGGGCACCAACGCCCTGGTCCAGGTGACACCGCGCGGGGTGTGGGGCCGCTCGGGCGGCACCACCTGGACGACGACGCGTGCGTGGCTGGGCGCCGAGCCGGCGTCGTACGGCGGACCCGCGGACGACTTGGCGCCGGGCGACGACCCCGTGCGCGACGCCGCGCTCGAACGGCTCGTCCTGCGCTATCTCGCCGCCTACGGTCCCGCGAGCATCGCGGACGTGCAGTACTGGTCGGGCCTCACCGGGCTGCGACCCGTGGTCGCGAGCCTCCGCGACCGGCTCGACGTCGTGCGGGCCGAGCCGACGCCGGCGGGCCGCCCGGGCCGCGAGCTGCTCGATCTCCCGGGGGCGCCGCGCCCGCCCGCGGGCACGCCCGCGCCCGTCCGGTTCCTCGCCGACTACGACGACGTCTGGCTCGCCCACGCCGAGCGGTCGCGCATCGTCGAGCCCGAGCACCGCGACCGCGTCCGCTCCCCGAACGGCGTCGTGCCGGGCCGCGTGCTCGTGGACGGGTACGTCCGGGGGACGTGGGCCGTCCGGCGCGCCCGCGGCGAGCCCACGACGCTCGAGGTCACGCCGTTCGTGCCGCTGACGGCCCGGCAGCGCGCCGAGGTCACCGCGGAGGCCGAGGGGTTCGTCCGCTTCGTCGCCGATGACGCCGAGGTGCACGCGGTCACGGTCGCCGCCTGACCCCACGTGGCAGGTCCGCGGAGCACCGTGGCCGAGCGCGGAGCCACGTGCCGGGTCCGCGGAGCACCGTGGCGGAGTGCGGAGCCCCGTGGCACATGCGCGGAGCACGGTGCCACGACACCCCGGCGTGTCGCGGCACGAGGCTCCGCGGCGGGGCGTCGGCGACCGGGTGCGCCGATCACGGGACGACCACCCAGCGGCGGGCAGCCGCAGGACGCCGGCTCGCCCGTCCGTACGCGGCGCGCAGCCTCGCCTGCCACGCCCGGGCGCCGGAGTCGCCGACGTCGACGGATGTCGCCCTGACCACGAGGAGCCCCAGCTCCTCGAGCGACTCCTGGCGTGCTGCGCCCGTGCTCCGTCGAGCGCTGCCCGAGTGCACGCCGCCGTCGTACTCGCCGACGACGCCGGCGTCCGGGTCGAGGAGGTCCACCCGAGCGACGAAGCGGCCCGCGGGGTCGAGCACCCGAGCGTTGACCATGGGACGCGGCAGGCCGGCGTCGAGCCAGAGCAACCGGAGCACCGACTCCTGCGGTGACTCCGTGCCGGGTGCGCACAGGTCGAGGACGCGACGGGCTGCAGCCCTCCCCTGCCACTGCCCGGGCGCGAGGACCAGCGCCGCGAGCTCGTCGACCGTGAGCAGGCCGAGGGCGAGCATCCGGTCGACGGCGATCACTCCGGACGTCACCGGGAGCAGGCGCGCCATGTCGAGAGCGGTCCTCGCCGGTGTCGACGCGACGACGCCCAGGACCCGCGCGCGGGACTCCTCCGGCACCGGGCTCCGGAACACCCGCACGTCCGGCCGGTGCGCCAGGCGACTGTGCCGGGCCGCGCACACGACGACCCGAGCGACCGGACCATCCGCCCGCGCCTCCTGCCACCGCCGGCCGCCGTCGAACACGGGGTCCGGGGCACCTGTCGCGAGCTCGTGGAGCCGAGCAGCCGACCACCCGCCGACGACCGCGTGCGGCGGCAGCTGCGCCGCCACAGCCGCGATCCTCACGTCGGGGTCGAGGAGGTCCGTCCCTGTCGGGACCCAGGCACCGCGCCGCACCGTGCCGAACGCGGGTCCGCGGACCCGCTGGCCCCGGCTCGAGAGCTCGACCATGACCGGCGTCGGGATGACCATCCGCGGAGCATCGGACCCGGCGACGACGCACGGTGCCCGGGTCCCACGGGACTGTGGGGCGCACCGCGCATCCCCGTCCTGTGCACCGGCGACCTCGCGCGCGCCTCAGCCGTCACACCGACCGAGGAGCCTCGTGCCGCGGCGCGCCGGCGTGTCGTGGCACGAGGCTCCGCACACTCCCCACGGGGCTCCGCACAGCCACGGGGCTCCGCACAGGGCCACGGGGCTCCGCACAGGGGCACGGGGCTCCGCACTGGGGCACGGGGGCACGGGGCTCCGCGCACCCACCACGGGGTGCGCGGGCGGGGTGCCGCGCGGCGAGGGCGCGCGGTGCCGCCGTCGCGGCCCGGGGCGGCGGGCCGGCCCCGGCCTCAGGCCGCGATGGGCAGCTGGTCGACGTTCTGGTCGGCCCGCAGGTCGCCCGTCTCGCCGTCGGCGGCCGCACGGCGGCCCAGCACCAGCACGTAGACCCAGTAGGCCGCGAGCACGAGCGCGCCGATGACGATCTTGAGCCACCACGGCAGCGGCGACGGCGTCACGAAGCCCTCGACGAGGCCCGAGACGCCGAGCACTCCCACGAGGCCGATCGCGACGACGAAGAGCGAGCGCCCCTCCTCCGCGAGCGCGCGCCCGCGGGGCCGGCCGCCGGGGTCGATGATCGTCCAGAAGATCTTCAGCCCCGCGGCGCCCGCGACGAAGATCGCGGTGAGCTCCATGAGCCCGTGCGGGAGGATGAGGCTGAAGAACACCCCGAGGCCGTCGTGCAGCGCCATGACGGCACCCGCGGAGCCGACCGCGACCGCGTTCTGGATGAGCACGTACACGGGCAGGATGCCCGTGATGCCGAACGCCACGCACTGCGCCGCGATCCACGCGTTGTTGGTCCACACCTGTGCCGCGAAGCTCTGGCCCGGGTAGTTCGAGTAGTAGTTCGCGAACTCCTCGTCCGCGTACTGCTGGAGCTGCGCGGGCGTGCCCATCGCGGCCTGCGCGTCGGTGTCCCCGTACACGTGGACGCCGGCCACGACGGCGATCGCGCAGAACACGACGGTCACCGCGACCGTCCACCACCGGACCCGGTAGAACGCGACGGGCACGACGACGGTGAGGAACCGGACGACGTCCGACCACGACGGGTCGTGCGTACCGGCGATCGCCGACCGGGCGCGCCCGAGGACGTCGGAGAGGCGCGAGACGACCGCCGGGTCGGGTGCGACGGAGCGGATGGTCGACAGGTGGGTCGCGACCTCCTGGTAGAGGCGGACCAGCTCGTCCGCCTCGGCCCCGCTGAGGCCGGACCGGCGCGAGAGCTCGTCGAGCCGCGCCCACGTCGGCGCGTGCACGGCGGAGAACGCGTCGAGGTCCACGGCCGAAAGCCTGCCACACCGGCCGGTACTCTCCTGCTCAGGCGGGACGACGGAGGGCGGCGGGGTGCAGGACGAGATCGTCATCGGCGAGGGCGTCGCCCTCGACGCACGTCCCGCGTCGTTCGCGACCCGGATGCTCGGCGCCCTCATCGACGTCGTCGCGCTCGGCGTCCTGGGCGTCGTGCTCATCCTCGTGGCGAGCACCGCGGGCAGGAACCTCGACGAGGCGGCCGGCGCCGCGCTCGCGATCACCCTCCTCGTCATGGTGCTCGTCGTCATCCCCGCGACGGTCGAGACGCTGACGCGCGGCCGCTCGCTCGGCAAGCTGGCGCTGGGCCTGCGCATCGTGCGCGACGACGGCGGCCCGATCCGGGTGCGCCACGCCGTCATCCGGGCGCTCGTGGGCGTCCTCGAGCTGTGGTTCACCTCGGGCGGCGTCGCCATCATCGCCTCGCTCGTGCACCCCAAGGGCAAGCGGCTCGGCGACATGCTCGCGGGCACCTACGCGGTCCGCGTGCGGGGCGGCCAGCGCGCGCTGCCGCCCCTCACCATGCCGCACGAGCTCGCCGCCTGGGCGCGCAACGCGGACATCCGCCGCCTGCCGGACGGGCTCGCGCTCTCGGCCCGGCAGTTCCTCGGCCGGGCGGCGACCCTGCACCAGGCCTCGCGCGTGCGCCTCGGCGACCAGATCGCCGGGGAGATGGAGCGCTACGTGGCCCCGGGACCTCCGCTCGGCACGCACCCCGAGCGCTTCATCGCGGCCGTGCTCGCGGAGCGCCGGGACCGCGAGTTCGCGCACGCCTCCGAGGCGGCGCGCGCCGCCGCGGCCGAGGCGGTCCTCCTGCACCGCCTCCCCCACGCCGTCCCGGACCCGGCGGTCTGACGCCCGCCGGACGCGCCTAGCGTCCCGAGACGCTGAAGTGCTGGTAGTCGACGGGGCTGTCCCACGACCCGCCCCACTGCCAGCCTGCCGCCGCGAACGCCTCGACGACGACGTCGCCCGCGTGGATCACCCCGGGCAGGTCCGGACGGTCCGCGTAGCCCCGACCGGCGTCCGGGGCGACGTGGCGCCCGAGCACGTAGGGGTTCTCGACCGGGTTGAGGTCGATCGCGCGCCCGTACGCGTGCTCCGACCACTCCGTGCCGCCGGTGATCGCGCGGCAGTTGAACGCCGAGGTGTTGTCCGCGTCCATCGAGTCGGTGTCGTCCCCGCCGAAGTCGTCGACCAGCCGCATCGACCGCACGGGGTACCGCTCGGCGAAGAGCGTCGCGAACACGCCGACGACGCCGTCGGCGACGTCCGCGTGCACGACGAGCTCGCCGGTCGCGACCGTGCCGTCGAAGGTCACGTGGCTCACGGTGACGTACCGCAGGTCCTCGAGCGGGACGGGGCAGCCGGCCCGCCACGACGACGGCGTCATCCGGTCCGCGAGCTCGGGCGTGATCGACCCGACCGCCGACCGGAACATGGGCGTGGGCACGGCCGCCGGCGCGGGCGGGGCGGCGAGGGGCGCAGGCGCGACCGAGGGCGCTGCGTCCGGCGCGGTCGCCGCGGCGTCGGTCTCGACGGCCGGCCCCCGCTCGGTGAGGCCGCCGCCCGGCGCGGGGCTCGGCTCCCCGGACGCGAGCGAGCACGCCGTCGCCGACACGCACAGCAGCGCGACGAGCAGCACGGAGCGTCCCCCACGTCCCATCGCCCGAGTATGGCCCGGACCCCACGTCACGCGGGAGCACGGGCATGCGGCCTGCGCCTGCGGGCACGACGCAGGGGCCCGCGGTCACCCGCGAGCCCCTGCGTCGGTGGTCGGGAGGCGTCGCGCGACGCCCCGGCCTCAGTAGCGGTAGTGCTCCGGCTTGTACGGGCCGCTCACGTCGATGCCGAGGTACTCGGCCTGCGTCTTGCTGAGCTCGGTGAGCCGCACGCCGAGCGCGTCGAGGTGCAGGCGCGCGACCTTCTCGTCGAGCACCTTGGGCAGGCGGTAGACGCCGACCGGGTATGCGTCCCGGCGCGTGAACAGCTCCACCTGCGCGATGACCTGGTTCGAGAACGAGTTGCTCATGACGAACGACGGGTGGCCCGTCGCGTTGCCGAGGTTCATGAGGCGGCCCTCGGACAGGACGATGATCGAGTGCTCGGGGCGGTCGCCCTCGGCCGCGAACGTCCACTCGTGGACCTGCGGCTTGATCTCGGTGCGCGTCACGCCCGGGACGGCCGCGAGGCCCGCCATGTCGATCTCGTTGTCGAAGTGGCCGATGTTGCCGACCACGGCCTTGTCCTTCATCGCGGCCATGTGCTCGGCCGTGACGACGTCGCGGTTGCCCGTCGTCGTGATGAAGAAGTCGGCCTCGCCGACGACGTCCTCGATCCGCACGACCTGGTAGCCGTCCATCGCCGCCTGGAGCGCGCAGATCGGGTCGACCTCGCTCACGACGACGCGCGCGCCCTGGCCCCGCAGCGCCTCGGCCGCGCCCTTGCCGACGTCGCCGTAGCCGGCGACGAAGGCGACCTTGCCGCCCATGAGGATGTCGGTCGCGCGGTTGATGCCGTCGGGCAGCGAGTGGCGGATGCCGTACTTGTTGTCGAACTTCGACTTGGTGACCGAGTCGTTGACGTTGATCGCCGGGAAGAGCAGCTGGCCGGCCTCGTGCAGCTGGTAGAGGCGGTGCACGCCCGTCGTCGTCTCCTCGGAGACGCCGAGGATGTCCTGCGCGACGCGCGTCCAGCGCTGACCGTCCTGGGCCAGCGAGCGGCGCAGCACGCCGAGGATGAGGTTGAGCTCCTCGGAGTAGCCCGGCTCCCCCGGTGCGCCGTCGGCCGGCACGGCGCCCGCGGCCTCGAACTCGACGCCCTTGTGGACGAGGAGGGTCGCGTCGCCGCCGTCGTCGAGGATCATGTTCGGGCCGGTGCCGCCCGGCCACGTGAGGATCTGCTCGGTGCAGTCCCAGTACTCCTCGAGCGTCTCGCCCTTCCAGGCGAACACCGGGACGCCCTGCGGCGCCTCGGGCGTGCCGTGCGGGCCGACGGCGACCGCGGCCGCGGCCTCGTCCTGGGTCGAGAAGATGTTGCACGAGGCCCAGCGGACCTCGGCCCCGAGCGCGACGAGCGTCTCGATGAGGACGGCGGTCTGGACCGTCATGTGGAGCGAGCCGGCGATGCGCGCCCCCGCGAGGGGCTGGGCGTCGGCGTACTCGGCGCGCAGCGCCATGAGGCCGGGCATCTCGTGCTCGGCGAGGCGGATCTGGTGGCGGCCGGCCTCGGCGAGGCTCAGGTCGCGCACCTTGAAGACGCCGGGCTGCTCGTCGAAGCGCGCGGCGGCGCGGGTGGTGGTGGTGGTCATGGTCACCTCGAGGTCTCGGCACCCCGGCCGCAGCGCGGCGGGCGTGCGGTAGGGGTGCGGTCGGTGGTCGGGCGGTTCAGGGTCGCGACGTGCCCACCGCCGCGCGGGGCGCGGCAGGGCGGACGGTGCGAGCCCGGCGCGGCCCCTCCGGGCCGACGGCATCACCTGCGCCAAGCACGGCCATCGTACGCGACGTGCCTCAGACCGTCCCGCCCGACGGGACGCCCTCCTCGACGAGCAGCACGGGGATGCCGTCGCGCACCGGGTAGGCCAGGGCGCACGCCTGGCCCTGGCACACGAGCTGCGGCGACCCGTCGACGGCCGTCCCGTCGGCGAGGGTCGAGCCGCACGCCGGGCAGCGCAGGATGTCGCGCACCCACGAGGCGGGGTCGGTCATGGCGTCCTCCGGTTCCGCCGGCAGGGCCGGCTCAGCGTGCCGCGCCGGCGCCCGCGTCGCGCACCAGCGCGAGGACGTCGTCGCGGACCTTGGTCATGATGTCCTCGTCCGCCGCCTCGACGTTGAGCCGCAGCAGGGGCTCGGTGTTCGACGCCCGCAGGTTGAACCACCAGCGCGGCTGGGCGTCCCAGTGCGACACCGTGAGGCCGTCGAGCTCGTCGACCTCGACGGGGCCCGCGCCCTGCTGCGTCACGTACGCCTCGACGACGCGGGCCCGCGCGGCCGCGACGTCCTCGACGCGCGAGTTGATCTCCCCGGACGCGGAGTACGGCTCGTAGGCCTCGGACAGCTCGCTGAGCGTGAGCGGCCGACCGTCGGCGGCGCGCGCCTGACCGAGGGCCGCGAGCACGTGCATCGCCGCGAGCATGCCGGTGTCGGCGAAGAAGAAGTCGCGGAAGTAGTAGTGCGCGCTGTGCTCGCCGCCGAAGACGGCGTCGTTGCGGGCCATCTCCGCCTTGATGAACGAGTGGCCCACGCGCGTGCGCACCGTGCGCGCCCCCGCGGCGTCGAGCAGGTCGGGCACGACCTTGGAGCTGATGAGGTTGTAGATGACCGTCGGCGTGCGGCCCGCGGCGCGCTCGCGCGCGACCTCGCGCAGGCCCACGAGGGCCGTGATGGCCGACGGCGTCACGGGCTCGCCCCGCTCGTCGATGACGAAGCAGCGGTCGGCGTCGCCGTCGAACGCGAGGCCGATGTCCGCGCCGTGCTCGACGACCGCGGCCTGGAGGTCGCGCAGGTTCTCGGGCTCGAGCGGGTTCGCCTCGTGGTTGGGGAAGGTCCCGTCGAGCTCGAAGTACAGCGGCACGACGTCGAACGGCAGCGCGGGCAGGCCGGCCGCCTCGCCGAGCACCGCCGGGACGGTGAGCCCGCCCATGCCGTTGCCCGCGTCGACGACGACCTTGAGCGGCCGCGCCTCGCGCAGGTCGACGAGCGAGCGCAGGAAGGCCGCGTACTCGGCGAGCATCTCGCGGTCGCTGACCGTGCCCTGCTCGTCGGCGACGGCGGGCGGCTCGACGAGGTACTGCGCCGCGAGCGTCCGGATCGCGCCGAGGCCCGAGTCCTCGCCGACGGGGCGGGCGCCCGCCCAGCACATCTTGATGCCGTTGTACTGCGCGGGGTTGTGGCTCGCGGTGAACATCGCGCCCGGCACGTCGAGCGCGCCGGACGCGTGGTAGAGCCCGTCGGTCGAGCACAGGCCGATCGTGACGACGTCGACGCCGCGCGCGGTGAGGCCGCCGGCGAACGCGGCCACGAGCTCGGGCCCGGAGGGACGCATGTCGTTGCCCACCACGACGCGCGGGCGGGGCGCGCCGTCCGCCCGACCCGGGAGCACGACGACGTCGGCGAACGCGGCACCGATCGCGCGCGCGACCTCGGGGCTGAACGGCTCGGGGACGACGCCGCGCACGTCGTAGGCCTTGATCAGGGTGCTGAGGTCGGGCGGGGTCGCAGAGGTCACGGCCCGCAGCCTAGTCAGCGCGCCCGGTCAGCGGGGCTTGCGGGCCGACCGCTGGATGACCGCCTCGATCGGCAGGCTCTCCCAGGAGCCGTCCGCGCCGAGGGTCAGCCACTCGCGGCGCTCGCAGCGGTGGCACGAGACGAAGGTGACGTCCGTGCCGTCGGTGAGCACCATCGGCAGGCGGGTCAGCTCCGCGCTCCCGCACGTCGAGCAGACGTCGGGGCGCGGTCCGTCCGCCGCCGCGGGGTCGACCACGTCAGCCCTCTCCCCGCAGCACGCGCAGGTGACCTCGCCGGGTGATCTCGGACGCCGCCGGCACGGGCTCGGCGACGGCCACCGCGGGCCGCGGACGACCGGCCTCGCGCACGGCCTCGGCGAGCGCCACGAGGTCGTCGGGGCTCGGGCCGGTCGGCACGAACTCGGGCGTGAGCCGGACGACCTCCCACCCGCGCGGGGCCGTGAGGCGCTCGGCGTGCTCGCTGCACAGGTCGTACGAGTGGGGCTCGGCGAGCTGCGCGAGCGGTCCGAGCACGGCCGTCGAGTCGGAGTAGACGTACGTCAGCGTCGCGACGGCGGCTCGACCGCACGCGCTGCGGGAGCACTGACGTCCGGACCTCACAGGCGTGAGAGTACCTGCGCGGACCGACACGCGCCCTTCACCACGCCGCCACACGCCCGCGAGCACCCGCATGCGCCGCGCACGCGCCGCGACCGACCTAGGATCGACGCGTGAGCACCGTCCAGCGCCGCTCGGCAGGGCCGGCCCTCGCCCTCCGCCGCCGGGACCGTCGCGGCCGTGGCCTGCGCGGCCCGCTGCTGCCGACCACCCTGCCCGGCTACCGCTCGCGCGCCGAGCGGTTCGACGACCACGTCCTGTCCGCGGTCGAGCGCCTCGAGCGCCGCTGGTCGGCGCAGCTCGAGGGCACCGAGTTCGCGGTCGAGGACGTCCCGCCGTCCCAGCCCGCGCCGTGGGAGCACGGCGGCGTCCCGCTCGGGCGCTGCTTCCCGGCCGACGCCGGCCTGCCCGCCCGGATCGTCGTCTACCGCCGGCCGCTCGAGACGCGCGCGGTCGACGAGGCCGACCTGGCGGACCTCGTCCGCGACGTCCTCGTCGAGCAGGTCGCCCACCTCCTCGCCCGCGCCCCGGAGGACGTCGACCCGGGGTACCGCTCCTGAGCCCGTCGGACGTCCCCGCCGTGCCGTCTAGGGTGGTCGGCACCATGGCAGCTCCCTCCCCCGTGCCCGCCCCGGCGCCCCTGCGGGTCGTCTGCGTGACGTACCACCCCGGCGAGGAGCTCGAGGACTTCGCGCGCTCGCTCGCGACGGCGACCACGCGCGAGGTCGACCTCGTCCTCGTCGACAACGGCACCGACGCGACCGTCAGCGAGCGCATCGCCCGCGCCCACGGCGGCCGCGTGCTCCCGGCGGGCGGCAACCTCGGCTACGGCCGTGCGGCCAACCTCGGCGCGCGCGGCCTGGCGGAGGGCTGGCTCGTCGTCGCGAACCCGGACATCGTCTGGCACCCGGGCAGCCTCGACGGCCTCCTCGAGGCCGCCACGCGCCACCCGCGCGCCGGGGCGCTCGGCCCGGGCATCCTCAACCCGGACGGCACGAGGTACCCGTCGGCGCGCGCGCTGCCGTCGCTCACCCAGGGCGTCGGGCACGCGCTCCTCGGCCGGCTGTGGCCCACCAACCCCTGGACGCGCGGCTACCAGCGCCGCCAGGAGGACGTCGCCACGACGGAGGGCCCCGCGGGCTGGCTGTCGGGCGCGTGCCTGCTCCTGCGCGCCGAGGCGTTCGCCGAGGTGGGCGGCTTCGACGAGGGCTACTTCATGTTCTTCGAGGACCTCGACCTGGGCGAGCGGCTCGGGCGCGCCGGCTGGGCCAACGTGCACGTCCCGGGCGTCACCGTGACGCACGTCGGCGGCACGTCGTGGCGCGACCGCCCGGCGCCCATGATCCGGGCGCACCACGCATCCGCGGCGCGGTACCTCTCGCGCCGGTACCACCGGTGGTACCAGTGGCCGGTGCGCGTCGCGATCCGCGTCGGCCTCGCCGTGCGCCAGGCGCTCGAGCTGCGCGCCGCGCGCTGACCCGGCCTCCTGCTCAGCCGACCTGGACGAGCACCTCCGGCTGGGCCGTCCGCGGCGCGACCGGGCTGAGCACCGCGATCATGCCCCCGGCGGGGTCGGCGCGCTCGAGCACCGCGGCCCACACGACCCGCGGGTCGTCGGTGCGCAGCACGAGGGCCGCCGCACGGGCCCCCGCGGCCGCGTCGTCGGGCAGCAGGTCGGCGAGCGGGACGGACGCCGTGGCGCCGGAGGTGAGCGTCAGCCCGTGCGTCGCGAGCACGTCGCCCGACGCGCCGAGGACGTCGAGCGTCGCGCGGGCGGGGCCGGACACCCCTGCCTGCGTCACCGCACCGAGGGTGAGCGCCCCGTCGCCCAGGGGCAGCGCGAGCGCGCCGCTGGTGCCCGGCAGGAGCGCCGGCGCCCACGCGCGGTCGAGCGGCGCCCGCGCGAGCGTGCCCGCGTCGGGCAGACCGACGCCCTGGCCGCGCGTGACGAGCGCGCCGGCGACGACCGGGACGTCGCTCGTGACGACGGCGGTCCAGGCACCCTCCGCGAGGCCGGCGAGCGGGACGTCGAGCACCTCGCCCGCGCGCAGCTCGACCTCGTCCGCGCCGGGCAGGGCGACCGCGCCGCCCGGGCCGAGCAGGGAGATCGAGGCGGTGCCGCCCTCGTCGCCGGGCGCGAGCAGGCGCAGCGCCGCGGTGTCCGCGCCGTCGATCGCCGTCGTCGTCACGGACACGCCGGGCACGACCTGGCGCTCCGCCGGTCCGGTGCCCGCGACCACGAGGTCGACGCCCGCCGGCACGAGGCCGCGCAGCTGGCTGTCCTGGAGGTAGCCGGTGACGAGGCCGCCCGAGGCCGTCAGCCGGACGACGACGCGCGCCTGCTCGGCGGCCACGCCCTCGAGGAGCACGACGCGCTCGGACCCGGCCGGGACGAGGTACTCGGGCGACCCCGCGAGCTCGACCGCGCCGCCGGGCCCCCACAGCTCGAGCCGGACGCTCGCGGGCGTGCTGCCCGGGTTCTGGAGCACGAGGCGCGCGCTCGAGCCGAGCGCGGTGCTGCCCCCGACGAGCCACGTCTCGGCCGACGGCGCGCGGCACGACGCCGCCGCGAGGCCGCGCAGGTCGCCCGTCGTGGTCGTCACGCCGACGGCCCCCGCCGACCAGGCCGGCCGGTCCCTCGCCGCCTGCGTCGCCACCACCAGCGCCGTGTCGGGCACGACGGACGCGACGGCGCCGTCGGGCGCGGGGTCCAGGGGCGTCGCGGGCAGGGCCGTGGTGCCCGCCACGAGCGGGCGCAGCTCGCCCGCCGCGGCGTCCCCGCCGGGCTCCGGCGGCACGCTCACGGCGGTGAGGACGCTCGCGGACGCCTCGGGCGAGGGGTCGAACTGCGGGTCGTAGAGGACGTCGCCGCCCGGCTCCGGCTCGGTGGGCAGCCGCAGCGGACCCGGGCACACGAGGGTGGTCGGCGCGGGCGGCACGTCGACGGCCGTGAGCGCGACGGCGTCGGGCTCCGCGGGGGACGCCACGGGCCAGAGCGCCGGGGCGGCCGCGACCGCGCCGGCGACGAGCAGCACGCCGGCCCCGGTGAGGGTGCGCACGGCGGTCCGGCGCACGCGCGCGGCCAGGCCCAGCTCGGTCATCGCGGACCTCCTCGACGACGGCGCACGGGGAGCGCCAGCAGCACGGTCACGAGCAGCGTGAGGCCCTGCAGGGCGAGCCACGGCGTCCGTCCGCCCGGGTCGTAGCGCACCGTGAGCTGACCGGACCCGTCGCCGAGCTCGAACGTCTGGCGCCACGAGCTCTCGACCGAGCGCAGGGGCCGGCCGTCGAGCCAGGCGCGCCAGCCCGGGTCCGCCCGCTCGGCCAGGACGAGCAGCCGCTCCGGGTCGCCGGCGGCCACGGGGGCGTCGACGACCCGCTCGTGCGCGGGGACGGCGACCGCCTGGCTGCCGGGGGTCTCCCCCGCGCCCGGCGCGTCCGCGGCAGGCGTCACGAGGCGGGCCCGCGCCGTCGTCGTGCCGGCCTGGGCGCCCGCCACGCGCCAGATGATCCCCGACTCGGTCTCGGTGACGCGCTCGAGCCCGGCCGTCGCGTCGACGCGGCCGACGACGGCGGCGCGCGCCGCGGCGGCCTGGGGGTCGTCCCCCGCCGGCGGCACGAGGACGGCGCCGACGCCGAGACGCGCGAGCTGCGCGGCGACGTCGCCCGCGGCGCCCGACGCGAGCCGGGCCGCGGTCCCCGCGAGCTCGGTGTCGGCCGCGTCGGCCGCGACGGCCGCCGGAGCGTCCGGGGCGCCGCGCACGGCGCGCGCGGTCACGGACCGGCCGACCTCCGTGAGCTGGACGCCGTCGTGCCGCAGGGCGGTCGCGCGGACCTGCTCGTCGGGGCCCGGCTCGAGGAGCAGCACCCGGACGTCGTCGGGCGAGGCCTGGAGCTGACGGCCGATCGCGGGCACGACGGGGACCGCGCTCGTGGTGAGGGCGAGGTCGCGCGCGCCCGTGGAGTGCCACGTCCACGCGCCCAGGACGGTCGCGGGCGCCACGACGGCCAGCACCGCGAGCACGCCGGCGGTGACCTGCCGCCAGCCGAAGGCGTGGCGGCCCACGACGGTCCGCAGCCCGGCCGCGCCCACGAGCGCCGCCACGAGCAGGCCGAGCAGCGCGAGGCTCACCCCGGGACCCGCCCACCCGGGCGCCAGCACGGTGCCGGGCGCGTCCCCGGGCACGTCCGCGACCCCCGTGTGGACGGCGCCGGCGACGACGCCGGCCGCGAGCCCGCACGCGGCGACGAGCCACGCGGCGCGCGCGGCGCGGCCCCGCCGGCCGGGCACGACGAGGCCGAGCAGCGCCACGACCGCCACGACGCCCGTGAGCGCGTAGGGCACGACGCCGGACGCGACGTCCGGCAGGTCCACCCAGGCAGGCGCCGCGGTGGGCCAGCCGAGCAGCTGCTGCCACGGCTCGGCGGCGGACGCGGCGGTGGGCACGCCGGGTGCGGCGAGCAGCACGCGCCAGCCGTCGGCCCCCTCGCTCACGGCGTCGAGCACCGTGGGCGCCTGGAGCACGAGGGCCGGCACGGCGACCCAGACGAGCCGGCGACGTCGGCGCACCGCCGCCGCCACCACGAGGAGCGCGAGCAGGCCGGCCGGCAGGAGGACGGGGGCGGCGGCGACCACGACCGCGAGGGCGAGGC
Organism: Actinotalea solisilvae; assembly: GCF_016464425.1. Taxonomy (GTDB): domain Bacteria; phylum Actinomycetota; class Actinomycetes; order Actinomycetales; family Cellulomonadaceae; genus Actinotalea; species Actinotalea solisilvae. The sequence continues at coordinate 124,336 of NZ_JADDKQ010000009.1, forward strand.
CGGCGCCGGCCGCCGCCGCGAGCGACGGCTCGGCCTCGTGCGGTGCGCGCGCGGGCTCGTCGCCGCGGGGGCCGCCGACGCGCTGCGCCCCGACGAGGCCCGACTCGACGACGTCGACGCGCGCGTGGCCGACCGCCCGTGCGACGCCGAGCGCGACCCACGGCAGCGCCGCGTGCGCGACGACCGCGCCGAGGCGGGCGTGGGCGAGCCCCACGAGGAGCGCCGGTGCCGCGGTCCAGACGAGCGAGGCCCAGGCCCGCAGGACCACAGAGCGCGTCACGGCACCGGCCGCGAACCACGCCCCGGCGGCGGCGAGCACGACCGAGCCCAGCAGCAGGACCGCGGCGGCGAGGCCCGCGCTGCCGAGCACGGCCGCGACCGGCGCGAGGACGAGGAGGAACGGGTCGCTCGGCCCCGGGTGCCCGAGCCCGCCCGCGACCCAGCCGGACGTGGCGGAGGCCCAGAGCGCGCCGCGGTCGGCGTCGCCCGCGGCGAGGTCGCCGCCCGTGAGCCGCTCCCCCGCGAGGACGCGCGTGATCAGCGGCCCGAGCACCGCCGCCGAGACCGCGACGGCGCCCACCACCACGACCGCGAGCGTCCCGCGCCGGCGCGCGCGCAGCGCCGAGAGCTCGGCGATCTCGAGCTCGCTCGGCGTCCGGCGCAGGCGCCGGCGCTCGGCCGCGGCGAGCCGGCGGTCCCGCAGCTGCCGGACGACGTCGCGCCAGGTCTCCTGCAGGGGCCGCAGGGCCGCGCGACGCGTGCGTCGGGTCCGGGTCGCCGCCCGCCGGGCGCGCACGACCCGGTCGGACCGCACGAGCACCGCCCACGGTGCCAGCAGCTCGGCGACGACGAGGTGCGGCTCCTTCGTGACGAACCGGCCGAGCGCGCGCACGACGCCGCTCGCGACGGCGAGGAGCGCGACGACGGGCACGAGGCCCAGCGGCACGCCCACGAGCTGGCTGTGGACGAACGCCTCGCGGCGGGCCTGGGCGGACCGGCGCGCGTCCCAGCCCGGCCGGTTGAGCACGGCTCCGCCGACGGGCAGCGCGAGCGACGCCTGCGCGTGCCGCACCACCGCGCGGGGCACGACGACGACGCGGTGCCCCGCGAGGCGCGCGCGCCGCGACAGGTCGAGGCCGTCGCCGTAGGGGCCGAGCGCCGGGTCCGTCCCGCCGAGGTCGTCCCACGCGTCGCGCCGGACGAGGGCGCCCGCGATGCCGACGCCGAGGACGTCCTCGCGGCCGTCGTGCTGGCCCTGCTCGACCTCAGGCTCGTCGATGCCCGTCATCCGCCGGCCGAAGCGCGACGTCGAGAGCCCGACCTCCAGGACGCGCACCGGGCTCCCCCACGTGCGCTGCTTGCACCCCGCCACGGCGACCGACGGTGCGGCCTCGACCGCGCGCAGCAGCTCGGCGAGCGCGGTCGCCTCCGGGGCGCTGTCGTCGTGCAGGAGCCACAGCCAGGCGGGCGGTCCGGCAGGGCCGGACGGGCCGGCCGCGGCGGCGTCGTCGTCGGCCGCGAGCGCGCGGCGGACCGCGTGCCCGAAGGTCCGCGCGCCGTGCGCCTCGACGAGCCGCACGGGCGGCACGGGCGGCACGCCGGGTGCCGGCGCGCCGGCGTCGGCCGCGGCCGCGCGCACGCGCGCGAGGACGGCGTGCAGGGTCTCGCCGGCGTGGTCGTCGGCGTCGGACGCGGCGGCGTCCACGAGGAGGACGCGCTCGGGCGGTCGGCTCTGGGCGAGGAGCGCGGCGAGCGACTCCTCGACGTACTCGGTGACCCCGCGGGTCACCAGGACCGCGGTCACCGCGGCCACCCGCGGCCGGGGGGACGGCGCGGGGACCTGGGGGGTGACCTGGCTCATGGGTGGGCCATCTGTCCGTCGTGCGCCCGGGGGCGCATGCGGGCCGCGGTCAGACGACGCGCTTCTTCAGCTTGCGACGCTCCCGCTCGGACAGCCCGCCCCAGATCCCGAACCGCTCGTCGTGCGCGAGCGCGTACTCGAGGCACTCGGCGCGGACCTCGCAGCCCGTGCACACCTTCTTGGCCTCGCGCGTCGAGCCGCCCTTCTCGGGGAAGAACGCCTCGGGGTCGGTCTGGGCGCACAGCGCGCGCTCCTGCCAGCTCAGCGCCGTCTCGTCGTCGGCGGCGCCGAAGAGGGGGACGACCGGCGCGACGCCCGTCGCGACCTCGGTCGGGAACGCTGCGTCGTCATCGAGCAAGTTCCACATGTCCAGCCTCCGTGCCCGCTGCGGTGCCCCTCAGGGTTGCCCGTCGGTTGCCTGTTGCCGTGCGTCCGCTGCCGGCCGCGTGTCTCGTCGTCGTCGTACCTGGCCCTTGCCCGGCACCTCGTCCCCGCCGGGGGGACCGAGCGTGTCGGACCCTCGTGCGATGCTCGCCGCGCCGAGCTCCGTGCTCCGTGCCGGGTCCGTCGGACAGGAGTCGGAGGGACCGGAGCGGGTACGGCGTTCGCCGAGCGAGAAGTGCCTTGGTGGAATTACACGCGTGTCATCCGTGCGAGTCAAGCCGAGGAGTGGTAGATCGGCGCCCGCGCGCAGCCTGCACCGGGTGAAATCGCGACGATCCGGGCGCGGCAGCCCCGCGCGGGGCCACGGACGTGCCCCCGCGGCGTCGTCCGCTCGCGGCCGGCCCGCGTCAGGCCGCCGACGACGTCGCGCCCGCGGGCGCGCGGTCGGGCGCCCCGAACCGGGCCAGGGCGAGCGCCCCGAGCAGCACCGCGGTGAAGCCGCCGGCGACGAGGGGCGCGGCGCCCGGCGCCCACCGGTCCCCCACGAGCGCGATGCCGAGGAGCGCGCCGAGGCAGGTCTCGGTGGCGACCATGAGGGCGGTCGCAGGCACGACCGGCGAGCGCTGCAGGGCGGTCGCGGCGAGGGAGAGGCCGACGACGCCGGTCCCGAGCATGACCCAGACCGCGGGGCGCCCGACGAGCTCGAGCGGCGCCCCGTCGCCGAGGCCGCGGGCCGCGAGCGCCATGAGCGCGAACGCGACGCCCGCGAGCACGGCGAGCACGAGACCGCCGCGGGCGAGCGGCCGGACGCGGGCCGCGGCGAGCGCGAGCACGACGACGCCTGCCCCCGCGGCGACCATCGCCAGCACCGGGAGCGCGCGCGGGTCGCCCGACCCGCCGGCCGTCCCTGCGAGCGCCACGAGCCCCGCCGTCACGGCCGCGAGGGCGGCGACGTCGCGCCGGCTGAGCCGCGCGCCGAGCACGACCGCGGCGAGCACGGCGGCGACCGCGAGGCTCGAGGCCCGGCCGGCCTGCACGACGAACAGCGGCAGCGTGCGCAGCGCCCAGAAGGACAGCAGGAACCCGGTCGCCATGAGCGCGAGCGCGACGACGTAGGAGGGCTGCGTCGCGAGGCGCACGAGCAGGCCGGCGTCGAGCCCCGACCGCACGCTCACGCGGCGGGCCGCGCGCGCCTGGAGGACGGTCGCGGCCCCGCTGCACACGGCGGCCGCGAGCACGGCGATCAGAGCGGTCCCCACGCGTCCCCCTGGTCCGAGACGCGCGCGCCTCCGAGTCACGGACGTCCCGTCGCGGGCCGCCCACGGTCCCTATGCTGCCCCAGGAGCGCCGCGAGTCCCGCGGCGCCGCGCAGGGGCGGGTGCCGGCAGGGGTGTCGAGAGCGTGACGGGCGAGAGCGGCAGGGCGAGCAGCGCGCAGGACCGGGCGCCGGGCGGGGAGCAGCCCGGTGCACCGGACGTCGCGGTCCCCCGGACCCGCTACCCGTGGCCCCGGGTGCTCCTGGCCTTCGTCGTCGTGGCGGTCGGCCTCACCGCCGTCGTCGGGTGGTCCAACCGGTTCCGGACGCCGGACCCGTCCCCCGTCCTGACCGGGCCCTCGTGGCTCGACGGGTGGTTCCAGTACGACGCCGGCTGGTACTGGTACATCGCGACGAGCGGGTACTTCTACGTCCCGGGCCAGCAGTCGTCGATCGCCTTCTTCCCGGTCTACCCGATGGCGATGCGCGGGCTGGGAGCGCTCCTGGGCGACCACCAGGTCGCGGGGTCGCTGCTCGCCGTGGCCGCCGGGGCGCTCGCGGTCCTCCTCTTCGGGCGCTGGGTCTGGGCCCGCCTGCCGCGCGCGTCCGCGATCACGGCGATCGCCATGATCATGGTCTACCCGTACGCGCTCTTCCTCTACGGCGCGGTGTACGCGGACTCGCTGTTCCTCCTCGCGGCGGTCGGCGCCTTCCTGCTCCTCGAGCGCCGCTGGTACTGGGCCGCCGGGCTCGTGGGGGCGCTCGCGACGGCGGGCCGCCCCGTCGGCGTCGCGGTGGCGGTCGGGCTCGTCGTGCGCACGCTCGAGCTGCTGGCCGAGGACCGCGCCGCGCGGGACGGCGGGCTCGACCGCTCGACCGACGTCGTCGGCTCCCGCGCGCGCCGCGCGTGGCGCGAGCTCGTCGCCGCGCTGCGCGACGTGCGCCCCCGGCACGCGACCGTGCTGCTGTCCGGCGCCGGCCTCGCCGCGTGGTGCGTGTTCCTCTGGCTCGAGTTCGGCGACCCGCTCGCGTTCGTGGCGGTCGAGGCCGCGCCCGGCTGGAACCAGGGCGTGGGCCCGCGCACGTGGTTCAAGGTCGCGTACCTCGCCACGCTCGTCCGGGGCCCCTACCCCATCGCGGCGCTCCTCACGCTCCAGGCGCTCGCGTGCCTGGCCGCGGTGCTGCTCCTGCGGCGCGTGTGGCGGCTCTTCGGCTGGGGCTATGCGGCCTACACGGCCGTGGTGCTCCTCATCCCCATCCTCGGAACGAAGGACTTCATGGGCACGGGTCGGTACGTCCTCGTCGCGTTCCCCGCCATGGCGGCGGCGGGCGACCTCCTCGCGACCCGGCCGCAACGGTGGCTGCGGCCGCTCGCGCTCGGCCTGTCCGCGGTGCTCCTCGTGGTCCTCACGGGGCTCTTCGGCCGCTCGGTGCTCGTCTCATGACCGCCCCGGACCCGCACACCGGCGCGGCCCGCTCCGCGCTCGCACCGCCCGAGCCCTTCGAGCGGCTGTCGATCTTCTTCCCCATGTGGAACGAGGAGGAGTACATCCACCGCGCCGTGGGCGCCGCCGCGACCGTGTGCCACGGTCTCGTCGAGGCGGGGACGGTCCTCGACTACGAGATCATCGTGGTCGACGACGCCTCGACGGACGCGACTCCGGCGCTCGCCGACGCCCTCGCGGCGGCGGACCGGCACGTGCGCGTGGTCCACCACGAGCGCAACCGCAAGCTCGGCGGCTCGATCAAGAGCGGGTTCGCGGCCGCGACGGGTGACGTCGTGCTCTACACCGACGCCGACCTGCCGTTCGAGATGTGCGAGCTCGAGCGGGCGCTGCGCGTGCTCCAGACCTACGAGGCCGACGTCGTGAGCGCGTACCGCCACGACCGCACCGGCGAGGGCCCGCGGCGCGCGGTCTACTCGTTCGTCTACAACCTCCTCATCAAGGCGATGTTCGGCACCCGGCTGCGCGACATCAACTTCGCGTTCAAGCTGTGCCGTCGCCGCGTGCTCGACCACGTCACGCTGCTCAGCGAGGGCTCGTTCATCGACGCCGAGCTCGTGGTCCGCGCCCAGCGCGCGGGGTTCACGATCCTGCAGATCGGCGTCGACTACTTCCCCCGCACCCGCGGCGTCTCGACCCTCTCCTCGTTCGGCGTCATCCGGACGATGCTGCGGGAGATGGTCGCCATCCGCGCGGACCTGCGGAAGGTCACGCCGGCGGACGCCCGCGCCGAGCGGCCGTGAGCGTCCCGGCGCGCGACGCCGCCCTGCGCCCGCTCGTCGTCACGGCCGACGACCTCGGCCTCACGCCCGGGGTCAACCGCGCCGTCCGGCGCGCGCACCTCGAGGGTGTCGTCACGGCGACGTCGCTGCTCGCGGTCGGACGCGCCTTCGACGACGCCGCGCGCATGCTCCGCGCGACGCCCACGCTCGAGCTCGGCGCGCACCTCGCGCTCGTCGGCGAGGACCCGCCCCTGCTCACGGCCCGGGAGATCCCGACGCTGGTCGACCGGCGCGGCGCGCTGCCGCTGGGCTACCGGACCGTCGTGGCCCGCGGCCTGGCGGGCCGGATCGACCCCGCCGACGTGCGGCGCGAGCTCGGCGCCCAGCTCGAGCGGGTCGCGGGCGTCGGGCTGCCGCTCACCCACCTCGACACGCACCAGCACACGCACCTGTGGCCCGTCGTCGGCGACGTCGTCGCCGCCCTCGCCCGCGAGCACGGTGTCCCGGCCGTCCGGCTGCCGCGCGCCCGCGCCGGCCTCGTGCGCCCGGGCGTCGCGCTGCTCGCGCGGCGGCTCGGGCGCGCCCTGCGGCGGGCCGGCCTGGCCGCCCCGGCCGACTACGCGGGGCTGGACGAGGCGGGCGCCCTGACGCGCGCGCGGTTCGAGGCCGCGCTCACGGCGCTCGCGCGCCGCGGCGCCCCGCACGCCGAGATCAACACCCACCCCGGCGAGCCGGGCGACCCCGACCTCGGGCGCTTCGCCTGGGGCTACCGCTGGAGCGAGGAGCTGGACATGCTCACGGACCCCACGACCCGCGACGCGGTGGCGCGCGCGGGCTACCGGCTCACCGGCTTCGCGGGGCTCGCGTGAGCGCGGCGCGCGGTCCGCGCCCGTCGGCCGCCGCCGTCGGCCGGCGCGCCCGGGGGCTGTTCCGCGGCGCGCCGGCCGCGGTGCGCGCGCACGTCGCGGTGCGCTGGGCGACGGCGCCCCTGGCCGAGGTGGTCGCGGAGCTGCCCGCGGGCGGCCGCGTCGTGGAGATCGGGTGCGGCCACGGCCTGGTGAGCGCGTGCGCCGCGCTCGCCGACCCGGGCCGCACCGTGCTGGGTGTGGACATCGACGCCGAGAAGATCCGCCACGCGCGCGAGGCGGCCCGCGGCGTGCCGAACCTCGAGTTCGACGTGGCCGTCTCGGGCGCCGTGCCCGCGGGTCCGTGGGACGCCGTCGCGTTCGTCGACGTGCTCTACCTGCTGCCCGAGTCCGAGCAGCGCCGGCTCCTCACGGAGGCCGTCGAGCAGCTCGCGCCCGGTGGCCTCGTCGTGGTCAAGGAGATGGGCACCGAGCCCGCGTGGAAGGTGCGCTGGAACACGGCGCAGGAGACGCTCGCGGTCAAGGTGCTGCGCATCACCGCCGGCAGCGAGTTCGACTTCGTGCCGCCCGCGACCGTCGCGGGCTGGCTGCGCGGGCTCGGCCTCGCGGTCGCGACGCGCCGCCTCGACCGCGGGCGGCCGCACCCGCACGTGCTCGTCCTCGGACGCGCCGCGGGCTCACCCGGCACCTCCGGCGGGCCCGGCGGCGCCCCGTAGGCTCGGCGCGTGCCCACGCCCTCCCCCGCCCGCGACCTGCCGCACCTCCTCGACCGGCTCGAGGCCGACCCGGGCCGGCCGCGCCTCACCTGGTACGGACCGGGTGGCGAGCGCATCGAGCTCTCCGGCCACGTGCTCGTCAACTGGGTGACCAAGACGACGAACCTGCTCGTCGAGGAGCTCGACGCCGGCCCGGGCACCCGGGTCCTGGTGGACCTGCCCCCGCACTGGCGCACCGTGGTGTGGGCGCTCGCGGCCTGGCGTGCGGGCGCGTGCGTCGTCCTCACGGGCCGCGGGCCGGGAGGAGCGGCCGACGGTGCCGACGCTGCCGACGCCGTGCCGTGCGACGTCGTCGTCACGGACCGCCCGCAGGCGCACCCCGGTGCGGGGCGCCCCGACGTCGTCGCGGTCGCCCTCCCCGCGCTCGCGCGGCGCTGGGAGGGCGAGCTGCCGACCGGCGCGCTCGACGCGGCGTCGTCGGTCATGACCTACGGCGACGCCCTCGGGTTCGTGCCGCCCAGGGACGCGGCCGCGCCCGCCGTCGCCGGCCCGGGCGCCGCCGACGGCGCGACGCACGCCGCGCTGCTCGGGTGGGCCACGGCGGCGGGCGCGGGCCTGCGCCGCACCCCCGGCCCGGAGCGCGTGCTGCTCGAGCCGACGGACCACGGCGTGGACGCGGTCCTCGGCGCGGCCCTCGCCGCGCTCGCGGACGACGGGTCGGTCGTCCTGCTCGCCCCCGCGGTGACCGCGGAGCTCGCCGGCACGCCCGCGCGGCGCGAGGCCCTCGTCGCGGGCGAGCGCGTCACGGGCTGAGCCGGCGACGCGGTCCGGGGGTCAGGGCACGTCGGCCTGGACGACCGTGCCACGACCCACCGCGCTGAGCGCGCCGTCGGCGGCGGGCACGAAGGCGGCGTCGCCGCGCGTCAGGGTCAGCGAGGCGTCCCCGGCGGCGGCCACGGTGACCTCCCCGTCGAGGCACAGCAGCACGCGCGGGCCGCGCCCGGGCAGGTGGTGCGTCCCGCCGTCGACGACGGTCGTGACCGAGAGCTCGAAGTCGTCGACCGGCGCGTAGAAGACCTTGCTCGCGCCGTAGAAGCGCTCGGGCGCGATGCGGATGGGCGGGGCCGCGACGTAGTCGACGTTCGCGAGCAGCTCGGGGATGTCGATGTGCTTGGCGGTCAGCCCCGCGCGCAGCACGTTGTCCGAGTTCGCCATGACCTCGACCGCGACGCCCTTGAGGTACGCGTGCACCCCGCCCGCGGGGACGAACATCGCCTCGCCCGGCTCCAGCGTCACGGGGTTGAGCAGGAGGGACACGACGACGCCCGGGTCCCCCGGGTAGGCCTCGGCGAGCCGGACGACCGTGCGGTCGGCGCGCGGCGACGGCGACCCGTCCTCGAGGCGGCGCCGGCACGCCCGCGCGACCTCGTCGACGGCCTCGGCCGGCGGGCGCAGGTCGGGCTCGAGGAGGCTCCGGAACGCCGTGCGGATGCCCTCGTAGGTCGGCTGCGCGGTGAGCAGGCCGTGCAGCTCGGTCGCGAGCGGGGCGTCGAGGCCCGCGAGCAGCTCGGCGGCCCGGCGCGGGGCACGGAAGCCGCAGAGCGCGTCGAAGCGGGTGAGGGCATAGACGAGCTCGGGCTTGTGGTTGGGGTCGCGGTAGTTGCGGCGCGCGTCGTCCACGGGGACGCCGCGGGCCTCCTCGGCGTCGAACCCCTCGCGGGCGCGGGCGATGGTGGGGTGCACCTGGAGCGAGAGCGGGCGCTCGGCCGCGATGACCTTGAGCAGGTACGGCAGCGACGGGCCGAAGCGCGCGACGACGTCGTCCCCCATGACGTCCCCGGGCGACCGCGCGATGACGGCGTCCAGCGGCACGGCCTCGCCGTGGAGGTCGACGAGCGAGGGCGCGGCGGGGTGCGCGCCGAACCACATCTCGGCGGTCGGTCCGTCGGCGGGGGGCACGCCGAGCAGCTCGGGGATCGCGGTCCGCGAGCCCCAGGCGTAGTGCCGGGGGGCGCCGTGCAGCTGGTGCATCGTCCCTCGTTCCGTCCGCGTCCGTCGGGCTCGGCCGGTGGGGGCGGCCGGGGGTCGGACCGCCCGCGCCGACGCGCCGCGAGCGGGCGACCGTCGGCGGTCGCGCCCACCCTAGTGGGTGAAGTACCCCGCTACGTCCATGATCAGGTTGGTTCGTGCGCTCTCGCTGAACACGGACACCTGCCCCGCGTCACCCAGTCGGACGATCGCGAGATTCGGCTCGTCGCGAGCGAAGACCGGGTTGAGGTTGGACACGAACGGCACGACGGTCGGCGTCCGGCGCGGGAAGACGCGCACGTTCGAGACCCCCTGCGGGTAGACCGCCGTGACGTTGAGGACCGCGGCGGTCGCCGACGACGGCACGCCCCCCTGCCCGGCGACCGCGGCGTGGACCGTGACGCCCGGCTGCAGCGGCCCGGGCAGGCCGATGCCGCCGCCCGACCAGACGATCCGCGCCGGCTCGAGCGGGTGGAACCCGTGGTCGCCGGTCGGCGCGTAGTAGCCGGCGAGGTCGGCGATGAGCGACACGTCGGCGCTCTGCGTGTAGAGGCGCACCCTGCCCCCGTCGCCCACGGGGACCGTGACGAGGTTGGGCTGGTCGCGGCCGGGCTCGAGGTTGAGGTTCGAGACGAACGGCGGCTCCTGGTCCTCGGACGCGGCCGGGGTCGGGTAGACCCGGACGTTCGTCCACGTCGACGGCGCGACGCCGGTGACGTTGAGGACGACGGCGCTCGCGTCCACCGGCACGCCCTGGACGCCCGCGACCGTGAGGTCGACCCACTGCCCCGCGGGGACGCGGCGCAGGACCGTGCCCGGCGCGCTGCCGGCCCAGTGCGTGAGCCGGACGGGGTCGACCGGCTCGTACGCCGTCGCGCCGCCCGGGCTGTAGTAGCCCGCGAGGTCGCCGAGCAGGTGCGCGAGCATGCCGTCGTTGGCCAGGGTGATCGACTGGCCCACGCCCAGCATGACGGTGACGAGGTTGGGCTGGTCGACGCCCGGCACGACGTTGAGGTTCGAGATCATCGGCGGCGGGCCGGGCGTCGCCGGGGTCGGGTAGACCCGGACGTTGCCCACGGCCGACGGTGTCACCGCGGTGACGTTGAGCACGACGGCGGTCGCCTCCGGCGGCACGTAGGGCGAGAGGTCGACGGTGATCGGGGCGCCCGGCGTGACGCGGCCCGACGCCCCGACCCCGGCGATGGTGTTGAGCACGCGCGAGGGCGCGACCGGCGTGAACCGCTCGCCGCCCGCGGCGACCGTGAACCAGCTCCGCGCCGGCCGGTCCTGGACCGAGCCGTCCGTCGCGGTGAGCCCGGCGACGACCACCTCGTAGTGCGAGCCCCGGACCAGCGGCTGGGTGGGCCGCAGCGTGGCGACGCCCGCGGCCGCGTCGAACCCGACGGTCGACGGGACGGTCACGCCCGCGCCGTCGACGAGGCGGACCGTGCCGGTGCCCACGGACCCGGGCGCGACGTCCGGTCCCGTGCGGACCGCGACGACGGCGTTCGTCGCCACGCCGCTCGCGTGCCGAGCCGGGTCGATGCCCTCGACCCAGGCGCCGAGCAGGGGCGGCCACGCGTCGACCTGCGCGAGCAGCCCGATCCCGCCGTCGGCCCGGGCGTAGACGAGGTCGGCGTCGCCGTCGCCGTCGTGGTCACGGACCGTCGTCCGGGTACCGGAGGCCGGCTGCGACGAGGGGCCGCCCCCGGACACGTACTGCGCGCCCGCGAAGGTGCCGTCGGCCCGCTGCCCGAGGAGCACCCAGCCGCTCGAGGACGGGACCACGAGGTCGCTGCGCCCGTCGCCGTCCATGTCGGCCGGCGCGGGGGTGGCGGCGGCCGTGACGTCGAGGAAGGTGAGCGGCGCGGCGAACCCGCGGCCGCCGTGCGCGAGGACCACGGAGCCGTACCGCACGCTCACGACGTCCTCGATCCCGTCGCCGTCCACGTCGGCGCCGACGAGGGACGTCGCGCCGGGAGCCGCCGGGACCGGCGTCCCGGGCGCGAACGCGCCGTCGGCGGCGCGGAGCAGGACAGTCCCGTCAGCGGACACGACGTCGTCGCGCCCGTCGCGGTCGACGTCGACGAGGCCGTGCGGCGCGGCGCCCGCGGCGGGGAAGCGCTCGACCGCGACGCCGCCGGCGCCGTCGCCGCGCAGCACCGCGACCCCGGGCGCAGCGGAGGCGACGAGCGCCTCCGCGTCGCCGGACGGCACGACGCCCGCGCTCCCGACCCGCAGGTCGCCCGTGGTGTCCACCCGGTCCGCGACGAGGACGCCGCCGTCCGCGCGGACGCGCCACGTCCCGTCGTCGGCCGTCCCGGCGCTCGCGGTCGCGTAGACCTCGGCGACGCCGTCGCCGTCGAGGTCCGCGGCCCCGACCTGCGGGCGCAGGCCGCGCTCGGTCCCGAGGCGCACGTCGACGTGGGGCCCGAAGCGGCCGTCGGCGAGGCCCGGCAGGACGCGGACGGCCGGGGCGATCCCCGCTCCGCCGCCCGGCAGCGCGACCCAGTGCACCGTGGACCGGACGACGTCGAGGACCCCGTCGCCGGTGACCTCGGCGAGGACGGTGTCCGTGACGTCGCCCGCAGCGCTGGACGAGAGCGTCGCGGGGGCCGCGAACACGAGCGGGCCGGCCGGCTGGACGTCGGTGCGCCGCGCCACGACGCGGTAGCTGCCGACGCCCGGCGCGCCGGACTCCGCGGCCACGCGCACGAACCACGGGCCCGTCGCGTCGACCTCGACGTACGTCGTGCCGAGGCTGCTCGACAGGAGGCGCCCGTCGCCGTCCCGGATCTCGACGGCCACGTCCGCGTGGACGAAGCCGGGGGCGGGCGTGACCTGGACCTGGAGGGCGTGCCGGTCCTCGGGCGACGACGGCTGCACGAGGACCCAGTCGGCGTCCCCCTCGGTCTCGAGCGCGCCCTCGCGGACGGCCGCCTGCGCACCCACCGCGAGCGGGACCGCGCCCTCCAGCAGGTCGTCCGCGCCGCCGTCGCCGACAAGGCGGTCGAGCGGCACCGACCGCACGGTGCCGAGCGCCGCCGCGGCGTCGAGCACGCCGCGGCCGTAGAACGGGTCGGTGCCGCGCGGCCCGGCGTCGCGCGCCGTCGAGGTGATCGCCGCCTCGACCTGCGCGGGCGTCCGCCGGGCCTGGGCCTCGACGAGGGCCGCGACGCCGCTCACGAGCGGCGTCGAGAACGAGGTGCCGCTGGGGTAGGCGATGCCGCCCGCGCGGTGCGGGGCCGCGATCGCGACGCCCGGCGCCACGACCGTGACCTCGTCGCCCCAGCTCGAGAACGGGGCGAGGGTGCCGTCGTCGTCGACCGCTCCCACCGCGAGCGCGCCGTCGATCTGGGCGGCGTAGGCGGCCGGGTACTCGACGGCGCCCGTGCGGGAGTTGCCCGAGGCCATGACGACGACGACGCCGCGGTCGACGGCCCAGCGGACGGCGTCACGCAGGAAGGGCGACTCGCCGGGCCCGCCGAGGGAGAGGTTGATGACGTCGGCGCCGTGGTCCACGGCCCAGCCGATGCCCTCGATGACGTCGGCGTCGGTGCCGCGGCCGCTCGCGTCGAGCACCTTGACGGGCAGGACCGACGCGCCCCACGCCGCGCCGACGCTCCCGATGCCGTTGTCCCCGCGCGCGGCGGCGACGCCGGCGACGGCGGTCCCGTGGCCGTGGTCGTCGGTCGCGTCGGCGTCGCCGTTCACCGCGTCCCACCCGGGCAGCAGCGCGCCTGCGAGGTCGGGGTGCGGGGCGACACCCGTGTCGAGCACCGCGACGACGACGCCCGTGCCCGTCGTCACGTCCCACGCACGCGGGAGCCGGACGAGGTCGATGTAGGGCCACGCGACGTCGAGCTCGGGGTCGTCCGTCCAGGCGGTCACGGCGCGCACGTGGTCGGGGGCGACCTCGGCCACGCGCGGGTCGCCCTCGAGCTCGGCCGCGAGCGCGGCCGCGTCCTGGTCCCCGACCGGCACGACGACGACGTCCCCGGGCAGCTCCTCCTGCGCGGGCGCCGTCCCGGCGTCCGCCAGCGCGTCCCGCTCCTGGCCCGCCGAGACCGTGGGCTCGAACCGCACGAGGAGGGATTCCGGGGCGGCGGCCTCGAGCGGCGGCGCCGCAGGCTCGGCGACGGCCTCGCGGTCGGGCACGGGTCCGGTGGTCGGGTCGTCCGACGCCGACGCCGACGTCGGCGCCGACACCACCGGGACCGCCGCGACGGGACCCGACGCGGCCGCGGGCGGCGGGGCCGCCTGGGCCGGCCACGCCACGCCCGCGCACGCCACGAGCGCCAGGACCGTCACCGCACCGCGTCGTCGCACCACTGCCCCCTCCGGCGGCGCACGGTGCGCCTCGGTGAGCATCGGCAGCCCGGCACCCGACTTGAGCGGTCCGGGCGCGCCCGCCCGGGTCGTCCCGGTGCGCCCGGGATGTGCCGGCGCCGCACGGGCGCCCTCCGGCACGCCGGCGACCAGGTGTCCGGTGTGTCCCCTGGTCGGGACACCCCCCGAGGTGTTCCCCTGGACCCCTCACACCGCTCGGGGGTCCCACGCATGTCCAGGTCCGTCATCGCCGCCGCCGTCGCCGTCGCGACCGCCGGCACCCTGCTGCCGACCGCGGCCTGGGCGGGCTTCCCCGCCGCACCCGCGCGCACCGACGTGCCCGAGGTCGAGGTCGCCGAGCTCGACCTCGCGGGTGTCGCCCCCGAGGCGCTCGGTGCGCTGCCGGCCGAGGCGCCGGCGCCGGCCGAGGACACCGGTGGCGTGTCCGCGCAGAGCGCGCCGCAGGACGCCGCCGGGACGGCCGGCGCGCCCGCGCCCGACGTCCTCACCGCCGAGCTCGACACCGCCCCCTTCTCGGTCCTCGGGGTCACCTGGGACCCGTCGCCCGAGCTCGAGGGCGTCGTCGTGCGCTACCGCGTGCGCCAGGCGGACGTCTGGACCGACTGGGAGGCGGTCGGCGCGTCCGACGTCGCGCCCGACGCGAACCGCCAGGAGGCGGCCGACGCGACGACGCGGGGCGCGACGGACCCGATCGTCGCGATCGACGCCGACGGCGTGCAGCTCTGGGCCGAGGCCGAGCAGGGCACCGTGACCGGCCTCAAGGCCGTCCTCATCGACCCGGGCGAGAGCGCCGCCGACGCGAACGCGGTCGCCGCGGCCGCCGTGCCGGTGCCCGGGCAGCCGGCGATCGTCTCGCGGGCAGGGTGGGGCGCCGACGAGTCGCTCAAGACGTGCGTGCCCGACTTCTCGACCTCGATGGACGCGGCCGCGGTGCACCACACCGCGTCGGCCAACGGCTACTCGCAGGACTCGGTGCCCGGGCTCATCCGCGGCTTCTACGAGTACCACACGCGCGCCGAGGCGGCCGGGGGCCGCGGCTGGTGCGACCTCGGCTACAACTTCCTCGTCGACCGCTTCGGCACCATCTACGAGGGCCGCGCGGGCGGCATCACGAGCACCGTCGTGGGCGTCCACACGGGCGGCTTCAACAGCCGCACCATCGGCATCGCGGCCATCGGCGAGTACGGCGCGGCCCTCGTCCCCGACGTCCTCACCAACGCGCTCGCGAGCCTCATCGCGTGGAAGTTCTCGATCCACGGGATCACGGCCGGCACCACCGTGCAGATGGTCTCGGGCGGCGGGGCGTCGAAGTGGCCCGAGGGCACCGTGGTGAACTTCCCGACCATCTACGGGCACCGCGACGCGCAGCTGACGTCGTGCCCCGGGCAGAACCTCTACGACCTGCTCCCCTACCTCAACGCGCGCGTCGCGGACCTCGCCAACGCGGCGGTCTCGGTGTCGCCGCGGGGCACCTGGGAGTCGACGTCGACCACCTCGAGCTCGATCAGCGTCGGGGGCTGGGCCTTCGACCCGGAGACCGCGGCGCCCATCACCGTCGAGGTCCGCGTCAACGGGGCCCACGTGGCCTCGGTCGCCGCGGACCGCCCCCGCGCCGACATCGGCAGCCAGTTCCCGGCCGTCGGGCCGAACCACGGCTTCGCCGCCACCATCCCCGCGGCGTCCGGCACCGTGACCGTCTGCGTCGCCGCGGTGAACGTCGGCGAGGGCACCACGGTCTCGCTCGGCTGCCGCAACGTCACGGTCCGCAACAGCGCGCCCATCGGCGCCGTCGACTCGATCGTCGCGAACGGCACCACCCTGACCGTGTCCGGCTGGACGCTCGACCCCGACACGACCGCGTCCAACGAGGTGCACATCTACGTCGACGGCGTGGGCGTCTCGCTGCTCGCGAACCAGTCCCGGCCGGACGTCGCCGCGGTCTACAACAAGGGCGACAAGCACGGCTTCAGCTACGCGACGCCGGCCGGCCCCGGGGACCACAGCGTGTGCGTCTACGGCATCGACACGGGCGGCGGCGCGAACACCGTCCTCGCGTGCCGCACGGTGTCCTCGGGCGCTGTGGCCCGCACCGCTCCCATCGGCGCGATCGAGCAGGTCACGGCGACCAACACGTCGCTCACCGTGACCGGCTGGACGCTCGACCCCGACACGACCGCGTCGAACCAGGTCCACCTGTACGTCGACGGCGTCGGGACGGCCCTCGTCGCCGACGTGAGCCGCCCCGACCTCGCATCCCGGTACGGCAAGGGCGACAAGCACGGGTTCACCTTCACGACGAACGCCCGACCCGGGCCGCACAGCGTGTGCGCGCACGGCATCAACACGGGCCCGGGCGACAACACGCTCCTCGGCTGCCGGACCATCGTCGTGCCGGACGCGGCGCCGATCGGCGTGATCGACGCGGTCACCACGACGAACACCCAGCTCGCGCTCAGCGGCTGGTCGCTGGACCCCGACACCTCGGCGTCGAACGAGGTGCACATCTACATCGACGGCGTGGGCGTCTCGCTCCTCGCGAACCAGTCCCGGCCCGACGTGGCGGCGGTCTACAACAAGGGCGACAAGCACGGCTGGTCGTACGTCGTGCCCGCGGCCCCGGGCCGGCACGACCTGTGCGTCTACGGCATCAACACCGCCGCCGGCGCGAACACGCTGCTCGGCTGCCGGACCGTCGTCGTCCCCGACGCGGCGCCGATCGGCGTCATCGACGCCGTGACGACCTCCGCGGGACGCCTGACGATCACCGGCTGGACGCTGGACCCGGACACGAGCGCGTCGAACCAGGTGCACATCTACGTCGAGGGCGTGGGGTACTCGCTGTGGGCCGACCGCTCGCGGCCCGACGTCGCGGCGGTCTACAACCGCGGCGACAAGCACGGCTACAGCCACAGCGTGGCCGTGCCGGCCGGCTCGCGGAGCGTGTGCGCGTTCGGCATCAACACCGCTGCCGGGGCGAACACGCTGCTCGGGTGCCGGACCGTCGTGGTTCCCTGACCCGCCTCGTGAGGTGACCTCCCCCGCCAGGACCTGACCGTCCGGTCCTGGCGGGACCCCCGCATGGGCAACAATGGGGATCATGCGCGGAATCATCCTGGCCGGCGGGTCCGGCACCCGGCTGCACCCCATCACGCAGGGCGTGAGCAAGCAGCTCGTCCCGGTGTACGACAAGCCGATGATCTACTACCCGCTGTCGACCCTCATGCTTGCCGGCATCCGGGACGTGCTCGTCATCACGACGCCGCACGACGCCGAGCAGTTCCACCGCCTCCTGGGGGACGGGTCCCAGTTCGGGATCTCGATCTCCTACCAGGTCCAGGAGGTCCCCAACGGCCTCGCGCAGGCCTTCGTGCTCGGCGCCGACTTCGTCGGGACGGACTCGGCCGCGCTCGTGCTCGGCGACAACATCTTCTACGGCGGCGGCCTCGGCTCGCGGCTCCAGCGCTTCTCCGAGATCGACGGCGGCGCCGTCTTCGCCTACCGCGTCGCGGACCCGACGGCGTACGGCGTCGTGGAGTTCGACGAGACCGGCAAGGCGCTCTCGCTCGAGGAGAAGCCCACGAAGCCCAAGAGCAGCTACGCCGTGCCGGGCCTCTACTTCTACGACAACGACGTCATCGCGATCGCCCGCGACCTCGAGCCCTCGGCGCGCGGCGAGTACGAGATCACCGACGTCAACCGCGTGTACCTGGAGCAGGGCCGCCTGCAGGTCGAGGTGCTCCCCCGCGGGACCGCGTGGCTCGACACGGGCACGTTCGACTCGCTGCTCGAGGCCTCGGACTTCGTCCGGACCGTCGAGCACCGGCAGGGCCTCAAGATCGGCTCGCCCGAGGAGGTCGCGTGGCGCCAGGGCTTCCTGTCCGACGACGAGCTGCGCGAGCGCGCCGAGAAGCTCGTGAAGTCCGGCTACGGGACGTACCTGCTGGGGCTCATCGAGCTCGGCGGCTGAGCGGATGCGCCTCAGCCGCCTGCGGGACGAGGTCGCCGAGGTCCTGGACGAGATCCCGATCGACTTCGGAGGCGGCTGCAGCCTCTCCAAGGGCACCGTGCTCGCGGACCTCCTCGTCTCGCACCGCATCACGCGCTCGGTGGACATCGGCGTCTACCGGGGACGGTCGTTCTTCCCGCAGGCCGTCGCGCACCGGCACACCGGCGGTGTCGTCCACGGCGTCGACCCGTACTCGAGCGCCGAGGCGCACGAGGTCGACCACCCCGAGCTGGCCGAGCAGATCGACCAGTTCGTCCGCACGACGGACTTCGACGCGGTGCACGACACGGTCGACGCCATGCGCCACCGCTTCGGGCTCGCGGAGCACGCCCGGATCGTCCGCGCGACGTCGCACGACGCCGCGCGCGTCCTCGAGGGGCCGTTCGGTCTCGTCCACATCGACGGGAACCACGACACGGCACCCGTGATGCAGGACGTCCGGGACTACGTCCCGCTGCTCGCGCCCGGCGGGTTCCTGGTCATGGACGACATCTCCTGGACGTCCGTGAAGCCCGCCGTCGACCTCGTCAGCACGCAGATGACGCTGCTCTACGCCCGGGTCGACACGTTCAACGACTACGCGGTCTTCTGGAACGGGTCGGGACGCCGCAAGCACCTCCTGCGCGCCAGGGTCGCCGCGGCCGGCGAGGGCTGACACGGCGGCGGGACCGGCGGCGAGGCCGGTCCCGAGGAGCCCGTCACCGGATCGTGCGGAGCCAGTCGTCGAGCACCCTGAGCCGTCGTGCGGGCACCCCTGCGTGCACCTCGAGCGGAGGCACGTCGCGCACGACGACCGCGCCCGCACCGACGACCGCGCCCGCCCCGACGCGCACACCCTGACGCAGGGTCGCACCGATCCCGACGAAGGCCCCGTCCCCGATCGTGCACCCGCCCCCCACGTGCGCCCCGGGGCTGATCGTCACGTGGTGGCCCAGCACAGTGTCGTGGCTCAGGGTCGCCCCGATGTTGACCAGCCCGTGCGCACCTACGACGACGTCGCACGAGAGGACGGCCGTCGGGCCGACGACGGTGCCCGCCCCCAGGCGTGCGGTCGGCGACACCACCGCGCTGTCCGCGACCACGGTCGCGAGGGCGGTGCCCGGCCAGCGCGCGAGGAGCTCACGCCGCAGGCCGGGGGCGCCCACCGCCGCGACGACCGGGAGCTCGCGGTGGGCGTCGTCCGGTGAGGTCACGTCCACGAGGCCCGCCGCCGGGTCCACCCACGCCGGGTCGACCGCCAGGAACACGCAGCGGGCGGCCGCGCCCGCCCACTCCTGGGTCTCGCGCGCCTGCGCGCCGGCGCCCACGACGCCGTACCGGGTGACGGGCGTGCCGTCGGCGGCGACGATCACCCGAGGTCCCCCCGGAGCACGGGCGCCCGCACGTCGAGCTGGCGCGCGGGCGCGTAGACGTGCCGGACCTTGCGCAGCCCGGACTGGGCGACACGCCGGATGCCTCCCGGCTCACGCAGGAGCCGCACGAGCCGGTCGGCGATCTGGCCGGCGTCCGGCACGACGACGAGCGCGTCGCGCCCGTCACGCAGGAAGCGGCTCTGACGGAACTCGTCCGTCGCGACCACCATGACGCCGCAGAGCGCGGCCTCGACCGACGACGCGAGCGGGAACCCGTCGAACGCGCCCACGGCGAGCACGCCGGGGCGGTTCGGCGAGACGATCGCGTCCATGCCGCCGTAGAGCTCCTGGAGGCGGGCCGACTCGAGCACGCCGTACATCTCGAACAGGTGCTGGTGCCCCGGCGGGAGGTCGGACGCGTCGAACTGACCGACGACGTGACCGCGCACCGGCAGACCGCGGCGCGCGAGCTCGGGCACGAGCGCCGCGAACTCCGGGAAGCCCTTGTCGGCGCCCGTCACCGAGTAGCGGTGCGCGACGAAGCAGAGGTCGAGCGTCTCCTTGTCGACGCCGAAGTAGTTCGTCCGCTCCCCCGGCCCCGGCCGGAAGTACGCGCGGCTGACGAAGAGACCCTGGAGCTCGCTCGTCGGCACGTGCGGGTACCGTGCGGCGACCATCTCGGCGACCCGCGGCTGGGTCGTGAACAGGTGGCGCAGGAGGGGCGAGCCGAGCACGCGGTCGAGCTTGGCGAGCGCCTCGTCGGTGCCGTCGAGCCCGCCGCCGGGGTAGAGCGTCAGCACGAAGGGCACGCCGGCGGCGGTGAGGTCGTCGAGGTAGTACGCCGCGTTGTTGAGGAAGATGAGGTACGCCTGGTCGACGTCCGCGAGGGCCGTCGGGTCGTACGCGTGCACCCGGTCCGCGAGGTCGGGGTACCGCTCGCCGAAGGCCGCGACGAGCTCGTCGAGCGGCCCGACCGTCGTGCGGACCGACGTCACGAGGTCGGCGCGCAGCAGCTCGGTGAACTCGGCGACGCGGAAGCCCGACGACAGCACAGGGAAGTGGTCGTCGAGGACGACGGTCCGGCGCTGCTCGGTCACCGCGAGCGGGCGAGGTGGTGACGGACACGGACGGGCCAGCTGCGGAACGGCGTCCGCCTCATCCGGTCGAGGACGATGAGCAGCAGCGCCCGGGTGGGCACCTTCTCGGCGACGAGCGGCGCGGCCGGGACCGGGGACGTCAGCGCCGTCCACGGCGCCTCGCCCGAGACCTCGAACCCACGCAGCGCACCGGTCTGCTCGTGGAAGGTGAGGTCGCGGATGCCCTCGCGCACGCGCAGCAGGCGTGCGCAGCGCTCGTCGCCCAGCAGCTCGTAGAACATCCGCAGCCCGTGGACCTTGTTGATCTGGTGCATGGGGCACGGGGCGTTGAGCCACAGCAGCATCTCGGCGACCCGGCGGTCCTCGGCCGTGTTGATGACGTCCGACGCCATGACGTCGGCGAAGCCCTCGACGAGCATCTCGTCCGAGCAGCCCTCGAAGAAGCGCTCCATGACGATGAGGTGCTCGCGGAAGGTGCGCGCGACCGAGACCTCGGTGACGGCGCTCGTGTTCGCGCTCTCCGTCAGCATGCGGAAGAGGACCAGGTCCTCGGTGTTCATGACGTGGATCGGGTACGCCTTGACGAGCTCGACCCACATCGCGAGGTCGGGCAGCTGACGCAGGCGGTTGTCGTACAGCCCGTGCTCGAGGTAGAACCGCCGCCGCACGAGGATGCTCGGGTGGCACAGGGCGTTGCCCTTGTCGAAGAAGTACCGCAGCCACTGCGCCTGCGAGCGGTTGTGCGAGCGGAACACGTCGTGCCACGGCAGGACGGAGCCGGCCGGCATCGGGCGGCCCTGCTCGTCGACGAACCGCGCGCTCGTGAACACGGCGCCGAGCTCGGGACGCTCGTCCATGACGGCGAGCTGTCGGCGCAGCTTGTCGGGTGCCCACATGTCGTCGGAGTTGAGCACCGCCACGAACTCGCCGCGGGCCTCCTGGATGCCGATGTTGAGCGCCGCGGCACCACCCTGGTTCTCGCCGAGACGGTACGAGCGCATGCGCGGGTCCGAGACGGTCTGGATCGCGGCCCACGTGCCGTCCTTGGAGCCGTCGTCGACCACGATGAGCTCGAGGTCGCCGAACGTCTGGTCGAGCACGCTGTTGAGCGCGTCGACGACGAAGCGCTCGTGGTTGTAGGCCGCGACGACGACGGAGACCCGCGGCGGGCGCGCGGTGACCCGCGGCACCGGGTACCCGAGCGGCGCGGCCGGCTCCGGGCGCGGCGCGGGGTCCTGGTGCTGCAGGTGGAGGATCTGCCGCTCCACGAGCCGCAGGTTCTGCTGGAGCGGCAGGGCGAGCCGCTCGCCGAAGATCTCCATGTACTGCGGGATGAGCCCGTGCAGCTGGTCGAGCCGGTCGAGCTCGGACTTCCCCGACCAGTGGCCGCGCGAGTGCGTCCGGTACATGGTCATCGCCTGCGGCAGGAAGCCGGCGTCGCCGAACTCGGTCACCGCCATCCCGATGGCCCAGTCGAAGCTCACGCGCTCGAAGACCTCGGGCGAGATCCGCTGCAGGCACGCCGTGCGGTACATGCAGGCGCTGAAGGTCGCGAACCAGTTCATCGTCGCGAGCTCGGCGCTGGTCACGCGGCTGAGGTGGCGGTCCGAGCCCATGAGGGGGACGACGTGCCCGTCCTCGGCGTCCGAGTCGTAGAGCACGACGCGGCACGCGACCATGGCGAGGTCAGCGTGCTGGTCCAGCACGTCGGCCTGCCGCTCGAGCTTGTCGGCGGCGATCCACTGGTCGTCGCCCTCGAGCACGGCGACGTAGGTGCCGCGGCACGCCGCGAGGCCCCGCCAGTAGTTCTTCGTGATCCCGAGGTTCCCCACCGGGGGCAGGACGACGACGCGCAGCTCCGGGCGGTCCGCGACCCACCGCTCGATGATCTCGGTCGTCCCGTCCGTCGAGCTGTCGTCCGCGACGACGATCTCGATCGGACGACCGGTCACCTGGGCCGCGATCGAGTCGAGAGCGCTCTCAACGTACGCGGCGTGGTTGTAGGTGACGAGCA
The DNA here is from genome assembly GCF_016464425.1 of Actinotalea solisilvae. Lineage (GTDB taxonomy): Bacteria > Actinomycetota > Actinomycetes > Actinomycetales > Cellulomonadaceae > Actinotalea > Actinotalea solisilvae. The sequence continues at coordinate 146,492 of NZ_JADDKQ010000009.1, forward strand.
GGACGCTGATCGCGGGAGGCGACTCCTGGTGCCGGACGGCCGTCGTCACGCCGCCGCCCGCTTCGCGTCGACCAGGTCGCAGATCGTGTCCACCAGGTCCGGCGTCATCTCACCGTAGAGCGGGAGCACCAGGCACTCGCGCGCCGCCGCCGTCGCGTGCGGCAGGTCGGCGGCCGAGCGGAGGTGGCGGTAGGCGTCCATCTCGCTGCACAGCGGGTGGAAGTACTTGCGGCTCACGATGCCGTGGTCCAGGAGGTGCGAGCGCAGGGAGTCCCGGGTCCACGCCTCCTCGGTCCGCACGCGGACGGTGAGGTACTGGTAGGACGGCCCTCGGCCCGAGAGGACCTCGAGTCCGTCGACCGCGTCGAGCCGCTCCACGTACTGCCGCGCGAGGGCGGCCCGAGCGTCGATCTCGGCGTCCAGCACGTCGAGGACGGCGAGGCCGACCGCGGCGTGGACCTCGCTCATCTTGCCGTTGAGGCCGACGCCCTCGACCGACTCCTCGCCCGTGATGCCGAAGTTGCGCGCCGTCCGGAAGCGGGCCTGCTGGGCGGCCTCCGGCGTGACGAGCGCACCCCCCTCGACGGTGTGGAAGAGCTTGGTGGCGTGGAAGCTCAGCATCGTCACGTCGCCGATGGCCTCGGCCGAGTCGAAGACGGGGCCGCTGCGCCCGAAGATGTGCGCGCCGTCGTAGACGATCCTCAGGTCCGGCCGCCGCTCGTCGCGCAGGCGCGCGATCGCCGCCGTGTCGCAGAAGTTGCCGTACACGTGCGTCCCCACCACCGCGGAGACCCGGTCCGTCAGCCGCTCGGCGACGCTCTCGGCCGAGAGCGTGAGGTCGTGCGGGTCGACGTCGGCGAAGACCGGCTCGATGCCGAGCAGGCTCAGCGCGTGGACCGTCGCGGGGAACGTGAACGGGGTCACGATCGCCTGGTCGTGCAGGTCCAGCTGGCTGAGCGCACCGAGCAGCGCCGTCGTGCCGTTGTTCCACAGGGAGAGGTGTCCTGCGCCGAGCCGGCCCTCGAGCCGCTCCTCGAGCTCGACGTGGGCCGGGCCCATGTTCGTGAGGATGCCGGAGTCGAAGACCCGCCGCAGCGCCGCCTCGAGGTTCTCCCACGGCGGGATCACCGGCCGCGTCACGTACACCGGCCGGTCCAGCGCAGTCGACGCCATGGCGCGTCGTCCCCCTTCCCTGAGCGGCGACGTCCGGGCGCAGCCACGCGGGGTCCCCGGGCGCGAGAGTCTGGAAACCCAGCGAGTCCGGGTCACCGCACCGCGTGACTCTAGTACACGCGCGCTGCACTCCAGCCGGGACGTCCGGCGCCCCGGAGCGTCTCGCGTCGTGCTCGGTACGTCGAACGGGTCAGCGATCCGGTCACCGTCCGGTCACCTCACGGCTCACGGCGTGCGCGGCGTCCGGCCATGATCAGGTCGCGAGGTGGCGACGCCTCTCCCCGCCGAGCGACGAGCGTCTTCAGCCGGAGGGCCGGGCGCTCGACGAGGCGCCACGAGAGGTACGCGAGCGGGAGCGTGCCGACCAGCGTGAGGCCGAACAGCGCGGCGGGCGACAGGTCGACCTCGTTGCGCAGGGCCACCGCCACGGCGACCTGCGCGACCGGCCAGCCGTAGACGTAGGTGCCGTACGAGATGTCGTGCCGTAGCACGAGCCGGGTGCGCCACAGCCCCAGGGCGACCACCACGACCGGGAACGACAGGAGGTAGACGACGACGCGCACCAGGTCCGCCGGCACGGCCGGCGCGAAGAGGAACGGGACGACCCGGGTGACGCCCGCGACGAGGAACGCGAACACCTGCGGGCTCGCGCTCAGCGCCAGACCGATCCCCGCGAGCACGACGACCTCGCGACGCAGCACCTCGGGCCGCACGTGCAGGAGCGCGCCGCCGAGGAACATGAGCAGCATCGGCACCACGGCGGCGGTGAAGTCGTCCGGTGCGCCGATGTTCGCGAGGTAGACCACCCAGGCGGCGCCGGCGAACGCGGGGAACGCGCCCGGGCGCAGGACGCCGGTGAGACCGAGCAGCGCGAGCGCGCCGTACGCCACGACCTCCCACGTCAGCGTCCAGACGGGGCCGTTGACGATGAAGGGGACGGGGTTGTCCGCGTACTGGCCGAACGGCCGCGCGACGGCGAACGCCACCACCATCGCGACGACCACGCCGGGCACGATGCGGAGCGCGCGGTAGAGGCCGAAGCGCGTGAGCGACGGGCTGCGGTCCCAGCTCGCCGCGATGAGGTAGCCGCTGATCGCGAAGAAGCCGTGCACACCGAGGTTGCCGAGCGTGCGTCCCCACGCCGTCGGCTCCTCCTGCCCCACGAGGGCGAAGGCGTGCGAGTAGATGACGCAGATCGCGAACAGCAGCCGCAGGACGTCGAAGCTGTTGCGGCGGTCCACGGCTGGCGCGGCCGGCGCGGCCGGCGCGGCGGTCGTCGCTGTCGGCGCGGTGGCCGGCACCGCGTCCGGGTCCGCCCCGGCGACGGTCGGCGTGCCGGTGGAGGCCGGCGTCGTCACCGCTACGCCCCGGGCGCGGCGACGCGGCCGGCGAGCACCTCGTCGAACGCCACCGCCCAGCGCTCGCGCCAGTCGCCGATCGGGACGACGCCCGGCGTCCGGAGCGCCGCGTGCCCCAGGACGGAGAAGGCCGGGCGCGGCGCCGGGCGCACGTACACGTCACTGGTCGTCTCCCGGACGACGTCCGGGTCCATGCCGGCGGCCCCGACGACCGCCTGCGCGAAGCCGTGCCACGACGTCCGGCCCGACGCGGTGCCGTGGTACCGGCCGCTCGGCGCACCCGCGTCCACCAGCCGCACCACGAGGTCGGCGAGGTCGCGGGTCCACGTCGGCTGACCGACCTGGTCGGCGATCACGTCCAGGCCTCCGCGCTCGGCCGCCAGGCGAGCGATGGTCCGGGGGAAGCACGCGCCCCCGGCGCCGTAGAGCCAGGCGGTGCGCACGATGAGGTGGTCGGGTGCCTCGGCGCGCACGGCCCACTCGCCCGCGAGCTTGGTGCGTCCGTACGCCGAGCGCGGCGCCGCCGGAGCGTCCTCCGCGTACGGCTCGGCGGCCGCACCGTCGAACACGTAGTCCGTCGAGATCTGGACGATGCGCGCCCCGGCCTCCCGGGCGGCGCGCGCCAGCAGCTGGGGACCGGTGGCGTTGACCGCGAACGCGTCGCCCTCGTGCGACTCCGCCGCGTCGACGTCGGTCCATGCGGCGCAGTTGACCACGACGTCGTGCCCCCGCACGGCCGCGGCGACGGCGCTCTCGTCCGTGATGTCGACGGTGTCCCGGTCGGCACCCGTGACGTCGTCACCGCGCCCTCGGAGCAGCGCCACCAGGTCCTGCCCCAGCATCCCGTGGGCGCCTGTCACGATCCAGCGCACATCTGCTCCCTGTCCCGTCCGTCCTGCTGTCCCGGCCCCCGTCCGACGCGGGTCCGGCACGTCACCCTAGCGGCCCGCCGCTAGGCTGGCCGCGCCCGCGAAGGCCCGTCGCACCCTCAAGGAGGACCTCCGTGCAGATCCGCGAGCTCGCCGTCCCGGGAGCGTGGGAGATCACGCCCCGCCAGTTCCAGGACCCCCGCGGGGTGTTCCTCGAGTGGTTCAAGGCGGAGGCCTTCACCGAGGCGGTCGGGCACCCCCTCGACCTGCAGCAGGCGAACTGCTCGGTCTCCGCGGCGGGCGTGCTGCGCGGCATCCACTTCGCCGACGTGCCGCCCGGCCAGGCGAAGTACGTCACGTGCGCGCGGGGCGCGGTGCTCGACGTCGCGATCGACATCCGCGTCGGTTCGCCGACCTTCGGCACGTGGGACGCCGTGCTGCTCGACGACGTCGACCGCCGCGGCATCTACCTGTCCGAGGGCCTGGGCCACGCCTTCCTCTCGCTCGAGGACGGCTCGACCGTCATGTACCTGTGCTCGACGGGCTACGCGCCCGGCCGCGAGCACGGCATCCACCCGCTCGACCCGGCCCTCGGCATCGCGTGGCCGACGACGGCCCGCGACGGGTCGCCGCTCGAGCCGCTGCTCTCCGAGAAGGACGCCGCCGCGCCCACCCTCGACCAGGCGCGCGCCGACGGCCTCCTGCCGCAGTGGGACGCCGTCCAGGAGTACGTCGCCTCGCTGCGGGGCTGACGCCGCGCGCGGGAGGGCCGCGTCAGGCCCCCGGCGCCCGGACCGCCGCGGCGTAGGCCTCGAGGTGGGCCGCGGCGGACGCGTCCCAGGTGAACCCCTCGGCGCGCCGCCGGGCGGCCTCGCCCAGGCGCCCGCGCTCCTGCGGGGCGTCGAGCAGCGCGCGCAGGCCGCGCGCGATCTCGGCCTCGTCCGTGCCGCAGTACGCGACGGCGTCCCCGCCGACCTCGGGCAGCGACAGCTCGCGCGTCGTGAGCACCGCCGCACCGCACGCCATCGCCTCGAGCACGGGCAGCCCGAAACCCTCGCCCCGGCTCGGGTAGGCGAGGACGAGCGCGCCGGCCAGGAAGCCGGCGAGGTCGTCGAACGGCAGGTAGCCGGCGCGGATCGCGCGCAGGTGGCCGGGCACCGCGGCGAGGGCGGGCTCGACGTCGTCGTCCCAGCCCTTGCCCCCCGCCAGCACCAGCGCGGGCGGGTCGGCGCGGTCCGCGCACACCTCCTGCCACGCCCGGACCAGCGCGGGGACGTTCTTGCGCGGCTCGAGCGTGCCGAGGAAGCCCACGTACCCCCCGGTCACCCCGAGCGACGCGGCGACCCGGCGGCGCTCGGCGTCGTCGACCGGGTGGAAGACCGCGGTGTCCACGCCGTGGTACGCCACGTGGAACCGCTCGGCGGGAGCCCCGGTGAAGCGGCGCACCTCGTCGCGGGTCGCGGCCGAGGGGACGACCAGCGCGGCCGCGCGCCGCACCGCGACGCGCGTCGCGGCGCGGAAGAAGCGGCCCTTGGTGCCGGTGTGCACCTCGGGGTGGCTGAAGAACGTCGCGTCGTGCAGCGTCACGACGACGGGCACGGGGGCGAGCGCGGGCAGCGTGTAGTGGGGGCTGTGCAGCACGTCGGCGCGCACCCGGCGCACGAGCGCGGGCAGGCCCGCCTGCTCCCACGCGAGCCGGACCGCCCGCCGGCCGGTCGCGGCGGGGGCCGCGACCACCTCGGCGCCCGCCGCGAAGGACCCGACGACGTCGAGGTCGCGCGGCTGGACCGCCACGACGAGGTCCGCGCCCTGGCGCACGAGCGCCGGCACGAGCTCGTCGACGTAGCGCCCGACCCCGCCCCGGTCGGCCGGGACGGCGGTCGCGTCGAGCAGGACGCGCACGCCGCTCAGCCGGCGACGGGGCGCGCGACGTCCGCGGCCGTCGGGTCGACGTCGACGAAGCGGCGCCGGGCGAGCACCGCGAGCGCCGTCGCGGCGCCGGCGATCGCGAGGTCGCCCATGGTGAAGAGCATGCGCGAGCCGAGCGCGAGCGCCGTCGCCTCCCCCGTGCTCATGAGCGTCGCGAACGCGGCGACGATGATCGCCTCGCGGACGCCCACCCCGGACGGCAGGACGACGGCGAACAGGCCTGCGGTCATCCCGATCGCGATCGTCCCGGCGCAGAGCAGGATCATCTCGACGCCCGGGTCGACGATCGAGTTCGCGAGCAGCCACAGGTGCAGCCCGAAGCACACGTAGGACGCGAGCGCCCACGCGAACGACCGGGCGACGACCCGGCGGCGCAGCATGTGGTCGAGCGGCGGCTTGCGCAGCACCCGGAAGACGAGCGACGCCATCCACGTCATGACCTTGGGGTGCAGGCACACGAGGCCGACGGGCAGCAGGACGAAGAGCCAGAGCAGGTCGCGCTGGTCGCTCAGCAGCAGGGGCAGAGCGCCCAGGCCGAGCACGAGCGAGGCGACCACGCCGATGCCGGCGGCGAAGAGGCTCGTCGCGAACACCCGGGCGCGTGCGATGCCGTACTGGCGGCCGAGCTCCATCTGCAGCAGGTACGCCCACACCGACCCGGGCACGTACTTGCCGAGCTGCCCGACGAGGCAGACCTGGCCGCCGCGCGCGACGCCGACCTTGGGCCCCATGTCGTCGAGCAGCGTCTGCCAGCTCAGCGTGCCCGCGACGAGGCCCGCGAGCACGAGGCCGAACGAGAGGATCGCCGTGAGCGGGTGCACGCGCGTGAGGGCGACGCTGACGTCGTCCCACTGGCGCACGACCTGCCACGACGCGGCGGCCACGACGACGACGATGAGGACCCAGCGCGCCAGGACGAGCACGCGGTCCTTCGTGGACCGGGCCGTCGCGATGGTGTGCGGCTCCTCGAGGTGCGCGGGCTCGGCCGTCGCGGGTGCGGTGCTCGGGGCGGGGTTCGCGCGGGTCGCGGGCGCATCGCCGTCGGGGTTCTCCACAGTCCGGTCAGCGTACGTCATGAGGTCCGCGTGGCCTCGGCCCACCACGCGAAGTGCTCGCGCAGGGCGTCCGGCACGTCGGCGTCCACGCCGGCGCCCTCGAGGTAGGCCGCGTGCACGCGCGCGACGGTCGCGTCGTCGACGCCGAGCCGGCTCATCCCGACCGTGTTGGCGCCCTGCACGCGGGCCGGGTTGCCGAAGGCCTTGGCGAACGGCGGCACGTCGCGGGTCACCACGGAGCCCATGCCGACCATGGCCCCGGGGCCGACCACGCGCCGCTGGTGCACGACGGTCCCGAGCCCCAGGTTCGCGCGGTCGCCGAGACGGACGTGCCCGCCCATGGTCACGGTCGAGGCGAGCGTGACGCCGTCGCCGATGACCGTGTCGTGAGCGATGTAGACCTTGTTCATGATGAAGCAGTCGTCGCCGACGACGGTCTGCTCCTTCCACCCCTGGTGGATCATCGTCTGCTCGCGGATGACGTTGTTGCTGCCGATGACGACGCCCGTCCCGGCGGGCGGGCCCTCCCACTGGGCCCCGTGCTCGACGCCGCGCACCTCGGGCGGGGTCCCGATGACGACGCCGGGGCCGATCCAGTTGCCGTCGCCGATGCGCAGCGGTCCGTAGAGGACGACGTGCGGGCCGACGACGTTGCCGGTGCCGAGCTCGACCCCGGCGCCGACGACGGCGGTCGGGTGGATGGTGGTCATGGGGTCTCCGTTCCCGGGAGGCGAGGGTCGGTCAGACCCAGGAGAAGGACAGGCCGAGCACCGTGACGACGGCGACCCCTGCGAGCAGGCGCGGCAGCGCCCGCCCGGGGACGAGGAGCGCGACGAGCACTGCGAGCAGCGGGCCGAAGCCGATCGAGTAGCGCGACACGATCGGGAAGTCGAAGCCGAAGTTGAGGACGTTGGCCGTCCGCAGCGCGGGCGGGTAGAGCACGATCGTCAGGAGCGTCGCGACCGTGAGCAGCAGCAGCGGGTGCACGAGGCGCGGACCGCGCGCGGCGTGCGAAGCGACCTCGGTCTCGTCGGGCGCCTCGTCGGCCGCAGGCAGGGCCCGGTCGTCGGCGGCGGGCGCGGCGGCGACGTGAGCACGGTCCGACGACGCCGCCGACCCTGCCGACGCCCCGGGGACCGCGAGGAGCTCGGCCGGACCGCGGCGGAGCGCGCCGAGCGCGGCGAGCACGAGCGCGCCGGCGACGAGCACGGGCACCCACCCGGTGAGCCCGCCGGCCGCGGCCCGCAACGGGGCGAGGACGATGCCCTGCGCCGGGAGCTGACCCGTGTCGAGCCACGCGACGTGCAGGCTCGTCAGCTCGCGGAAGAAGCCGGAGACCACCGAGGCCGCGTCGCCCGGCGCCGCGAAGCCGTAGAGGGTGTCGTTCGGCACGGCCGCGCGCATCGAGATGACCTTGCCCCACACCACCACGGGGGTCACGACGACGGCGGCGAGGGCGGCGACCTGCCACGAGCGCGGCTGCCACGGGGAGTCGACGCGCAGGCGCCGTCGTCCGACGAGCGCGACGACGGCCGCGAGGCCGAACGCGCCGACGGGCAGCGAGTGGGTCACCGCGGTCCCGGCGGCGAACGCCGTCGCGGCGAGCAGCCACCAGAACCCCCGGCCCGTCCGCATCCAGCGGACGCCCGCGAACGCGATGAGCGCCCCCTGGAGGAGCGCGAGGGACATGGGGTTGACCACGGTGCCGAGGAACGCGATGGACGACGCGGCCACCGGGACCAGGGAGGCGAGCACGAGGCGCGACCCGCGGGCGCCCGCGGCGCGCGCGCCCACCACGGTCACGAGCACGCCGAGGCCGAGCAGGATCGCGCTGGACAGGCGGTACGCCGACACGGCGTCGAGCCCGGACCCGGTCGCGTCGAGGCCGCGTCGGAGGGCCTCGGCGCCGACGAAGTACGTCGGGTAGTGGATGTACGCGGTGGACCACCGGCCCGACGGCAGCACGTCCGGACCGATCTCGGGGGCGCCGCACGGGTACGCGATGTCCCCCGCCTCGTGGCCCACGCCGCACGCCCACTCCTCGACGAGCGCGTCGGAGTAGGGCATGCCACGCAGCGGCACGACGCCCTCGTGGAGGCGGTAGGCGTAGTCGAGGTGCACGTGCTCGTCGACCGTCGACAGCTTGTGGCCGTCGAGGGCCACGACGACGAGCGAGACCACGAACGCGACGACCGTCACCGCGAGCACGGTCCACGCGGTCACCTCGGACGGCCGGGTCCGCTCGCGTGCGCGCACGGGCGCCCCTGCGCTCATCGTGGTTCCTCCTGTACGGGCGGGAGTCGGCTGCGGGCCGCCGTCCGGGCGTCGTGCCACCCCGGGCCTGCGCAGCCGCCTCACCCTACCGGGGCCGGGACCGTCGACCCGCGTCCCCCTGCGCCCCACTGATAGCGTCGACCGTCAGCATTGGGAGCGAGAGCGAGGTCAGGCGTGATTCCGATTTCCACCGTCGTCCTGGGACCGGAGGTCGAGGCGAAGGTCCTCGAGGTCCTGCGGTCCGGGATGGTCGCCCAGGGCCCCGTGGTCGCCGAGTTCGAGCGCCGCTTCGCCGAGCTGACCGGCGTGAAGCACGCCGTGGCCGTGAACAACGGCACCACCGCGCTCGTCGCCGCGATCCAGGTCCAGGACCTCCAGCCGGGCGACGAGGTCGTGACGAGCCCCTTCACGTTCGTCGCGACGCTCAACGCGATCCTCGAGGCCGGTGCCACCGCGACGTTCGCGGACATCGCGACCGAGGACTTCAACCTCGACGCCGCGGCCGCCGAGGCCGCGATCACGGACCGCACCAAGGTCCTCATGCCGGTCCACCTCTACGGGCAGACCGTGCAGGCCGACGCCTTCGCGGACCTCGCGCAGCGCCGCGGCCTCGCCCTCATCGAGGACTCGGCGCAGTCGCACGGCGCGACGTTCGAGGGCCGCGCGGCCGGCAGCTTCGGCATCGGCTGCTTCTCCTTCTACGGCACCAAGAACCTCACCACGGGCGAGGGCGGCATCATCACGACGGACGACGACGACGTCGCCGACCGCCTGCGCGTGCTGCGCAACCAGGGCATGCGTGCCCGCTACCAGTACGAGATGGCGGGTCACAACTACCGCCTCACGGACCTCCAGGCCGCGCTCGTCCTGCCGCAGCTCGACCGCTACGAGCAGACCGTCGCGACCCGCAAGCAGAACGCCACGGCCCTCATCGAGGGCCTCGCCGACGTGCCCGGGCTCGTCGTCCCGCGCGAGCTGCCGGGGCGCTCGCACGTGTGGCACCAGTTCACGGTGCGGATCACGCCCGAGGCCCCCGTCTCGCGCGACGAGTTCATCGCGAAGCTCACCGAGGCCGGCATCGGCAACGGCATCTACTACCCGAAGCTCGTCTTCGACTACGACTGCTACCGCGACCACCCGCGCGTCCGGATCAGCGACGTGCCGGTCGCCGCGCAGGTCGTCACCGAGGTCGTCTCGCTGCCGGTGCACCCGAAGGTGTCGGGCGTCGACGTGCAGCACATCGTCGACTCCGTCCGCCGCATCCTGGGGGCCTGAGCCGTGGCGCCGCTCCCCCGCATCCTGCTCGTCGGCGCGGGCACGATGGGCTCGTTCCACGCCCGCGTGACCGCGCAGAACGAGGCCTGCGAGCTCGCGACGATCGTCGACCCGCGCCCCGAGGTGGGCCAGGCGCTCGCCGACCGCTACGGCGCGTCGTGGGCGCCCGAGCTCGGCTCCTTCGAGGGCATCGACGCCGTCATCGTGGCGGCCGCGACCGAGGCCCACGGCCCGCTCGCGCGCACGGTCCTCGAGGCCGGCCTGCCCCTCCTCGTCGAGAAGCCGGTGACGGCGGACCTGCCGGCGACGATCGAGCTGCTCGAGCTCTCGGAGCGCGCGGGCGTCCCGATGATGTGCGGGCTGCTCGAGCGCTACAACCCCGCGGTCCTCACCGCGCGCAGCGTCATCGAGAACCCCGTCCACGTCAACGGCGCGCGGCACTCGCCCTACGCCCCGCGGATCAAGACGGGCGTCGCGTGGGACCTCCTCGTGCACGACGTCGACCTCGCGCTCCAGGTGCTCGACGGCGACGTGACCTCGGTCGAGGCGTCGGTCGGCCACTTCCACCCCTCGTCCGTGCCGGGCGCGGAGGACGTGGTCGAGGCCCTCCTGGGCTTCTCGGACGGCGCGGTCGCGACCGTGTCGGCGAGCCGGCTGGGCCAGAAGAAGGTCCGCACGATGACGATCCACGAGCTCGACCGCATGGTCGAGGTGGACCTGCTGCGCAGGGACGTGACGGTGTACCGGCACGTCTCGGGCGAGGCGGCGACGGAGGACGGCCGCGGCTACCGCCAGCAGACGATCATCGAGATCCCCGAGCTCGTGACGAACAAGGAGCCGCTCGCGGCCCAGCTCGAGCGCTTCCTCCACGTGCTCGACGGCACGGTCGACGCCGACGCCGAGCGCGCATCGATCCTGCCCTCGCACCGCGTGGTGGCGAAGGTCAAGGAGGTCAGCGCCGCGCAGGCCTGACGGCACGACGACGACGACGTCAGTCGCAGCCCGGGCTCTCGACGGAGACGCTCGAGACGGGCGAGTCCGGGTCGTCCGTCGCGCTGTACCAGGAGTAGGCGCCGACGGTGGTCCGGTACTCGGCGATCTCGTCCGAGTCGAACGAGTACGTCGGCTCGATGACGCCTCCCTCGTCCAGCACGAGGCGGACCGGATCACCCGGGTACACCCCGTACGGCGGCTGGACCTGGTCCGCGAGCGGTCCTCCGCCCAGGTACCAGCCGGTCGCCGCACCCGCCGGGTCGTCGAGGTAGACGGTGAGCCCACCCCAGCTGACGTACCAGAAGGAGCAGGACTCCGCGACGGGTTCGGTCGGCTCACCCAGGACGGTCACGAGCCGGTCGTAGGCGCCGGCCGACCCGAGCACGACGTCGCCGACCCCCTGGTCCGTGAGGAGCACCGGGGCCGGGGGCGCGGGGGGCGTCGTCACCGTCACGGTCGGGGCCGGGGTCGCGGGACCGGCGGGCGCACCGGAGGCGCTCGGCACCGCGGTCGGCTGCTCCCCGCCGGTGCCGGGCGTGCACCCGGGCGCGACGACGACGGCGAGCGCGACCAGCGCCGCACCGGCGGAGCGGGGCACCCGCACCATCAGCCACCTCCGCTCGGACGCGTCGCTGCGAGCGTAGCGACGATCCGTGGCCGACGGACCGGACCGGCCGCGTCAGTCCTCGATGACGTCGAGCCCCTGCTCGCGGAGCCGGGCGAGGCTGTCGAGCATGCCCTGGAGCACCTCGGGGGTGTGGCCCTCCCAGTCCTCCAGCTCGCGCACGACGCGCAGCGAGCCCCGGGTGCGGTAGGACTGCGTCGGGTTGCCCGGGAACCGCGTGTCCGTGACGTTGGGGTCGTCCTCGAAGGGCCCGTCCGGCGCGACGACGTAGACGTGCCCGCGCCCCGCGTCGCCGGCCAGGGCCGTGCTCAGCTCGGCGCCCCAGGCGGCCGTCTCGACGAGCGCCGAGAAGTAGATGTGGTTCGACACGCGGCCCTGCTGGTAGTTCGACCCGTGCCCCGGGACGAGCACCGTGCCCGCGGGGACCGCGTTGCGCGTGCCGTGGAAGAACGGCCCGGCGACGTGGTCGCAGTCCTCGTAGGTGACCCGTCGCCTGGTCGAGGCGTCGTCCACGGTCGCCCCCTCCGTGCGTCCGTCCCCGGCGGAGCGCCGCCGCGGTGCCCTGGTGCTCAGCGCGCCGCGGCGCGCTCCGCGGCCATCTCGGCGAGCACCTCGAGGTGCTGGTCGAGCACGTGCTCGAGCGAGAAGGACTCGTGCACGACGGCACTCGCACGGGCCCCGATCTCGCGGGCCCGCGTGCGGTCGCGTAGCGCCTCCTTGAGGGCCGTCGCCATGGCGTCGACGTCGCCCTCGTGGGTGAGGAAGAGGTGCTCGCGGTCGCGCAGGGGCACGGTCGGGAAGTTGTCCGCGCGCGCCGGGGCGACGACGGGCACGCCCGCGGCCATGGCCTCGAGCGTGGCGGTGCCGAGCCCGATCCCCTGCTCGTGCGACTCGACGTCGGCCGCGGCGAGGTAGTCCGGCACGCGCGCCTTGGGCACCGCGCCGACCGAGATCACGCGGTCGCGGATGCCGAGCTCGGTCGCGCGCTGCTCGAAGCGGTCGTAGTAGACGCGCCCGACGACGGCGAGCACGGCGTCCGGGAACTCCTCGAGCACCGCCGGCATGGCCTCGGTGAGGATCACGCGGTCCCGCAGCGGGATGACGTGACCGAGCGAGAGCACGAGCGGGGTGTCCGCGCCGACCCCGAGCGACGCCCGCGCTGCCGCGCCGTCGCCGCCGGTCGTCCACGCCGGGTCGACGCCGACGGGGATGTACTCGAGCGCCGAGTAGCCGCCCTTGTAGCGGTCCTTGATGTACTCGTCCATGAGGACGTCCATGACGACGAGGCGCGGCTTGTAGCGGCGCAGCACCGGCCAGACCATCGTCGCGTCGAGCGTGCGGAAGACGCCGTGGTAGAGCGCCGCAGGGTTCTCCAGCCGGGTGTGGACGCTGAGCAGCGCCGGGATGCCGCGCCTGCGCGCGTACAGGCCCGTCGCCCACGTGAGGTCGAAGAACTGCCCGTGCTGGTGGATGACGTCCGGACGGAAGTCGTCCAGCACCGCGGCCAGGGCCTGGGGCAGGCTCGGCCGCGTCGCGAACGAGATGTCGAAGCTCACGGCGAACCGCGTCTCGGGCAGCGACACCGACGGCATGCGCACGATGCGGATGCCGTCGCGCTCCTCCTCGGCCGGCGCGTCGCCGTAGGCCGCCGTGACGACGAGCACCTCGTGGCCGCGGGCCGCGTAGCCGCGCGCGAGCGCGTCCGACAGGTGCGAGCTCCCGCCCACGCGCGGCGGGAAGAAGTTGTTGACGACGACGATCCTCATCGCGCTCCCCCGCTCGCGTCGGCTGCGCCCCCGGCTCCGCCCGCACCGGCCCCCGCCTCGTCGGCGGGGAGCGGCACGTACGTCACCTCGCCGTCGTCCGCGATCTCGACGCGCGACACCGGCCGCGCCGGCACGCCGGCGACCACGGTCCGGGCCGGCACGTCGCGCGTGACGACGGCGCCCGCGGCGACGACGCTCTCGTCGCCGATGGTCACGCCCATCATCACGACGGCGTTGCCGCCCAGGAACACGCGGTCGCCGATCGTCACCGGGGCACGGTCGACCTGCGGGTGCCGCCGCCCGGAGACGCACCGGGCGGCGCTGCTGTGGGTGTAGATGTGCACGCCGGACGCGATGTCGCAGCCGGCGCCGATGGTGAGCCCGCCGGACCCGTCGATCACCGTGAAGGCACCGATCCACGTGCCCTCCCCGATCGTCGGCTCGCCGACGATCCAGGAGTGCTCGTGGTACGGGTTGGGCGGCAGGGTCCCCGGCGTGCGAGGCGGCATCAGCCGCCGTTCCGGATGAGCTCGGTCATGCCGTCGCGCACGGCGATCGTCGGCTCGAAGCCCAGGATCTCCTTGGCGCGCGTGGTGTCGGCGGCGCGGCGGCTCACGAGGACGTCGCGCGGGTTGAAGATCGGCTCGACGTCGGCGCCCACGGCGTCGATGAGGATGCGCGCGAGGTCGGCGATCGACGTGTCGATGCCCGTGCCGACGTTGACCGGCAGGTTGGCCTTCTCGGCCTCGAGCGCGAGCACGGCCGAGCGCGCGATGTCGTGGACGTGGATGAAGTCCATCGACTGCTCGCCCTTGCCGTCGATGACGGGCGCCTCGCCCTGACGCAGGCGGTTGACGAAGTGGTTGATGACCGAGGTGTAGTACGCCGTCGTCTTCTGGCCCGGGCCGTAGACGTTGAAGAAGCGCAGCGCGATCCACGACAGGTTGGCCCGGCGCTGGTAGAAGCCGAGGAGGTCCTCGCCCGCGCGCTTGGAGATGCAGTACGGCGTGAGCGGCGACAGCTCGTCGTCCTCGTGCATGGGGAGCTTCTTCGGGTCGCCGTAGACCGACGCGCTCGAGGCGAACACGAGGCGCTCGACGCCGTGGTCCGCCGCCGCGGCGAAGACGTTGTGGTTGCCGATCATGTTGATGTCCATGGACTCGTACGGGTCCGACTGGCTCTTGTTGATCGACACCGCGGCGAAGTGGATGACGTGGCTGCAGCCCTTTATCGCCTGGTGGACCGCGCCGCCGTAGCGGACGTCCTGGTCGATGAGCTCGACGTCGCCCGTCGCGGCGAGCTTCGCGACGGCGTCGCGGTCGCCACGGAACATGTTGTCGAAGATCCGGACCTTGTACCCCTTCTCGAGGAGCATGGGGACCACGTGCAGGCCGATGAAGCCGGCGCCGCCGGTGAAGAAGACGGTCTTGTCTGCCACGAACTGACTCCTTGATCCCGCCGCGTCAGCGGCGGCTTGTGGGGGCGGTGACGACGTCGCGCACGGCCGTGGCGACGGTCCGGACCTGCTCGGACGTGAGGTTGGCGTGCATCGGCACCGCGAGGTGCCGCGCGAAGAGGTCGGCGGAGACCGGCAGCTGCTGCTTCAGGCCGTAGACCGGCTGCAGGTGCGAGGCGTAGGTGCCGAAGTTGCACTGCACGCCGCGGGCGCGCAGCTCGGTGGCGACCACGCCGCGGTCGAGCGACGGGTCGAGCGTGATGACGTAGGACTGCCACGGGTGCTCGCGGTCCGCCAGCTCCACCGGGAGCGTCACGAGCTCGAGGTCGCCGAGCAGCTCGGCGTACTCGGCGGCCGCACGACGGCGGTTCGCGAGGAGCGTGGGCAGGCGGCGCAGCTGGACCTGCATGATCGCGGCGGCGACGTCGGACAGGCGGTAGTTGTAACCCGCCTCGTCGAACGACGGCACCGGCAGGTCCGTGCTGGCCTCGCGCGTGAGCGCGGGCTCGATGCCGTAGGTGTGCAGCTTGCGGGCGTGGTCGGCGAGGTCCGTGCGGTCGGTGACGAGCGCACCGCCCTCGCCCGCGGTGATGCCCTTGCGGCCGTGGAAGCTGAAGGTCGCGACGTCCGCGAGGCTGCCGGCGGGCCGGCCCTTGTAGGTGGCGCCGGCCGAGCAGGCCGCGTCCTCCATGAGCCAGAGCCCGTGCTTGTCGGCGATCGCCCGCAGCTCGTCGTAGTCGGCGGGCTGGCCGAAGGGGTCGACGGCGAGGATGCCCACCGTGCGCGGCGTGATCGCGGCCTCGACGGCCGCCGGGTCGGCGCTCCAGATGTCGGGGCGGACGTCGGCGAAGACCGGGGTCGCGCCGGTCCACATCACCGAGTGGCCGGTCGCGGGGAACGTGTAGTCGCCGACGATCACCTCGTCGCCCGGGCCCGCGCCCAGCACCTCGAGGCCCAGGTGCAGCGCCGAGCCGCAGTTCGACGTCGCCAGCGCGTGCGCCGTGCCGACGGTCGCGGCGAACGCCTGCTCGAAGGCGCGGCACGAGGGCCCGGCACCCGACAGCCAGCCGGTCGTGAAGACCTCGGCGATCGCGGCGAGCTCCTCCTCGCCGACGGTGGGCTGGCCGAGGGGGACGACGTCAGTCATGGGGCTCCTTGTGCGATCGACCGGTCCAGCATAGGTGCAGGGGCCCGCCGGACCCGCGTCCCGGCGGGGCCGTGGGTGCGTCGACGGCGCACCCGGGGTGCGGGGCGGACGGACGGCTCACGGCTGCCCCGCCGCCTCGTCGGACGGCGGGACGACCGAGTAGAGGCGGTAGACCGCGCCGGGCGCGGTGACCTCGTCGACGAGCTCGAGGCAGGGCTGGGTCAGCTCGACGTCGCTGAGGACGTGCTGCACGGCCTCCTGCTCGTAGGGGTCGCACGAGTCGAGGTTGACGCGCACCTGGTCCCCCGCCGGGTTGAACACGCGCGGCGCGGCCGGGTCGACCACCCAGCCGACGTTCGCGAACCGGTTCCACTCGAACTCGTAGCGGCCCTCGGGGTCGATCGCCTCCCACGTCTCCACGTCGGGCGCGCTCTGGAACCCGTTGAAGCCGCCGACGCCCGTCTCCGTGAGGATCGGCCCGACGTAGCTGCCACCGACGCCCGCCCAGGTCCCCGGCTGCTCGGCCTCGAGCGCCATGACCGCCTGCGCGACCTCGGTCTCCCGGATGTCGTACACGCCGCGGTAGAAGGGGTTGACCCAGCCGGCGAGGACGATCGAGAGCGCGGCGAACGCCGCGGCCCCCGCCGCGGGCCGGCGTCGCGCGAAGAGGAGGACGGCGAGCGCGAAGACCGCCGTGAGCACGGGCCACGGCCCGACCTTCGCGGCGAGCACCGCGTTGCCGTCGATGCGCTCGAAGAACGCGACGTGGAACCCGACGGACGCGAGGGCGGCACCGACGGCGAGCCACCAGGGCGCCGGGGCGCCCTCGCGGTCGAGCGACCGGCCGACGAGGCCGATGAGCACGATCCCGAGGAGCCCGAGGCCGATGACCATGCGGTTCGCCTGGACGCGGTCCAGCAGCAGGAGGTGGGCGACCGCGTCCCACCCG
This sequence comes from Actinotalea solisilvae, assembly GCF_016464425.1. Lineage (GTDB taxonomy): Bacteria > Actinomycetota > Actinomycetes > Actinomycetales > Cellulomonadaceae > Actinotalea > Actinotalea solisilvae. Next base: position 163,361 of record NZ_JADDKQ010000009.1, read on the forward strand.
GGCACGTACATGTGGGCGACGAGGAGCAGCCCGACGGCGAGGGACGCGACGAGCGGCCAGTCCGTCCGGCCGCGGCGGACCGAGCGCACGACCGCCCAGACGCCGACCAGGGCGACGAACGCTCCGACGAAGACGAAGGTCGACGCCTCGGACGAGTTCGGCCGGATCCCGTACGAGCTGCCGTCGCGCAGCGCGAGGCTGAAGAGGCCGAGGAAGGTGGCCTCCCAGTCGGTGTCCGCGAGGCCCGAGCCGGCCGCGACGAGGCGCTGGCCCGGGTAGACCGTGCCGAGGAACCCGCGGATGGTGTCGAGCCGCGTCGCGAGGAAGACGACCATGACGACGGCGGCGGCCGCGCCCCCGACGGCCACGGGGACGAGCCGGCGCAGCCGCTCGCGCAGCGGGAGGCCCGTGCCGGGGCGCAGCACCCAGCCGACCGTGAGGCCGAGCGCGACGTACGCGACCGGGATGAGGAAGGGCGCGTAGATGCCGAGCGCCGCGGTCACCGTGACGTAGCCGACGGCCGCCGACCAGCCCCAGCGCGCACGCCCGCGCGGGAGGGCCTGGGTCCAGACCACCGCGGTCATGACGAGGAGCGCCCACGCCGGCGGCCAGAGCGTCTGCGGGAGGTACCACCACTGGAAGAACGGCGAGAAGTAGAACGCGACGGCGAGCAGGGCGGCCGCGACGGGCCGGCGAGGCCAGAGCGACACGACGAACATGTAGGCCGCCGCGACGAGCGCGGCGCCGGGCAGCCACCACTTGAGGGCGAACGCGTTGTCGAGCGGGAGCGCGAAGAACCCGACGTTGTGGGGCCGGAACGCGGCGGACCACTCCGCGTACGGCGTCTCCCAGTTGAGGGTCATGTCGACGCCGCCCGGGAGCGCCTCGTTCTCGACGGGCAGGCCCTCCTCGACCTGGGAGACCGTGTAGACGGTCTGCACGTTCCACTCGTCGCTGCGGATCGCCTGGGGCGTCAGCGCGATGTGGTCCGGGTCGGGCCCCGTCTCGAAGAAGGAGTGCATGATCCCCGACGACGACCCGGTGACGCCGAACGCGACGAGGCCGAGCATGACGACGGCGACGAGCGCCGGGAAGCCCAGCAGGACGCGCACCTGGGGCAGGCCGTCCGGGCGAGGCTCGGTCCAGCGAGCCCATCGGCCGCGTGCCCCCGCGTCGTGCCCGGACGCGGCCAGGCGCTCGGACCGCACGGTGAACCGGTCGTCAGGTCCGCTCCCCGCTCCCCCGGTCCGCACGGACCGTGTCGGGGGCTGCTCGGCGGCCCGCTCAGCGGGCTGCTCAGCGCTGGGGTCTGACACCGACGCCCCTCCGGGTCCTCGTGCGGCGGACGGTCCACGCACGGCGCACGAGCGTATCGGACCGCGCGCGACCGAAGGGCCCAGCCGGGGCCGGTGGCCTCCGCCTACGATGAGGCGGCCGTCAGCCCGCTCGCCGGGCGCACCCCACCTCAGGAGGTCCTCCGTGTCGCGCATCGTGGTCGTCGGGTCCGGCATCGTCGGGCTCGCCGTGGCGGCCCGCCTCGCCCGCCGGGGCGACCAGGTCGTCGTGCTCGAGAAGGAGGACGACATCGCCCTCCACCAGACGGGCCGCAACTCGGGCGTCATCCACTCGGGCCTCTACTACGCGCCCGGCAGCCTCAAGGCCCGCCTCAGCGCCGCGGGCGCGCGCTCGATCCGCGCGTACGCGCAGGAGCACGGGATCACGACGGTGCCGACCGGCAAGCTCGTCGTGGCGACCGACGCGCAGCAGCTCCCCGGCCTGCGCCGGCTCGCCGAGCGCGCCGCGCAGAACGGCGTGGCCGCCACGACGCTCACGCCCGCCGAGGCGCGCGAGCACGAGCCGCACGTCGCGTGCGTCGCCGCGCTGCACGTGCCGAGCACCGGGATCGTCGACTACGTCGGCGTGTGCCGCGCCCTGGTGCGCGAGGTGGAGGCGGCCGACGGCGAGCTGCGCCTGTCCGAGGCGTTCGTCTCCGCGCGGCCCGAGGGCACCGGCGTCGTCGTCGAGACGAGCCGGGGGACGGTGCGCGCCGACGCGCTCGTCAACTGCGCGGGGCTCCAGAGCGACCGCGTCGCCCAGGCGTCCGGCCTCGAGCCGGAGGCCCGGATCGTGCCCTTCCGCGGCGAGTACTTCGAGCTCGTCCCCGAGCGGTCCTACCTGGTCAACGGCCTCATCTACCCCGTCCCGGACCCGCGCTTCCCCTTCCTCGGGGTGCACCTGACGAAGACCACCGAGGGCGGCGTCCACGCCGGACCGAACGCGGTGCTCGCGCTCGCGCGCGAGGGGTACCGCTGGCGCACGGTCGACGTGCACGACGTCGTCGACTCGCTCAGCTGGCCGGGGCTGTGGCGCCTCGGCGTGAAGAACGTCGTCCCGGGCGCCAAGGAGGTGCTCCGCTCCGTGTCGCGGCGCACGTTCGCCGCGAGCCTCGCCGAGCTCGTCCCCGCGGTGCGGGTCCAGGACCTCGTGCCCGCGCCCGCGGGCGTGCGGGCCCAGGCGATGAAGCGCGACGGCAGCATGGTCGACGACTTCCTCGTCCAGCGGGCACCGCGCCAGGTGCACGTGCTCAACGCGCCCTCCCCCGCCGCGACCGCGTCGCTCGAGATCGCGGCGCACCTCGAGCGCGAGGTCGACGCGGTCCTGGCCTGACCGGCCCCACCTCTCCACCACCCGTTCGCCGCGCTGCGCCTCCCGCCCGGCGCCGGGCGCCGGGGCTACCGTGGTGGTGTCGGCCGCCGCGAACCCCTTGACCTGGGGCTCCGGCCTGCCGATAGGTGCCGAGGGCGCCGCCCCGCCCGCTCGAGCCGACAGATGAGGTCCCATGGGTCAGTCCCGACGCGTCGCCGTCGCCGTGGCGGTCCTCGTGCTCGTCGCGGTGGGCGTCGTGGCTGCCGTGGCGCTGCGTCCGGACGCCCCGGCGGAGCCCGGGGGCACCGCGTCCGCGACCGCCTCGGCCACCGCGAGCCCCACGCCGACGCCGACGCTCACCGCGGCGCCGACCGTCGCCCCCGTCGAGCCCTCGGCGCAGCCGACGGCCGCGCCCACCGTCCAGCCGACCGAGCCGCCGGCGCCCGACCCCGGCCTCACGCCGACCGAGGTCGTCGTGACGTTCTACGGCTGGGACCCCGCGGCCGCCGCCGCGACCGTCGGCGCGTACGTCCCGCTCGTCGAGAGCGGCGCCCGCTGCACCCTCACGGTGCGCCAGGGCGCCACCGTCCTGTCGGTCGAGGGCCCCGCGTCGCCGGACGCCGCCACGACCAGCTGCGGCGCCCTCGCCGTGCCCGGGCTCGCGTCCGGGCCGTGGGACGCCACCGTCACCTACACGTCCGCGACGGCCACCGGCACGTCGTCCCCCGTCACGATCGAGGTCCCGTGAGCCCCGTGAGCACCGCAGCCCTCCCGCACCCCCGGGCCGCCGCGTCCGCGGGCCGCCGCGCCGTCGCCGCCCTGGTCGCCGTGCTGACCCTCTGCGTGGGCGCCGTCGTCGGCGTCCAGCGCGCCGAGCCGGCCGCCGCGGCCACGTTCGACCCCGGCATGATCATCAGCGACGCCGCGTTCTACGCCGGCACGTCGATGTCCGCGCCCGAGATCCAGGCGTTCCTCGACGCGAAGAACCCGAGCTGCCGCCCCGGCGCCGACGGCACGCTGTGCCTCAAGGCGTTCCGCGCGGACACGTTCACGCGCCCCGCGGACAGCCGCTGCACGGGCACCTACGTCGGCACGGGGAACGAGTCCGCCGCACAGATCATCGCCAAGGTGGGCGCGGCCTGCGGGATCAGCCCCAAGGTCATCCTCGTCATGCTCCAGAAGGAGCAGAGCCTGGTCACCGCGTCCGGCTCGGGCCTGTACGCGACCCGCTACCGCAGCGCCATGGGCTTCGGCTGCCCGGACACCGCGCCGTGCGACGCGACCTACTACGGCTTCTTCAACCAGGTGTACCAGGCCGCCTGGCAGCTGCGGAACTACGCGCTGAGCCCGACGAAGTACGCCCACCGGGCGGGCATGGTCAACAACGTCCGGTACCACCCGAACGTCGCGTGCGGCTCGTCGGCCGTGCTCATCCAGAACCAGGCCACCGCGAGCCTGTACAACTACACGCCGTACCAGCCGAACAACGCGGCCCTCGCGGCCGGCTACGGCACGGGCGACGCGTGCTCCGCCTACGGCAACCGCAACTTCTGGCTCTACTACAACGCCTGGTTCGGGGCGACGAACGCCGCTCCCATCGGCGTCATCGACTCGGTGGTCGCGACCAACACGACCCTGACCCTCAGCGGCTGGAGCCTCGACCCCGACTCCTCGCTCTCCAACGACGTGCACCTCTACGTCGACGGCGTCGGCGTCGCCATCAAGGCGGACCAGCCCCGGCCCGACGTCGGCGCGGTGTTCGGCCTGGGCGACGCCCACGGCTGGTCCTGGTCCTTCCCGGTGCGCCCGGGCGCGCGCTCGTACTGCGTCTACGGCATCAGCGTCGGCTACGGGGACAACACCGTCCTCGGCTGCGGCACCGTCGTCGTGCCGGACCAGGTGCCGATCGGCGGCGTCACCTCGGTCACGACCTCGCTGGGCTCCGTGACGATCACCGGCTGGTCGATCGACCCCGACACCACCGAGCCGAACGACGTCCACCTCTACATCGACGGCGTCGGCGTGTCGCTGCGGGCCGACCTGTCGCGGCCGGACATCGCCGCCGCCTACGGCAAGGGCGACCGGCACGGCTTCTCCTACACGACGACCCTCGGGGCCGGCACGCACAGCATGTGCGTGTACGGCATCAACACCGCCCCGGCGGACAACACCGTGCTCGACTGCCGGTCCTTCGTGGTGCGGACGACCAACACCCCGCCCACGGGCGTGATCGACCGCGTCGCGACGACCGCCGGCGACGTCACCGTCTCGGGCTGGGCGTTCGACCCCGACACGACGCAGCCGAACGAGGTGCACGTCTACATCGACGGCGTGGGCGTCTCCCTCCTCGCGGACCAGCCCCGACCCGACGTCGGCGCGGTCTACGGGCGCGGGCCCGCCGCCGGGTGGTCGCACACCCGGCCGCTCGCGCCGGGCAACCACAGCATGTGCGCGTACTCGATCAACACGACGCCGGGCGACAACACGCTCCTCGGCTGCCGCAGCTTCACGCTCGCGGACGCCGCGCCCCTCGGCGTGATCGACACCGTCGCGACGACGCCCGCCACGGGCGGCGCGCCCGGCTCGGTGACGATCGCGGGCTGGACCTTCGACCCCGACACCGCCGCGTCGACCCAGGCGCACGTGTACGTCGACGGCGTCGGCGTCGCGATCGACGCCAACCTCTCCCGCCCGGACGTGGGCGCGGTCTACCGCCGCGGCGACAAGCACGGCTACGTGTGGACGGCGCCGATGGCCGCGGGGGTGCACGCGATGTGCGTCTACGGCATCAGCGGCAACGCGGGCGCGAACACCCTGCTCGGCTGCCGCTCGTTCACCGTCCCGACCGCGTGAGGGTCGCCCTCACCGCCGAGCAGCTCTGGCAGCCCGTGCCAGGGGGCTCGGGCACGTACGTCGTCGAGCTCGGGGCGGCGCTCGCCGCGACGGGCGTCGCCGAGGTGACGGGCGTCGCCGCGCGGCACGCCGGGCCGCCCGCGGGCGACTGGGCGCCGCCGTTCCCCGTGCGCCACGCGCGCCTGCCGCGGCCCGCGCTGTACGAGGCGTGGAACCGGCTGGGGCGTCCGCGGGCCGAGAGCCTCGTGCCCGGGGCCGACGTCGTGCACGCTGCCACGTGGGCGGTCCCGCCGACCCGCCGGCCCCTCGTGGTCACGGTGCACGACGTCGCCTTCCTGCACGACGCGTCCCACTTCACGCCCCGCGGGAACGCCTTCTTCCGGCGCTCGCTCGAGCGCGTGCGCGCGGAGGCCGACGCCGTCGTCGTGCCGTCGCAGGCGACCGCGGACGACTGCGTCGCCGTCGGCCTGCCGGCCGGGGACGTCCACGTCGTCCCCCACGGCGCGACGGTCCCCGACGTCCGCCCGGACGAGGTCACGGCCCTGCGCGAGCGCTTCGGGCTCGAGCGCCCCTACGTCCTGTGGTGCGGGACCCTCGAGCCCCGCAAGAACGTGCCCGCCCTGCTCCGGGCCTTCGCCGAGGCGCGCCGCGGCGACGTCGACCTCGTGCTCGTCGGCCCGAGCGGCTGGGGAGACCAGGCGGGCGCCGCGGGCGCCGCGCAGGCCGACCCGCGCGTCCGCCTCCTCGGCCCCGTCGACCGCCGGACGCTCCACGCCGCGTACGCCGGCGCGCTGGCCTTCTGCTTCCCGTCCCTGCGCGAGGGGTTCGGGCTCCCGGTGCTCGAGGCCATGAGCCACGGCGTCCCCGTCGTGACCTCCGCCGGGACCGCGTGCGCCGAGGTCGCGGGCGACGCGGCGCTCCTCGCGGACCCACGCGACGCGGACGCGCTGGCCCGTGCGCTGCGCGAGGCGTGCGGCCCTTCGCACGACGACCTCGCGGCGGCATCGGTCGAGCGGGCGCGCGCGTTCTCGTGGCCCGAGGCCGCGCGCCGGACCGCCGAGGTCTACGCCTCCGTCACCCGCTGAGCCGACGGCACCCGCCGTCGGCCCGCAGGGTCAGCGCTTGAGGCCCGTCATGCGCTTGAGCCGGCCGGACGCGCGCCGGGCGAGCTCGGAGACGCCGCCGGCCTGGAGGTACTCCCTGGCGAGCGCGAGGTCCTCCTTGAGGTCGGGGCGCAGGCGCGGCGTCGGCGGCGCCTCGAGCGCGCGCGCACCGACGGACCGCGACGCGACGTCGGCCGCGCGGCGCGGGTCGCGGCAGAACTCGATGAGCGGCTCGAGCACGCGCGACCACCGGTAGGACTCCGCGAACTCGCGCACGTTGGCGCGCGCGACCTCGCGCGCCCCCTCGTCGTAGAGCATCTCCTCGAGCGCGGCGACCAGCGCGTCGACGTCCTCCGCCGGCACGACGCGGCCCAGGCCGTGGCCCGTGATGAGGGGGTCGAACGTGTCCCCGCCGGTCGCGACGATGGGCAGGGACGCCCACAGGTAGTCGAGGATGCGCGTGCGGAAGCTGAACGCCGTCTCGATGTGCTGGAAGTGCGTCGAGACGCCCAGGTCCGCGTCGAGCAGGTAGTCCGCGCGCTCGTCGTACGGCACCCAGCCCTCGTTGAAGAAGACGTGGCTGCCCGTGAGGCCGAGCTCGGCCGCGAGCTCCTGCGTCTCCCACGCGACCCGCATCTCCGGGACGCCCGGGTTGGGGTGCTTGAGGCCGAGGAAGTAGAGCCGGACGTCCGGGTGGGTGTGCCGCAGCCGGTCGACCGCGCGGATGAGCGTCAGCGGGTCGAACCAGTTGTAGATCCCGCCGCCCCAGAGGATGACCTTGTCGTCCGCGCCGATCCCGGGCACCTGGCCGCGGATCGCGTGCCGCCGCTGCACGGGCGCCTCGTCCGACACGCCGAACGGCACGACGGCGAGCAGCGACCGCAGCGTGGCGTCCTCGTCGTAGACGAACGGGTTGATCCGGCCCTGCGCCGCGAGCTGGCCGAGCCAGAAGTCCCGCTGCTTGTCCGACGCGCACAGCAGCAGGTCGGCCCGCCCGATCTGCTGGTTGAGCACGCGCGTGGTCTCGCGGACGGCCATCTCGCGGCCGATCGCCCCGAGGTCGCGCGCCTGCTCGAGCTGCTCGAGGTGCATGGGGTCGTAGATGTCGGCGACGACGATCTTCGAGCTCTCCTTGAGCCACGGCACGGCCTCGAGCAGGAAGCCCTGGAAGACGATGACGTCGGCCCACTCGGTCGCCTCGACGAGCTTCTGCCCCGTGGCGGCCTCGACGGCGAAGTCGGCGTGCTCGATCGCGGCGGAGCGCGTCGAGACCAGCCGGACGTCGTGCTCGGGCGCGAGCGCCTTGGCGATCTCCCACGCCCGGATCGCGGGCCCGGCCATGCGCTCGGCGAGCGGCTCCCCCGTGACGACGAGCACGCGCTGGCGCGCGACGAACCGGTCGGCGATGCCGAACGCCTCGACCACGCGCGCGTGCGCCTCGAGGTAGGACGGGATGCCGTAGGCCGGCTCGATCGGCTGGCGGAAGAGCGGGAACAGCTGCCGGTCCGTCCGGCGGCGCAACGACTGCAGGAGCCGGCGCGACTCCGCGAGCGACTCGATGTTGTCGAGGAAGTAGTCGATCGCGTACGGCCCCGTGAGCGCCATCTTCGGCAGCGAGAGGTCGCCGACGTCGTCCCCGCCGGGCGAGCGCTGCAGGTCGAGCGTCGTCGCGTCGACGTCGGACCGCGCGAGCGAGCGGCGCACCGCGAGCGCCATCGCCGCGGGCAGCGCGGCGGCGAGGCTCTCGTCGTCGAGGTTCTTGTACATGGACATGAGCGCGTTGCGCTCGAGCAGGTAGCTCTCGCGGAAGTTGCCGAACTTCTTCATCGTCACGTGGTGCTTGTGGTACGCGACGGACCCGGGCACGTACCGGAAGCGGTGGCCGAGGAGGTTGAGGCGCCAGCCGAGGTCGACGTCCTCGTAGAACATGAAGAAGCGCTCGTCGAACCCGCCGACCTCGCGGTAGAGCTCCGCGCGCACGAACATCGCGGCCCCGGTGCCGAAGAGCACGTCCTTGGCCGTGTCCCACTCGCCCGTGTCGGGCCGCTCGACCTCGCGCTTGTAGCCCATGCCGTACCAGGTGAGGGAGCCGTCGACGTAGTCGATCCGCGCGCCCTCCCAGTCGAGGACCTTGCTCGCCACCGCACCCACCGAGCGGTCCGCGTCGAGCACCTCGACCGCCGCCCGGACCCAGCCCTCGCCCGGCCGCGCGTCGTTGTTGAGGAACGCCACGTACTCGCCCGTCGCGTGCTCGACGCCGAGGTTGCAGCCGCCCGCGAAGCCCGTGTTGGAGCCCGCGTCGACGACGGTCGCGTGCGGCACGGCCGCCCGGATGAGGTCGGCGCCGCCGTCCCCGGAGTCGTTGTCGACGACGATCAGCTCGAGCCGGTCCGCGGGCCAGTCCACGTCGCCGAACGCCTCGAGCGCGGTGATCGTGTCCTGCGCGCCCCGGTAGTTGACGAGGACCACCGAGACCACGCCGCGGCGCACCTCGTGCGTGGCGTCCTGCTCCTTCATCGCTGCTCCCCTGTGATCGGTGCCCAGGCCGCGTTCATCGCGACGATGCCCCCCGACTCGCGAGGCGTGCCCGCCTCGACGTCGAAGCGGGCGACCTGCCGACGGTGGTCGTACGTGTGCTGCGTGGTCCAGTCGTTGACCGAGGCGACGACGTCGAACGTGCCGGCCTGGAGCGGCAGGGACGGGATCGCGCAGTCGACCGTCCCAGCGCCCTCGATGGCGTCGACGTCGAGACCCCCGTCGCGCGAGTGGTACGCCCAGACGTAGGTGCCGTCGAGCGTCTCGAGCGCGAGGCCGAAGACCGGCCGCGCGACGCGCTCGTGCGCGCGCCAGTGCACGCGCAGCGCGACCGCGTCGCCGGTGCGGACGGTCGTCACGGGCGTGCCCGACGCGTCCACGAGCTCGACCTTCTCGACGACGGCCTCGCCCGAGCCGTGCCGGCCGTGCTCGCGCGCCTGCGTCGGCTGCGCCGGGCCGGCGTGGGTCTCGTCGACGTAGTCGTCGACGAGCTCGCTCGCGCGTCCGGCACGGACCAGCCGGCCGTGGTCGAGCCAGGCCACCTGGTCGCACAGCGTGCGCATGGTGCCCATCGCGTGGCTGACGATGACGACGGTCTTGCCGGCCGCGCGGAAGTCGGCGAACCGCTCCATGCACTTGGCCTGGAAGGCGGCGTCGCCGACGGCGAGCACCTCGTCGACGAGGAGGATCTCCGGGTCGACGTTGATCGCGACGGAGAAGCCGAGGCGCACGTACATGCCCGACGAGTAGTTCTTGACCGGCTGGTCGATGAACTGCCCGATCCCCGCGAAGTCGACGATCTCGTCGAACTTGGCGTCGATCTCGCGCTTGCCGAGCCCCAGGATCGAGCCGTTGAGGTAGACGTTCTCGCGGCCCGTGAGCTCCGGGTGGAAGCCCGAGCCCAGCTCGAGCAGGGCGGCGATCGAGCCGTCGACCGTGATCCGCCCCTGGTCGGGCACGAGGATGCGCGCGAGGCACTTGAGCAGCGTCGACTTGCCCGAGCCGTTCTCGCCGATGAGCCCGAAGGTCGACCCCTCGGGGATCTCGAAGCCGACGTCGCGCAGCGCCCAGAACTCGTCGTACTTCGCGCGGCGGCCGCGCATGAGCGACGCCTTGAGCGACTGGTTGCGCTCCTTGTAGATCCGGAACCGCTTCGAGACGTCCTCGACGGTGATCGCGGCGCTCACAGCTCCTCCGCCAGGCGGGGCTCGAAGCGGCGGAACACACGCACGCCGATGACGAGGGCGACCACCGCGGAGCCGACGCACCAGAGCATGTCCTCGCCCGAGGGCCAGACGGTGTCGTAGAAGATCGACCGGAAGGCGTTGGTGAAGTGGTACATCGGGTTGAGCTCCCAGAGGCCGACGAGCGGGAACGAGAGGTCCCACTGCGCGAGCCACCCGTTGAGCGACTCCTGCGCGCGCACGACGTACTCCATGGGGTAGATGATCGGCGTCGCGTAGAGCCAGATCTGCAGCAGGATCGCGGCGAAGTGCTCGGTGTCGCGGAAGTAGACGTTGGCGACGGCGAGCATGAGCGCGATGCCGAGCGCGAACCCCGTGAGCAGCAGGAGGAGCACGAGCGCCATCGGCAGCCACGGCAGCACCATGTTGCCGAACAGGAGCAGCGCGGTCGCGAGGACGCCGAGCTCGATCGCCGTGGTGACGTCGAGCGCGAAGACCGTCGAGGCGACCAGCACCTCGCGCGGGAAGAAGACCTTCTTGACGAGGTTCGCGTTGGCGACGACCGAGGTGAGGCCGCCGGAGATCGCGGCCGCGAAGAAGCCCCACGGGATGAGCGCGCACATGAGCCAGAGCGCGAAGACGTGCAGCCCCGTCCGGCTCGGCTCGATCTGCACGCGCATGAAGACGCCGAAGACGACCGTGTAGATGGCCATGGTCGCGATCGGGTTGATCAGCGACCAGAGGTTGCCGAGCGCCGTGCGCTTGTAGCGTCCCTTGACCTCGCGTGCCGTGAGGTTGAGGAGGAGCTCGCGGGTGCGGCGGTTGCCGACGGCGACGCTCATCGCTCCCCGACCCGCCGACCGTCGCTGCGGGGTGGCACGGGGCGCGCCGGGCGCGCGGCGACGTCGGGAACGGTCGGGAGCATGGCGCCGATCCTATGTGACCGGCACCGGGTCGACGGCCCGTCCGGGCAGCCGGGAGCCGCCGCGGACCGCCTCACCGGACGCGGGGACGGACCGCTCAGCGCCCGACGGCGCGCCGCAGGACCCCGTAGGCGCGGCGCGGCCGCTCGAGCGCACGCATCGAGAGCGTCGAGCGGAGGTCGCGCAGCTCGCCCCGGGCGGCCGCGACCTCGCCCGCGAGGTCGGCGACGTGCGCCCGCAGGACGGCGGCCTCCTCCTCGGTCTCGGCGAGGGCGGTCCGCAGCGCGTCGCGCTCGGCCGTGACCGCGGCGACCGCGCCCGTCGCGTCGTTGCGCACGGCCCGGAGCACGAACTGGTAGGTCGTCGCGTCCGGCTGGCCCGAGACCCAGTCGAGCACGCCGTCGGGCAGGGCCGAGCCGTCGACGCCCAGCTCGGTGGCGAGCGGCGGCGCCGTGGTGCGGCGCAGGTCGATCGCCACGAGGCCCGCCTGGGTGAGCATCGCCAGGAGCGTCGAGCGCGTGAAGAACTGCACGTGCGTCCGGTCGAGCAGCCCGCGGTCGGAGTAGCGCCACCGGCCCTGGAGGAGCGAGAGGCGCACGTCGGCGTGGCCGACGTTGGGGATCGAGATGACCACCGAGCCGCCGGGCCGGAGCAGCCCCGTGGCGTTGCTGAGGAGGCGCAGGGGCTCGCGCAGGTGCTCGAGGACGTCCCCGAACACCACGACGTCGAACGACTCCGGCCCGAACCGCTCCACCAGGTCGACCGTCTCGAGGTCGGCCACCACGACCTCGTCGAGGACCTCCGCGGCGCGCGCCGCGGCCTCGGGGTCGAGCTCGACGCCCGCGACCTCGCTCCCCCGCTCCTTGAGCGCCGCGCCCAGGTACCCCGTCGCGCAGCCGACGTCGAGCACGCGCCCGCCGGGCCCGACGAGCTCGAGCATGAGCGCGTGGGAGTTGTTCGCCAACGAGGAGTCGACGGTGGTGTCGTACGTGGGCATCGTCGGACCGTCCTCGGGCCGCTGGGGGATGGCGTGTCAGGGAGCATAGCGGCCGGTGGGCGCCTCGCCGTGTGACCCCGTGAGAGCATCGGCGCGTGCTCATCACGCTCGACGCCACGCCCCTGCTCGGGGTGCGGACCGGCATCGGGCGCTACGTCGAGCACCTCGTCGCCGAGCTGCCGGGCGCCCTCGGGCGACGCGGTCTCGACGCGCACGTGCAGGTCTCGACGTGGACGGCGCGCGGCGGCGCGATCGCCGACCTGCCCCCGGGCGTCGCCCAGGTCGGACGGCGCGTGCCCGCCCGCCTCGTGCGCGAGGCCTGGCGCCGCTGGGACCTCCCGCCGGTCGAGGCGCTCGTCGGGCGCACCGACGTGTTCCACGGGACCAACTTCACGTCCCCGCCCACGCGCCGCGCGCGTGAGGTCGTGACGGTCCACGACCTCACGTACGAGCTCCACGCCGACACCGTCTCGGACGCGAGCCTCGCGTACCGCGCCCTGGTCCCGCGCGCGCTGGGTCGCGGCGCGCACGTCGTGACGCCCAGCGAGGCCGTCGCGGCCGCGGTGCGCGACCACTACGGGCTCGCGGCCGACCGCGTCACGGCCACCCCGCTCGGTGTCGCGCCGGCGTGGGCGCGGGCCGTCCCCGCGACGCCCGCGTGGCTCGACGCGCACGGGCTCCCGGGCGACTACGTCGTCTTCGTGGGCTCGCTCGACCCGCGCAAGAACCTCGCGCGGCTCGTCGACGCCCACGCGCGACTGCGCGCCGCGCGGCCGGACGCCCCGGCGCTCGTGCTCGCCGGCCCCGCGGGGCGGGCCGCGGCGCTCGGGGCGCGGCCCGGCGTGCACCTCACCGGCTTCCTCGCCGACGGCGAGCTGCGCGCCCTCGTCGCGGGCGCGCGGGCCCTCGCGCTGCCCTCGCTCGACGAGGGCTTCGGCCTGCCGGTCCTCGAGGCCCTCGCCGCGGGCCGGCCCGTGGTGGGGGCCGACATCCCGGCCGTCCGGGAGGTGGCCGGGGACCACGCGGTGCTCGCCGAGCCGACCGACACCGACGCGCTCGCGGGCGCCCTCGAGGCCGTGGTCGACGGGCCCGACGGCGAGGCCGACCGCGCCGGGCGCCGTGCCTGGGCGGCGCGCTTCACCTGGGCGGCCTGCGCGGACGCGACCGTCGCGGTGTACGCGACGTGAGCCACGTCCCGGCCGACCCCGCCCGGCCCGCGCCCGGTGAGGACACCGGGCGTCCCGACGTCACGGTCGTCACCGTGACGTACGAGGCCGCGGACCTCGTCGGCGAGTGCCTCGCGTCCCTCGCGGCGCAGCGCCTCGACGGGCTGCGGATGCGCGTCGTCGTCGTCGACAACGCCTCGACCGACGGGACGGCGGACCTCGTGGCCCGCGACCACCCCGAGGTCGCGCTCGTGCGCTCGCCCGTGAACACGGGCTTCGCCGGCGGCAACAACCTCGCGCTGCGTGCGCTCGCGAGCCCGTACGTCGTCCTGCTCAACAACGACGCGGTGGCGGACCCGGACCTGGTCGCGACGCTCGTGCGCCGTCTCGAGGCCGCGGACCCGCAGGTCGCGGCGCTCAGCGCGACCCTGCTCCTGCAGGGTCGCTTCCGTCCCGCGCGCCCGGACGACCCTGCGGACCGGCGCGTCGACGGGCCCGACGGCTCCTGGGTCGCGGACCCCGCCGGCGGGACGACGCTCGTCAACTCGACCGGCAACGAGATCCGGGTGGACGGGTACGGCGTCGACCGCGGCTGGCTGGCCGACGCCGCCCGCCACGACCCGCCGCGCGAGGTGTTCGGCTTCTGCGGCGCGGCGGTGGCGCTCCGCGCGAGCGCGCTCGCCGACGTCGGGCTCTTCGACGAGGACTTCTTCCTGTACTACGAGGACTCCGACCTGTCCTGGCGCCTGCGCCTGGCCGGCTACCGCGTCGAGCACTGCCCCGAGGCCGTGGCCCACCACCGCCACGCGGCCTCGAGCGGCGAGGGCAGCGCGGTGCACCGCTTCCACGACCAGCGCAACCGTCTGCTCATGCTGCTCAAGTGCGCGACGCCGCCGCTCGCCGCCCGGGCGTGGGCACGGGCGGTCCTCACCGCGGCGTCCGTCACCGTCCGCCGGAGCCAGCCGCGGGACCACGTCGTGCTGCGGTGGCGCGCGCTCGCGTCCGCCGTCCGGCTCGCACCGCGGATGGTCCGGCGCCGGCGCGAGATCGGCCGCCGCGCCAGGACGACGCGGGCCGCCGTCGAGCGGCTCCTCGTGCCCGTGGGCGCGCCGACCGGGTCCTACCGCGCGGACGGAGGCGGCACCGGGCCCGCGTAGGACTCGAGCGGGGCTCGCGCAGGCCTCGCGTAGGGTGTGGCCCCGTCATCTCCCTGCGCCAGGACGGACGGCACGTGCGCGGTTCCAACAGGCCCTACCTGTACCCGGTGGACCACCTCAGGGCCTTCGCGGCGGTGCTGGTGCTCCTGTACCACTCCACCCAGCTGGTCTCGCAGGCGATCGACCCCGCGCTCGGCTGGGCGCCGGACCGGTGGCTGCACTCGTCCAACCCCGCGGCCACGCTGCTCTTCGAGGGCCACACGGGCGTGGCCCTGTTCATGGTGCTCAGCGGGTTCATCTTCACGATCGGGACACTCGGCAAGGACATCGCCTACGGGCCGTTCCTGCGCAACCGCGTCCTGCGCATCTACCCGCTGTACCTCGTGCTGCTCTTCGTCGGCCTCACCGCCGCGAGCCAGCAGTTCGACCTCATGCTCTTCCTGCGCGCGCTGCTGCCGCTGAGCAGCTTCGGCCCCGTCGCGGTGGGCGGCGTCTGGGGCGCGATGTTCTGGGCGGTCGCGGTCGAGCTGCAGTTCTACCTGCTCTTCCCGTTCCTCCTGCACCTGCTCAACCGGCACGGTCCCGGGGCCCTCGTGCGCCTCGTCCTCGCGATGGTCGCGCTGCGCGGGCTCGCCTGGGCGCTCGCCCCGGAGACGCTGGACGTCAACGGGATGACCTACTACTCGATCGTCGGCCGCATCGACCAGTTCCTCCTCGGCATGCTCGCCGGATGGGTCTTCGTGCGCCGCGCCCGCCCGCGCAGCGCGCCGCTGCTCCTCGTCGGCGGGTCGCTGGCCGTCCTCGCCCTGCTGTGGGTGTTCAACCAGCTCAGCGGCTACTCCCGGCCGACGTGGTGGCGCATGGTGTGGGTCGACGCCGAGGGCGCCGCGTGGGCGGTCGTCATCGTCGCCCTCACGTGGGTCGTGGGCAGCCACGCGGGGCGCGTCTCCCGGGCCGTCGCGGCCGTCGGCGAGCGCAGCTACTCGATCTACCTCCTCCACTTCGTGCTCGTGAGCCTCGTCGCGACCCACGACGCGCTGTGGGTGCGCATCGGCGGGCCGGTGACGTCCGCGCTCGCGACGGGCCTCGTCGTCGTCCTGCCCCTCACGGTGCTGCTCTCGTGGCTCACGTACGCGGCGATCGAGCGGCCGTTCCTGCGGATGCGGGGCACGTACGTGCGCGACGCGCGTCCGGCCGTGGCCGCCGACCCGGCACCGGGGCCGCGCAGCGAGCCGGCCTCGGACGCGGCCCCCGTCGAGCCCAGGGCAGGCGTGCCGGGTCGCTAGGCTCGACGCGGTCCTCGTCCCCGTCACCGGAGGTCTCCCGTGCGTCTGCTCGTCACCGGCGGAGCCGGCTTCATCGGCTCCAACTTCGTCCACCAGACCGTCCGCGAGCGCCCCGACGTGCGCGTGACGGTCCTCGACGCGCTGACCTACGCGGGCGACGAGGCCAGCCTGGCGCCCGTGGCCGAGCAGATCACGTTCGTGCGCGGCGACGTCGCCGACGCCGAGCTCGTCGACCGCCTCGTCGCGGACGCCGACGTCGTCGTGCACTTCGCCGCCGAGTCGCACAACGACAACTCCCTGTCGGAGCCCTGGCCGTTCGTCCAGACCAACGTCATCGGCACGTACACGCTGCTCGAGGCGGTCCGCCGGCACGGCACGCGCTACCACCACATCTCGACCGACGAGGTCTACGGCGACCTCGAGCTCGACGACCCGGCGAAGTTCACGCCCGAGACGCCCTACAACCCCTCGAGCCCCTACTCGTCGACCAAGGCCGCGAGCGACCTCCTCGTCCGCGCGTGGGTGCGCTCGTTCGGCGTGCAGGCGACGATCTCGAACTGCTCGAACAACTACGGGCCGTACCAGCACGTCGAGAAGTTCATCCCGCGGCAGATCACCAACGTCGTCGACGGCATCCGGCCCAAGCTCTACGGCACGGGCGAGAACGTGCGGGACTGGATCCACGTCGAGGACCACAACTCCGCGGTCTGGGCGATCCTCGAGCGCGGCCGGACCGGCGAGACGTACCTCATCGGCGCCGACGGCGAGGAGAACAACAAGGCCGTCGTCGAGCTGATCCTCGAGCTCACCGGCCAGCCGCGCGACGCGTACGACCTGGTCAGCGACCGCCCGGGTCACGACATGCGCTACGCGATCGACTCGACCAAGCTCCGCACCGAGCTCGGCTGGACGCCGCGCTACGGCTCCTTCCGGGACGGCCTCGCGGCGACGATCGAGTGGTACCGCGCGAACGAGGCCTGGTGGCGGCCGCAGAAGGACGCCACGGAGGCGAAGTACGCCCAGCTCGGCCGCTGACGCCGTCCGCCCGGGCCGCCGCGTGAGCGTCGCGGCCCGGGTGGCGGGCGTCCTGCACAGGTTCTCCACGCATTCTGCGCCGCCGTCCCCCCGGGGGGCGTGGCCGCGCTCCTAGGATCAGCACCTGTGACTCCTCGCCACTCGGCCCCCCGGCGCCCCCGCGTCGCCCGGCACGCGCGCACCCTGCGCTCGCACCGGGTGCGCCACGTCACGGCGCTCGCGACGGTCGCCGTGCTCTCCTTCGCGGCGACCGGGGCGGCCACGGCCTACGTCCGGCTCGAGAACAACATCGAGACGCACGACGTCACGGCACTGCTCGGCGACGACCGCCCGGTGCGCACCGAGCCCGTCGACCCCACCGACCCCAACGCGGGCCGGGCGCTCAACATCCTGCTCATGGGCTCGGACACGCGCGAGGGCGCCAACGCCGACCTCGGCGGCGAGAACGGCGGCATGCGGTCCGACACGACGATCGTCCTGCACATCTCCGCGGACCGTCAGCGGGTCGACCTCGTCTCGATCCCCCGCGACTCCCACGTCGACATCCCCGAGTGCCCGCGATCGGACGGCACGGTCGCCGGTCCCACCGAGTCCCGGTTCAACGAGGCCTTCTCGCGCGGTGCGCAGTCCGGCCAGGTCTCGGACGCCGCCGCCTGCACCATCAAGACGGTCGAGTCGCTGACGAACGTCCCCATCGACGGGTGGGTGGTCGTCGACTTCGCCGGCTTCGTCAACATGGTCGACGCGCTGGGCGGCATCCCGATCTGCATCCCCAACGACATGTCCTCCCCCAAGGCGGACCTCGAGCTCACCGCGGGGCAGCAGACGCTCGACGGGCACACGGCGCTCGCCTTCGCCCGCGCGCGGACGGGCACCGGCGTCGGTGACGGCTCCGACACGAACCGGCTCGGCCGCCAGCAGCAGCTCCTCGCCGCGACGGCCAACGAGGTGCTCTCGAAGAACCTGCTGACCGACTCCACCAAGCTCTACCTCTTCCTCAACGCCGCGACGCAGTCCCTCACGGCCGACCCCGTCACGGGCAACGTCGGCGGACTGGCCGGGCTCGGGTTCAGCCTCCGGGACGTGCCGAGTGGGAACATCACCTTCATGACGGTGCCCTTCCAGTCGTGGCCCGAGGACCCGAACCAGGTCGTCTGGGCCGACGAGGCCGACCAGATCTGGGCCAACATGGCGGCGGACCTGCCGCTCGTCACCCCCGAGGTCGCCACGCCGCCCGTCGAGCCCGACCCCGCCGCGACCGCGCCCGCGGACCCGACCACGCCTGTCGAGCCGGCCCCCGGGGAGGTGGCCGCGACGCCGCCCCCGACGCCCGGCGTCGACCCGTTCACCCCGGACGACCTCCAGTCCGTCTGCGGCTGACGTGGCAGACGACGACCAGCGCCGCCAGCAGGCCCGGCGGGGCGAGGCGCCCGGCGCGCCGCGTCCGTCGGCGTCCCGGGCACGCGCCGGTGGAGCGGCGCAGCCCGCCCCCACCCGCGCGAGCGCGCCGCCGCCTCCCCCCGCCCGACCGGGCACGCCCCGCGACCCCCAGGGCCGGGCGACCCCGGGGCGGCCCGGCGCCCAGCGCTCCGCCGCGGGGCGACCGCCCGCCCCCGAGCCGCCGCCGAGCTTCGCGCCGGGGCAGGCCGGGCGGCGTCCGGCCGACGGCACCGCGCGCCCGGTGGGCCGCCCGACCACGCCGCGGCCCTCGGTGGACCGCCGCCCCGTGCACGAGGCCGGGGCGCCTCCGGCCGCCGCGGGCGGCGGCCGGACGCCTCCGCCGGCCCGCCCGCCCGCCCGCCAGGCCGCGGGCGCGTCGAGCACCCCTCCCGCCGCGGGCGGACGCCCGGCCACGGTGCGTCCCGGCCAGGGCCCGGTCCGAGCGGCGGGCACGGCGGGTGCGGGCTCGGCCGGTGCCACGCCCGTGGGCTCCGACCGGCGTCCTGCCGGCGTGCGGGTGCCCCGGCCGGTGGGCGCAGGTCCGTCGGGCCCGGGCGGTCCCCCGGGTCCGTCGACGGGCCCGGAGCGTCCGGGCCCCGGACGCGCGGGGGCGCGCCGGGTCGCCCGCCGCGCGAGCCTCGTGCTCGTCGCGCTCCTCGTCCTCGCGCTCGCGTGGCCGATCGGCCTGGCGCTGTGGGCCGACGGGCGGCTCGAGCACGTCGACGCGCTGTCCGGCGCGGCCGGGACGCCGGGCACGACGTACCTCATCGCGGGCTCCGACTCGCGCGCCGAGGGCGTGATCGAGGACGCCGAGACCCAGGGCGCGCGCACCGACACGATCATGCTGCTGCACCAGCCGTCGTCGGGACCCGCGGCGCTCATCAGCCTGCCGCGGGACTCGTACGTCGCCATCCCCGGCAACGGGTCCAACAAGCTCAACGCCGCGTTCGCGTGGGGCGGGCCCGCCCTGCTCGTGCAGACGGTCGAGCAGCTCAGCGGGCTCACCGTCGACCACTACGTCGAGATCGGCTTCGGCGGGGTCCAGGGGGTGGTCGACGCGCTGGGCGGCGTCGAGCTGTGCCTCGACTACGTCGTGGACGACGCGGACTCCGGCCTCGTCTGGCCGGCGCCGGGCTGCCAGGTGGCCGACGGGTTCACGGCGCTGGCGTTCGCCCGTATGCGCCACGCCGACCCCGAGGGCGACATCGGGCGCGCCGGGCGTCAGCAGCAGCTCATCAGCGCGGTCGCGGGCTCGGTCGCCCAGCCGTCGCTCCTGGTGAACCCCGGCCGGCAGGTCTCGCTGGTGCGCGCCGGCACGGACGCCATGGCCGTGAGCGACGGCACGAACGTCCTCGACCTCGGCCGTCTGGCGCTCGCCTTCCGCGCCGCGACTGGCCCCGAGGGGATCACGGGCACGCCGCCGCTGACGAGCCTCGACTACCGCCCGGGCGGCGTCGGCTCGGCGGTGCGGCTCGACGAGGAGCAGGCGCCCGGGTTCTGGGCCGCGATCAGGGACGGCTCGCTGCCAGCGGGGCGGGTCGGCGGGGTGCCGCCGGTCGGCTGACGGCCCGCTCGCCCTGCCGCGCGCGGGGCGTCAGGACGTCCTCGAGCCACCGGCGCATCGCCGGCCCCGCCCGCTTCTCGACGCCGTGGTGGATGAGCAGCGCGAGGCCGACCGAGGCGGCGATCGCGAGCCCGAGCGCGACGGGCGTCGGCACGACGTCGTGCACGAGCGAGATGACCCACCAGCCCCAGTGCTCGTGCACCAGGTAGAGCGGGTAGGTGAGCGCGCCCACGCTCGTGAGGAACGGCCAGTCGAGGCGCTGCAGGCGCGTCAGCGTGAGGACGGCGACCGACGCGAAGCAGCCGACCACGAGCCCGCCGATGAGGACCGCCGACGGCTCGTACGCCGTGTTGCGCGTGAGCGAGCGCATCTGGGCGGGCACGACGTGCGCGACCGCGAGCGCGACGTTGAGCCCGACGAGGGCCCACGGGAGCACCGCGTGCCCGTCGCGGTGGACGAGGTAGAGCAGCATGCCGCCGGCGAACAGCGGCGCGTACTCGCTCACCAGCGCCGTCGCGAGCCAGTGGATGCCCGCCGCGTCGGCCAGCGACCCGGCGACCGGCCACAGCACCGCGAGGGCCAGCACGCGCGCACGCGTGATGCCGAACGCGGCGAGGAGGGCAACCACCGCGTAGAACCGGAGCTCCGCCCAGAGCGTCCAGTAGACGCCGTCGACGTGGCGCACGCCGAGCGGCTCCTGGAGCAGCGTCGTGTTCACGGCGACCTCGCCGAGGGTGATGTCCTTCCCGCCCGGCCACAGGACGAGGAGCAGCACGCTCGTGAGGGCGAGGGCCGCCCAGTACGAGGGCAGCAGGCGGGCGAGCCGCGACGCGACGATCCCCGGGACCGTGCGGCCCCACGCGGTCCACAGGATGACGAAGCCGCTGATGACGAAGAACAGCTCGGGGGCGAGCGCGAAGTAGGTCGTGACCTGCCCGACCACCGGGAAGCGCTCGACCGGCTCGGAGCCCCACGCGGTGCTCCACCGCGCGGTGAAGTGGTACAGGAGGACCCCGGCCGCGGCCAGGAACCGCAGGCCGTCGAGCGTGCGCAGACGAGGGGCTGCGGCTGGTCGCGGCGACGTGGTGCCCGGTACGCGCACCCGGGGCGGGGTGGTCGTGACCATTCCGTGACCTTACGTCGGGCCCCGCGGGCCCGCTCGTCGAGCCGGGGCGGTGCGCCGAACAGGTGACGCAGAACAACTTCACCCGGTGGCCG
Source organism: Actinotalea solisilvae (assembly GCF_016464425.1). GTDB lineage: Bacteria > Actinomycetota > Actinomycetes > Actinomycetales > Cellulomonadaceae > Actinotalea > Actinotalea solisilvae. The sequence continues at coordinate 184,468 of NZ_JADDKQ010000009.1, forward strand.
GACGTGCCGATAGAACCCCCGTGAACGTCAGAGCCCTCGCCTCCCTCGCCGCCTCGGTCCTGGTCGCCGCCGCCGCCGTCGTGCAGCCCGTCGGCGCCGCACCCGCCGCCGCGGCGTCGTCGATCGCGATCGACACCACGAGCCGCAGCGCCGTCGACGCGGCGTACCAGACGCGCTGGCTGCCCGCGGCGACGACGGCCGTCTCCGCGACCGCCCAGCCGTCGTCGTGCACGCTCGGCGCACCCTCGGCCGCGACGGTCGCGCGGACGTTCGAGGCCTGGAACTTCGCGCGCGGCCTCGCCGGGCTCGACCCGGTCGTGACCGACCCGGGCATGGCCGACGGCGCCCAGGCGGCGGCGCTGGTGTTCAGCCGCAACGACACGATCAGCCACGACCCGCCGAGCTCCTGGGCGTGCTGGAGCTCGCTCGCGCGGGACGCCGCGAGCTGGTCGAACATCGGCATCGCCTGGGGCGGCCGGACGCCCACGGCGGCCGAGCTCGTCAACGGCTACCTCACCGAGAAGAACGACCAGGGCACCAACCTCGGCCACCGCCGCTGGATGCTGCACCCGCCCATCACGACGTCGGCCATCGGCGTCGCGCACAACCCGTCGACCGGGTCGGGCTACGGCACCAACACCGCGAACGCGATCCGCGTGATCAAGGTCGGCAGCAACACGTCCGCGACCAAGCCCGCCTGGGTGCCCTGGCCGACGGCGGGCTACTTCCCGGCGCCGCTCGAGCCGGGCGGCCTGTGGTCGCTCACCTCGTCCTCGGCGTCGTCGGACTTCTCCAAGGCCACGGTCTCGGTGGTGGGACCGTCGGGGACCGCCCTCCCCGTCACCACCGCCGACACCCAGGACGGCTTCGGCAACGCCACGCTCGCGTTCCGCGTCTCCGGCGTGACCGCTCCCGCCGCGGCGGCGGAGGCGGTCTACACCGTCACCGTGAGCAACATCGCGGGCGCGGCGGCGTCGAGCTACAGCTACCAGGTCAAGCTCTTCAACCCGGGCGCCCCGATCTTCACGACCTCGCCCACGGGCGGCACGCTCGAGGTGGGCGACCAGGCGACGTTCACCGTCGCCGCGACGGGGTCACCCGCGCCCGCGTACCTGTGGCAGCGCAGCCCCGACGGCGGCAAGACCTGGACGACCGTGCCGGGCGCGACGGCGACGACGTACTCGTTCGTCGTCGCCGCGGGCGACAACGGCGCGCTCTACCGCGCGGTCGCGTCGAACACGTACGGCTGGACCGCGTCGGCCGCGGCCGGCCTCACCGTGATCAGCACGCCCCAGATCACGACGCAGCCGGCCAGCACCTCCTTCCCCGACGGCGGCTCCGTGACGCTCAGCGTCCAGGCGATCGGCGTGAAGAACGCCACGTGGGCCTGGCAGCGCTGGAACGGCTCGGCGTGGGCGTCGGTGACCGGCGGCACAGGCCCCTCGCTCACCCTGTCGAACCTGCGCCGGGCGGACCACGGCGCGCGCCTGCGGGTCGTCATCACGTCCCCCGGCGGCTCGACGACGTCGAACGAGGCGGTCCTGACCTTCGACGACCGCGCCTACGTCCCCGTGACCCCGGCGCGCCTCTACAACGCCATCGGCGGTGCGGCCCCGAACCAGGTGACGTGCGTCCAGGTCGCGGGCGCCTGGGGCGTCCCTGTGGGGGCGTCCGGCGTCGCGGTCAACGTCACGACCGTCGCGCCGCGCGGGCCCGGGCACGTCGTCGTCTACCCCGACACCGCGGGGACCGGGCAGACGCCCGCCCCCTGGGCCGCGACCGTGAACTTCGACCCGGGCCGCGACGTGGCCAACGCGGCCATGGTGGCCCTGCCCGCCGACGGCAAGATCTGCTACCTCATCCGCGGCGCGACCGCGGGCCTGCTCATCGACGTCACCGGGTTCACCATGCCCGGCGCGGAGATCGCCATGCAGATGCCGCAGCGCGTCGAGGCGCGGACCGCCGTCGCCCCGCACGAGGCCGTGACCATCCAGGTCACCGGCCGGGCGGGCGTGCCCGCCGGGGCGACCGCCGTGCTCCTCAACGTCGGCGCCGCCGGCTCCACCTCGGCCGGCAACCTGCGCCTCTACGAGGCCGGCACCGCGCTGCCGAGCACGTCGACGCTCAACTACCCGCTGGCGGGCGACAAGTCGAACGCGGCCGTAGTGCAGCTGTCCGACGACGGCAAGCTGACCTACTGGTCGGACACCGTGCCGTGGAACCGGCCGAGCGTGTACCTCGACGTCGTCGGGTGGACGGTCGACGGCTCGAGCTTCGTGCCCGTGCAGCCCGAGCGGCTCGTCGACCACCGCAGCACGTTCCTCACGGGCGGCAAGCGGCTCGAGGTCACCCTGCCGTCGGGCACCATGCCCGCGGGCGCCACGGCAGCGGTGCTCAACGTCGTCGCCGTCGCACCGGGGTCCTGGGGCAACATGCGGGTCTTCCCGTACACCACCGCGGGCGCGACGCCGCCGCCCACCTCGACCCTCAACTACATCCCCGGCGAGGACGTGGCCAACATGGTCGTCACCGGGATCGGCTCCGGGAACCGGGTGGTGGTCTACACCGACCAGGTGCCGTGGGCGGGGACGCGGGTCATCGTCGACGTCGTCGGGTACATGACGGGCTGAGCGCCCGGGGTTGGCTCGGCGTCCGGGTCGGGCGCCGAGCCCCGGAGGTCAGGCGCCGAAGCCCGTCACGGCGCCGCGGCCGCCCGCCCGGGCGCGCAGGCGCTCGCCCTTGGCGTGCGCCTGGTCGCGCAGCGCGCCCTGGAACGCGGTCATGCGCTCGCGCAGCGCGGCCGCCTCGTCGCCCGCACCCGCCGCGAGGATGCGTACGGCGAGCAGCCCGGCGTTGCGGGCGCCGCCGACCGACACGGTCGCGACCGGCACGCCGGCGGGCATCTGGACGATCGACAGGAGCGAGTCGAGACCGTCGAGGTGCGCGAGCGGGACGGGCACGCCGATCACGGGCAGCGGGGTCACGGCCGCGAGCATGCCCGGCAGGTGCGCCGCTCCCCCGGCGCCCGCGACGACGACCCGCAGGCCCCGCTCGGCGGCGGTGCGGCCGTAGTCCACCATCTCCTGCGGCATGCGGTGCGCCGAGACGACGTCGACCTCGTGGGGCACGTCGAACTCGGCGAGCGCCTGGGCGGCGGCCTCCATCACGGGCCAGTCGGAGTCCGAGCCCATCACCACGCCGACGAGCGGTGCGCCTGCCATGTCCGTCCTCCTGGTCGAGCGGTCGGGGTCGCGTGCGGTCTCAGGCCGTGGCCGACTGCTCGCCGCGCAGCAGGGCGGCAGCGCGCGCCGCGCGCCCGCGCACGGCGGGGAGGTCGTCGCCGCTCACGGTGACGTGGCCGAGCTTGCGGCCCGGCCGCACCTCCTTGCCGTACAGGTGCACCTTGGCACCCGGGTCGGCCGCGAGGACGGCCGGGAGCGCGTCGGTGAGCCGGTCGAGCGAGCTGCCGAGCACGTTCGCCATCACCGACCAGGGCGTCCGCGCCGTCGTCTCGCCGAGCGGCAGGTCGAGGACGGCGCGCAGGTGCTGCTCGAACTGGCTGGTCACGGCGCCGTCGATGGTCCAGTGCCCCGAGTTGTGCGGCCGCATGGCGAGCTCGTTGACGAGCACCCGGCCGGACGCTCCGTCGCGCGCGGTCGCCGCGGCGGGGGCCAGCTCGAACATCTCCACCGCGAGCACGCCCGTGACGTCGAGCCCCTCCGCGACGGCGACGGCGGCCGCGACCGCCTCGCGGCCCACCTCGGGGTCCAGACCGGGCGCGGGCGCGAGGACCTCGGCGCACACGCCCCCGACCTGCACCGTCTCGACGACCGGCCACACGCGCACCTCGCCCGACGGGCGGCGCGCAAGCAGGACGGCGAGCTCGCGCACGAACGGGACCTTCTCCTCCACGAGGAGAGCCGGGCCGCCGTCGGCCGCGGCGGCGAACCAGTCCGCGACCTCGTCGGCCCCGCGGACCACGCGCACACCCTTGCCGTCGTAGCCGCCGCGGACCGTCTTGACGACGGCCTCGCCGCCCGACGCCGCCAGGAACTCCTCGAGCGCGCGGGCGTCGGGCACCGGGGCCCAGCGCGGGCACGGGGCGCCGAGCGCCTCGAGCGACTCGCGCATCGCGCGCTTGTCCTGCGCGTGCAGCAGGGCGCCCGGCCCGGGCCGCACGGGGACGCCGACCGCCTCGACCGCGGCGATCGTGGCAGCCGGGATGTGCTCGTGCTCGAAGGTGAGGACGTCCGCCACGGGCGGCCCCTGCACGAGGTCGAGCACCGCGTCGGCCTCCGCCGGGGTGCCCACGGGGGCGTCGCGCACGACCTGGGCGGCCGACGTCGTCGGGCCCTCGACCAGGACCCGCAGGTCGACGCCGAGCGCCGTCGCCGCGGGCGCCATCATCCGGGCCAGCTGGCCGCCGCCCACCACCGCCACGGTTGTCACGAGCGCGGAGCCTAACAACGCCGCCGGCCGGGGGTCGGCGGCGCCCAGCGCGTGCGGCCCGGCGGCGGCCCGGTCAGCGGCGGAACAGCCGGGGGCGGCGCGTCGTGCGCGTCGAGACGAGCGACCCGCGCGGCAGGACGACGTCGGGGTCCAGCGTCTTCGGCACGCCCGCGAGGAACACCGCGAACAGGGGCGGGCGGCGCTGCGCGAGCTCGAGCCGGCCGCCGTCGGCCGCGACGAGGTCCCGCGCGAGGCCCAGTCCCAGGCCCGTGCCCTTGCCGGACGTCACCTCGCGCTCGAAGATCCGCGGCGCGAGCTCGTCGTCGACGCCCGGACCCTCGTCGCCCACCTCGATGACGACGGCGCCGCTGGGTCCGGACGGGCGCGCGCGGACCGTCGTGGTGCCGGCGCCGTGCACGAGGGAGTTCTCGATGAGCGTCGCGAGGGCCTGAGCGAGCGCGCCCGGGGTCGCGAGGACCGCCATGCCCGCCGGGACCTCGACCACGAGCCGGCGGTTCGCGCTCCGGAAGGACGGCGTCCACTCCTCGCGCTGCTGGTCGACGACGTCGCGCAGGTGCACCGCCTCCGTGGTGCCGCCCTGGGCGCGGCGCGAGCGCGCGAGGAGGTCGTCGACGACGGTCACGAGGCGCTCGACCTGCTCGAGCGAGATCCGCGCCTCCTCGCGCACCTCCTCCTTCTCCGTCGCGGCCGCGATCTCCTCGAGCCGCATCGAGAGCGCGGTGAGCGGGGTGCGGAGCTGGTGCGACGCGTCGGCCGCGAACTGGCGCTCGGCCGCGAGGCGCCCGGCGAGCCGGTCCGCGCTGCGGGCGAGCTCGGCGGCGACGAGGTCGATCTCCTCGACGCCCGACGGCTCGAGCCGCGGGCGGACCTGCCCCGAGCCGAGCTGCTCGGCGCTCGCCGCGAGGTAGACGAGCGGCGCCGCGAGCCGCCGCGCCTGCCACAGCGCCATGGAGATGCCGGCGCCGAACGCGACGACGGCGGCGACCACGACGAGGCCCACCGCCTGCGCGGACCGCCAGAAGACGTCCCACCAGGAGATCGACAGCAGGACGACGGCGCCCGAGTCGGTGCGCACCACACGCGGGTAGGCGCGGCCCTCGACCGGCTCGCCCGCCTGGAACCGCGCGCCGTCCGCCGTGACGACCGAGACCGACGCGGGCAGGTTGCCCTCCCCGCCGACGTAGACGTCGAGCAGCTCGTCGTCGATGGGCCGGTCGGTCGCGATGCGGCTCTCGACCTGCCGACCCAGCGCGGCGGCCCGGTCGGCGAGCTCACGCAGCTCGGCGTCCGCGAGGAGGCGTGCGCCGTAGAACGCGAGGGGGATGCCGAGGAGCACGACGGCGACGGTGACCGCCGCGATCGTGGCCTGGAGGACGCGACGGCGCATCGGGTCGCGTCAGCCGACGCCGGTCTCGAACCGGAAGCCCATGCCCCGCACGGTCGAGATGTACCGCGGCGCGTTCGCGTCGTCGCCGAGCTTGCGGCGCAGCCACGAGACGTGCATGTCGAGGGTCTTGGTCGAGCCGTTCGGGTCCGAGTCCCAGACCTCGCGCATGAGCGTGTCGCGCGGGACGACGGAGCCGGCGTCGCGGACCAGGACGCGCAGGAGGTCGAACTCCTTGGCCGTCAGGTGGAGCTCCCGGTCGGCCTGGAAGGCGCGGTGCGCCGCGAGGTCGATGCGCACGTCCTGGGCCGAGACGTCGTCCTCCTCCGAGCCGTCCGTGTGCGAGCGCCGCAGGAGGGCGCGCACGCGCGCGAGCAGCTCGGCGAGGCGGAACGGCTTGGTCACGTAGTCGTCCGCGCCCGCGTCGAGCCCGACGACGAGGTCCACCTCGTCCGCGCGGGCCGTGAGCACGAGCACGGGGGTGGTCAGGCCGTGCTGCCGGATCCAGCGCGCGACGTCGAGGCCGTCCATGTCGGGCAGGCCGAGGTCGAGGATCACCATGTCGGCGCCCGGCGCCGCGTCGATGGCGCCTTGACCCGTCCCTTGCACGACGACCTCGTAGCCCTCCCGGCCCAGGGCGCGCGCCAAGGGTTCGGCAATGGCGGGGTCGTCTTCGGCCAAGAGAACCTGGGTCATGGCGTCATGCTAGGCCACCGTCCCGCCCGGGCGCCCGGTCCCCGCGCCGTCGGCCGCGCGGTCCGTCCCGGGGCGGACGCCGCACCCGCCCGCGTGGGCCCGCGGGGCGACGTCGGGCCGCGCACGCCCGCCTACGCTGGACGCGTGCGCTGGTGGGAACGGGTGGGTGCCTGGGACGTGTCCCACCGCGCCGCGGTCGACGCGCTCGGCGCCGCCCTGCTCGCCCTCGTCGTCGTGCCGTCCTCGGCCGCGTTCGCGAGCACCACACCGGCGCAGGGCAGCACGGTCCTCGTCCTCGTCGCCCTCGGCATGGTCGTGCCGCTCGCCTGGCGCCGGACGCGCCCCGCGGCGTCGGCGGCCACCGTCTACTCGGTCGCCCTGCTGCACATGCTCGCGGGCGTGCCCATGGTCCAGCCCGCGGACCTCCTCGTGCTCGTCGCGCTCTACTCGGTCACGGTGCACGGCCCGGTCTGGGCCTACCGCACGGCGATCACCGGCGCGCTGGTCGGGGCCGGCCTGCTGGGCGCCGTCCTCGGGCTGATCGACGGCGACCCGGCGTCGGGCGTCGCGAGCAGCTTCGTCGTGGCCCTGCTCGCGGTCAGCGTCTTCGCGTTCGCGCTGGTGCGGCGCTCGCGCCGCGAGAGCATCGACAACCTCGTCGACCGCGCGCGCCGGCTCGAGATCGAGCGCGACCAGCAGGCGCAGATCGCCACGGCCGCCGAGCGCACGCGCATCGCGCGCGAGATGCACGACATCGTGGCGCACTCGCTGTCGGTGATCATCGCGCAGGCGGACGGGGGCCGGTACGCGGCCGCGAGCGACCCGGCCGCGGCGACCCGCTCGCTCACGACGATCTCGGAGACGGGCCGCGCGGCGCTCGCCGACATGCGGCGGCTGCTCGGCGTCCTGCGTCCCGAGATCGGCGCCGCGCAGGCACCGTCCGCCGGGGCCGCCCGGACCGCGGGGCCGGGCGGCGTCGTCGTCGGCGGGCCCGGCGGGCCGCCCGCACCGCCCCCCGTGGCCGACCTCGCGCCCCAGCCGGCGGTCGACGACATCGCCCACCTCGTGGAGCAGGTGCGCGCGAGCGGCGTGCGGATCTCGCTCGTGCGCATGGGCCAGGACCGCCCGCTGCCGCCGGGCACCGGCCTGACGGTCTACCGGATCTGCCAGGAGTCCCTCACCAACGTGCTCAAGCACGCCGGGCCCGGCCCGACGGTGACCGTCCTGCTGCAGTGGACGACGTCGTCCCTCGTCCTCGAGGTGAGCGACGACGGTCGCGGCGCGGCCGCGCAGGGCGGCGACGGCGCCGGCCAGGGCGTCCTCGGGATGCGCGAGCGGGCTGCCATGCTGGGCGGCACGCTCGCGGTCGGGCCGCGCCCCGGCGGCGGGTTCCGGGTGCGCGCGGAGATCCCGCTGCCGACGCGCAGCCCGCACGCCCCGCAGCACGCGGGGACGCCAGCGACCGAGGAGACCGCGTGACCACCATCAGCACGGCGAACCCGGGGAGCTCGGGCGGCACCGCCGGCCCCATCCGGGTCGGCCTGGTCGACGACCAGCAGCTGGTCCGCGCGGGCTTCCGCATGGTCATCGACTCCCAGCCGGACCTCGAGGTCGTCGTCGAGGCCGGCGACGGGGCCGAGGCGCTGCGCCGGCTCGCCGCGGTGCCGTGCGACGTCGTGCTCATGGACGTGCGCATGCCCACGCTGGACGGGCTCGCGGCCACCGCGCGCCTCACGGCCGACGGGGCGCCGACGCCGCGCGTCGTCGTGCTCACGACCTTCGACCTCGACGAGTACGTGCTCGCCGCGATCCGCGCCGGCGCGAGCGGGTTCCTGCTCAAGGACGCGCCGCCGGAGGAGATGCTCGCCGCGATCCGCACGGTCCACGCGGGCGACGCCGTCATCGCCCCCTCGAGCACGCGGCGCCTGCTGGAGCACCTCGTCACGGCGCTGCCCGAGGCGGACCAGCCCGCCCCGCACCCGGGCCTCGCCGACCTCACCGAGCGCGAGCGCCAGGTGCTCGTGCTCATGGCTCGGGGCCGGTCGAACACCGAGATCGGCCAGGACCTCTTCGTCGCGGAGGCCACGGTCAAGACGCACGTCGGCCGCATCCTCGCCAAGCTCGGCGCGCGCGACCGCGTCCAGGCCGTCGTCACCGCGTACGAGTCAGGGCTGGTCAGGCCCGGATCCTGACTCCTCCCGCGGGATGACGGGGTCCGCGCGAGGACCATGCCGCGGCGCGACGCCCGGCACGCGGCGCCGTCGCTAGCGTCGACGCGACGCTCGACGACACCCCCGGGAGACCCCAGTGGACATCACCGCCCTCGACCCCGCCGCCCTGGCGGGCCGGCCGACCGCCGAGGCCACGCGCCCGGCCGCCGTGCGCGCCCGCGGCCTCACCAAGGTCTACGGCTCGGGCGACGCCGCGGTCCGGGCGCTCGCCGGGGTCGACGTCGACTTCGCCGCGGGGGCGTTCACGGCGATCATGGGCCCGTCCGGCTCGGGCAAGTCGACGCTCATGCACCTCCTCGCCGGTCTCGACGGCGCGACGGCGGGCACCGCCTACCTCGGCGACACCGACATCACGGCGATGGACGACCGTCAGCTCACCGAGCTGCGCCGCAACCGGATCGGCTTCGTCTTCCAGTCCTTCAACCTGCTGCCGATGTTCACGGCCGAGCAGAACGTCGTGCTCCCGCTCGAGCTCGCCGGGGCACCGGTGGACCGCGCGTGGATGGAGATCCTGGTGAGCACGCTCGGCCTCGCCGACCGGCTCTCCCACCGGCCGAGCGAGCTCTCCGGCGGCCAGCAGCAGCGCGTCGCGATCGCCCGCGCGCTCATCGCGCGGCCCGACGTCGTGTTCGCCGACGAGCCCACGGGCAACCTCGACTCGCGCGCGGGCGCGCAGGTCCTCAGCTTCCTGCGCCAATCGGTGCGCGAGCTCGGCCGCACCGTGATCATGGTGACGCACGACCCGTCCGCGGCCGCCTACGCCGACCGCGTCGTCCTGCTGGCCGACGGCCGGATCGCGGGTGACATCACGGACCCGACGCCGGAGGCGGTCCTCGCGGGCCTCGACGCGCTCCGCTCGCTCGACGAGCCGGCGGCCCGCTGATGCTGCGCCTCACGCTCGCCCAGATGCGCCGCAGCCTGGGCCGTCTCGCCTCCGCAGGCCTCGCGATCACCATCGGGACGACGTTCGTCGCGGCGACGCTGCTCGCCGCCGACATCATGACCCGCACCACCTACGACGCGGTGACCAGCGGCTACGCGGGCGCCGACCTCGTCGTCGAGGGCGAGGTCGTGGACCGCACGATCACCGCGCTCGGCGAGGTGCCGGGCGTGCGCTCGGTGCACGGCTACCTCCAGACGTCGATCCAGCTCTCGGGGCCCGACGGCCAGACGGTCGCGAGCATCTCCCCCGTCGCCGAGGACCCCGCGCTCCAGGCGGGAGCCCTCGTCGCGGGCGCGCTGCCGGACCGGCCGGGCGAGGTGGCGCTGCCGCGCGACGTCGCCGAGGTGCTCGGGGCCGAGCCGGGCGACACCGTCGAGATGACCGCCGAGCGCTGGGTCGAGCCGCGCGACGGCGGTGACGAGCTGGTCCGGGAGGAGCGCGACGAGGAGCTCGTGGTCGTCGGTGTGCTCGACATGCCCGAGGCGCCCTTCCTCAGCACGGGCGGCGTCGGCGTCGCCACGGCCGAGCAGCTGCGCACCTGGGAGCGCTGGTGGGCCGGCACCTCAGGCGCGCCCGAGACCTGGTACTGGTACGCGGCCGTCGCCCTCGACGACGGCGCGTCGCTCGCCGACGTCCAGCGCACCGCGGCCGCCGTCGTCGAGCGGGGCACGACCGTGCGGACCATCGACGAGCAGGCACGCGCGATCACCGCCGAGGTCACGGGCGACGCGAACCAGTTCACCGCCGTCGTCCTCGGCTTCGCGGGGGTGTCGATGCTCGTCGCGGCCCTCGTCATCGCGAACACGTTCCAGGTCCTGGTCGCCCAGCGGACGCGCACGCTCGCGCTGCTGCGCTGCGTCGGTGCGGACCGCTCGCAGCTGCGCCGGTCCGTCGTGCTCGAGGCGCTGATCCTCGGCGCGGCCGCGTCGGTCGCCGGTCTGGTCGCCGCGCTCGCCCTCGTGCAGGCAGCGCTGCTCGTCCTCGGCCGGACGTGGACCGAGGTCCCCCTCCCGGCGGCGGTCCACGTCACGCCCGCCGTGGTCCTCACGCCCGTGCTCGTCGGGACGCTCGTCACGGTGCTCGCCGCGCTGTCGCCCGCGGTCGCCGCGACGCGGGTCTCGCCGCTCGCGGCGCTGCGGCCCGCGGGGACGCCGAGCCTCGGCGAGCGCTCGGGCCGGGTCCGCGCGTGGACGGCGGCGCTCCTCGCCGTCGGCGGCGCGCTCGTGCTGGCCGGCGGCGTCGTGGTCGCGGAGCGCTACGACCTGCTCGTCGGCCTCCTCGCGGGCGTCGTCGGCGGGGCGGCGTCGTTCGTCGGCGTCGTGCTGGGGGCGGTGTTCTGGGTCCCGCGGCTCGTGGGCCTCGTCGGCACGGTGCTGGCGCGCGCGGGCGGACCGGCCGCCCGTCTCGCGGCCGCCAACAGCGTGCGCAACCCGCGCCGCACCGCGGCGACCAGCGCGGCCCTGTTCATCGGCGTGACGCTCGTGGCGATGATGGCGACGGGCGCGGCGACGTCCCGCACCGCGCTCACCGCCGCGCTCGAGGAGGAGTTCCCCGTGGACGTCGCGGTCGGGACGCTCAGCGACGGGCTCACCCTGCCCGCCCTGCCCTCGGGCCTCGCGCAGGACGTCGAGGCGGTCGACGGCGTCCAGCACGTCGCACCGCTGACGGGCAGCGTCGTCGAGCTCACCGTCGGCGACGGCGAGCCCCTCAGCTTCATGGAGGTGCGCGCCGTCGACCCCGCCGAGGGCCAGGCCGTCCTGCACGACCCGAGCCACCTCGCGGGGCTCGACGGGTCGCACGTCGTCGTCCCCGCCCAGGTGAGCGGGTGGAGCGGGATCCGCACGGGCGACACGGTCACGGTGCGGCGGCAGCCGGTCGTCGTGGAGCCGTCCGAACCCGTCGGGAGCGCCACGGCGGAGCCGGGGCCGCGGGAGCAGCCGGAGGACGGCGCCGAGCCGGGGCGCGGCGGCGCCGAGGACGCGGAGGCGTCCGGCGGGTCCGTCGCGACGAGCGACGAGGCCGCGGTCGTCACGCTCACGGCCGTCGTCACCGAGCTCCCGGGGACCGCGGTCCTCGTCACCCCGGAGGTGCTCGCCGGCCTCGACCCCGACGCAGGCGTGAGCCGGCTCTGGGTGCGGCTGTCCTCGGTCGACGTCGCGCGGTCGGCCGTCACCGACATCACGGCGGCGGCGAGCGACACCGGCGAGCCCCTCGAGACGGTCGGCGGCGCGGTCGAGCGCGCCTTCTTCCAGCAGGTCGTCGACACGCTCCTCACGGTGGTCGTCGCGCTCCTCGCGGTCGCCGTCGTCATCGCCCTCGTGGGCGTGACCAACACGCTGTCGCTGTCGGTCCTCGAGCGGCGGCGCGAGAACGCGACCCTGCGGGCGATCGGGCTCTCGCGCGCGCAGCTGCGCGGGACGCTCGCCGTCGAGGGCATGCTCATCGCCGGGGTCGGCGCCGTCGTCGGCGCGGTGCTCGGGACGCTCTACGGCTGGGCCGGTGCGCGCACGCTGCTCAGCGAGGTGGGCCCGGTCTCGTTCGCCGTGCCGTGGCGCGACCTCGGCGCGGTCGTCGTCGTCGCCCTCCTCGCGGGGCTGCTCGCCTCGGTGCTGCCCGGCCGCAGCGCCGCGCGCACGTCGCCGGTCGGGGCGCTCGCGGTCGAGTGACCGACGGACGGCGCGGCCTGTGGAGGGCCGCGCCGTCACCAGGCCCGGCGGTACCGCGTGGCCGCGCGGCGGCGCGGCGTCGAGGGTCGGCGCATGCACGTGACCCTGGCGCCCGGTGGCGACGTCGAGCTGCCCGACGGCGTGAGCCTGCGCCGGTGCCGCGCGGCGCTCGTCCGGCTCACCGGCGCCGCCGAGCTCGCGGACGCGGTGCTCGGGGTCGACGGCCGGGCGCTCGACGACGACCACGTCACCGGCGTGCCACCGCTCGTCGACGGCGCCGTGCTGGCCGTGGGCGGTGGTCGGCCCGACCCCGCCGCCCTCGCCGCCGCCGCGCCGTGGCACGTCGCCGTGGTGGCCGGGCCCGGCGCGGGCGCCGTCGCGGTGCCCGGCCGCGACGGGATCGTGCGAGTCGGGCGAGCGCCCTCGCCGCCCGACCCCGGCGGGCTTCTCGCCCTGCCCGACCCCGCCGGGCTTCTCGCCCTGCCCGACCCAGCCGTGTCCCGGCAGCACGCCGTCCTGCGCACCCACGCTCCCCGCCGCGGCGCCCCGCGCTGGACGGTGCACGACGCCGGGTCGGCGAACGGCACGGTCGTCGAGGCGCGGCGGGGTCCGCGGCGGGTGGGGCGACGCGGCCGCCGGGTGCGGGCCGGGCAGCCGATCCGGGTGGGCGACGGCGTGGTGGTCGTCCGCACGCGCGACGGACGACAGGCGCCGTCACCCGAGGCGGAGGGCCGGTCCCGCGGGACGGCCCCGGACCGCGGCGCGTCGCCCGCGACGTGGGTCGCGCCGCTCGTGGTCGCAGCCGGGCTCGCGGCCGTCACCGGGAGCCCCGCGCTGCTGGCGCTCGGGCTCGCCGGCCCGCTCGCCGCGGGCGCGGGCTGGGCGCTGCAGCGCGTGCGTCGCCGCGCGCGGACCCCGTCGGGTCCGGCTCCCCTCGGCCCCGACGCGGCCGCGGCCGCGGTGGCGGCGGCGGCGGCCGCCCCCACGGACCCGTCGCACGACCCGTCGCGCGGTACGCCCGAGCCGCCGTCGTGGTGGGACTGGGCCGGAGAGGGTCTCGCGCTCGTCGGGCCGGGCCGTGACGCCGCGGCCCGCGCGCTCGTCGCCGCCGTCGCGGCGTGCCCGGGGGCCGTGAGCGTGCTCGGCGGCGCGCCGGGCGCCTGGCGGTGGCTGCGCCGGCCCGCGGCCGCGTCACGGGGTCGGCTCGAGGTGCGGTGGGACGGGACGGTCGCGGTGCCCCCGCCGGGGTCGCACCACCTGGTGCTCGTCGACGGCGCGGCCGACGCCCACGCGTGGTGGGCGGCGCGCCGCCCCGGTCTCGACGGCGCGCTCGTCCTCGCGGCCCACCGGTCCGCAGCACCGGCGTGGTGCCGCTGGGCGCTCGACGTCGCGACCGACGGCGCGGCGACGCTCCACGGCCCCGACGGCGCCCGGCCCGCGACGGTCCCGACGGCGGGGCCCGCCTGGCCGGAGGCGCAGGCCCGTCGGCTCGCGGCGGCATGGGCGACGCGGCCGCCCCCGCACGACGACCGCAGCCCCGCCGAGCCGCCGCCGCGGGTGGCCCTCGCCGACCTCCTCGGCGACCCCGGTGCGCCGGACGTGGCACGCACGTGGACCGCAGCCGTGAACGGGCGCGCGCCGCTGCGGTCGCTCGCGGTACCGCTCGCCGCGACCGACCGCGTCGTCGCGCTCGACCTCCTCGCCGACGGCCCGCACGCCCTGGTGGCGGGGACGACCGGCGCCGGCAAGTCCGAGCTCCTCCAGTCGTGGCTCCTCGCGCTCGCGCTCCGGCACCCGCCGTCCCATGTCGCCCTCGTGCTCGTCGACTACAAGGGCGGCGCCAGCTTCGGCGCCTGCACCCGCCTCCCCCACGTCGTCGGGCTCGTCACCGACCTCGACGCCGAGCGCGCCGCCCGGGCGCTCGCGGGGCTGCGCGCCGAGCTCGCGCGGCGCAAGCGCCTCCTCGCGCGGGCGGGCGCCACCGACGTCGAGGACCTGCGGGCCGCCGGCGGCGCACCGCCGCGCCTCGTCGTCGTCGTCGACGAGTTCCGGGCGCTCGCCGCCGACCTGCCGGACTTCGTCCCGGGGCTGGTCGACCTCGCGGCGCAGGGGCGGTCGCTCGGGATGCACCTCGTCCTCGCGACGCAGCGGCCGGCCGGCGCGATCACCGCGCAGATGCGCGCCAACCTCGCCCTGCGCGTCTGCCTGCGCGTCACCGACGCCGCCGACTCGCTCGACGTCGTCGAGGTGCCCGACGCCGCCGCGCTGCCCGTGGACCGGCCCGGCCGCGCGGTCCTCCGGCGCGACGCGTCGGTCGAGACGGTGCAGACCGCCTGGGCCGCCCTCGCGCCCGGGGCCTGGGAGCCCCCTGCCCCGCCGGACGCCCCCGTGCGTGCGCGCTGGGTGGGCGCCGACGGGCGGGGGGCGCCGCCGCGTGGCGCCGCCTCGCCCACGGCCGGCGGGGACGCGGCCGACCACGCCGCGGTCCTCGCCGCCGCCGCCCGGGCGGCGGCGGGCGCGCTCGGGCTCGCCGCCCCCGAGCCGGTCTGGCTCGAGCCGCTCCCGGCGCGTCTCACCGCGTCGGCCGCACGTCGCGCCGTCGGCCCGCCCGGTGCGGGCGACGGGGCGGGCCTCCTGCTGGGCCTCACGGACCAGCCCGAGGTGCCGGCGCGCGGGGCGCTGCGCTGGCGGCCCGACGCAGGACCCCTCGCGGTGGCGGGCCGGCCAGGCTCGGGCCGCACGACGGCGCTGCGCACGGTCGTGCGGGCGGCCCTCGCCGAGGGGACCCACGTCCACGTCGTCGCCGCGGCGGGCGCGGGCGACCGGGGCCCCGCGCGCGGCCTCGGGGGGTACCCCGGGCTCGGCACGACCGTCGGGACGGACGACCCGGCGCGCCTGGCCCGCCTGCTGCTCACCCTCGTCACGGCCCCCGCCCGGCCGGACCCGGCCCCTGCCCGCACGCTCGTCGTCGTCGACGACGTCGGCGACGTGCAGCGCGCCCTCGACCGCCTCCCGCGCGGTGCGGGCGCGGGCCTCGTCGAGCGGGTCCTGCGCGGCGCGCGCGCCGGCCTCGCGGTCGCCGTCGCAGGCGCGCCGGGCGACGTCGTGCGCCTCGCGCAGCTCTGCCCGGCGCGGATCGTCCTCGCGGTCGACGTCCACGACGCGGCGCTGCTCGGGGTCCCGCCCGCGGCGGCCGGGGTGCGCGGCAGGCCCGGCCGCGGCGTGCTGCTCGACGCGGCGGGCGCGGCCGCGTGCCAGGTCGCGCTCCCCGACGACGGGCCGCCGCCCGCGGACGAGGGGACCGCGGGCGGCGGGCGACCCGCGCCGCTGCGCCTGCGCTCCGTGCCCGAGCACGTGGCGCGCGTGCCGCGCGTGGCGCCGACGTCCGGACCGGGGTCGTGGCGCGTCGCGGTCGGCCTCGGCGGTGACGACGCCGGGCCGGTCACGCTCGACGTCGCGCGCGGGGCACTGGTCGTCGGCCCGCCCGGCAGCGGCCGCTCGACGGCTCTCGCCGCGGTGCTCGCCGGGCTGGGCCCGGGCGTGGTCGTCGTCGCGCTCGCGCCCGGGCCCGGCGCCACGCCCGCGCCCGCGGCCGACCGGCCGCTCGTCCCGGGGACGCACCGGCTGGGGTCCGGACCCGAGGCGGCCGCGGTGCTGCGCCGGCTCGCTGCGGAGGCCGCGTCGGGGCGCTCGCAGCCGCGCGCGCCGGTCGTCGTCCTGGCCGACGACGTCGACGCGCTGGCCCCCGACCTCGACGACGCGCTCGCGGCGTGCGTCGGCGCCGTCCCGGTCGTCGCCGCGGCGCGCACCGACCGTGCCGCGGGCGCCTACCGCGGGACCCTCGCGGCGCTGCGCGGCGCCGCGCCGACGCTCGTGCTCGCACCCCTGACTCCCGGCTCGGCGGACGTCGCCGGCGTCGACCTGTCGCTCGTCGCCGACCCCGACCGACCCCGCGCACCGGGCCGCGGGGCCGTCGTCGACCACGGGCGCGCCGCAGCGGCCGTCGTGCCCGTGCAGGTCGCGCACGTCGTCCGCAGCGACGACGTCGGGCTCAGAGGGTGCGGGGCGGCGGCGCCGGACGGGTGACGACGAGCGCGAGCACCGCGGCCGCGACGGCGAGGGCGGCCCACGCGACCGGCCGCAGCACGCCGGCCTGGAGGAGGGTCAACGCCGTCGCGCCCTGGAGCAGCTGCCACGTGGCCGCGGGGCCCCGCGCGCGGCTCGAGCCGCGCCAGAAGGACCGCGCGGACGCGACCAGGGCGGCGGCGACGCCGAGCGCGCACAGCACGACGAACCCGGCGACCGCGGGCCGGCCGCCCGTGACCACGGACGGGACGCCCACGGCCGCGGCGCCGGCCACGGCGACCGCCTCGACCAGGAGCAGGACGGCGAGCGCGACGACGGCGGCAGGACGCGCGACGGGCTCGGCGCCGGGGCGCGGTTCGGGGGGCACGCGCCGAGCGTAGGCCGCATCCGGCGCGCCCGCGGGGACGGTCCCGGGACCCTCCCGCGACGACCGGGCCGCGAGGCGCTCGGGAGCCGGTGGCGAGCAGGTCGGGGGCCGGTCCCGAGCAGGTCAGGGGTGGTTCGTGGCGGGTTGTCCGGACCACGCCGAGGGTGTGACCAAGGACTCATCGTGATGCGGATGAAACCTTCTCGTTACCCCTTGTGCACCCTGCTCTGCCATGTGAGGCTTGATGGCAGTCATAGGACGTCCTTCGCAGGACGGCCCCTGCACCACCCCCACCAGAACCGACGCCCTGACCGGGCTCTGGTTCGCTGCGTGCCCGAGGAGACATCGAATGGATTGGCGCCACCGCGCTGCATGTCTGGACGAGGACCCGGAGCTCTTCTTCCCGATCGGCAACACCGGCCCTGCGCTCCAGCAGATCGACGAGGCGAAGGCCGTCTGCCGTCGCTGCCCCGTGATCGACACGTGCCTGAAGTGGGCCCTCGAGTCCGGGCAGGACGCGGGCGTCTGGGGCGGCCTCTCCGAGGACGAGCGCCGCGCGCTCAAGCGCCGCACCGCGCGCGCCCGCCGCGCCGGCTGACGCACCCCTGACGTCGCGCACCCCGCGGTGCGCACCACGACCCCGGTACCGCCTCGGCGGTGCCGGGGTCGTCGTCGTCACAGCGGCTTGCGCTCGCGCAGGTCGACGTCGAGGACGACCTGGGTCCCGCCGGTCTCGCGCGCGGACCAGGAGATCTTCCCGCGCAGCTCGTTGCGGACGAGCGTGCCGACGATCTGCGTGCCGAGGCCCGCGCCCGGGCCGGGCACGCCGCCCTCGCCCGGGAGACCGACGCCGTCGTCGGCGACGACCGCACGCAGGTGCGTCCCGGAGCGCTCGGCGATGATGTCGACCGTCCCCGTCCGCCCGCCCGCGAACCCGTGCTCGACGGCGTTCGTCACGAGCTCGGTGAGCACGAGCGCGAGCGCGGTGGCGTCCTCCGCGGGCACCATCCCGAACGTGCCCGTGCGGACCGTGCGCACGGACGCGCCCGCCGACGCGACGTCGGCCGCGAGCCGCAGGCTGCGGTCCACGAGGGTGTCGAAGTCCACGGTCTCGTCGAGCGTCTGGGACAGCGTCTCGTGCACCTGCGCGATGGTCGTGACGCGCCGCATCGCCTCGCCGAGCGCGTCGCGCGCCTCCGGCGAGGTCATGCGCCGCGACTGGAGCCGGAGCAGCGCCGCGACCGTCTGGAGGTTGTTCTTCACGCGGTGGTGGATCTCGCGGATCGTCGCGTCCTTGGTGATGAGCTCGCGCTCGCGCCGGCGCAGCTCCGACACGTCGCGGCACAGGAGCACGGCCCCGACCCGCTGCCCGTGCTCCGTGAGCGGCACGGCGCGCAGCGACAGGCACACGCCGCGCGCCTCGACGTCCGTGCGCCACGGCGCGCGCCCCATGACGACGAGCGGGAGGGACTCGTCCATCGCCGAGCTCTCCTCGAGCAGCTCGGTGGTCACCTCCGCGAGCGAGCGGCCGACGAGCGAGCCGAGGACGCCGAAGCGGTGGAAGCAGCTGAGCGCGTTGGGGCTCGCGTAGAGCACCTCGCCCTCGGAGTTGAGCCGGATGAGGCCGTCGCCCACGCGCGGCGCGCCGCGGCGCGGGCCCGTCGGGGCGTTGGGCGCGGGGAACTCGCCGCGCGAGATCATCGCGACGAGGTCGTCCGCCGACTCGACGTAGTTGAGCTCGAGCCGGCTCGGCGTGCGTGCACCGCCGAGGTTCGTCTGCCGCGCGACGACGGCGATCGGCCGCCCGCCGTGCACGACCGGGACGGCCTCCTCGCGCACGGCGTAGGTGCCGAACCAGCGGGGCTCGCGCGAGCGCTGGATGCGCACCTCGGCGAGCGCGCGCTCGAGCTGCGGCCGCTGCCCCTCGGGGGCGCTGCTGCCGACGATGTCGTCGTAGTGGACCGTCGCGCCGGTCGACGGGCGCGCCTGCGCGACGGCGACGAAGTCGCCGGACCGCGTCGGCAGCCAGAGCACGAGGTCCGCGAACGCGAGGTCCGAGATCAGCTGCCAGTCGCCCACGAGCAGGTGGAGCCACTCGACGTCGGCCGGGACGAGGTCGGCGTGCCGGGAGACGAGGTCGCTGAGCGTGGACACGGCGAAAGCCTAGGCGAGGCGCGGTGCGGCACCGTCCCGACGCGTTAGCCTCAGGGCACCGCACACGACCCGGAGGCACCGGTGCACCTGTCCGCACACGCCCGCTACGACGCCGACCTCGGCGCCGCTGTCCGGATGCTCGCCGACGAGGAGTTCGTCGCCGCGAAGGTGCGGGCGTCGGGCGCCCTCTCGCAGCAGGTCGACGTCGTCGGCGGGCCGGACGAGGCCTTCACCGTCACGACGCGCCGCCAGATGCCGACGGACGGCATCCCGGCGCAGTTCCGCTCGCTCGTCGGCGGCAGCCTCGAGGTGCGGCAGGTCGAGGCGTGGGAACCGCCCGGCGGCCCGGACCGACCCGGCCGCCGCGGCACGGTCGTCGTCGAGATCCTCGGCGCACCGGTGCGGATGACCGGCACCCTGCGCCTCGAGACGCAGGACGACGGCACGACCGTCCAGCACTTCGAGGGCGACCTCAAGGCGTCGCTGCCGCTGTTCGCGAGCGCGGTCGAGGAGGCGACGGCGCAGGCGGTGCGCGCCGCCATCGCGGCCGAGGAGCGCACGGCCGCCGTCTGGCTGCGCCGTCCGGGGTGAGGGGCCGAGGGTGCTGAGCGGGACGCGAGCCGACGCGCGCGGCGAGGTGTTGACACGCCTCCGGCGCCCGCATGACACTTCAGCCCGGATGGAACCGCTCTCACCCGCCCGTCCCCGATCTCGGCCGTCCCCCTGGGGCACGGCATCGCGGGGTGCCGCCACGCACCCCACCCCCGCCCCCACGGGCGCGCAGGAAGGACACCGCCGATGACGGCAGACCTCCACCCGGGCGGAGGTGCGCCCTTCCCGGGGGTGCACCACGCGCCGACGCTCGAGGAGGTCGCCGAGCGCGCGGGCGTCTCGCGCTCGACCGCCTCGCGGGCCATCAACGGCGGCCTCAAGGTGAGCCCCGAGGCCCAGGCCGCGGTCGACGCGGCCGTCGCCGAGCTGGGGTACACGCCGAACCGCGCCGCGCGGTCGCTCGTGACCCGGCGCACGGACTCGGTTGCCCTCGTCGTGCCCGAGCCCGACGAGAAGGTCCTCACCGACCCGTACTTCGCCGGGACCCTCCAGGGCCTCAGCGCCGCGTTCGTCGACACCGACATCCAGCTCATCCTCCTCATCGCGCGCAAGGGCGAGGAGGCGCAGCGCACGGGCCGCTACCTGCGCAACGGCCACGTCGACGGCGCCGTCATCGTGTCCCACCACCGCGACGACGCGCTCGACTCGGTCCTCGCCGAGTCGCGCCTGCCGTGCGTCTTCGTCGGCCGGCCGTGGGCCGCGCCGCGCCCGATGCAGTACGTCGACGTCAACAACTACCTCGGCGGCCGGCGCGCGACCGAGCACCTCATCGCGCGCGGCTGCCGCCGGATCGCGACGATCGCGGGGCCGCTCGACATGGCCGCGGGCGTCGACCGCCTCGCGGGCTGGCGCCAGGCGCTCCAGGACGCCCGCCTCTCGGACGAGGCGATGGTCCGGGGCGACTTCACGTCGGCCAGCGGTGCCGCCGCCATGGAGCGCCTGCTCGACGCGTACTCCGACATCGACGGCGTCTTCGCGGCCTCCGACCTCATGGCGGCGGGCGCGCTGAGCGTGCTCGCGCGCCGCGGGCTGACCGTGCCGGGCGACATCAAGGTCATCGGCTTCGACGACCTGGGGGTCGCGGCCTCGACCGCTCCCCCGCTCACGACCATGAGCAACCCGGTCGTCGAGATGAGCCGGGTCGCGGGCGAGCTGCTGCTCGACCAGATCTCCGGCCAGGCCACCTCCTTCGAGCCGCGCATCTTCGGCGCCGAGGTGGTCGTCCGCGAGTCGGCCTGAGCGGACCCGCCCGATGACGGACCCCCGACCCGGGCTCGCGCGCCGTCTCGGGCTGCTCGACGCGACCGCGGTCGGCGTCGGCTCGATGCTCGGCGCGGGCGTCTTCGTCGCGTTCGCGCCCGCGGCCGCGGCCGCCGGGCCGGCCCTGCCGGTCGCCCTGCTCCTGGCCGCCGTCGTCGCCTGGCTCAACGCCGACTCCTCGGCGCGGCTCGCGGCCGTGCTGCCCACGTCGGGCGGCGCGTACGCCTACGGCCGCGCGCGGCTCTCCCCCGCCGCGGGGACGCTCGCGGGCGCCGCGTTCCTCGTCGGCAAGTCGCTCAGCGCCGCCGCGATCGCGACGACGGCCGCGGGCTACGCCTGGCCCGAGCACCGCCGCGTCCTCGCGGTCGGCGTCGTGGTCGCGCTGACGGCGGCCGCGTGCGCGGGGGCCCGCCGGGGCGCCCGGGCGACGCTGGCCGTCTCGGTGGTCGTCCTCGCGACGCTCGCGGTCGTCGCGGCGCGGTCGTTCGCCGGTGCGGCCGCGACGGCGCCCGCCGCCGGAGACCTGGTCCGCCCGGACGCGCTCGGCGTGCTCGGCGCCGCAGGCATCCTGTTCTTCGCGTTCGCGGGCTACGCGCGCGTCGCCACGCTCGGCGAGGAGGTCCGCGACCCGGCACGGACGCTGCCCCGGGCGATCGCGGTGGCGCTCGCCGTCGTGCTCGTCACGTACGCGCTCGTCGGCGCGGCGCTCGTGCGCACGCTGGGGCTCGAGCGTCTCGCGGTCGCCGCGCGTCCCGTCGCGGACGCCGCGGCCGCCGTCGGCGTCCCGCCCGCGCTCGTCGTCGCGGTCGCCACCCTCGCCGCGCTCGCCTCGTGCCTCGGCGTGCTGCTGGGCCTGTCCCGCACCGCGCTGGCCATGGCGCGCGACGGCGTGCTGCCGCGCCGCCTCGCGCGGCTCGACGGGCCGGCGGCCGAGCCCCGGCCCGTCGTCGCCCAGGGGCTCGTCGGCCTCGGCGCCACCGCGGCCACCGCGACGCTCGACCTCACCGCCACGATCGCGCTCTCGTCGGGCTGCGTCCTCGTCTACTACGCGGTCGCGCACGCGGCCGCGCTGACGCTCCCGGGACGACGCGGCCTCGCGCGCACGGTCCCGGTGCTCGGCCTGGTCGGCTGCCTCGTGGTCGCCGTCGCCGTCGTCGCCGGGGCCGCCGCCGGGCGCTGAGCCGCGAGGGCTGCGGCCGCTCGACCGCGCCCGCCCGACCGCGCCCCGGACCCTGAGGTCCGCCCGCACGTCACGATTCGGCCACAGGACGGACAGACGGTGGGAGCGTGACCAGCGCTCGGGCATCATCGTCGCGGGCGGTCACCACCGCCCGGGCGAGGGTGCCTGCGGCACGCTCGTCCGACGCACCACGACGAGGTGACGATGCGAGCCAGCGGCGTGCGCGGGGACGCGTGAGCGGCGACCTGCGCCCGTGGCGCGTGCGCACCGCGCTGCGCCGGTCGGCGACCCAGTGGCGCCTGCTCGCCGTCGTCGCGGTGGTCGCGCTCCTCGTGGGCACGTCGCTCACCGCCCTCGCTCTCCTGCTCGTCTCGACCGAGGAGCAGGGTGTCCGCGGGGCGCTCCGGGACGCGGACCCGGCGCGCACCGAGGTGCGGGTCACGGTCGAGGGCCTCACGGTGCCCGCCGCCGAGGCGCACACCGCCGCGGACGGAGCCGTCGCCGCGCTCGTGGCGCCGGCTCCGGCCGTGGGACGCGGCGTGGAGCAGTCCGTCCTGCACCGGCTCCCGCGCGCCGACGACATCCCCGCGATCGTCTACCTCGGGCACGTCGAGGGCGTCGAGGACGCGGCCGCCCTCACCGCGGGCACGTGGCCCGCGTCGCCCGCCACGCCGGGCGTGGTGCCCGTCGCCGTGCCGGCCGCCCTCGCCGCCGACCTGGGGCTCGCCCTCGGCGACCGGCTCGAGGTGGGCCCCGCCGACGAGGTCGACGAGCGCCTCGAGGTCGAGGTCGCGGGCGTGTTCGAGCCGCGCGGCGCCGGCACGGCGACCTGGTCGGCGGACGAGCTCGACGGCCGCCAGCACGACCCCGACTTCGTCGTGCCGGGCACCGGCGGCAGCGTGGTCACCGACGCGTACGGGCCGCTCGTCGCCGCGCCCGGTGCGCTCGACGCCGCGGGCGTCGAGCTCGCGCGCCTCACCGTGCGGTACACGCCGGACTTCGCGGGTGTGGCCGTGGCCGACGTCGTCCCGCTGCTCGACCGGCTGGCCTCGGCGGGCGAGCGCGGCGTCGCCCGCGTGGGCGACGTCGGCGACCAGGTCCGCCTCACGACGCCGCTCGCCGACCTCGTGCGGGACGTCGCGACGGCCGTCGTCGTCACGCGCGCGAGCGTGCTCGTCGTCGGCCTGCTGCTCGTCGTGCTCGCCGTCGCCGCGCTGCTGCAGACCGCGCGGCTGCTCGCCGAGGCCCGGGCGGGCGAGCAGAACCTCATGCGCGCCCGCGGCGCGGGAGGACGCCAGCTGCTCGGCCTGGCCGCCACGGAGGCGGCCCTCGTCGCCCTGCTCGTGGCGGCGGCCGGCCCGCCGCTCGCCCGGCAGGTGCACCTCCTGCTCGCCGGCCGCCCCGCGATGGTCGCCGCGGGTGTCACGCAGGACCCCGGGCTGCCCCCGGCCGCCTGGCTCACCGCGGCGGCCGTGGCGCTCCTCGTCGCCGTCGTGCTCGTGAGCCCCCTCCTGCGCCGCGCCGGCACGTTCCTCGAGGGCGAGCAGGCCCGGGCGCGGCCGGACCGGCGCGCGGTGCTCGCGCGGTCGGGGCTGGACGTCGTGCTCGTCGTGCTGGCGAGCGTCGCGTACGCCCAGCTGCAGGGCTACCGCAGCCCCGTCGCGCGCGAGGGGGCCACCCTCGTCGTCGACCCCGTCCTCGTGGCGGGCCCGGCCGTCGTCCTGCTCGCGGGCGCGCTCCTGTGCCTGCGGCTGCTGCCCGCGGCGTCGCGGCTCACCGAGCGGATCGGCGCGCGCGGTCGCGGCGTCGTCGGCCCGCTCGCCGCGTGGGAGGTGGGCCGACGCACGACGCGTGCGACGGCGGCCGTGCTGCTGCTCACGCTCGCGCTCGCCGTGGGCACCTTCAGCCAGACCTTCCTCGCGACCTGGCGGCAGTCGCAGGCCGACCAGGCGCAGCTCGCGACGGGCGCGGCGGTCGTCGTGCAGGACGAGGCGCCGACCGCCGGCCAGGCCGCCGCGCTCACGGTCCCGGGGGTCGCGGCGGTCCCCCAGCCGGTCGCGCGTCGCGAGGCCGAGCTCGCGCCGTTCGACGCCTCGACCTTCGCGGGGCCGCCGGACGGCCGTCCCGTGCACCTTCTCGCGCTGACCGCGGCGAGCCGCGCCACGCTCGACCGCGGTCGCATGGGCGCCGTGTCGGGCGCACGCATCGCGGCCCTGGCGGCCGAGGTGCCGGCGGCCACGGGCGTGGACCTGCCCCCCGACCTGCGCGGGCTCACGGGCGTCGTCCGGGTGGGTGACGCGGCCACGCCGCTGCCCGTCGCCGCGTCCCTGCGCCTGGTGCTCGAGGACGCGACGGGACTGCTCTCGACGGTCGAGCTCGGCACCGTCCCGGTCGACGGCCGCGCGCGCCAGGTCGACGCGCTCCTGCCGGGCGCCGAGCCGGACGACGCCGCCGCCGCGGGCGAGCCCGGGTCCGCGTCCTCCCGCGCGGTCGTGGGCCCGCAGGAGCCGCTGCGGCTCGTCGGCCTGCAGGCGAGCCTGTTCGCGCCCGACCCGCGCGCGGTGTTCGACGTCACGCTCGCCGAGCTCGACGTCTCCCTCGCGCTCGGCGAGCTGGGAGCGCTCACGCCCGCGGCGGCAACGGCGGCGCCCGGCGCGTCCGACGCGCCAGCGGGGCCGGAACCCGCGGGGGACCGGGACGCGCCGGACGGCGCCGCGGTCGACCGCACCGGGCGGACCCTCGACCTCGCGTCGCTCGGGCTGGCCGTCGCGCCGCTCGACGTCCCTGCCGACCTCGGGTGGTCGTCGACCGCGCGGACCCTCGAGCTCGCGTCGGACCGCCCGCCCGACGGCGCCCAGGCCGGGTTCCGCCTCTCCGGGCGCCTCAGCGACCTCGTCCTCGGCGTGGCGTCGGTGACGCAGTCGGGCTGGGCGCCCGCCGCGGCCCTGCCCGTCGTCCTGTCCTCGGGCCTCGCGGGCAAGCTCGACGTCGAGCCCGGTCAGGGGCTCCAGCTCGTCGTCGACGGCGCGCTCGTCCCCGTGGTCGTCGCCGACGTCGTCCCGCGCGTGCCGACGCTCGTGCGCGACGAGTCCGTCGTGGTCGACCACCACCAGCTGACGCGAGCCCTCGTGCGGGCCGGTGCGGCGGCGCCCGCCGTCGACGAGTGGTGGGTCGACGTCGCACCCGAGGACGTGCCCGCCTACCTCGCCGGCCTGCCGCCCACCGCGACGGGCGAGCCCGGCGCGAGCCGGGCCGTCGCGCAGGTCGACGTCACCGCCGCGATGCAGGAGCACCCGCAGCGGGTCGCGACGCAGGCCGCGCTGTGGCTCGTGACCCTGGCGGCCGCGCTGCTGGCGGCCGTGGGCTTCGCGGTGCACGCGACCGTCTCGCTGCGCGCGCGGTCGGTCGAGTTCGCCCAGCTGCGCGCCATCGGCCTGTCGCGCCGGCGCCTGACGACCGTCGTCGGGCTCGAGTCGCTGCTCCTGTGCACGCTCGGGGCGGGCTTCGGCACGGGGCTCGGCGCGCTCCTCGGACACCTCGTCGGGCCGCTCGTGGCCGTGTCGGCGACCGGCACGCGACCCGTGCCCACCGTGCGCGTCACGGTCCCGTGGGACCAGGTCGCGCTCCTCGCCCTGGAGGTGGTCGCCGTGCTCGCCGTGGTCGTCCTCGTGGTCGCGCGGACCCAGCGGTCCGCCGACCCCGCCGCCGTCATGCGTCTGGGGGACGAGCGATGAGCAGCCGCCACGCGGCCGGGCCGCCCGGGCGTCCGGGCGTCGGCACCCGCGTGCGCTCGCTCACCGCGTCGGCGGCGCTCCTCGGGCGACGTCGCGCGCGGCAGGACGCGGGCCTGCTCCTCGCGCTCGCGACCCTCGTGGCGCTGAGCACGCTGCTCGCCGTCGGGGGGCCGCGCGTCGTCGCCGGCACGGTCGACGCCGGCGTCCAGGACGCGGTGACCGCCGCCGGCGCGGCGAGCGCCGTGGACGTGCGGTCCTCGGTCGGCGCGCCCGGCGGCGGCTTCACGCCCGCCCTCGCCGGGACCGAGCCCTTCGCCGCCTGGGCGCAGGACCTCACCGACCGCCTGCCGCCCGGCCTCGCGGCGGTCGTCGACGCGGCCACGCCGACGCTCGTCGGCCCCCCGGCGCCCCTCCTCGCGCGCGACGGCGTGCCCGACCCGGCGGACGACCCCGACGGCCAGGTCGAGCTCGCGGTCGCCCTGGTCCCCGCGGGCCTCGAGCTCGTCGCGGGCGCGCTGCCGGCGGAGCGGGTCCCCGGTGCGGCCGCCGACGCCCCGGTCGAGGTCGTCGTGTCCGCCGCGGCGGCCGACGCGGCCGCGCTCGACGTCGGCACGCGGCTCACCGTCGCAGCGCCGCTCGGGCCGCTCGTGGCCGACGAGCGCGCCGCCGCCGGCCTCCTTGTGGTCGGCGTCGTGGCGCCCGCGGACGCCGGGCACGTCGCCTGGGAGGCCGTGCCCGAGACGTGGTCCCCCGTCGCGCGCGGGGAACGGTCCGACCGGTCCGCCTTCACGCGCCTCACCGCGCTCGCCGCGCCCGACGGCGTCGACCGGCTCATGACCTGGGGCAGCGTCTTCGAGGGGCGGGTGCGCCTCGACGTCGACCCCGCGGCCTTCACGGTCGCGCGCGCGCAGGCCGTGACGGCCGAGCTCACGGCCCTGCGCGCCGACGCCGGCGAGCTGTCACCCGGGCCGGTGACACTGCGGACCGGGCTCGACGACGCCCTCGCGTCCTACCCGCCGCAGGCGCGCGCCGCGCTGGCCCAGATGTCCGTGATGATCTCGGGCGTCGTCGGCGTCGCCGGCGTCGTGCTCGTCCTGCTGGCCCGCCTGCTCGTCGTGCGCCGCGGCGCCGTGCTCCACCTGGAGCGCGCGCGCGGCGCCTCGGCCCCGGCCGTGGGCCTGCGCGTGCTCGTGGAGTCGCTCGTCGTCACGGCCGCGGGCGTCGCGACCGGCCTCCTCGCCGCCGCGCTGCTCGTGCCGGGCCCGCTCGACGACGTCACCCCCCTCGTCGTCGTCGCGGGGGTGGCGCTCCTCGCCGGACCGGCCCAGGCCACGTGGCTCGTCCGGCGCGCCTGGACCGGCCGGCGCGAGCCCGCCAACCGCCAGGACCGCGCGCAGCTCGCGCGGCGACGGCGCGTGCGGCGGCTGGTCGTCGAGGCCGGCGTCGTGGTGCTCGCCGCCGCGGCGACGGTCGCGCTGCGCGGCCGTGGCCTGCTCCAGGGCACCACCGACGGCGTCGACCCGTTCCTCGCGGCCGGGCCCGTGCTCGTCGCGCTCGCGGTCACGCTGCACGTGCTGCGCGTCTACCCGTGGCCGGTCCGCGCCGCCGGCGCGCTCGGCGCGCGCACGCGGGGCGTCCTCGGTCTGCTCGGCGCGGTCCGCGCGCAGCGGGCGGTCGCTCCCCTGCCGCTCCTCGCTCTGACGCTCGGCATGGGCCTCGCCGTCGCGGGCGGCCTGCTCGTGGGCACGGTGCGCGCCGGGCAGGAGGACGCGAGCTGGGACCGGGTCGGCGCCGACGCGCGCGTCGACGACACGGGCCTCGCGGTGCCGCTCGACCGCGTCGACGACGCGCGCGACCTGCCCGGCGCCACGGTCGCCTCGGCCAAGGTCACCGGCGGCGTGTCCTTCTCCCTCGGCACCGACGCCGCGGACGTCACCGTGCTCGCGGTCGACGACGGCTACGGCGCGCTGCTCGCCGCGGCGGCCGGGGCGCGCGACGACGAGGCGCTCGCGGCGTCGGCCGCGCGGGACGCCGACGCGCTCGAGGCGCTGCGCGGCGCCGCCGGCACGTCGGGCCCCGTGCCGGCGCTCGTCGACCCCGACCTCGCCGCGCGCGTCGTCGGGGACGGCACCGCCCTCTACCTCGGCGCCTCGTACATCCCGGTCGAGGTCGTGGGGACCGTGAGCGGCGGGCCCGCCGGCTACCTCGACGGGCCGTACGTGTACGTCGACCTCGAGGCCGTGGCGGCGCGCGCGGAAGCGGCACCCGAGGCCGACACGGTGTGGGTGGTGGGCGACGGCACCGCCGCGGCCGTCGCCGCGCTCGGCGTCCCGCCCGAGACCGTGACGACCCGTGCGCAGTGGCTCGAGGCCCGCCGCGGGGGCGCGCTCCTCGCGGGCGTCGAGCGGCTCATGGTGCTCGCGGTCGCGGCGGTCTGCGTGCTCGGCACCGTCGCGCTCGTCGCCACCGTGCTCGCCGGCGCGCGCGAGCGCGGCCGCGCGCTGTCGATGCTGCGCACGCTCGGCATGAGCCCGCGGCTGGGGTGGTGGCTCGCGCTCGCCGAGCTCGCGCCGGTCGTGCTCGCCGCCCTGCTCGGCGGGACGCTCTCGGGCGTGCTCGTCGTGCTCGTGCTCGCCCCGGCGCTGGGCCTGGACGTCCTCGCGGGCGGCCTCGTCGTCCCGGCGCCGACGGTCGACGCCGACGTGATCGGGGGTCTCGCCGCCGGCGCGGCCCTGCTGCTCGTCCTCGCCGTGCTCGCCGAGGTGCTCGCGCACCGACGCGACCGGCTCAGCGAGGTCCTCAGGGTTGGAGAGACGGGATGACCACCACCGCGCAGCGCGACGCGACCGCGCCCACGTCGCCGGACGGGCCCGAGCCCCGGCCCGCCGAGCGGTCGCACCACGAGTACGGCGCCGACGCGCTGGTCGTGTGCGACAACCTCGTGCGGATCTACCAGGTCGAGCAGATCGAGGTGCAGGCGCTCCAGGGCCTCGACCTGCTCGTCCACCCGGGCGAGATGATCGCCGTCGTCGGCGCGTCCGGCTCCGGCAAGTCGACGCTGCTCAACGTGCTCTCCGGCCTCGACGTGCCCACCGCGGGTCGCGCGCGCGTCGCGGGCTGGGACCTGCTCCGCATGACGGCGTCCGACCGCCTCACCTACCGGCGCAGCGTCGTCGGGTTCGTCTGGCAGCAGACGGCGCGCAACCTCCTGCCCTACCTCTCTGCCGCCGAGAACGTGGCGCTGCCGATGGCGTTCTCGGGCACGCGGGCCCGCGCGCGGCGCCGCCGGACGACCGAGCTGCTCGAGGCGCTCGGCATGGGCGCGAAGGCGGACCGCCGGCCGGGCGAGCTCTCGGGCGGCGAGCAGCAGCGCGTGGCGATCGCCGTCGCGCTCGCCAACCGGCCCCAGGTGCTCTTCGCGGACGAGCCCACGGGCGAGCTCGACTCGGCGACGGGCGAGGACGTCTTCGCGGCGCTGCGCTCCGCGAACACCGACCTCGGCGCGA
This sequence comes from Actinotalea solisilvae, assembly GCF_016464425.1. GTDB lineage: Bacteria > Actinomycetota > Actinomycetes > Actinomycetales > Cellulomonadaceae > Actinotalea > Actinotalea solisilvae. Next base: position 213,757 of record NZ_JADDKQ010000009.1, read on the forward strand.
CCGTCGTCGTCGTGACGCACGACGCCGGCGTCTCGACGCAGGTGCAGCGCACGGTCGCGATCCGCGACGGCCGGACGGCGTCCGAGGTCGTGCGGCGCACCGAGGTCGACGAGCACGGCGTCTCCGCGGTCATCGCCGAGGAGTACGCGGTCCTCGACCGCGTCGGCCGGCTGCAGCTGCCCGCCGACTACCGCAGCGCGCTCGGGCTGCGCGACCGCGTCCGGCTCGAGCTCGAGGCCGACCACGTGGGCATCTGGCCGGACGGCCGTCGCCCGGACCGCGCGCGCGGCGCCGCCGGGGCGACGTCGTCCCCGGTCCCGGGCAACAGGGCCACGCACGCCGAGGAGGGGACGCGATGACGGGGACGCCGACCGTCACCGGGAAGGGGAACGGGGCCCGGGAGCGCACGGACCGGATCACCGGGACGGCCGGCAGCACGGGCACGGCCGGTGCCCACGACGCGCCGATGGTCGTCGTCGAGGGCGTCGGCCGGACGTACGCGAGCGCCGCGCGCGAGGTCCACGCGCTCCGCGACGTGAGCTTCACCGTGGCCCGCGGGGAGCTCGTCGCGCTCGTGGGCCGCTCGGGCTCGGGCAAGACGACGCTGCTCAACTGCGTCGGCGGCCTGGACCGCCCGACCGCGGGCCGCGTCGTGGTCGACGGCACGGAGGTGAGCGCGATCGACGAGCGCGCGCGCACGGCGCTGCGCCGGGACCGGCTCGCGTTCGTCTTCCAGACGTTCGGCCTCGTGCCCATGCTGTCGGCGGCCGAGAACGTCGGCCTGCCGCTGCGGCTGCGCCGCGCACCCGCCGCGGAGCGCGAGGAGCGGGTCGCGCACCTGCTCGAGCTCGTGGGCCTGACGCGGCACGCGGCGCAGCGCCCGGCCGAGCTCTCGGGTGGTCAGCAGCAGCGCGTCGCGATCGCGCGCGCGCTCGCGAACTCGCCCCGGCTGCTCGTCGCCGACGAGCCGACCGGCCAGCTCGACGCCGAGACCGGTGCGACCGTCATGGCGCTGCTGCGCACCGTCGTGCGCGCCGAGGGCATGACCGCCATCGTCTCGACGCACGACGCGACGCTCCAGGCCATGGCCGACCGGACGCTGCGGCTCGCGGACGGACGCCTCGTCGACGCCTGACGGTCAGGAGCGCGCGAGCGGCCCCGTCCAGAGCCGGCGGACCTCCTCGCGGTGCAGCTCGGCGCCGATGCCCTCGGCCCACGCGCGCACGTCGGCCCACGCCCGGTAGTCGCCGGCCTCGGAACGGACGAGCGCGACGACGGCGCGCTCGGCGAGGCTGAGGCCGCCCGTGTCGAGGCGCCCGGCGAAGGTCCGGTGCTCGCGCGCGCCGAGACGCACGAGGAGCGAGGGCACCTCCTCCGGGTCGTCGGCGGGCACGGGCTGGCGCCCGACCGGGCCCGACGAGAACAGCCACACGGGCCGGGGCGCGGCCGTGGCCAGCCGGTCCACGAAGGCCCGCGCCGACGCCGACCACCGGCCGACGTACACCGCGGAGCCGAGCACGACGGCGTCGTGGTCGAGGTCCTCCACGTCGTCCGGGTCGCTCACCTCGGCGCGGTGGCCCGCGTCGCGCAGCGCCTCCGCGACGGCGTCGCCGATCTCCCGGGTCGAGCCGTGCCGCGAGGCGACGGCGACGAGGACGCGCATGGTGACCATCTCCCGGTCGGCGGTCCGGGCCTGCGGCCCGGTGGGTGGCAGTGGCGCCGTCCGGCGCCGCTGACCCCAGCCTCACGCGCCGGGGACCGTGTGCGCGTGGGCAGGAGGTCCCGCAGACTGGCCGGATGACGACGCCATCGACCCCGACCATCGACCTGCGGACCCCGACCGGCGACATCCCCATCCCCCTGCTGGGCCTCGGCACGTGGCAGTCCGAGGGCGACGACGCCTACCGCGCCGTGCGCCACGCCCTCGACGTCGGCTACCGGCACGTCGACACGGCCACCGGCTACGGCAACGAAGACCAGGTGGGCCGCGGCATCGCCGCGGCCGGCGTGGACCGCGAGGACGTCTTCGTCACGACCAAGCTGCCGCCCGACGCGGCGGGTCGCGAGCGCGAGACGCTCGAGGCGAGCCTGCGCCTGCTCGGCACCGAGTACGTGGACCTGTGGCTCGTGCACTGGCCGCCGCACAAGCAGGCCACCCCGAGCACCTGGCAGGCCTTCCGCGAGCTGCGCGACGAGGGCAAGGTCCGCGCGATCGGCGTGAGCAACTACTCGCTCGACCAGATCGACGAGCTGATCGAGGCGACCGACGAGGCGCCGGCGATCAACCAGATCCCGTGGAGCCCGGCCGACCACGACCCCATGCTCGTCTCGGGCCACGCCCAGCGCGAGGTCGCGCTCGAGGGCTACAGCCCCTTCAAGCGGACCGACGCCGACGACCCGGTGCTCGCCGAGATCGCCGGCGCCAAGGGCGCGACCGTCCAGCAGGTCGTGCTCGCGTGGCACCTGCGCCACCGGGTCGTCGTCATCCCGAAGTCGACGGACGAGGGCCGGATCGAGGCGAACCTCGCCGCGGTCGGGCTCGCGCTGAGCGACGAGGAGGTCGCGCGCATCGACGCCCTCGCCGGGCCGCACTGAGGCACGCCCCCGGGCGCCGGTCGACATCCGCCGGCACGGGCGGTGACACTGTCGCGGTGCTGCGCCGTCTGAGCGACCTCCCGCGCCGCGTCCGCCTGGCGGGCGCGGCCGCGGTGGTCGCCGTGCTCGCCCTGGGCGTCGCGATCGCCGTCGTGCAGGTGCGTGCCGCGGACGCCGCCGAGCGCCGGGAGGCCGCCGCCGCGACCCTCGCGGCCGAGCAGGAGCGCGCGGAGCGGGAACGGGCCGCGCGGGAGCAGGCCGAGCGCGGGCGCGCCGAGCGCGAGGCGGCGGCGGCGTGGGCGGCGTCGGTCGCGACGGCGGAGGTGCAGCTCACGGCGGCGGACGCGGTCCTGGCGGGGTCTGCCGCGCAGGTCGCCGACGACGCGGTGCGGGTCGCGCTCGTCGCCGCGATGGACGCCGTCCGCGCGCTCCTCGCGACGGCGCCCGCCGGCACGACGTCGGACGGCGACGCGGACCTGCTCGACGTCCCGGTCGCGGCGGACCTCGACGCCGCGGTCGCGGCGATGGACGCGGCGGCCGCCGCCGTCGCGCAGGCCCAGCAGGAGTGGCTCGCGGCCGAGGCCGCGCGCGTCGCCGAGGAGGAGGCGGCGCGCCGGGCCGAGGAGGAGGCCGCCGCCGCCGCGCCCCGGCCCGGCACGGGGGCGGGCTCCGGACGCACGCTCGGCGGACCGCCGAGCACCGGCGCCGGGCCGGACTGCGGCGGGCCGGCGTCGTACGAGCCGCCGAAGAACGACGGCCCGACGTTCTACACGTCGACGCCGTCGGAGACGGGCGACGGCAGCAACGGGCGCATCCCGGCCTCGCAGCTGAGCCCGCTCGGCTGGTGCCAGGACTCCCAGGGCAACCAGCAGTGGCTCCGCCCGGGCGCGGCCGCCGCCCTCACGTCGCTCAACGAGGCGTTCCGCGCGCAGTTCGGCGAGAACATCGCGATCGACATGACGTACCGCAGCTACGAGGACCAGGTCGAGATGCGCGAGGCCTACGGCTCGATCGCGGCGCGGCCGGGCACGTCCAACCACGGCACGGGGCTCGCCTTCGACACCTGGGAGTGGCAGGCCTACGCGTTCGGCTCCGAGCGCTACGACTGGCTGGTCGCGAACGGTCCGGCGTACGGCTGGGTCGCGCCGTCGTGGGCGCGGCAGGGCGGGTCCAACCCCGAGTACTGGCACTTCGAGTACGTCGGGTGACGCGTGCCGGGACGACGCCACCCGGCCCCGGATGACAGAGTGAGGGCGGCGCCCCGCGACCAGGCGGGCACGCCACCGCGGCGACGAGGCCGCACCCGCACTGCTGGAGGCTCACCCATGGCCGACACCGTCGTCGACCCCCATCCCGCCGCGGCCGGTCCGCACCCGGACCCGGGCCGCTCGCCCGAGCCGGACGACGAGCCGGACCCGGCGCTCTCGAGCGGCGTCCCGGACGTGGCGCCGGACTCCGCGCGCCCCACCCACGCGGGGCCGCTCGCGACCGCGCAGACGCAGCTCTCGGGCGCGATCCGGCGCCTCGGCTACGACGAGGGCATGCACGCGATGCTCGCGACGCCCCGGCGCGAGATCAACGTCGCGATCCCCCTGCGGCGCGACGACGGCTCGACCGAGCTCTTCCACGGGTTCCGGGTCCAGCACAACGTCTCCCGCGGCCCGGGCAAGGGCGGCCTGCGCTACCACCCGAGCGTCGACGTCGACGAGGTGCGCGCGCTCGCGATGTGGATGACGTGGAAGTGCGCCGTCGTCGAGCTGCCCTACGGCGGCGCCAAGGGCGGCGTCGCGATCGACCCGCGGAACTACTCGCAGGCTGAGCTCGAGCGCGTCACGCGGCGGTACACGAGCGAGATCATGCCCATGATCGGCCCGGAGCGGGACATCATGGCGCCCGACGTCGGCACGGACGCCCAGACCATGGCGTGGGTCATGGACACCTACTCGGTCAACCAGGGCTACACCATCCCCGGCGTCGTGACGGGCAAGCCGCTCGAGGTGGGCGGCTCGCTCGGGCGGGCGACGGCGACGTCGCAGGGCGTGGTGCACTCGACCACCGCCGCGCTGCGCGAGCAGGGGCTCGAGCTGTCCGACGTGCGCGTGGCGGTCCAGGGCTTCGGCAAGGTCGGCTCGCACGCAGCGGCGATCTTCGCCCAGGGCGGGGCGCGCGTCGACGCCGTGTCCGACCAGTACGGCGGGCTGCACCGCAGCGGCGGCATCGACGTGCCGCGGCTGCTCGACCACGTGCGCCGCACGGGCTCGGTCGTCGACTTCCCGGAGGCGGACGAGCTCGACAACGAGCACCTGCTCACGCTCGACGTCGACGTCCTCGTGCCCGCCGCGGTCGAGGGCGTGCTCACCCACGAGAACGCCGACCAGGTCAAGGCGCGCTGGGTCGTCGAGGGCGCCAACGGCCCGACGACGGCGAAGGCGGACCGGATCCTCGGCGACCGCGGCGTCGTCGTCGTCCCGGACATCCTCGCCAACGCGGGCGGCGTCATCGTGTCCTACTTCGAGTGGGTGCAGGCGCAGCAGGCGTACTGGTGGACCGAGGCCGAGATCGAGCAGCGGCTCGAGGAGCGCATGCTCCACGCGTACGACGCGGTCGCGGAGGTGTCGCGCCGCGAGCACGTCTCGCTGCGCGACGCGGCGCTGCTCATCGGCGTCCAGCGCGTCGCCCAGGCCCACCGCACCCGCGGCCTCTACCCCTGACGGTCCGCGGCCGGCGCCGCGCGGCCGCCGACCCTCCCCGCCCCCGGCGCGGGGGGGGGGGGGGGGCCCCGCCGGGGGGGGGTGACACCACACCCCGGCGGGCCCCCCCCCCCCCCCGGGGGTGGCGGGGGGGGGTGGCGGGCCGGGGGGGGGGTTGTCCCCCCCCCCCCCGACGCGAACCAGCGACCTCGGCGGACGAGGGAGTGCCGACGCGTGCGGGCGGGCGGCGTCGGTCGCGCGGTGGGACGACGAAGGCCCGGTCACCTGTTGGTGACCGGGCCTTCCGCTGTACCCCCAAGGGGATTCGAACCCCTGTTACCGCCGTGAGAGGGCGGCGTCCTAGGCCACTAGACGATGGGGGCCTGGACCGTCCTGGACACCTGTCGGTGCGAGGACGTCGATACCTTACAACATGCTGACCGGTGGTCCTGACGGACCGCTGATCAACGCTGGGGTACCAGGACTCGAACCTAGACTAAGTGAACCAGAATCACTCGTGCTGCCAATTACACCATACCCCATGGGGGTATCCGGCCCACCATCCCGACGCCCCTCGCGGAGCGGCCAGGCAGACCTCGTACCGGCGGGGAACACTACCCGAGCGCCCGCCGCAGGTCCAAACGCGGGTGGCGCCCGACCGGTCCCGCGCCCGCCCTGGACGGGCGCCGGGCTCGGACGGTCGGCGGCCCGGGCGTCGGGCGGCCGGGCCGCGTCGCGCGTGCGACGATGCCGGGCGTGACCGCCTTCACCACCCGCCCGGAGCTCGTCGGCACCCACGGGATGGTGGCCTCGACCCACTGGCTCGCGACCGCGAGCGGCATGGCGGTCCTCGAGCGCGGCGGCAACGCGTTCGACGCGGCCGTCGCCACCGGGCTCGTGCTGCACGTGGTCGAGCCGCACCTCAACGGCCTCGGCGGCGACGTCCCCGTGATCGGGTGCGCCGCGGGCGGCGCGCCGTTCGTGCTCTGCGGGCAGGGCACCTCCCCCGCCGCCGCCACGGCTGAGGTCGTCGCCGGACTCGGGCTCGACGCCGTCCCCGGCACCGGGCTGCTGGCCGCCGTCGTGCCCGGGGCCTTCGGCACGTGGATGGACCTGCTCGCCCGGTACGGGACGTGGGGCGTTCCCGACGTGCTGGCCTTCGCGATCGGCTACGCCCGCCACGGGCACCCCCTGCTCGCCCAGGCCTCCGCGACGATCCGCGCGGTCCGCGACCTCCTCGCCGAGCACTGGCCGACGTCGGCCGCGGTCTACCTCCCGGGCGGCGAGGTGCCGGCACCCGGCGCCGTCCTGCGGAACGAGGAGCTCGCGACGACGCTCGAGCGGCTCGCCGGGGTCGCGGCCGCGCAGCCGACCCGCGAGGCGGGCATCGAGGCGGCCAGGGCCGCGTTCTACGAGGGCTTCGTCGCCGAGGCGGTCGACCACTTCTGCGCGACCGCGGTCATGGACTCGACGGGCACGCCGCACCGCGGCCTCCTCACGGGGGACGACCTCGCGGCATGGCGGGTGCGCGAGGAGGAGCCCGCCACGGTCGAGTTCGCCGGCCGGACGGTCGCGAAGACCGGACCGTGGGGCCAGGGTCCAGCCCTCCTCCAGCAGCTCACGGTGCTCGAGGGCATGGACCTGGCCGACACCCGGCCGGGCTCCGCCGAGCTCGTGCACACCGTCGTCGAGGTCGCCAAGCTCGCGCTCGCGGACCGGGACGCCTGGTACGGCGACCCGGACCACGCCGACGTCCCGCTCGACGCACTGCTGTCGGAGCGCTACGCCGCGCAGCGCCGTGCCCTCGTCGGCCCGACGGCGTCCGACGCGCTGCGCCCCGGCAGCCCCGACGGGGCCGAGCCGCGCCTGGCGCGCCAGGCCCTGGACGCCCTGGCCCGCGCGCGCACCGGGGCGGTCCCCGCGGGCGCGCGTCCCACCGGGGTCGGAGAGCCGACCTTCGCGCGCACGGACCCCGCGGTCGGGCCCGACGGCGCGTCCCGCGGGGACACGTGCCACCTCGACGTGGTCGACGCGGCGGGCAACGTCGTGTCGGTCACCCCGTCGGGCGGGTGGCTGCAGAGCTCGCCCGTGGTCCCCGGGCTCGGCTTCGCCCTCTCGACGCGGGCGCAGATGTTCTGGGTCGAGCAGGGTCTGCCGTCGTCGCTCGGCCCGCGCCGCCGCCCGCGCACCACGCTCAGCCCGACCCTCGTGCTGCGCGACGGCGTGCCCGAGCTCGCGTGCGGCACGCCCGGCGGGGACCAGCAGGACCAGTGGCAGGTGCCCTTCCTCCTCCGCCACCTCGTCTACGGGCAGGGCCTGCAGGAGGCCGTCGACGCGCCCACGTGGCACACGACGCACCTGGTCTCCTCCTTCGCCCCGCGCGACCTCGAGCTGCGCGGCCTGCACGCCGAGGACCGGCTGGGCACGGACGTGCTCGACGACCTGCGCCGGCGCGGCCACGAGGTGACCGTCACGGGGCCCTGGTCGCTGGGCCGCCTCACCGCCGTCGCGCGCGACGGCGGCCTCCTCCGCGCGGCCGCGACGCCGCGCGGCATGCAGGCCTACGCGGCGGGGCGCTGACGTGGGCGGGCTCGACCTCGTCCTCGTGCTCGTCGCGGGAGTCCTCGCCGGGACGGTCAACACGGTCGTCGGTGCCGGGACGCTCATCACGTTCCCCCTGCTCGTCGCGCTCGGCGTCCCGCCGCTCACGGCCAACGTCTCGAACACGGTCGGCCTCGTCCCCGCGTCGGTGACCGGCGCCTGGGGATACCGGCGCGAGCTGCGCGGCGTGTGGGGCGTCGTCGGCCGCATGGCCGTGCTCTCCGCGATCGGCGGCGTCGCAGGAGGCCTGCTGCTGCTCGTCGCACCGGCGGAGTCGTTCACGGCCGTGGTGCCGTGGCTGCTCGTGCTCGCGGCGGTGCTCGCGGCCGTGCAGCCCCGGGTCGCGGCCGTCGTCCGGCGCCGCGCCGCCGAGCGGGAGGCGGCCCGCGCGGGTGCCGACGTCGGCGCGACGGCCGTGGCGCCCGCCGACGGCGGCGCGCGGGGCGCCGTCACGCTGCCCCTCACGGCGGGCCTCGCGCTCGGCGTCGCCGCGACGGGGGTCTACGGCGGCTACTTCGGCGCGGCGCAGGGCGTCGTCCTGCTCGCGCTGCTCGGCATCGGCTGGACGACCGACCTGCACCGCGCGAACGGCGCCAAGAACGTCCTCGCGGGCGTGGCGAACCTCGTCTCGGCGACCGTGTTCGTCGTCGGCGGCGTCGTCGACTGGCGGATCGCCGGGCTCGTCGCGGTCGGGTCGGCGGTCGGCGGGGTCATCGGCGCGCGCGTGGGCCGGCGGCTGCCCGCGCCCCTGCTGCGCGGCCTCATCGTGGTCGTGGCGCTCACCGCGGCCGTCGTGCTCTGGGTCGGCCGCTGAGGCACGGCGGCGCGGCCCCCGTCCGGCCGGCCCGCGCGCTCAGCGCACTCAGGAGGCCGTGAGCCCGAGCGCTGCGGGCAGCTCGGCGAGCGACGCCACGACACGGACGCCGGCCGCGCGGGCGGCGGCGACGTCGTCGTCCGGCACCGGGACGCGGCGCGGGCCCGGCCGGTCGACCCAGACGCCCAGCAGACCCGCGGCGACGGCGGCCCGCGCGTCGACGTCGAGCTCGTCGCCCACGTAGGCCGTGCGGTCGGGCTCGGTCCCCAGGCGCCGGCACGCCTCGAGGAACACCCGCGGGTCCGGCTTCCCGACGCCCAGCGTGTCCACGCCGACGAGCATGGGGACGGTCGCGTCGAGGCCGACGCGCTCGAGCTTGCTCGTCTGGTAGGCGACCGACGCGTTCGACAGCGCGCCCACGGCGAGACCGGAGCCCAGCAGCGCGTGCACGACGTCGTGCGCGTCGGGGTGGGCGGACCAGGCGCGCGCGAAGCCCTCCTCGAACACGGCGTTCCAGGCGTCGTAGCCGTCGGCGCCGAGCGGAGCCCCGCCGAACGCCTCCTGGAGCTCCTCCGCGCGGACCCGGCGCTGGTCGGCGTAGCCCGTCTCGCCGCGCGTGTAGCGCGCGTAGTGACCGTTCGCGTCGGCACGCCACGTCGCGAGCAGCGCGGGGTGCTGGTCGGCGCCCACGTGCGGCAGGTACCGCTCGGCGACCGCCGCGAGCGCGGCGCCGAACGCCGCGCGCGTGTCGACGAGCGTGTCGTCGATGTCGAAGAGCACGCCGTCGACGGCGGTCACCGTGCCGCCCGCCTCAGAGCGACGCGCGCAGCGACGCTACCCGGGCGAGGGTCGCGTCCCGCCCGAGGATCTCCATGGACTCGAACAGCGGCGGCGACACGCGACGGCCCGAGAGCGCCACACGCAGCGGGGTGAAGGCGAAGCGCGGCTTGATGCCGAGCCCGTCCACGAGCGCGGCCGTGAGCGCCTCCTGGGTCGCCGCGGTCGTGAACCCGTCGGCGGGGAGCGGCTCGAGCGCCGCGGTCGCGGCGTCGAGCACCGCCGCCGCGTCGTCCCGCAGCGCGGCGCGCGCGTCGTCCTCGACCACGAGGTCCGCGTCGGCGACGAGCAGGAAGCCGAGCATGCCGACCGACTCGCCGAGGAGCGTCATGCGCTCCTGGACCAGCGGGGCGCCGGCGTCGAGCACGGCGCGCTCGCGCGCGTCGAGGTCCTCGTACCGGGCCGCGGAGAGGTGGCCCGCCGCGTGCAGGTAGGGCACGACGCGTCCGCGGAAGTCGTCGGGCGCCAGCAGGCGCAGGTGCGTCGCGTTGATCGCCTCGGCCTTCTTGAGGTCGAAGCGCGCGGGGTTGGGGTTGACGTCGGCGACGTCGAACGCGGCCACCATCTCCTCCACCGAGAAGATGTCGTGGTCGGGCGCGATCGACCAGCCGAGCAGCGCGAGGTAGTTGAGCAGGCCCTCGGGCGTGAACCCGCGCTCGCGGTGCAGGAAGAGGTTGGACTCCGGGTCGCGCTTGGAGAGCTTCTTGTTGCCCTCCCCCATGACGTACGGCAGGTGCCCGTAGACGGGCTCGACGGTGGCGACGCCGAGGGCCATGAGCGCGCGGTAGAGCACGACCTGGCGCGGCGTCGAGGACAGCAGGTCCTCCCCGCGCAGCACGTGCGTGATGCCCATGAGCGCGTCGTCGACGGGGTTGGTCAGCGTGTAGAGCGGCTGCCCGTTGCCGCGCACGATGACGAAGTCCGGGACGGAGCCAGCCTTGAAGCTCAGCTCGCCGCGGATGAGGTCGGTGAAGACGACGTCGTCCTCCGGCATCCGGATGCGCAGGACGGCCTCGCGGCCCTCCGCACGGTAGGCGGCCCGCTGCTCCTCGGTGAGGTCGCGGTCGAAGCCGTCGTAGCCGAGCTTGGGGTCGCGGCCGGCGGCCCGGTGCCGCGCCTCGACCTCCTCGGGCGTCGAGAACGACTCGTAGGCGTAGCCGCCCTCGAGCAGGCGCCGCGCGACGTCGGCGTAGACGTCGAGGCGCTGCGACTGACGGTAGGGCTCGTGCGGCCCGCCGAGCTCGACGCCCTCGTCCCAGTCGAGCCCGAGCCAGCGCATGGCGTCGAGCAGCTGCTCGTAGCTCTCCTGGCTGTCGCGCGCCGCGTCCGTGTCCTCGATGCGGAAGACGAAGGTGCCGCCGACGTGCCGCGCGTACGCCCAGTTGAACAGCGCGGTCCGGATGAGGCCGACGTGCGGCGTGCCCGTCGGCGACGGGCAGAAGCGCACGCGGACCGCGGTGCCGGTGGCGGACGAGGACGGGGCGGACGGCGTCGCGAGGTTCTCAGGCATGGTCCCGCCAGCGTAGTGGCGGGCCGCCGGGCCCTCGCGCCGCGGCGCCCGTCCCCGCCCCGACGCCGGTCCCGGGCGTCAGTCCCGGCGCAGCACCGGGTTGCGCAGCGTGCCGATCTCCTCGACCTCGACCTCGACGACGTCGCCGTGCACGATCGGCCCGACGCCGGCGGGCGTGCCCGTGAGGATGACGTCGCCCGGCAGCAGGGTGAACGCCTCGGAGACGTACGAGACGAGGTGGGCCACGTCGAAGATCAGCTGCGACGTCCGGCCGTCCTGGCGCGTCTCGCCGTTGACCCGTGCGCGCACGGCGAGGTCCTCGACGTCGAGCCCGGGGACGACCCACGGACCCAGCGGGCACGAGGAGTCGAAGCCCTTGGCGCGCGCCCACTGGTCGTCGCTGCGCTGGGCGTCGCGCGCCGTGACGTCGTTGGCGACCGTGAAGCCGAACACCTGGTCGAGCGCGCGCTCGGGCGAGACGTTCTTGGCGACCTTGCCGATGACGACGGCGAGCTCGGCCTCGTGGTGCACGTCCTGCGTCCAGGCCGGGAGCGTGATCGGGTCGTCCGGCCCGATGACGCTCGTGTTCGGCTTGAGGAAGAGCAGCGGCGCCTTCGGCACCTCGTTGCCCATCTCCGCCGCGTGGTCGGCGTAGTTGCGGCCGACGCCGATGATCTTCGACCTCGGGATGACGGGTGCCAGCAGCCGCACGTCGTCGCGGGACAGCGGGACCCGCTCGCCGGTCGGCTGCACCGGCATGTAGATGGGGTCTCCGGTCAGGACGACGAGCTCCTCGGAGCCCTCCGGACCGTCCACCATGGCGTAGCGGGGATCCCCGCCGGTCGTGAACCTCGCGATGCGCACGCCGTCACCCTAACGGCGGCGCCTAGGCTTCCGCTGTGCAGCGCGTCGTCGGCGTCGACCTCCTGAGAGGGCTCGCCGTGCTCGGGATGTTCACCGCGCACGTCGGCCACGACGCGCCGCCCTTCTGGTCGCCCTCGGGATGGCTCGTCGTCGCGGACGGCCGCTCGGCCGCGACGTTCGCGCTGCTCGCGGGCGTGTCGGCCGCCCTGCTCAGCGGCGGGCCCCGTCCGCTCGAGGGCCCGCGCCTCGCGCACGCGCGCGCACGTGTGCTCGTCCGGGCGGTCGCGCTGTGGCCCCTGGGGGTCGTGCTCATCGGCCTCGGGACGCCGGTCGCGGTCATCCTGCCCACCTACGCCGTGATGTTCGCGCTCGTCACCGTCGCGCTGCGCTGGCGTCGCGCCACCCTGCTGGCCGCCGCGGCGGCGTTCGCGCTCGTCGGGCCCGTGGTCTGGGCCGCCGTCGGCGAGGAGACGCGCGCGGCGGGGATCCCCCGCCTCCCGCAGGCGCTCGACGTGCTGCTCGGCGTGCACTACCCGGCCGTCGTGTGGATGGCCTACCTGCTCGTCGGGGTCGCCCTCGGCCGCACGGACCTGGCCGCGCGCGGGACGCCCGCGAGGCTCGCGCTCGCTGGGCTGGTGCTCGGCGTCGCCGGCTACGGCGTCGGCGCGCTCGCGACGTCGGCGCTCGACCCGCGCCTGACGCTCGGCCGCGCGCTCGTGTCGATCGAGCCGCACGCCAACACGACACCGGAGGTCGTGGGGAACGTCGGCGTCGCGCTCGTGCTCCTGGCCGCCTGCCTCGTCGTCGCCCGCCGCGTGCCCGCGGTCGTCGCGCCGCTCGCGGCGACGGGCGCGCTCGCCCTCACGGCGTACTGCGGCCACCTCGTCGCGATCGCCGTCCTGGGGTCGTCCGTGGTCTGGTCGCCGAGCAACGCCGTCCTCGTGGCGTTCGTGCTCGTGACGCTCGCGGCGACGTGGGCGTGGCGGTCGCTCGTGGGCCGGGGACCGCTCGAGCTCGCCCTGCACGTCCTCTCGGGGACCGTGGCCGACGCCGTCGTGCCCGAGGGCCGTCGTCCGGCGCCGCAGCCGCAGCCCGTGACCTGACCGCGCGGCCGCGCCGCCCGGGGCCAGGGCGCTCAGGCGCGCGCGAGCACCCAGCCGTGGAGCACCGCGAACCAGCCGTCCTCGGCGTCGCCCCAGGCGCGCCAGGCGTCCGCGAGGACCTCGAGCGCGACGTCGTCGGCGAGGCCGTACGCGACCGCCTGGCGGGCGAAGGCCGAGGACGTCACGCGCTCGGCCCACACCCCGGACCACCAGGAGCGCTCCTCGGGGGTCGCCCAGCACCAGGCGTCGGCGCCGGTCGTGATGCCCGTGGGGTCGAAGCCCGCCGCGCGCGTCCACGAGAGGAGCCGGCGCCCGGCGTCGGCCTCGGCGCCGTTGGCCTCGGTGACCTCGTGGTAGAGCGTCATCCACTCGTCGAGGCCCGAGCTCGCCGGGTACCAGGTCATGGCGGAGTAGTCGGCGTCGCGGACCGCGACGACGCCCCCGGGCCGCGTCACGCGGCGCATCTCGCGCAGCGCGCTCACCGGGTCCGACAGGTGCTGGAGCACCTGGTGCGCGTGCACCACGTCGAACGCGTCGTCGTCGAACGGCAGCGCCATCGCGTCGCCCTGCCGGAACTCCACGCCCGCGACGTCGGCGGCCGAGGCGCGCGCGATCTCGATGACCGCGGCCGAGCTGTCGACGCCCACCACGGTCCCCGGCGCGACGCGCTCGGCGAGGTCCGTCGTCACCGTGCCCGGGCCGCAGCCGACGTCGAGCACGCGCTGGCCGCGCTCGAGGAGGGGCACGAGGTAGGCGGCCGAGTTGTCGACCGTCCGCCAGCGGTGCGAGCGCAGCACGCTCTCGTGGTGCCCGTGGGTGTAGACGTCGGTGGTCACCCGTCCAGTAACCCGCACCCCGGCGCGCGTATCAAGTTCCGGGACGTTGCGTCTCGCGTGCCGGTACGCCCGTGTCCCTCAGACGGCGGCCGCCGCGCCTCGCGCCACCTCGACGCCGCGGTTGGCGAGCGCGTCGGCGCGCTCGTTGCCCGGGTCCCCGGCGTGGCCCTTGACCCACACCCACGCCACCTCGTGGCGGCGCACCTCGGCGTCGAGCGCCTGCCACAGGTCCTTGTTCTTCACGGGCGCCTTGGCGCCGGTCACCCAGCCGTTGCGTTTCCAGCCGGGCAGCCAGCGCGTCATGCCGTGCATGACGTAGGTCGAGTCCACGTGGAGCGTGACCGCGCACGGACGCGTCAGGGCGCGCAGGCCCTCGATGACGGCCGTGAGCTCCATCCGGTTGTTGGTCGTGGTGGCCTCGCCGCCGCACAGCTCGCGCTCGCGCTCGCCCGAGCGCATCCACGCGCCCCAGCCGCCCGGGCCCGGGTTCCCCTTGCACGCGCCGTCGGTCCACATCTCGACGAGGGTCAGCGGGGTCTGCTCGGGCATGGCGTCACGGTAGACGCCGCACGCGACCGCGCGGCACCACGGGCGACCGCGGCGCGCCGACGCGCGGCCCCGGCCGGCCCCACACGGTCAGGGCCAGGGCTCGAGCTCGGGCAGCGCGACGACGACGCCGCCGCGCTCCGCCGAGAGCGCGCCCGCGGGCTCGCGTCCGGCGAGCCAGGCCGCGAGGTCGTTCGCCGCGCCGCGCACCGTGACGACGTCGCCCTCGCCCAGCGCCCTGCGCTCGTCGACGTCGGTCGGGGCGAGGTCGAGCCGCACGCCGGCCGGGACGCGGTCGACGAGGTACTCGTGCAGGTGCGCCCGGAACCCGGCGGACCACTGCGTGACGTCGGGCCCGAGGTCCAGGTCGGTGAGGTGGATCTCGACCTCGCGCCACCACAGCCGGACGACCGCCGACACCGGCCGGTCCCGGTAGCCCGTGCGCTCGTCGAGCAGCTCGGGACCCACCCGGTCCAGCGCGTGCTCGACCCGGTCGACGGTCGCGCGGACCGCGTCGGCGTGGTGCGCGGCCGACTCCCCCGCGCCCGCCTCGATCGCGCCGTCGCGCCCGGCCCGGCCGCCGTCGTAGAAGTCGACCCGCTCCTGGTGGTGCACCGCGTGCTCGAGCTGGCGCGCGACCCCGGCGCCGAGGCCCGCGAGGTGGGCCAGCACGTGCCCCCGGGTCCAGCCGGGCAGGCGGGACGGTCCGCGCACGGCGTCGTCGGTGAGGCCGTCGAGCACGTCCCGCAGGCGGTCGTCGACGCGGCGGATGTCGTCGAGGAGCAGGGCGAGGTCCGTCGTCGTGGTCATCACCTCATCCCAGGGGACACGGTGGCCGGTCGCAAGTGCGCCCGGGCGCACGCCGGGTGTCGGCACGGCGACGGCGTGGGGTCGCGGCCCACCTACCCTGGACGGGTGCCCTCGACCACGTCCCGCGACCCCGCCGCGCCGGGTCGCGCCCGACCGGTCGCGACGGTGCTCGCGCCCGAGCGGTGGTCACGTCTCGAGGCGGCGCACGCGGAGCGGGCCGACGCGCTGACGGCCGGGCACCGCGCGCGCCGCGCCGCGGGCGAGCGGCACGCCGTCGAGGACTTCCTCTACGAGTACTACGGCACCCGCCCCGCGCAGCTGCGCCGGTGGCACCCGGGCGTCGGCACGGGACTCGGGACACCGCCCGGCGGGGTCGGGGCGTCGCCCGGCGGTGCCGAGGCCGACGGTGCGCCGCCGCGCCGGGCTTGGCGGTGGTACGCCACCACCGACGACGTCGTGCACCTCGACGTGGACGCGTTCCTCGCCGACCGCGGGTCCACCGTGACGTACGTGCGCACCCTCCTCACGGCGACGGCGTCGCGGTCGGCCTTCACGGGCTGCCTGGGCCTGCACGAGTGGGCGATGGTCTACCGCGGCGCGACCGACCGACGCCACGACCTGCCGCTGCGCCTGGGGCCCGCGGGCACGGACGCCGTCGTCGAGCGGCACCCGGTGCGCTGCTCGCACATCGACGCGTTCCGCTTCTTCACGCCCGACGCCGTCCCGCTCAACCGCCTCCAGCCGACCCGCGAGACGCAGGTCGCGCTCGAGCAGCCCGGCTGCCTGCACGCCAACATGGACTGCCTCAAGTGGGCGATCAAGCTCGGGCCGGCCTGCCCGGGCGACCTCCTGCTGGACTGCTTCGCGCTCGCGTCCGAGATCCGCGTCCTCGACATGCAGGCGTCGCCCTACGACCTCGCCGGCCTGGGCTACGAGCCCGTCGCCATCGAGACCCCCGAGGGCCGCGCGGAGTACGTCGCACGCCAGCGCGCCTTCGCCGCGCGTGCCGCCGGGCTCCGGGCCCGCCTCGTCGCGGTCTGCGACGCGCTCGTCGCCGCCGCCGCCTGACGGCTCCCGGGTCCCGCCGCCCGCCGGGTGGGTCCCTCCGGCCGGACGTACGCTCGCGGCATGGTGCGGCCGCCCGGGATGGTCGACGTCGCCCTCGTCGACGACGAGGCGCGCGAGCCGGCCGGCCCGGACGCCGCAGCCCGGGCGGGCCGGGGCCGGCCTCGCGCACGTCGCGCGGACCCCGGGCGCCGGCGGCGGCAGCAGGCCGCAGTGGCCGGCGCTCTCGCGGTCGTCGTCGCGCTCGCGGTGGGCGTCCAGGCCGAGCGCGAGGCCGCGGCGGCGGACGACGCGCGCGTCGCGGCGCTCGCGGACGTCGCCGGCACCGTCCCGTCGCTGCGCACGCCCCCGGCCGACCGCCGCGGCTGGCCCGGCGACCGGTCCACGACCCTCGTCCTCCCGGACGGCACGGCGGTGGGCCCGCAGCCCGTCGACGGCGCGCTGCGCACGGTCGCGACGGCGCCCGACGGCACCACGCGCTGGGTCGCCCCGGCCGACGTGGACGCCGCGGGCCGCGGGGCGGCGTGCGAGCCGGCCGCGGCGGACGCCGCCCTCCTCACGTGCGTCGTCCCGGGCACGCCCGGCGTGGCGGGCCCGACGACGGACGCCGTCCTCGGCGGCACGCCCGACCGCCTGCTCGTGCTCGGTGCCGCCGACGGCCGCGTCCACGAGGAGGTGGACCTGGGCCCCGGCACCATCGACTGGGCGCCGCTCGAGGACGACCTCGTGGTCGCCCGCCGCGTCGCGGGCACGGCCGAGATCACGCGCCGCGACCTGCTCGGTGGCGACGCGTGGTCCGTGCGCGTGCCCCTGCCGGCCTGGGTCCTCGCGCGGCACCTGCGGGTCCGGGTCCAGGACGGGCTCGTCGTCCTCACCGGCCCCGCCGCCGCCGTCCTCGACGCGGACGGGACGGTGCTCGGCACCTGGACCGCTCCCGGCGCCCGGCGCATCTCGGTCGACGTCCGGACCTCCGCCGTCGGCTTCGCCGTGTGGGCGACCCCCGAGCTGGGCACCTGGTACGACCGCACCGGACGCGCGGGCGTGCGCCTCGAGGGAGCGCCCGTGCGTCCCGCCGTGGACGACGGCTCGGTCCCCCAGGTGCTCCTCCTCCAGGACGGGTGGACGCTGCGCGCGCTCGACGTCGTCACGGGCCCGCTGTGGGAGCGCCGGATGCCCCAGGCCGTGCCCGCGCGCCTCGACGGGCTCGTCGTGCTCGACGAGGGCGACGAGCTCACCGCGGTCGACGTCGCCTCGGGCGAGGTCGCCTGGTCCCGGCCGCTCGGCGCGTGCTGGGACCCGGGCGCCGTCGTCACCGACGGCGTGCGGCTCGCCGTGCCGGACGACGACGACGCGTGCGCACGGACCGTCGCGCTCGACCTGCACGACGGCACCGAGCGCTGGACCGCCGCCGTCCCCGAGCTCCCGGACGACCAGGCCACCGGCTGAGCCCCGCGCCGCGCGTCAGACCTGGGAGGATGGGCGCGATGACCACCGACACCGGCGCCGCGACGCTCGCCTCCCGCCTGCCCGCGGAGCCCGACCCCGACGCGCTCTACGAGGCGTTCACCGCGTGGGCGGCCGAGCAGGGCTACGAGCTCTACCCGGCGCAGCAGGAGGCGCTGCTCGAGCTCGTCACCGGCTCGCACGTCATCCTCGCGACGCCCACCGGTTCGGGGAAGTCGCTCGTCGCCATGGCCGCGCACTTCGTCGCGCTCGCCCAGGGCCGCCGCACCTTCTACACGGCGCCGCTCAAGGCGCTCGTGAGCGAGAAGTTCTTCGCGCTCGTCGCGGCGTTCGGTGCCGAGAACGTCGGCATGATGACGGGCGACAGCAGCGTCAACCCGGGCGCCCCCATCATCTGCTGCACCGCCGAGATCCTCGCGAACGTCGCGCTGCGCACGGGCGGCGAGCGCACGGGCGACCCGCTCGCCGACGCCCTCCCGGACGACGACCCCGCGGTCCCCGGCGACGACGCCGTCGGCCAGGTCGTCATGGACGAGTTCCACTTCTACGCCGACCCGCAGCGCGGCTGGGCGTGGCAGGTGCCGCTGCTCGAGCTCCCGCGCACCCAGTTCCTCCTCATGTCCGCGACCCTGGGCGACGTCGACTTCTTCGTCACCGACCTCGAGCGCCGGACCGGGACGCCTGTCGCGGCCGTGACGAGCACCGAGCGACCCGTCCCGCTGACGTTCTCCTACGTCGTCGAGCCGCTGCACGAGGTCGTCGAGGAGCTGGTCCGCACCCGGCGCGCGCCCGTCTACCTCGTGCACTTCACGCAGGCCGCGGCGGCCGAGCAGGCCCAGGCGCTGCTCTCGACGACGGTCGCCTCCCGTGAGCAGCGCGACGCGATCGCTGCGGAGCTCGGCGCGTTCCGGTTCGGCACGGGCTTCGGGAAGACCCTCTCGCGGCTGCTGCGGCACGGCATCGGCGTGCACCACGCGGGCATGCTGCCCCGCTACCGGCGGGTCGTCGAGCGGCTCACCCAGCAGGGCCTCCTCACCGTGGTGTGCGGGACGGACACGCTCGGGGTCGGCATCAACGTGCCCATCCGGACGGTCGTCCTCACGAGCCTGGTCAAGTACGACGGCACGCGCATGCGGCACCTCAGCGCGCGCGAGTTCCACCAGATCGCCGGGCGCGCCGGACGCGCGGGCTTCGACACGCTCGGCGAGGTCCTCGTCATGGCGCCCGAGCACGTCATCGAGAACCGCAAGCTGCTCGCCAAGGCGGGCGACGACCCGAAGAAGCTCCGGAAGATCGTCCGCAAGAAGGCGCCCGAGGGCGCGGTCAACTGGACGGACAAGACGTTCGAGCGCCTGCGCGACTCGCCGCCCGAGCCGCTGACCTCGAGCTTCGCGGTCACGCACGCGATGGTGCTCAACGTGCTCGCGCGCCGCGGCGACCCCGTCGCGGCCATGACGCGGCTGCTGCGCGAGAGCCACGAGCCCGAGGCCTCGCGCGGCCGGCACGTGCGGCAGGCCGTCGCCGTCTACCGGTCGCTGCGGGCGGCCGGCGTCGTCGAGCGCGTCCGGCTGGCCGACGGGCGCCGCACCGTGCGCCTCACCGTCGACGTGCCGGCGGACTTCGCGCTCAACCAGCCCCTGTCGCCCTTCGCCTACGCGGCGCTCGACGTGCTCGACCGGGAGGCGCCGACGTACGCGCTCGACGTGCTGTCGGTCATCGAGTCGACCCTCGACGACCCGCGCCAGGTGCTCTACGCGCAGGAGAAGAAGGCGCGCGGCGAGGCGATCGGCGCGATGAAGGCCGAGGGGTACGACTACGAGGAGCGCATGGCGGCGCTCGACGACGTCACCTACCCGAAGCCGCTCGCCGAGCTGCTCGACGCGACCTTCGCGATCTACCGGCGCACCAACCCGTGGGTCGCCGACCACGAGCTCTCGCCGAAGTCTGTGGTGCGGGACATGGCCGAGCGCGCCATGACCTTCACCGAGTACGTCTCGGTGTACGGGCTCGAGCGCACCGAGGGCGTGCTGCTGCGCTACCTCGCCGACGCCTACCGCGCGGTGCGCCAGACCGTGCCCGCCGAGCGTCGGGACGACCAGCTCGAGGACCTCGTCGAGTGGCTCGGCGCGCTCGTGCGCGGCACGGACTCGAGCCTCCTCGACGAGTGGGAGCGCCTGAGCAACCCCGAGGCCGTCGCCGACGCGGCCGCGGGCGGGCCGACGGAGGTCGCCCCGCCCGCGATCACGGGCAACGTCCGGGCGCTGCGCGTGCTCGTCCGCAACGCGCTCTTCCGGCGTGTCGAGCTCGCGGCGCGCGAGCGCTGGGAGGCGCTCGGCGCGCTCGGCGACGTCGACGCCGACGGCGAGCGGTGGACGGCCGAGCGGTGGCGCGACGCACTCGACCCGTACTTCGACGAGCACGACGACCTCGGCACCGGGCCCGACGCGCGCGGGCCCGCGCTCCTGCTGCTCACCGAGGGCGCGAGCCGCTGGGACGTGCGCCAGCTCCTCGACGACCCGGCCGGGCACCACGACTGGCGGATCGACGCCACGGTGGACCTCGCGGCGAGCGACGAGCGGGGCGAGGTCGCGCTCGTGGTGACGGCGGCCGGCAGGCTCTGAGCGCCGGCGCCCGGACGCGGGCGCGTCTCGTACGCTGCCGCCGTGGCGAAGAAGACCGCTCCGTCCGGCACCCCCGCGCTCGTCGCGCTCGCGGCCGCGGGCGTCCCGCACACGGCCCACCCCTACGAGCACGACCCGGCGTCCGACGTCGGCTACGGGCTCGAGGCCGCGCAGGTGCTCGGCGTGCCGCCCGAGCAGGTCTTCAAGACGCTCATGACGGTCGTCGACGGGGTGCTCACGGTCGCCGTCGTGCCCGTGACCGGCAAGCTCGACCTCAAGGCGCTCGCGACCGCCGTCGGCGGCAAGAGGGCCGTCATGGCCGAGAAGCCGGCCGCCGAGCGCGCGACGGGCTACGTCGTCGGTGGCATCTCGCCGCTCGGGCAGAAGACGGCGCACCCGACCGTGGTCGACGAGACGGTGGACCTGTTCGACACGGTCTTCGTCTCGGGCGGGCGACGCGGGCTCGACGTCGAGCTCGCGCCCGCGGACCTCGTGCGCCTCACCGGCGCCGTCGTCGCGGACATCGCGCGGGACTGAGGCGGGCGCGCCTCACGCACGGTCGGCGGCCTCGGCGAGCCACGCGAGCACCTCCGCGTCGAGGGCGGACGCGTCGCGCACCTCCAGGTGGTGCATCCAGTGGCGCGCGCTCGGGTGCGCCACCTCCTTCCAGCGCGTCGAGGCGTCGCGGCGCCCGAGGGCGAGGGTGAGGACGACCGGGACGTCGGAGCGGACGACGCGGCCCGGCCGCCACAGGTACGCGAAGCCGCGCGACCGCCGGAAGGCGACCTGCGTGCGGGTCACGTGCTCCTCGACGTCGGGCAGCGGCGCGAGGGCGGACCGCACGGCCGCGAGGACGTCCAGGGCGACCGGGTCGCTGTCCAGGACGTCCTCGGCGCGCACGTCCTCAGCCGCCGAAGGGCCGCGTGCTCGGGACGATCTCCTTGCCGAGCGGCATGAGCGAGACGGGGATGAGCTTGAGGTTCGCGACGCCCATGGGGATGCCAATGATCGAGACGAACAGCGGGATCGCGGTCGCGACGTGCCCGATCGCGAGCCAGATGCCCGCGACGACCACCCAGATGACGTTGCCGAGCGCGGACATCACGCCCGCGCCGGGCCGCTCGACCACGGTGCGCCCGAAGGGCCAGAGCGTGTAGCCCGCGATCCGGAACGACGCGATGCCGAACGGGATCGTCACGATCAGCAGGCAGCAGATCACGCCCGCCGCGGCGTAGCCGAGGGCGAGCCAGAAGCCGGCGAGAACGAGCCAGATGATGTTGAGGAGCGTGCGCACGGGTCCACCCTGCCCCACGCCGCCACCGCGACGGCATCGGGGACGTCCCTGGTCCGACCCGCCCTGCGCCGCGCGCACCGGCGTGTGACGGACCCCACACCGCGCCTGCCCGGGCGCCTGTCACATCGGGCGCCCCGACGGCGTCACTCCCCCGAGGGCCGCGACCGGCGGCCCGAGAAGGAGGAACCATGGCCCGCATCCCCGCCGCCCCCCGCCCCGGCCCGCTCGCCCGCGTCGCGCTCGCGACGACCCGGCGCATGTTCGGCCGCTCGCTCGAGCCGCACCGCGTGGTCGCCCACCACCGCGGCGTCTTCTGGGTCACCGCGGTGAGCGAGACGATGCTGCTGCGCCAGCGCCACCGGCTGCCGGACTCCCTGCGCGACCTCGTGCAGCACAGGGTCGCCGTCGTCATCGGCTGCCCGTGGTGCATCGACTTCGGCGCGATGCTCGCGCTGCGCGGCGGCCTCACGGCCGAGCGGATCATGGCCGTGCCCGACTACGAGACCTCGGACCTCTTCACGCCCCTCGAGCGGCGCGCGATGGCGTTCGCGGACGCGGCGACGGCGACGCCCACGTCCGTCACGGACGAGCAGGTCGCCGCGCTGCGGGCGGAGCTCGGCGACGCGGGCGTCGTGGAGCTCGCGCACCTCGTCGCGCTCGAGAACCAGCGCTCGCGCCTCAACCACGCGCTCGGCATCACCTCGCAGGGGTTCACCGACGCCGCGGTCTGCGTGCTGCCGGGCGTCGACGTCGCTCCGGCCGACCGGGACGTGCGGCGCACGTGACGCGTGGGGCTGGTGGGGCTCCCGTGCCCCGCAGCCCGTCATCCGGGCCTCACCGGCACCGCGCGCCGCACCTCTCGTCCGGCCGACCCGTGGGACGCCGGCTCCAGCGGCCCTCCGGGCGGTCGGACGGTCAGACCGGGACGCGCGTGAGCTTGTCCGGGTTACGGACCAGGTCGAGACCCTGGATCCGGCCGTCGGCGCCGACGCGCGGGACGACGACGGTCGTCCCCGCGTCGGTCCGGGTGCCCGCCCCGGCGACGAGGTGCAGCACCGCGCCGACCTCGCCGTTGACGAGGGCGGGCACGACGCGGACCTCGCCGTCGCCGGCGCGGTCGCGGATGCCGAGCACGAAGCGCGCGACGTGGTCCGCTCCGAGCACGGGCCGCAGCGCCGCGTGGACCAGGCCCCCGCCGTCGCTGCGCAGCACGACGTCGGGGGCGAGCACGGCCACGAGGCCCGGGAGGTCGCCCTCGAGCGCGGCCCGCACGAACGCCTCGACCACCGTGCGCTGCTCCGCGACCGGCACGGCCGGCTCGGGGGCCGCCTCCCGGACGGCCTGGCGGGCGCGCGACGCGAGCTGGCGCGCGTTGCCCGGCGTCGTCCCCAGCACCCCGGCGACCTCGTCGAACGGCACCGCGAAGACGTCGTGCAGCACGAAGGCGACGCGCTGCTCGGGCGTCAGCTGCTCGAGCACCACGAGCAGCGCCATCCGGACCGACTCGTCGGTCTCGGCGCGCTCGGCCGGCCCGGGCCTGCCGTCGGGCACCCGCACGACGAGCGGCTCGGGGAGCCACGGGCCGACGTACCGCGCGCGCTCGGCGCGTACCGCGCGCAGGCGGTCCAGGCACAGGCGCGAGGTCACGGTCGTCAGCCAGGCGGGCAGGTCCGCGATCGCGGACCGGTCCGCGCGGGCGAGCCGCAGCCACGCGTCCTGGACGGCGTCCTCCGCGTCCTGCCGGCTCCCGAGCATGCGGTACGCGAGGCCGACGAGCCGGGGGCGCTCCCGCTCGAGCTCCGCCGCGAGCGCGGCGGGCGCGGCGCCGTCGCCCGCCTGCTCGACGAGGCGCGCACGACGGCGGGTCCCGCCGCCGGACCGCAGCACCACCGGGTGCGCGGGGTCGTCGTGGTCCACGACGACGTCGGCCCGCGCCAGCGGGTCGCACGTGCGGCGGTACAGGCGCTGCCCCTCGAGGTAGCGCGCGTTCGCCGGGTGCCCGGGGTCCGCCGGGCTGCCGTCCCGCACCGCCATGCGCGCGAACCGCACCGCCGACCGGGCCTGCAGGTACACGGACAGGTCCCAGACCTCCGCGAGCTCGTCGCGGTGCAGGAACATGCCGTCGACCAGCACGACGGCGCCCGGCCCCAGCGGGACCGCGGCCGCGGTGACGTGCGCGTCCGTGCGGTGGTCGAACGCCGCCGGACGCACCGAGCGCCGCTCGCGCGCGCCCTCGACGACGTCGGTCACGAACCGCTCGACGTCGTAGGAGTCGAGGACGAAGCCCTCGGGCGACGAGCGGCCGCGCCGGTACCGGACCGCGCGGGGCTGGTGGAACCCGTCGAGGCTCACGCGGACCACGGGGCGGCCCCGCTCGCGCAGCACGGCGGCCAGCTCGTCCGCGAGGACCGTCTTCCCCGCGCCGTCGGCGCCGTCGACGCCGACGAGCAGGGCGCGGGCATCCTCGACCCCGTCGGCGAGCAGGCTGAGGAGGGCGGTGCGATCCACCCGACGATCCTGCCCGACGGCGCGTGCCGTCGCGGACGGTCCGCGGCGCGCTGGGTAGGGTCCCGTCTGTGCCCGACCTGCCCGAGCAGACCTTCCGGCGACCCGTCGCCCTGCACCTCGCCGCCCTGCGCGAGCGCGTCGCCGACGCGGCCCGGGCCGCGGGCCGCGACCCCGACGAGGTGCGCGTCCTCCTCGCGACCAAGACCATGCCGGTCGACGTCGTGCGCGAGGCCGTGCTCGCGGGGGCGGACCTGCTGGGCGAGAACAAGGTCCAGGAGCTCGTCGCCAAGGCGCCGGCACTCGCGGACCTCGCACCCTCGCTGCACGTCATCGGGCGCCTCCAGAGCAACAAGGTCAACCTCGCGCTGCGCTGGGCGGAGTGCGTGCAGAGCGTCGACGACCTCGACCTCGCCGAGCGGCTGTCGCGCCGCTGCGAGGCCGTCGACCGCGACCTCGACGTCATGGTGCAGGTCAACGTGTCGGGCGAGGCGACCAAGGCCGGGGTCGCGCCCGACGCCGCGCTCGAGCTCGCCCTGGCCGTCGCCGCCCTCCCCCGCCTGCGCCTCGTCGGCCTCATGACGATCGGCGCGGCGTCGCGCGACGTCGAGCGGGTCGCGGCCGGCTTCGCGCGCCTGCGCGGTCTGCGCGACGCGCTGGTCGCGTCGGGCGCACCCGGCACGGCGGCGGCGCGCGAGCTGTCGATGGGCATGAGCGGCGACCTGGAGACGGCCGTCGCGGAGGGCTCGACCCTCGTCCGGGTCGGGACCGCGGTGTTCGGGGACCGCCCGCGCGCCTGAGCGACGCGGCGGACCGCCGAACCTCCCGGGTTCGGCGGGGCGGATATGGCGGCGACCGGTGTCGGCGGCCCCGGCTAGCGTGGTGCGACCCGGCCGGCCGGCCGCGGGCACCGACGGGAGGCGGACCGTGGCTGTGCAGGCGCACCCGTCGAGGCCCGAGGCACGCGAGCCGGAGGCCTCGGCGACCGCCGCTCCCGGCGACGCCGCCCGGCCGCTGACGTGGCGTCGCCTCGCCGGGCCGGCCTCGACCACCGCCCTCGTCGTCGCCGTCCTCGCCGCGGTCGGCGAGACCGCCGGCTCGGTGGTGGCGGGCCGCCTCGCCGAGGAGCCGACGACGGCGCTCGTGGTCGCGCTCGGGGCCGTCCTCCTCGCGTCGACGGTGCTCGACACCCTCGGCCGCACGCTGTTCGCCGCCGTCGTCGGCCGCGCCGAGGGCCGCCTGCGCGCCGACCTCCTGCGTGCCGCGTTCCGCCAGCCGCTCCCCGCGCTCGAGGAGCAGGCGGTCGGCGAGCTCATGGACCGGGTCGACGACGACCCGCGCCAGCTCGGCGTGACGCTCACGCGCACGGGCTGGGCGATGTCCCGCTCCCTGCTGCGCTCGGTCCTCGCCTGGGTCGTCGCGGGCGCCACCTGGTGGCCCGCATGGGTCGCCTTCCCGCTCGTCGCGGTCGTCGTCGTGCTCGTGGCGCGCCGGCTCACGCCCGAGCTCGCGCGGCGCAAGCTCGCCGAGGAGTCCGCATGGTCGGACCACTCCGCGCAGCTCGAGGAGGCCGTCACCGGGCGCGACGACGTCCGGTCCTCCCTCGGGCAGGCCCACGTCGTGCGGCGGTACACCGAGCGCGCGAGCGCGGTCCTGGCCCGGGTAGCCGACACGTGCCGCGCGTCGCTCGCGGTGAGCCTGCGCACCGGGCTCGTCCTGCACGCGCTCCTCGCCGGCCTCGCCGTCGCCGGGGTCGCGCTCGTGACGCGCGGCCGCCTCGACGTCGCCGCGCTGGTCACGCTGTGGCTGCTCGTGACCACGTTCGTCGGGCAGCTCAGCCAGGTGAGCCACCACCTGCCCGAGCTCCAGGCCGGCCTCGGCGCGCTCCAGCGCGTGGGGGCGCTCCTCGGCGCGCCGACCGAGCCCGCAGGCGGCACCGCGCTGCCGAGCGGCCCGCTCGACGTCGAGCTGCGCGCGCTGACGTTCACGTACCCCGGCGGCTTCGCGCTCACGGACGTCGACCTCACCGTCCCGGCGGGCACGACGTGCGCGCTCGTCGGCCGCACCGGCGCGGGCAAGTCGACGGTCGCCAAGCTGCTCTCGCGCGCCGTCGAGCCGCCGCCCGGCACGGTGCTCGTGGGCGGCGAGGACGTCACCACGGCCGACGTCGACGCGCTGCGCCGGGCGGTGGGCGTCGTCACGCAGCGCACCGAGATCCTCGCGGCGACCCTGGCCGAGAACATCACGCTCTTCGCGGACGTCCCGCGCGAGCGCGTGCTCGGCGCGCTCGCCGAGCTGGGCCTGGAGGACTGGGTCGCCTCGCTGCCCGACGGCGTGGACACGCGCCTCGGGACGGGCGGCACGACGCTGTCCGCGGGCGAGGAGCAGCTCGTCGCCTTCGCGCGGCTCCTCGTGCGCGACGTCGGCGTCGTCGTGCTCGACGAGGCCACGGCGCGCATGGACCCGCTCACCGAGCACCGTGTGACGCGGGCCTCCGAGCGGCTCCTCGCCGGCCGGACGGGCGTCGTCATCGCGCACCGCCTCTCCACGACCCGGCGGTGCGACGCCGTCGCGGTGCTGGACCGCGGCCGGGTCGTCCAGCACGGGCCGCGCGACCGCCTCGCCGCCGAGCCCGGCCCGTTCCGCGACCTCCTCGCGTCGTCGGGCGACCCGGTCACCGTCACCACGAACGCGGCCCTGCCCGCCCGCGGGGTGCGCCGCACGCCGCGCGCGGTGGCGCCGTCGCGGGCGCCCCGGCTCGCCCGGACGACGCTCCAGCTCGTGGCCGCGTACCCGAGGTGGGGCGTGGCCGGCGCGCTGGCCTTCTTCGGCGGCTCCTTCCTCGGCGCGTACGGCGTCCTCACCGGGTGGCTGTGGGGCCGGCTCGTCACCGCGCTCGGTCGCGGCGAGCAGCCGTGGCCCGAGGCGGTCGGGCTCGCCGCGGGGCTGCTGGTCACGCCGCTGCTCGTCGCGTTCGCGTTCCGCGTCTACCCGCTGTGGTGGTCGGCGGTGACACTCCGCATGCGGCTCGCCGTGCTGCTCGGGCAGACGCGCCAGCGCCGGCTGCCGCGGACGCCGCCCGGCGAGGTCACCGCCCGCGCGCTCGACAGCGAGCGCGCCGTCCTCTACGCCGACCGGTGGGTCGACGTGACCAACGGCGTCCTGCTCGTCGTGGCGTCGTGCGTCGCGGGCGGCAGCCTCCTCGCGGGCGCGGCGCTCGCCGCGGTCCTCGGGCTCTCGGCGGCCGTCTCGGCAGCGGGCGCGCCCGTCGCCGGCCGTTCGGCGCGGGTCGCCGGCGACGAGCGCGCGCGCTTCGGACGCTCGCTGGTCTCCGCGCTCGACGCCGCACGCGCGGTCAAGCTCGC
This sequence comes from Actinotalea solisilvae, assembly GCF_016464425.1. Taxonomy (GTDB): domain Bacteria; phylum Actinomycetota; class Actinomycetes; order Actinomycetales; family Cellulomonadaceae; genus Actinotalea; species Actinotalea solisilvae. Next base: position 241,277 of record NZ_JADDKQ010000009.1, read on the forward strand.
CGCGGCCACGTCCGCGGTCCAGCGCCACCTCGAGCGCGTCGACGGACGCCGCGTCGCGGCGTCGGTGCGCGAGCTGCGGGTCCGGTCGCTGCTCGACGGCGTCCCGGCGGTCCTCGTGCAGCTCGGCGTCGTCACGTCCTGGGCGTTCTACCTCACGGGCGTCTGGGGGCTCGCCACCGCGCTCCTGGTGAGCACGAGCGTCGCCGGCTCGGGCTGGTTCGGCGCCGTCGCCGGCGCGGCGGTCACCGAGGCGCCCGTCGCGCGCCGCTGGCTGCAGGCGGCCGGCGCCCTCTCGGGCAGGACCGACCTGGTCACGATGCCGCCGGGCGTCGACCTCGTCCGCGGCACCGCGCCGTCGCCCCTCCCCGCACCCCGCGTGCCCCTGCGCCGGCTCACCCTCGAGGGCGTCGACGCCGTCCACGACGACGGCACGGTCGGGGTCGCCGGCGTCGACCTGACCGTCGAGGCCGGCGAGCTCGTGCTCGTCGTCGGGCGCGTGGGCGCGGGGAAGTCGAGCCTGCTCGGGGCCCTCGCAGGTCTGGTGGACCACGAGGGCCGCATCCGCTGGAACGGCACCGAGGTCGACGACCCGCAGCGGTTCCTGCGGCCCGGCCAGGTGGCCTACGTGTCCCAGGTGCCGCGCGTGCTCTCCGGGACGTTCGAGGACAACATCCGGCTCGACCACGTGCGAGGCGTCGCCGCCTCGGTGGACGACGCGCGGCTGCGCAGCGACGTCGACGACGCGGGCGGCCACGGCGCGCTCGTCGGCCACCGCGGCGTGCGCCTCTCGGGCGGGCAGGTCCAGCGGCTCGCCCTCGCGCGCGCGCTCGCGACCGAGGCCGAGCTGCTCGTCGCCGACGACGTCTCGTCCGCGCTCGACGCGCGCACCGAGGTCGAGGTCTGGGACGCGCTGCACCGCCGCGGGGTCACCGTCGTCGGCTCGAGCTCGAAGCGGTCGGCGCTCGAGCGCGCCGATCGCGTCGTCGTCCTCGACGAGGGACGGGTCGCCGCGGTCGGGCCGTGGGCCGACCTCGTCGAGGAGTGGGGCCACCTGGCGGGCTGAGGCCCGGCGGGCTCAGAGCCCGGACCACCCCAGCGCCGCGTCGACGAGCTCGACGCGCGGGACGCGGCGTGCGGGGTCGGAGGCCCGGAGCTCGGCGAGCGGCACCCATGCCGCGAGGTCGGTGCTGCCCGCCGCCTCGGCCCGCAGCGTGCCGCCGACGACCTCCGCGCGGTAGACGACGCGGACGGCGTGCAGGTCGAGCGGCGCGGGCTCGTCGGGTGCCACGAGGTGCGGGACGTGCAGCGAGTCCACGCCCAGGAGCGGCCCCAGCGCGACCTCGAGCCCGGTCTCCTCGCGCACCTCGCGGCGTGCGGCGTCCGCAGGGCTCTCGCCGAAGTCGACGCCGCCGCCCGGCAGGGTCCAGCGCCGGCCTCCGCGGTAGCCGGGGCTCATCCGGCAGAGCAGCACCGCGCCGTCGCTGACGCAGAAGGCGTAGCCGCCGACGCGCGTGCGGCGCTCGACGGGCGCACCGGGGTCCGCGCCCGCCTCGTCGGTCACGGGACGCGCGCCGTCCACTCCTGCGTCGAGAACTTGGTGCGCGCGAGCTCCTCGGCGCGCGCACGCTCCGGCGCGCTCACGGCGCCGTCGACGGTGGCGTACCGGCTGCGGAAGTGGTCCTTGAACGCCTCGATGACGTCGGCGCGCGCCATCCCCGTCTGCGAGCGCAGCGGGTCGACGCGCTTGTTCGCGCTCTTCGTCCCCTTGTCCGACATCTTCTCGCGACCGATGCGCAGCACCTCGAGCATCTTCGACGCGTCGATGTCGTACGCCATGGTCACGTGGTGCAGCACGGCGCCGTTCGCCATGCGCTTCTGCGCCGCGCCGGCGATCTTGCCCGCGGGCGACGCGATGTCGTTGAGCGGCACGTACGTGGCGTCGATGCCCAGCCCGTGCAGGGCACCGATGACCCAGTCGTCGAGGAACGCGTACGAGCGCTCGAAGCTCAGCCCCTCGACGAGCGAGCCGGGGACCGTGAGCGAGTAGGTGATCGTGTTGCCGGGCTCGATGAACATGGCCCCGCCGCCCGAGATGCGGCGCACGACCGTGATGCCGTGGCGCTCGGCGCCCTCGGGGTCGACCTCGTTGCGCAGCGACTGGAACGAGCCGATGACGACGGCCGGTGCGCCCCACTCCCAGATGCGGAGCGTCGGAGGGCGGTGGCCCTCGCCCACCTCCTCGGCGAGCACCTGGTCGAGCGCCATGTGCATCGCGGGGCTCTCCGGGCCCTCGTGCACCAGCTCGAACTCGTGGTCCTCCCACCGCGACGCGTGGCCCAGCGCGCGGCGCACCGCGACCGCGACCGCCTCCGCGTCGAAGCCGACCATGGTGACGTCCTCGCCGAGCACGCTGTGCACGACCTGGGCGAGCTGCGCGACGCCGGCGTCCTCGGGCATCCCGAGCAGGGCGCCGTCGATGCTCTCCAGCGCCGAGTCCGGCTCGAGGAAGAAGTCCCCGCTCACCGCCGCCCGGCTGATCCGTCCGTCCGTGACCTCGAGGTCGACCGCGACGAGCTTGCCGCCGGGGACCTTGTACTCTCCGCGCACCCCGTCACCCTACGGCGCCCCCACCGCGCACGAGGTCCGTCGCGCGCCTAATATCGTTGAAAGCGCAATCGAACGGGAGGCGTCGATGACCGAGCTCGAGCGGGCCGAGCGGACCGAGCACGCCGAGGGCGGCCGGTACACCGTCCCCGGCAAGGAGTACGAGCGCGACACCCGGTACATCACGGACCGGATCACGGTCGACGCGCGCGACGGCTGGCCCGTGGAGGCGGGCCGCTACCGGCTCGTGGCCGCGCGCGCCTGCCCGTGGGCGAACCGGTCGATCGTCGTGCGGCGACTGCTCGGCCTCGAGGACGCGATCTCCCTCGGCCTGCCGGGCCCCACCCACGACGAGCGGTCCTGGACCTTCGACCTCGACCCGGGCGGCCGCGACCCCGTCCTCGGCATCGAGCGGCTCCAGGAGGCCTTCTTCGCGCGCGACCCGGAGTACCCGCGCGGGATCACGGTCCCCGCGATCGTCGACGTGCCGAGCGGCGCCGTCGTGACGAACGACTTCGCGCAGATCACGCTCGACCTGTCGACCCAGTGGACCGCGTTCCACCGGCCCGGGGCGCCCGACCTCTACCCCGAGGAGCTCCGCGCGGAGATCGACGACGTCGCGCAGCGCGTGTTCACCGAGGTCAACAACGGCGTGTACCGCTGCGGCTTCGCGGGCTCGCAGGAGGCCTACGACGAGGCCTACGCGCGCCTCTGGACGGCCATGGACTGGCTCGAGGAGCGCCTGACCGGCCGCCGCTACCTCGTCGGCGACACGATCACCGAGGCGGACGTGCGCCTGTTCACGACGCTCGTCCGGTTCGACGCCGTCTACCACGGCCACTTCAAGGCGAACCGGAACAGGCTGACCGAGATGCCGGCCCTGTGGGCCTACGCGCGCGACCTGTTCCAGACGCCGGGCTTCGGCGACACCGTCGACTTCGCCCAGATCAAGCAGCACTACTACGTCGTGCACCGCGACATCAACCCGACCGGCATCGTCCCGCAGGGGCCGGACCTCGCCGGCTGGGTCACGCCGCACGGCCGCGAGGCGCTGGGCGGACGCCCGTTCGGCGACGGCACCCCGCCCGGCCCCGTCCGCGACGGCGAGCGCGTCGAGCCGGCCCACACGCCGCTGCGCTGAGCGCCCCGCCTGCGGTCCCGCGGCTGCAAGCACCGCACCGCCCGGGACACAGGAGGGGTGAGGCGGCACACGTCGCCCGCGAGAGGGGCGGTGGCACGTGGACGGCTGGACGCGCACGAGGCGCAGCACGACGACGGCGCTCGCGCTCGCCGCGATGCTGGCCGGCTGCGCGAGCCTCGGGGCAGGGTCGGGTGGGGGCACCGAGGACGACGGCGCCGGTCAGCCGACCGGCGGCGAGGAGCAGGGAGGCGGGATGGACGACGTCGACCTCGAGGGCGACGGGCTGCTCGTGCGCGTCGCGCGCGGCGGCGGGTTCGTCCCGGTCGGCTGGGCGTTCCAGACGGTCGCGGACCTCACCGTCTACGCCGACGGGCTCGCGGTGCGCACCGGGCCGACGACGCTCGAGTACCCCGGGCACCTGCTGCCGAACCTGCAGACGCACCGCCTCACGGACGACGAGCTCGACGCGGTCGTCGTCGCCGCGCGCGACGCGGGCCTGTTCGCCGAGCCGCCGGACTACGGCTTCCCGAACATCACCGACGTCGGCTCCACGACGGTCACGCTGCAGGTCGGGGACCAGACGTGGGTCCACGACGCCTACGCCCTCGAGATCTCGCTCACCGGTGGCGGCAACGACGGCCTCACCGACGACCAGCGCACGGCGCGCGAGGTGCTCGCGGGCTTCGTCACCGACCTCGGTGAGGTCCTCGACAGGGCCGAGGAGACCGGCCCGTACGTGCCCGAGCGCTTCGCCGTCATGGCGCGCCCGATCGCCGAGGGCGAGCCGGGCGGCGACGTCGTGCCCGCGGTCGTCGACTGGCCGGTGGCCGCGCCGCTCGCGGACGCCGACTGCCTCGTCGTCGAGGACGAGGAGGCGGCGGTGCTCCGCCCGGCCCTCGAGGCCGCTCGCCAGGGTGACCGCTTCGTCCAGGACGGCGTCACCTACGAGGCGTGGGTCCGCGTGCTCCTGCCCGACGACCCCGGCTGCCACGGCGACGAGGCGGCGCCCGCGCAGGGCTGAGACCCCTCCGGTGAGGGGCCGGGAGGAGCCTCAGGACCGGTTCTCGACCCCCGCCTGCAGCAGCCCGAAGACGACCGAGTCGACGAGCGCCTCCCACGACGCCTCGACCATGTTCGGCCCGACGCCGACCGTGCGCCAGGTCGTCTCGGCGCCCGTGTCCATGGTCTCGACGAGCACGCGCGTCACGGCGTCCGTGCCGTGCTGGGTGTCCATGATCCGCACCTTGAAGTCGATGAGCTCGAACCGGCTCATCTCGGGGTACGTGGTCGCGAGCGCCTGGCGGAGCGCGTGGTCGAGCGCGTTGACCGGACCGTTGCCCTCGCCCGTCGAGAGGACCCGCCGGCCGCCGACGTGCATCTTCACCGTCGCCTCGGCGTTCGCCTCGCTCGGGTTGCCCGGGACGGTCTCGACGATGACGCGCCAGCTCTCGGTGTCGAAGAACCGCGTCCGCTCGCCGTCGAGCTCCTCGCGCAGCAGCAGCTCGAAGGACGCGTCGGCCGCGTCGTAGGTGTAGCCCTGCGCCTCGGCGTCCTTGACGCGGTTCGTCACGCGCGAGAGCAGCTCGCCCTGCCCGGCGAGGTCGAAGCCGAGCTCCCGGCCCTTGAGCTCGATCGACGCGCGTCCGGCCATGTCGGAGATGAGCATGCGCATGTCGTTGCCGATGAGGGTGGGCTCGATGTGCTGGTAGAGGTCGGGGTCGACCTTGATGGCGCTCGCGTGGAGGCCGGCCTTGTGCGCGAAGGCGCTCGCGCCCACGTACGGCTGGCGCGCGAACGGCGCGATGTTGGTGATCTCGCTGATCGCGTGCGCGATGCGCGTCACCTCGCGCAGCCCCTCCCCGGCGAGGAGCGCGCGTCCCTCCTTGAGCTGGAGGTTCGCGACCACCGTGAGCAGGTCGGCGTTGCCGGTGCGCTCCCCGTAGCCGTTGACGGTGCCCTGGACGTGCGCCGCTCCCGCCGAGACCGCGGCCAGCGTGTTGGCGACCGCGCAGCCCGAGTCGTTGTGGGCGTGCATCCCGAGCCGGCCGTCGACCTCGCGCCGCACCCGCCCGACGATCTCGTGGACCCAGTCCGGGAGCATGCCCCCGTTGGTGTCGCACAGGCAGACGCACTCGGCGCCCGCCTCGAAGCCGGCGCGCACCGCGGCCAGCGCGTAGTCGGCGTCGTACCGGAAGCCGTCGAAGAAGTGCTCGGCGTCGACGACGACGCGGCGGCCCTCCCCCACGAGGAACGCGACGGTGTCCGCGATCATGGCGAGGTTCTCCTCGCCCGTCGTGCGCAGGGCGCGCTCGACGTGGCGGATGTCGTGCTTGGCGACCAGGGTCACCACGGGGGCCTCGGAGTCGAGCAGGGCCCGCACCTGGACGTCGTCGGACGCGCGCGTGCCGGCCTTGCGCGTCGAGCCGAAGGCCGCGAGCTCGGCGTTCCTGAGGTCGAGCTCCTTGGCGGCGCGCCGGAAGAACTCGGTGTCCTTGGGGATCGCGCCCGGCCAGCCGCCCTCGATGAAGCCCACCCCGAGCTCGTCGAGCAGGGGGGCGATCGCGAGCTTGTCCGCGACGGAGAGGTTCATCCCCTCCTGCTGCGCACCGTCGCGCAGCGTCGTGTCGTAGACGTCGAACTTCTCCACGGTGGCTCTTCTCGTCGAGCGGTGCTGCGGTGCAGCGCGTGCGGGTGGTGCCGGTGGTGCCGTGACCGACGCGCCGCCCTCCCGGCGAGGGTGGGCCGGGAGCGGGCGGCTCGCGGGTCCGGGGCGTGGGTGGTGCCCGGACCAACAAAAAGACCCCCCGGGGTACGGGAGGTCTGCGCGCTCGGCGGTGTGCCGAACGCGCTACTCGATAATGAGGGTGAAGCAGGTCACGGGCCGATGATGCCATACCTACGGCACCGTAGGAAGCGCGTGTCCGCCGTCGGCTCCTAGGGTGGGCCCGTGCTCTTCGACGCACGTGACGGCGACGCGATCCGGGCCGGGACCGTCACCCTGACCTTCCGGCGGTGGCGGCGCGCGCAGGCGGTCGCGGGCCACCGCTACCGCACGATCCACGGCATCCTCGAGGTCGAGCGGGTCGACGTCGTCCCGCCCGGGCAGCTCACGCCCGACGACGCCCGGCGCGCGGGGTGCGCGTCGGTGGAGGCGCTGCTCGCGCGGGTGGGTGGGGACCCGGACCAGCCGCTGCACCGCGTCGCGTTCCACCTCGTCGACGAGCCCGACCCGCGCGCCGTGCTCGCGGCGTCCGACGACCTCGACGACGCCGCGCGCGCCGAGATCGACCGGCGGCTCGACCGCCTCGACCGCGCGTCGTCGCACGGGCCGTGGACGCGCGCGACGCTCGCGCTGATCGCGGAGCGGCCCGCGGAGCGCGCGCCCGACCTGGCGGCCTCCGTCGGGCGCGAGACACTCCCGTTCAAGGTCGACGTCCGCAAGCTGAAGAACCTCGGGCTCACCGAGAGCCTGGCCGTGGGGTACCGCCTCTCGCCGCGCGGCCGCGCGTACCTGGCCGGCCCGGCGTCGTCCTGAGACGACGCCGCCCGGCCGGCTCGAGAGCCGACCGGGCGGGACCGCCGTGCGAGGCGTCAGATCAGCCGGTGCATCCAGCCGTGGCGGTCCTCGGCGCGCCCGTACTGGATGCCCGTGAGCTGGTCCCGCACCCACGCGGTCACGGCGCCGGTCTCGCCGTCGCCGACCGTGAGGTCGAAGTCCCCGCTCGCGAGGCGGCCGATCGGCGTGACCACCGCTGCCGTGCCGCACGCGAACACCTCAGCCACGCTGCCGTCCTCGAGCCCGGCGCGGACCTCGGCGAGCGGGATCGGGCGCTCGTGCACCTCGCGGCCCGCCTCGCCCAGGAGCGTGAGCACCGAGGAGCGCGTGACGCCCTCGAGGATGGAGCCGTTGAGCGGCGGCGTGGACACCGACCCGTCGGCCCCGACGACGAACACGTTCATGCCGCCGAGCTCCTCGAGCTCGGTGTTCGTGACCGCGTCCAGGAAGCACACCTGCTCGCAGCCGTGCGCGTACGCCTCCTGCTGCGGCAGCAGGCTCGCCGCGTAGTTGCCGCCGCACTTGGCGAAGCCCGTGCCGCCCGGCCCGGCGCGGTGGTAGTCCTGGACGACCCAGATCGCGACGGGCTTCACGCCGCTCGAGAAGTACGGGCCGACGGGCGACGCGATGACGACGTACTCGACCTCGCGCGCGGGCCGCACCCCGAGGAACGTCTCGGACGCGAACATGAACGGGCGCAGGTACAGGCTCGTCTCGGCGCCCGAGGGCACCCACGCCGCGTCCGTGCGGACGAGCGCCTCGATGGAGCCGAGGAAGTCGGCCTCGGGCAGCTCCGGCAGCGCGAGGCGCCGCGCGGACGCCGCCATGCGGGCGGCGTTGGCCCAGGGGCGGAACGTCCAGACCGAGCCGTCGGCGTGCTGGTACGCCTTGAGGCCCTCGAACACCTCCTGGCCGTAGTGCAGGACGGCGGCCGCGGGGTTGAGCTGGAGCGGCGCGTGCTTCTCGACGCGGTGGTCGCGCCAGCCGCCGTCGGCCGTCCACGTGACGCGGGCCATGTGGTCCGTGAACACGGTGCCGAAGACGGGCGCCTCCATGAGCGCGGCGCGCTCGGCGTCGCTGCGCGCGGTGTCGCTCGCCCGGACCTCGAAGGCGTGGGCGGCGGACTCGCGCACCGGCCCCCCGTCGGTCCCGGCAGCGGTGGCGGAGGTGGGCGTGGTGGTGCTCATGTCGATCCTTTCACCAGGCGGTGACCGAGCCGTCGCGGGCTCGGTCTGACGGTACCGGTGGTGACGGCCGACGGGGGTCTCAGCCTGCGACGCGTGCCGCGAGGTCCGACCCGACCTCGGCCGTCGACCGTACTCGGTCGCCCCGCTCGGCGAGGTCGGCGGCGACGGCGGCCTCGACGCGCGCGGCGGCGTCGTCGAGCCCCAGGTGGGCGAGCAGCATGCTCACGCTCAGCACCGTCGCCGTCGGGTCGGCCTTGCCCTGGCCCGCGATGTCCGGCGCCGAGCCGTGCACGGGCTCGAACATCGACGGCGTCGTGCGGTCCGGGTTGATGTTGCCCGAGGCGGCGAGGCCGATGCCGCCCGTGATCGCGGCGGCCTGGTCGGTGAGGATGTCGCCGAAGAGGTTGTCGGTGACGATCACGTCGAAGCGCGACGGGTTCGTCGTCATGAAGATCGTGGCCGCGTCCACGTGCAGGTAGTCCGTCGTGACGTCGGGGAACTCCGCGTTCACGGCCTCGACCGTGCGGCGCCACAGGTGGCCGGCGTGCACGAGGACGTTGTGCTTGTGCACGAGCGTGAGGTGCTTGCGGGGACGGGCCTGGGCGCGCGCGAACGCGTCGCGGACCACGCGCTCGACGCCGAACCGCGTGTTGACCGAGACCTCGTTCGCGACCTCGGCGGGCGTGCCGACGCGGATCGCGCCGCCGTTCCCGACGTAGGGCCCCTCGGTGCCCTCGCGCACGACGACGAAGTCGACGTCGCCCGGGTCGGCGAGCGGCGAGCGCACGCCCGGGAACAGGCGGGCCGGCCGCAAATTGACGTAGTGGTCGAGCTCGAAGCGCAGGCGCAGCAGCAGACCGCGCTCGAGGACGCCCGACGGGACGCCCGGGTCGCCGATCGCGCCCAGGAGGATCGCGTCGTGCTCGCGCACGGTCGCGAGGTCGGCGTCGGTCAGGGTCTCCCCCGTCCGGTGCCAGCGCTGCGCGCCCAGGTCGAGCTCGGTCGTGGACACCTCCACGTCCTGACCCGCGAGAGCGGCGTCGAGGACCCGGAGCCCCTGCTCCACGACCTCGACCCCGATGCCGTCACCCGCGACGACGGCGAGCCGGATGTTGCGTCCCATGCGTGCGAACCTATCTCTCCGTCCCATCCACCGGGACGCTCGTCTCATCACGTGATCCATGAGGCGGCCGGCGCGCGACCCGCTCTCCGCCGCGCACGCGCGCGGGGCGGGAGCGCGGAGCGTCGTGCCGCGACACACCGGCGTGTCCTGGCACGACGCTCCACACTCCCGGCACGCCGCTCCACAGACGGGCACGCCGCTCCGCGGGCCGGCACGGCGCTCCGCGGTCGCGGGTCGTGGCTCGCCCCGAGGCGGCCGCGGACGCGCCGGAGCGCGCCCGCGGTCCCGGGGACGATCAGCGAGCCGCGGAGCCCTCGACGTAGTCGGAGTCCGAGTCCTTGATCCAGGAGAACATCTTGCGGAGCTCGCGCCCGGTCGCCTCGATCGGGTGCGCCTCGCCCTTCGCACGGAGCTCGGCGAACTCGGGCCCGCCCTTGTCCTGGTCCGCGATGAAGCGCTCGGCGAAGGCACCGTTCTGGATGTCCGCGAGGACGGCCTTCATGTTCTCCTTGACCTCGGGCGAGATGACCCGGGGCCCGGAGACGTAGTCGCCGTACTCGGCGGTGTCGGAGACCGACCAGCGCTGCTTGGCGATGCCGCCCTCGACCATGAGGTCGACGATGAGTTTGAGCTCGTGCAGCACCTCGAAGTAGGCGACCTCGGGCTGGTAGCCCGCCTCGGTCAGGGTCTCGAACCCGTACTGGACGAGCTGCGACGCGCCGCCGCAGAGGACCGCCTGCTCGCCGAAGAGGTCCGTCTCGGTCTCCTCGGTGAAGGTCGTCTTGATGCCGCCCGCGCGCAGGCCGCCGATGGCCTTGGCGTAGGACTTCGCGAGGTCCCAGGCCTGGCCCGAGGCATCCTGCTCGACGGCGACGATGACGGGGACGCCGCGGCCGCCCTCGTACTCGCGGCGCACGAGGTGGCCCGGGCCCTTGGGCGCGACCATGAACACGTCGTGGCCGGCCTCGGGCTTGATGTAGCCGAAGCGGATGTTGAAGCCGTGCCCGAAGACGAGCGCCGCGCCGTCCTGGAGGTTGGGGGCGATCTCGTCGCGGTAGACGTGCCGCTGGACCTGGTCGGGCGCGAGGATGACGACGACGTCGGCGGCGCGCACGGCGTCGGCGACGGTCGCGACCTTGAGGCCCTGCTCCTCGGCCTTGGCGCGCGACGGCGAGCCCTCGCGCAGGCCGACGGTCACGTCGACCCCGGAGTCGCGCAGGTTCAGCGAGTGCGCGTGGCCCTGGCTGCCGTAGCCGATGACCGCGACCTTCTTGGCGGCGATGAGGGACAGGTCGGCGTCGTCGTCGTAGAACAGCTCAGCCACGTCGGGATCTCCTTGGATAGCGGGTGTCGTGCAGAAGTGTGCGGGACGTCAGGCCGAGCGGCTGACGCGTTCCAGCGCTCGGTCCGTGATGGAGCGCGAGCCGCGGCCGATGGCGACCGTGCCGGACTGGACGATCTCGCGGATGCCGAACGGCTCGAGGGCCGCGAGCAGCGCGTCGAGCTTGCCGGGGCTGCCGGTCGCCTCGATGGTCACGGCGTCGGGCACGACGTCGACCACGTGCGCCCGGAAGAGCTGGACGACCTCGAGGACGTGCGAGCGCACAGAGACCTCGGCGCGCACCTTGACGAGCAGCAGCTCGCGCTGGACGGACGCGTCGGCCTCGAGCTCGACGATCTTGATGACGTTGATGAGCTTGTTGAGCTGCTTCGTCACCTGCTCGAGCGGGAGCTCGTCGACGTCGACGACCACCGTGATGCGCGAGATCTCGGGGTGCTCCGTCGGGCCCACGGCGAGGGAGTGGATGTTGAACGAGCGGCGGGCGAAGAGGCCCGCGACGCGCGTCAGGACACCCGGCTTGTTCTCGACGAGCACCGAGAGGGTGTGCCGGCTCATGCTGCACCTTCTTCTTCGAGGACGGGCGTGCTGACGGGCGCGAGCGCCGCGTCGAGCAGGGCGACGACGTGCAGGGACGTGCTGTCGAGCAGCGGCACGGGTGCCGCGGCGGGGTCGGTCGCGTCGAGCAGCAGCGACAGCTCGGTGCAGCCGAGGACGACGGCCTGGGCGCCGTCGTCCACGAGCCGCGCGACGATCTCGAGGTAGGCCTCGCGCGACGCGTCGCGCACCTCCCCGCGCACGAGCTCGTCGTAGATGACGCGGTGCACCTCGTCGGCGTCGTCCGGCCCGGGGACGACGACGTCGATGCCCTGGCCGCCGAGCCGCGCGGGGTACAGCTCGCGCGAGCGCATCGTGTAGCGCGTGCCCAGGAGGCCGAGCCGCGTGACGCCCAGGGCCGCCGCGGCGCCGGCGACGGCGTCGACGACGTGGACGACCTGCACGCCCTCCCCCGCGCCGCGCACGACGTCGTCGTGCACGAGGTGCATGGTGTTCGCGAGGATGCCCACGACCTCGGCACCGGCGGCCGCGAGCGCGGCGGCCTCGGCCTCGTAGCGCCGGCCGAGCGCGGCCCAGTCGCCCGCGACCTGGAGCGCCTCGACCTCGGCGAAGTCGACCGAGCGGAGCACGAGGTCGGCCGAGTGCATGCCGCCGAGGCGGTCGCGGACCCCGCGGTTGAGTGCCGTGTAGTACGTCGCCGACGACTCCCACGAGGTGCCGCCGAGCAGGCCGATGCGGCGCTGGACGGGCGTCGCCGGCCCGCTGTCCCCGGCCATCACTCCTCCCGGTCCCACGCCGGGCTGATGCCCCGCGCGTACTGGATCTCGTCGTTGCTCACGCCGGCCGCGACCATCGGCCACACCATCGCGTCGCGCGAGACGGTGAAGTCCACGACCACGGGCTGGTCGTCGATCTCCATCGCGCGCTGGATGGTCGCGTCGACGTCGGCGAGGGTCTCGCAGCGCAGGCCGACGCAGCCGTAGGCGTCGGCGAGCTTGACGAAGTCCGGGATGCGACGCGTGCCGTGGCCCGTGTGCAGGTCGGTGTTCGAGTAGCGCGACTCGTAGAACAGCGTCTGCCACTGGCGGACCATGCCGAGCGACGAGTTGTTGATGACCGCGACCTTGATCGGGATCTCGTTGATCGCGCAGGTCGCGAGCTCCTGGTTGGTCATCTGGAAGCAGCCGTCGCCGTCGATGGACCACACCGTGCGGGCCATGTCGCCGACCTTCGCGCCCATCGCGGCGGGCACCGAGTAGCCCATGGTCCCGAGGCCGCCCGAGTTGAGCCACGCGTTGGGGCGCTCGTAGCGGATGAACTGCGCGGCCCACATCTGGTGCTGACCGACGCCCGCGACGTAGACGGCCTCGGGTCCGGAGATCTCGCCGATCCGCTTGATGACGTGCTGCGGCGCGAGGTGGCCGTCCTCGGGCTCGGTGAAGCCGAGGGGGAACGTCTCGCGCCAGTCGTCGATCTGCTTCCACCAGCCCTCGAGGTCGGGCTTGCCGTGCTGCGTGTGCTCGCGCGCGAGCTCGGGCAGCAGGTCCGCGATGACCTCCTTGAGGTCGCCCACGATCGGCACGTCGACGCGGCGGTTCTTGCCGATCTCGGCGGGGTCGATGTCCGCGTGCACGATCGTCGCGTTCGGCGCGAAGGACGAGAGCTTGCCGGTCACGCGGTCGTCGAAGCGCGCGCCCAGGGCGACGACGAGGTCGGCCTTCTGGAGCGCGGCGACGGCGGGCACGGTGCCGTGCATGCCGGGCATGCCGAGGTTCTGCGGGTGCGAGTCGGGCAGGGCGCCGCGCGCCATGAGGGTCGTCACGGCGGGCGCGCCGGAGGCGTCGACGAGCTTGCGCAGCTCGGCGTGCGCGCCCGAGCGGATCGCGCCGCCGCCGACGTAGAGCACCGGGCGCCGCGCCGTCGCGAGCAGGCGGGCCGCCTCGCGGATCTGCTTGGCGTGCGGCTTGGTGACCGGGTGGTAGCCCGGAAGGTCGATCGCGGGCGGCCACGAGAACGTCGTGCGCGCCTGCATGGCGGACTTGGCGATGTCCACGAGCACCGGTCCGGGCCGGCCGGTCTGCGCGATGTGGAACGCCTGCGCGATGACGCGCGGGATCTCGTCGGGATCCGTGACGAGGAAGTTGTGCTTGGTGACCGGGAGCGTGATGCCGACGATGTCGGCCTCCTGGAACGCGTCGGTGCCAATCATTGAGGCACCGACCTGGCCCGTGATCGCCACGAGCGGGACGGAGTCCATGTTCGCGTCCGCGATGGGGGTGACGAGGTTGGTCGCGCCCGGGCCGGACGTCGCCATGCACACGCCGACCTTGCCGCTGGTGTACGCGTAGCCGGACGCCGCGTGGCCCGCGCCCTGCTCGTGCCGCACGAGGATGTGCCGCACGGCCGTCGAGTCCATGAGCGGGTCGTAGGTGGGCAGGATCGCGCCGCCGGGGATGCCGAAGACCACCTCCGTCCCGGCCGCCTCGAGCGAGCGGACGATCGACTCCGCGCCCGTGACGGGCTCACCCTGCGCGACGACGGACGTCCGCGCCGTGTCGGCCGTCGGCCGCGCCGGCGGCTGCGGCGTCGGGCGGGGGGCCTGCCGGGCGGCGTCCGTGGACGGCGCGGCCGGGTTCGTGCCCTGGACCATCGTGTCTCCCTGCTGTGACGGGTCGTGCTGGTGGTGCGTGCTGTGCGTGCTGCCGGTGCGGACATGAAAAAACCCCTCGGCCCGGGAGGGCTCGACGAGGGGTGGCGCGCGGACGACCTGCTCAGCGGACGTCGGGCGCCGAGGGAAGTACTACGAGGAGCGTCTGCACCCTCGGCACCCTACGCCTGCGCCGGACCGATGTCACGCAGGGCACCCGGGTGTCCACATCGTGGTTCACGTGTCCGATGTTCGGACACACGCGCGGTCACCAGTCGACGGCAGGGAGACCGTCGAGGCTCTCGCGGTTCTTGCGCCGCCGGTACTCGATCAGCCCGTCCTCGCCCTTGCGCTCGTTCGCGCGGTCGAGCACGTCCCGCTCCGCCACGTAGTCCATGAGCGGGACGGCGAAGCCGCACGAGTCGGACACGCGCTGCACGTCGACGACGATGACAGCCCGCGTGCCGGGGTGGTCGGGGAACCGCGGCAGCCAGTCGGCGAGCTCGGGGTCGCCGAGCCCCACCACCCGGCCCGTGCCGTGCAGCCGCACGATGTTCGGGCGACGCTCGAACGAGCACACCATCACCGTGATCCGTCCGTTCTCCCGCAGGTGCGCGATGGTCTCCGCCCCCGACGCGGTGAGGTCGAGGTAGGCGACCTGCGTCGGGCCCGTCACGACCAGCGTCCCGAGCCCGCCCTTGGGCGAGACGTTGACGTGCCCGTCGCCCGCGAGCGGCGCGGTCGCGACGAAGTAGACCGGCTGGGCCTCGATGAAGGCGGCGAGGCGGTCGTCGATGGCCGGGTGCACGGTTCCCACCGGGACTTCCTACCGCACGGCGCGGGCGGCCGGGAAAGCCCTGTCGCCCGCGGACGCGCGCGAGCACGCTGGTCGGGTGGACGACGCGGCGACGACGCAGGACCCGGGGTCCGCCGCCCTGCGCGACCGCGTCCTCGAGGAGTTCGGCGTCAGGCTCGTCGCGACCGAGGAGGTGGCGCACGGTGCCGACCGGCGGGCACGGCTGTGGCGCGCCCGGGCCGACGACGGCTCCCGGTACGCGCTCAAGCGCAGCAGCGGCGGCACGCCGGCGGGCACGGTCGTCTCGGCGTACCTCGCGGACCGGGGCGTGCCCGGCGTCGTCGGCCCGCGGCGGACCCGGCACGGACGGCTGTGGGCCGGCGGGGACGGGGACCGCCTCACGCTCGTGCCGTGGGTCTCGGACACCCGGGCGCTCGACGGGCCGATGACGACGGCGCACTGGCGCGCGTACGGCGAGGTGCTGGCGGCCGTGCACGCCGCCGAGGTCACCGACGAGCTCGCCGCCCTGCTGCCCGCGGGCGGCGCCGCGTACCCGGCGGTCGTCGCGTCCGCGCGGTCCGTCGACGCGCGCCTGCGCGAGCTCGGTCCCGACGCACGCGCGGACCCGCTGGTGGACGGGCTCTCCGGAGTCTGGTCGGGGATGCGGGACGCCGTCACGGCCCTGGCCGACGCGGTCGAGCGCCTCGGGGCGGGGCCCCTCGCGGACCCGGGACCGGCCGTCGTCTGTCACGGCGACCCGCACCTCGGCAACCTGCTGCTCGGCCCGCGCGACCGGGTCTGGCTCGTCGACTGGGACGACGCGGTCCTCGCACCTCGCGAGTGCGACCTCATGTTCGTGCGTGACGGCGTGCTCGCCTTCGCGCCGGTCACGCCCGCGCAGCGCGCCGCGGTCCTGGCCGGCTACGGGCCGGTCGACGCCGACGCCGCCCGGTCGGCGTGGTTCCTCGCGCTGCGGGCGTGCGACGACGTCGCCGACTGGTCGCGCCAGGTCCTCGACACTGGCGACGCCCTCGCGCCGCGGCGCCGTGCGCTCGACGTCGTGCGGGGCCTCGCCTCCCCGCGCGGCCTCGTCACCCTCGCGAGTGCCGCCCTGCGCAGCCTGCCGGGCGCGCACTGAGCAGGCTCACCACGCGTCCGCGCCGGCGAACGACGTCGGCCGCGGCGCGACGCCGAGGACCCCGCGCAGCACCGTGAGGTCGTAGGTCCGCT
This sequence comes from Actinotalea solisilvae, assembly GCF_016464425.1. Taxonomy (GTDB): domain Bacteria; phylum Actinomycetota; class Actinomycetes; order Actinomycetales; family Cellulomonadaceae; genus Actinotalea; species Actinotalea solisilvae. The sequence continues at coordinate 257,458 of NZ_JADDKQ010000009.1, forward strand.
CGTGCAGGAGGTGGCTGAGCGCGTAGCGCGTGAGCCGCGGGGCGGGCACGCCCGGGAGCCGGTGCAGGGCCTCTCCCACGACCGCCGCGGCGAGAGCTAGGCGGGCCGGGACGGGCACCACGCGGACCGGCAGGCCGCGCTCCGCGAGCAGGGCGGCGAGGGCGTCGCGCAGCACGACGGGCTCGGCGTCGGCGACGTTGGCGACGAGCGCGGTGCCGGCCGCGAGCGGCACGGTGGCCGCGGCGAGCGCCGCCTCAGCCAGGGTGCCCACGGCGGTGAGGTGCTGGCGGACGTCCCCGCCGCCGGGCAGCAGCAGCCGGTCCCCACGCACCGCGCCGAGGACGCGCGGCAGCAGCGTCGTGTCGCCCGGGCCGTACACCGCGTGAGGTCGCAGCACGACGACGTCGCGTCGCGCGGCGGCCGCGAGCACGACGCGCTCGGCATCGGCCTTGGCCTCGGCGTACGCGTCGAGGTACCGGTCGACGGGCGCCTCGTGCTCGCGGGCGAGCACGCTCGGTCGGCGCGGGTCGTAGACGCTCGCGCTCGAGACGTGGACGACCCGCGCGGCGCCGGTGGCCTCGAGCACGGCCCGCGTGCCGTCGACGGTGACCGCGCGCACGCGGTCGAGCGGACCGCCGTCGCCCACCCAGGCCGCCGCGTGCACGACGACGTCCGCGTCGGCCAGCGCGCGCGCGACCTCGGCGCCGGGCGGGGCCGTGAGGTCCCACGTGACGTGCGGCGCGCCGGGCACGCCCGCCGCCCGGCGCGACGTCGTGACCACCTCCCATCCCGCGCGCACGGCCGCGCGCGCGACGGCGCCGCCGACGAACCCGGAGGCGCCGGTCACGACGAGGCGGCTCATGTCGCGCGGGACGCGAGGTGCGCCGCGGCGGCGCCCGCGAGGGCCGCGCGGTCCGGCTTGCGGCTGCGGCCCTGGACCGGGACACGGTCGGCGACCAGCACGTGGTCGGGCATCGCACCGTGGTCGAGCACCGTCGGCAGCAGGGGGCGCAGCGCGTCGGCGAGCGCGCCGCCGTCACCGATCTCGAACGCCGTGCGCCCGCCCGTGCCCGCGCCGCGCGGCGCTGCGTCGCCGCCCGACGGCGCGTGCGGGACGACGACCAGGACGACCTCCTCGTCGCCGTCGGCCGCCCGCGGCACGCCCACGAGGAACGCCGCCGCGACCCCCGGCAGCGCGGCGAGGCGCGGCTCGTACAGGCCCGGGTAGATGTTCGTGGTCCCCCGGATGAGCATGTCGCGCGTGCGGCCCACGAGCACGAGGCGGCCGTCGGCGTCCCACCGCGCCAGGTCGCCCGTGCGGTGCTCGCCCGACGCCGCCGGACCGTCGAGCAGGTAGCCGCGCATGAGCGACGGCCCGCCCAGCACGAGCTCGCCCACGCCCGGGGCCGCGTCGCCGTCGACGGCGCCGGTGTCGAGCCGGGCCGTGACGCCCGCGAGGGGACGTCCGACGAGGTCGCCGTCGACCGCAGCCGCGAGCTTCTCCTCCGCCTCGACGACGGCCACGGGGAGGATCTCCGTCATGCCGTAGACGCCCGCCCAGCGGGTCCCGGGCAGCAGCGCGCGCGCCCGGCGGAGCAGCGCCGCGGTGACGGGCGCGCCGCCGACGAGCACGGTCCGCGGCCCGGTCGGCGCGACGCGGCCGTCCTCGACCGCGTCGAGCAGCGCGGTGACGTCTGCGGGCACGAGGAACGTCATCGCCGCGCCGGGCAGGCCGCCCGCGTAGCCGACGACGTCGTCGGCGGGCGCGCGCCGCGGCAGCGACCACGTGCCGCCCGCCACGAGCGCGGGCAGGCCGAGCAGCATCTGGTCGGTGTGCACGACGTCGCCCGGCGCGACCTCGCACACCTGGCGCAGCAGCGCGGTGCCGGCGCCGAGCGAGCCGCGCGTGTGCACGACGGCGCGCGGGGCCGCCGTCGTGCCGGAGGTGAAGACGACGAGCGCCTCGGCGTCCGGGCGTCGGGTGACGCCCTCGGCCGACGGGGGCCCGGCGGCCAGCGTGCGGGCCCGCCGCGCACCGCGCGGGACGCCCGGCAGCCAGCGCCCCGCGTACGCGTGCCGCACGTCGAGCCGCGCGTAGTCGGGCAGCAGCACGCCCCGGCGCCGCGCGACGTGCGCGAGCGCGGGCCGCGACAGCGCGTACAGCAGCGACTCGGTCGCCGCCCACGTCGGCGCGGCCGCCCGCACGCGCGCGGCGAACAGCTCGGGCGTCGAGCCGGGGTCGACGAGCACGAGCGAGCCGCCCGCGGCCACGACGCCGAGAGCGAGGACGAGCCCCTCGGTGCGCGGGCGGACCGAGAACAGGACGCGGTCGCCGTCGCGCAGCCCGCCGGCACGCAGCGCCGCGGCGGTCGCGCGCACGCCCGCGCCGAGCGCCGCGTACGTCGTCTCCTGACCGGCGTGGCGCAGCGCGACCCGGCCCGGGTGGGTGTCGCACTGCGCGAGGACGTCCGCGACGAGGTCGGCGCCGTGCGCCGCAGGGTCGTCGCTCACGCGCACGCCACCCGCAGGGACGCGTAGGCCGGGATGAGGACGCGCCGGGCGACCTCGCGGTCGACCACGCGGAGCGGACCGCGCTCGCGCACCGCCGCGACGAGCGCGTCGAGCACCGCGGTGATCTGCACGGTCGCGAGCGGCATGCCGAGGCAGAAGTGGGGCCCGGCGCCGAACCAGAGCTGGCGGACGGCGGCGGGCGGCGGGGTGTCCGGGTCGAACGGACCGGCCGCGCGGCAGCACAGCAGGGTCGCGACGACGACCCGGTCCCCCGGGCGCACGGCGACGTCCCCGATCCGTCCGGGCGCCTCGACGCTGCGGAGCATCGCGGGCGTGGGCGCGGTGATCCGCAGCGCCTCGCCGACGACGCGTCCCGCGAGCAGCGGGTCGTCCGAGGCCGCGAGCCGCACGTCCCACCCCGTGTCCGCGAGCAGCGCGGCGAGCCGCGGGACGAACGACACGAGCGTCTCGGTCCCCGTGAGCACGAACGCCCCGACGGCGCCGAGGGCCTCGCGCTCGCTGAGGCCGAGGCCGCGCATGCGCCCGGGCACCGTGGCCTCGTCGCCCTCGCGGTACGCGATCGCCGCGTGCGCGGTGAGGCGGCCGAGCACGGCGCGCGCCCGGCGCACCTGCGCGCCGGTGAGGCGCCGGCGGTGGAGGCGGACCATGCCGACGATCTCCTGCGCGTCCCGGAACGCCGCGCGCACGCCGTCGTCGGTCGCGGGCAGGCCCGTCATGCGGCAGATCACCGAGCCCGCGACGCGCCCGGCCATCGCCACGAGGTCGACGGTCTCCCTCGCGACCAGCGCGCGGGTGAGGGCCGCGCCCTCGGCCGCGAGGACCGGCCCGGTGAGCTCGGCGACGGCGCGCGGCGTGAAGAGGCCCGCGAGCCGCCCGCGCAGGCGCGCGTGGTCGGCGCCCTCCATGTTGAGCAGCACCGCGGGGCCGAGCACGGGCGTCCAGAGGTCGGCCGGCGAGCCCGGCCCGGTCTTGGTGAAGGTCGCCGCGTCGAGGAGCACCTCGCGCGCGAGCGCCGCGTCGCTCACGACGACGCCGATGCCGGGCACGCGCACGACCGGCCCGCGGGCGGCCACGCGGCGCAGGAACGGCAGCACGACGGGGTGGGCGCCGTGCTGCACACGCTCCTCCCAGCGCATCGCCTCGGCGAGCGACCCCGCCGGCCGCGCGAGACCGGGCGCTCCGGTCACCGGATGTCCACGAGCTCGGGGCGGTACCGGTGGTCGGCGTACCAGGCGAGCGTGCGGCGCAGCCCCCACGCGTGGACGCGCCGCACCGACGCGTGGATGACGACGTCGCGGCGGTAGCCGTAGCGCGGCGTGAGCCGGCGCACCGCGTTGACGAGCGCGCGGTCCTCGTGGAGGTCCTCGATCGCCGTGCGCGGGAAGCCGCCCGCGCGCTCGTAGAGGTCCGCCGTGATGGCGAGGTTGCAGCCGGGGCACATGAGGTACGGGCCGAGGTAGGCGGGGTCCTGGTTGCCGGGGCGGACCTGGCCGAAGCGGGCGGCGAGCGCGACGGCACCGCGGAGCGCCGCGCGGCGCGCCGGGCCGACGGGCACGTCGTCCGAGCGCGGCAGCATCGGGCCTGTCACGAGCTCGAGGTCGGTGGAGAGCGCCCGGCGCACGGCGCGCGTCCAGCCGGGCGCGGGGACGCAGTCGGCGTCGGTGCGGGCGAGGAGGGTCGCCCCGGCGGCGATCGCGGTGCGCATGCCCGTGTCGGCCGCCGCGCCGGTGCCCTTGACCTGCTCCTCGACCACCCGCCACCGCGTCAGGCCCCACCGCTCGACGAACGCGCGCACGACGTCGGCCGTCCCGTCGGTCGAGCCGTTGTCGACGACCACGACGTCGAAGTCCTGGTCCTCCTGGTCGCGCAGCGCCGTGAGGGTCGCGCCGATGCCGGCGACCTCCTGGAACGCGGGCACGACGACGGCGAGGCGGCCGGTGCGTGCGGCGGCGTACGGCCGGGGGTGGCCGCTCACATCCGTACGGCCATCGCGCCGATGCTGATGCCGCCCGCCAGGCCCACGAGGACGACGACGTCGCCCGGCTCCAGGCGGCCCTGCTCCTGCGCGCGCACGAGCTGGAGCGGGAGCGTCACCGACGCGAGGTTGCCGTGGTCCGCGACGGTGAGCAGGGTCTTCTCGGGCGGCAGGCCGAGGGCCTCGTGCACGTCGCGCAGGTAGGTCACCGCGACCTGGTGCACCGCGACGAGGGCGACGTCGTCCCAGGTGAGGCCGGCACGCCCGAGCACGTCGAGCACCGTCGCCGGGCCGAGCGCGAGGAAGGCCTCGCGCAGGCGGCCGCCGTCGATGTCGAAGTAGGTGCGGTCGAGGTCGCGGGGGTGGGTGGTGCCGCCGCCGGGGAGCGTGCCGATGCTCCAGTGCCCCGACTCGGCGGCGAAGGCCGACGCGAGGATGCCCGCAGGCGCCGGGCCCGCGTCCGGGGACGCCGCGCGGACCAGGACCGCGGCGCCGCCGTCGGACATCGTGTAGCCCGCGGCCGAGCGCAGGTAGGTCGCGCGGTCGGGCACGTCCCAGCGCACCGCGCGCGACGGCGCCTCCCCCGACGCGACGAGCACGGTGGCGTAGCGCCCGGTGCCGATGAGCGCCTCGGCGACCTCGAACGCGTTGAGCACGGAGTTGCACGCGTTCTTCACGTCCATGACCGGGCACCGGAGGCCCAGCTTCTGGGCCACGATGTGCGCCGTCGCGGGCTCGACCATGTCCTGGCTCGCGGACGCGAACAGCAGGAGGTCGACGTCGTCGGTGCGCAGGCCCTGGGCGGCGAGCAGCTTCTCGGCCGCGGCGACCGCGAGGTCGGACGCCTGCCAGTCGTCCGGCAGCAGGTGGACGGTCCGCACCCCGGTGAGCCGCTCGACCATGCCGGGCGGGGGCGCGACGCCCGGGTTGCGCTCGGTGAGGCGGCGCTCGGCGTCGGCGACGGCGACCGTGCGCTCGGGCAGGTGGACCTCGACCCCGGCCAGGACCGCGACGGGCGCCGGCGCGGAGCGCACTCGCGCGGACGGGAGGGCGGCGGGCATGCGGAGGAGCCTAGCCAGGCGCCCCGGGGTGGCACAGTGACGCCCATGCTCGCCCACGCCCGCGACGCGGCCCTCCTGGTCGCCGCGCGCCCGTCCGTCGCCGCCCTGCTGCTCGCGGGCCGCGCGCTCGCCCCGCGCCGCGTCGTGCGCGTGCCGCGCGTGGGCTGGGTGACGGCGTCGCCGCTCCTGTCCCGACAGGCGCTCAACGACCACCGCGCCTTCTCCATGGTCGGTGAGGGCGGCGTCGGGCACCTGTGGGCGCAGGTGCTCGGCCCGTGGGTCACCGAGCTGTTCGACGGTCCCGGCCACCACGACCTGCGCTCGCGCTCGCGCGAGCTGTTCACCGATGCGGCAGCGAGCGAGCAGGTCGCGGACGTGTGGGGACCCCTGCTCGCCTCCGCGCGCGCGACCCTCGCCGCCGGTGGCGAGGTCGACGTCGCCGACCTCGCCCGCGTCGCGGTCGGCCGGATGATGATCGCGTCGCTCGGCATTCCCGTCGGGGGCGGCGACGGCGAGGTGACCGACGACGAGGCGCGCCTCGTCTTCGCGCGCGGCGAGCGGCTGGCCGCGACGGCGATGCGCGCGACCACGCAGCCCGTGCTCGACCCCGCGCTCGTGGACGTGGCCCGCGACGTCGTCGCCGAGCTGACCGCGGGCGTGCCCCACGCCTACCGGACCGCACCCGGGTCGACGCTGCTCGGGCGCATGCGCGAGCTCGGGGTGACCGAGCGCGAGGCCACGGGGCTCTCGGCGCTGCTGCTGGTCGCGGGGACGGAGACGTCGGCCTCGGCGATGCAGCGCACGGTCGCCCTGCTGGTCGACACGGGTGAGCAGCACCGACTGCTGCGCGAGCCCGAGCGCCTCGACGACGCGGTGCGCGAGGGCCTGCGGGTGAGCACGCCGGCGGTCGTCATCGGGCGTTCGGTCGCGGCCGACGTCGAGCTGGGCGGGCGGACGCTGCGCGCGGGCGAGAGCCTGCTGGCCCTCGTGTGGTCCGCGAACACCGCCGTCGGGCGCTTCCGCCTCGACCGGCCCTACGCGCCCGAGAACCGCCAGCTCTGGTTCGGCGCCGGCCGCCACCTGTGCCTGGGCGCACCGCTCGCCCGCGCCGAGGTGCGCGGACTCGTGGAGACCCTCTGGGCCGACGGCGAACCGCTGCGCGTCGTGCGGCGCAGCCCGCAGCGCGGCGTCCTCGTGCCGGGGTACCGCCGCCTCGTGGTCACGCGCGCCTGACGCAGGGCGTGCGGGGTCTCGCACGGCCGCCCGATCTTCTCCGCGATCCCTTCACCTCGTCCGGCGTTCGTCCGGGGGCGCGCCCGGCTACGGTCGGCAGCAGGAGGCTGGGTGGCCCGACAGGAGGCGATCACGGTGCGACGACGGCGTCGAACAGTGGCCTGCGCAGCCGCGCTGCTGGTCGCGGCCGTCGCCGGCTGCGCCCCTACCGGCGACATCAGCATCACGAACGACAGCGGCCGCTCCGTCACGGTGCGCCTCGGCTCCGAGGACGTCGGCGAGGTGACGCCGCACGGGGGCGTCGTCCTGCTCGACGTCACCGAGTGCTACGAGGGCGACGTGACCGTGACCTACGCGGACGGCGCCGTCGTCCGGCTCGACGGGCCGCTCTGCCCCGGGCAGACCCTCGCCGTCCACGACGGCGAGGCGCTGATCCGCGGCGAGGCGAGCACCAGCTGAGCAGCGAACTCGCTCGTCAGCGGCGCGCGCGGCACGGGAGGATCCAGCATGCTCACGCTCGAGGAGATCTTTCCGCCCTTCGCGCTGTCGATCGCCGCCGGCCCCGTCGAGCTCCGCGTGCTGCGCGACGAGGACCTGCCCGAGCTCGTCGAGCTCGTGCGCGGCGGTGTCGAGGCCCCCGGGCTGCCCATGCCCTTCCTGCGCGCCTGGCACCAGGAGACCTTCGCCCCCGGCGCCCCGGAGGGGTTCCCGACGAGCTCGCTGCGGTGGTGGTGGACGCAGCGGGCGACCGTCGCGGCCGACCAGTGGTGCCTCACGCTCGTCGTCCGGCGCGACGGCGTGCTCGTCGGCATGCAGGACCTGCACGCGGACGACTTCGCGCTGACGCGCACGGTCCACACCGGCTCGTGGCTGGGCCGGCACCACCAGGGGGTCGGGACGGGGACGCTCATGCGACGGCTCGTCGTCGGCTTCGCGTTCGACGAGCTCGGTGCGCAGGCGTGCGAGTCGGGCTACGTCGTCGGCAACCACGCCTCGGCGGCGGTCAGCCGCAAGGTCGGCTACGTCGAGAACGGCCGTCGCCGCATGGTCCAGCACGCGCGGGACGGCAAGGTCGGTGTCGACGAGCAGCGCGTGATCGTGACGCCGGAGACGTTCGTGCGCGCCGGTGACCCGGTCACGGTCGAGGGCGCCGAGGCGCTCCGCCGCTTCCTGTCGATCGACCCCGCCCCCGTCACCTGACGCCAGCACCCGCCGAGGTCGACGACGTCCGTCGAGGTCGACAGCTGCAGGTGCCGAGCTCGGCGGAACATGTCGCCCTCGGCGCGGGGCGTGGCCTTGCCCGGCGGAGCGGCTCGGCCGAGAGTGGGGGTGGGAGGGCTCATGGACGACGGGACGAGGTCGGCGCTGCACCGGAGTCAGGTGATCGACCTGACGACGACGGGGCGCCGCACGCGTGAGCCGCGACGGATCGAGATCTACCTGCACGAGCTCGACGGGCGGCTCTTCATCTCGGGCATGCCGTTCCCCACGAAGCGGCAGTGGCTGCGCAACGTCGAGGCGGACCCGCACGTGACGATCCACCTCAAGCGGGGCCTCACCGCCGACGTCCCCGCCCTCGCGCGGGTCGTCGAGGACCCGGTCGAGCGCCGCCCGCTGATCGAGGCGGCGGCCGCGCGCTGGGGCCGCGACGACGTCGACCTGATGATGGAGCAGAGCCCGCTGATGGAGCTGACGCCCACCGACGCGTGACGGAGGACGCCGCCCGGGTCAGGGCCGGTCGTGCAGGAACCAGGCGTCGCTGCGAGGCAGTGCCTGCGCCAGCTGCCACCGGTGGACCTGGAGGCTCCCGCCCCACGCGAGCAGCTGGCCCGCCAGCTCCCAGGCCTCCTCACCCTGGCGCGGACGACGGCGGACGACGAGCTGCAGCATGGTGCCCCAGGCGGCCACGAGCTCCGCCCCCCAGACGTCGTGCCACTGGTGCAGGGCCGCGGCAAGGGCGTTCGGGTCCGACTCGGCGCCGAAGTAGCCGAGCGCCGGGACCGCGAGCCACGGCGAGGTCGTCGGGAGCAGAAGGAGGTCCGCGCGGTCCGGCGTGAACCACGGCCGGGTGCCGACCCACGGCTCGACCGCCTCGTCGACGGACGCGGCCAGCGCCGGATCGCCCTGCAGCTGCTCGAAGACCCACCGGTCGACGTCGTCGTCGAGGACCGGGTCCGGGAGGTCCCGCGCCATCGCTGCCCGGAAGCCAGCGCCCGGGAAGTAGTGCTCGAGGAGCTCGTGCCAAGCCGACTGCGCGGAGGGCACGGGATGGACGTAGCGGGGGAAGCGGCGCTCGTCGCCGACGGCGGGCAGGGCGAGGGACACCGCGTCCAGCCACGTGCTGGACAGCGCGCCGAGATCGCCAGGCAGCTCGGGCCAGACGGCGACCGGCCACCTGCCCGTGCGCGGCAGCGCATCGCGCGCGGCCTGCCAGCAGTCGAGCACCCGGTTCGGGTCGATCCCCTCGATCAGCAGCGCCCCGCCGTCGACGTCGCGGACCGGCATGCCCGCCAGGACGGTGCCGTGCAGGGCGGTCGCGACGACGTCCGGCGTGCTCGCCACGGTCTCGGCCCGCAGCTCAGATCAGGACGGCGCCCTTGGATGCGGACTGGACGAGCTTCGCGTACTTCGCGAGCACACCGCGCGTGTACGTGGGCGGCAGCGGGGCCCAGCCCTGCGCGCGCTGCGCGAGCTCGGCCTCGTCGACGAGCAGGTCCAGCGTCCCGTGCGCGACGTCGAGCCGGATGCGGTCGCCGTCGCGCACGAAGGCGATGGGGCCGGCGTCCACGGCCTCGGGCGCGACGTGGCCGACGCACAGGCCCGTGGTGCCGCCCGAGAACCGACCGTCGGTGAGCAGCAGGACGTCCTTGCCGAGGCCCGCGCCCTTGATCGCGCCCGTGATGGCGAGCATCTCGCGCATGCCCGGACCGCCCTTGGGGCCCTCGTAGCGGATGACGACGACGTCGCCCGCGACGATCGTGCCGTCCTCGAGCGCGTCCATCGCGGCGCGCTCGCGCTCGAACACGCGCGCGGTGCCCTCGAAGACGTCGGAGTCGAAGCCCGCGCTCTTCACCACGGCGCCCTCGGGCGCGAGCGACCCGTGCAGGATCGTGATGCCACCGGTGCGGTGGATCGGGTTGTCGAGCGCGCGCAGGATCTTGCCGTCCGGGTCCGGCGGCGCGATGTCGGCGAGGTTCTCGGCGACCGTCCTGCCCGTGACCGTGAGGCAGTCGCCGTGCAGCAGGCCGGCGTCGAGCAGGGCCTTCATGATCACGGGCACGCCGCCGATGCGGTCGACGTCGTTCATCACGTAGCGGCCGAAGGGCTTGAGGTCCCCGAGGTGCGGGACCTTCGCGGCGACCCGCTGGAAGTCGCCGAGCGTGAGGTCGACCTCCGCCTCGTGCGCGATGGCGAGCAGGTGGAGCACGGCGTTCGTCGAGCCGCCGAACGCCATGACGACGGCGATCGCGTTCTCGAACGCCTCCTTGGTCATGATCTGGCGCGCGGTGATGCCGCGGCGCAGCAGCTCGACGACGGCCTCGCCCGAGCGCACCGCGAACTGGTCGCGGCGGCGGTCGGCCGACGGCGGCGCGGCCGAGCCGGGCAGGGACATGCCCATGGCCTCGGCGACCGACGCCATGGTGTTGGCGGTGTACATGCCGCCGCACGCACCCTCGCCCGGGCAGATGGCGCGCTCGATGCGGTCGACGTCCTCGCGGCTCATGAGCCCGCGCGCGCACGCGCCCACGGCCTCGAACGCGTCGATGATCGTGACGTCCTTCTCGGTGCCGTCCGTGAGCTTGACGAACCCCGGGGCGATCGAGCCGGCGTAGAGGAAGACCGACGCGAGGTCGAGGCGCGCCGCGGCCATGAGCATGCCGGGCAGGGACTTGTCGCAGCCCGCGAGGAGCACCGAGCCGTCGAGGCGCTCGGCCTGCATGACGGTCTCGACGCTGTCGGCGATGATGTCGCGGCTCACGAGCGAGAAGTGCATGCCCTCGTGGCCCATGGAGATGCCGTCGGACACCGAGATGGTGCCGAACTCGAGCGGGTAGCCGCCGCCCGCGTGCACGCCGTTCTTCACGGCCTTCGCGAGGCGGTCGAGCGACAGGTTGCACGGCGTGATCTCGTTCCACGAGCTCGCGACGCCGATCTGCGGCTTGGCGAAGTCCTGGTCACCCATGCCCACCGCGCGGAGCATGCCGCGCGACGCGGTGGCCTCGAGGCCGTCCGTGACCGTGCGGCTGCGCGGCTTGATGTCGACGGCGTCGGTCCCGGGGAGCGTGTCGGTCATGGCTCCGGATCCTAGGCGCGCCGCAGACGCGTCGGCGGCCCGGGTCGAGGATCGGACAGTTGTCACGGCCCGCTCAGCGCGGCGGCCACCCCGGCGTCGCGCGCGGCACCCAGGCCGGGACCGCGCGGCGGTACGCGTCGTACTCCGCGCCGTAGCGGGCCGCGAGCGTCGGCTCCTCGTACCAGCGGACGAAGGCGGCGGGCACGGCCCACGTCACCAGCGCGTAGGCGAGCAGCACGACGCGGCCGAGCAGGAGCGCCTGCCCGAGCACGAGGGCGACGATCGCCACGTACATGGGGTTGCGGACGTACCGGTACGGGCCGCCGACGACGAGCCGCTCGGTCGGTGCGACCGGCGCCGGCGTCCCCCGGCCCTCGACGACGAACCCCACGAACGAGCGCAGCAGGACCGCGCCGCCCGCGAGGGCGAGCAGGCCGCCGGCGACCCGGACGGCGAGCGGCGGCGCAGGCTCGCGCGCGACCCACCGCGTCAGCAGCCAGGGCACGAGGCCGGCGACGGTGCCGGGCGCCGCGGCGAGGAACAGCGACGTGCCGGCGGCCGCCGCACCCCGCCTCACGGGACGCCCGTCCCGGTCACGTCCGCCTCCCCTGCCCCGGCCCCGGCCCCGGCCTCAGTCGCGGGCCTGCCACGTGCAGACGCACGCCTCGTTGCCCTCGACGTCGGCGAGCACCCAGAACGCGGGCGCCCGGGCGTCGCTCACGAGCCGCCCGCCCGCCGCGACCGCCGCCGCCACGCGTACCTCGGCCGCGTCGTGCGGGACCGTCACGTCGAGGTGGATGCGGTTGCGCTGCGGGCGGGGCTCGTCCATCTGCTGGAACCACACCGACGGCCCGACGCCGCGCGGGTCGACGAGCGCGGGCGACGCGTCGTCGGCGTCGATCCGCTCGTCCTCGTAGCCCAGCACCGCACGCCAGAACGGCACGACCGAGGGGATGTCGAGCGCGTCGATCGCGACCTCGAGGACCTGGGGCGCGGTGGCGTCGGGCTCGATCCCCAGCTCGTCCGCGAGCGCGGAGACGGCGGCCGCGAGCCGGACGTCGCGCTCGGTGAGCCCGCCCGCGTCGTGCGTCACGGTCCGGACGAGCACGCTCGGGTACCGCAAGATGACGTCGGGGTGGTGGTCGAGGTCGTCGGCGACCGCAGCCAGACGCCGCACGAGCTCGGCGCCGCGCGCGAAGGACCCGGTGCGGAACACGGCCTCGAGGCGGCCGAGCACGACCCGCCAGTGCCGCCCGTCGACCAGCTCCGTGACCTCGGCGTCGCGCATCGTCGTCATGGCGCCACTGTGGCACCGCGCGCCGACGCCCGGAAGACGGCACCGCCGCAGGCGCCGCCGGCGACACCCGCGCGCGACGTCAGCAGGTGCGGCGCCCGGGACCGGCCAGCACCACCTGGCCGGTCCCCGGACGCCGCGGGACGGTGCGGACCTCCGCGTCGTCCCCCTCGGCCCGCCCCGCGGTGGCGGGCAGGTCGGTCAGCCGCGCGGCAGGTACTCCACGCGCTCGACGTGCGCGACGGTCGACGTCGGACGGCCGTTGCTCGACGCGTACGCGCCGATCCACAGGCCGAGGAAGCCGCCCGCCGCGACCGTGTCCAGGGTGCGCCCGTCCGCGACGGCCACGGTGCGCGGCTCCGTGCCGGCGCCGGTCGCCACGACGAGACGGTAGTCCTGGTCGCGCACCTCGACGCCGAGCGTGACGGGCGCGTCGGACGGACCCTCGAGCCGGACCTCGCCCAGCTCGGCCGCCGCTCCCCCGCGCACGTGCACCACGACGGCCCGCAGGCCCGCGCCGTCGTCCGTGGTCGTGACGACGAGCCGGACGTGGTCGCGCTCGGACTGCCGGACCGCGAGACCCACCTCCTCGCCGGGCGCGAGCCCCGCCGCCACGACCGCGCGCACGTCGACGGCGCGGTGCTGCTGGCGCAGGCCCACGAACGCGGGTACGTCGACGTCGGCCAGCGTGGCCGCGCGCAGGGGCAGCTCCCAGCCCTCGCCGCGCGGTGCCGCGACGTCGGACGGGAGCGCGCGGACGGCGGTCCAGCGCAGGTCGCCGGGCTCGACCACACCCGAGGCCGTCCCCTGGGCCGCGCCGAGCACGGGCGCGTCCGCGAACGGCACGTCGACCTCGGGCGGGACGCGGCCGACGCCCGGCGCGAACACCGGCCAGCCGTCCTCCCAGCTCACCGGCACGAGGAAGGTCTCGCGGCCGAGGTTGTAGTGGTAGCCGCCGTAGGGGCGCATGCCCAGGAGCACGGCCCACCACGAGCCGTCCGGCGCCTGGGTGAGGTCCGCGTGACCGACGCCGACGACGTCGACACCGCGCCCGAGGTGGCGGTGGGTGAGCACCGGGTTCCCACGGTTGCCCTCGTACGGTCCGGTGACCTTCTCGGCGCGCGCGACCGAGATGGCGTGGTGGATCTCGGTCCCGCCCTCGGCGGCGAGCAGGTAGTAGGTGCCGTCGACCTTGTAGAGGTGCGGTCCCTCGGCCCACACGGCGCCGCGCACGGCGCCCGTCCAGAGCACGTGCTCGGGCCCGACGAGCTCGAGCCGCTCGAGGTCGAGCTCGCGCAGCCAGACCTCGGTCTGGTGGTACCACTCGGGCTCGGCCACGAGACGCGTGCCGTGCACCCAGGCCCGCCCGTCGTCGTCGAAGAAGATCGAGGGGTCGATGCCGGCGACCCCCAGCCAGACGGGGTCGGACCACGGGCCCGCGGGGTCGGTCGCCGTCATGAGGAAGTTGCCGCCGCGCGCGGGGTCCCTCTGGTCCACGAGCGTGCACACGAGGTAGAAGACGCCGTCGTGGTGGCGCAGCGTGGGCGCGTACAGGCCGCCCGACGACGCGATGCCCGCGTAGTCGAGCTGCCCGGTGCGGTCGACGACGTGACCGATCTGCTCCCAGCCCACGAGGTCCGTGCTGCGCAGGACCGGCAGGCCCGGCAGGTACTCGAACGTCGACGTGACCAGGTAGAACGTGTCGCCGACCCGGCAGATCGTCGGGTCCGGGTAGCACCCGGGCAGGAGCGGGTTGCGCACGGTGCTCACACGGCCACCCGGCTGCCGAGGCGCGCGACGTCGACCTCGACCCAGCGCGGGTCCTCGACCCCGACCTCGTGCACGTCGCCCGTGATCGCGACCACGGCGCGCTTCGTCGCCGCACCGCCCGGGCCCGCGAACCGCTCGCGCGTCCCCGCGGGGATGGCGCCGCCCGTGTGGTTGGTCGCCCCGTCCCCGTCGGACGCCGCGGCGTGCGCGCCGACCCACACCTCGAGGTCGCCGGGCTCGACGACACGGACGAGGCGCCGGTCGGAGAACGCCACGCGCGTCGTCGGCACGCGGAACCTCACGCGCGCCTGCTCCCCCGGCTCGAGCGGGACGCGCGCGTAGCCCAGCAGCTGGCTGACGGGTCGCGTCACCGTCGCGCGCACGTCGTGCCCGTACAGCTGCACGACGTCGGTCCCCGCGACCGTCCCCGTGTTGGTCACCGTCACCGACGCGGTGAAGGCGCCCGACGACGGCACCGACGCGTCGACCTCGAGGTCGCCGTAGGCGAAGGCGGTGTAGGACAGGCCGAAGCCGAACGGCCGCAGCGGCGTCGGGTCGGCGGACGTGACGTCCGACGGTCCGCCGAGCAGCGGCTGGAGGTAGCCGTACGGCATCTGGCCCGTGGCGCGGGGCAGCGAGACGGGCAGGCGGCCCGACGGGTTGACCCGTCCCGTGATCACGTCGGCGAGCGCGAGCCCGCCGCCCTGGCCGGGGAAGAACGCCTGGAGCACGGCGCCGGGGCGCGGGCCGGCGCCCTCGAGCGCCCAGCCGATCGCGTACGGCCGGCCGGTGAGGAGCACGAGGACGACGGGCGTGCCGGTCGCGACCAGCGCCTCGACGAGCTCGCGCTGCACGCCCGGCAGCTCGAGCGACTCGGCGTCGTTGCCCTCGCCCACGGTGCCGCGGCCGAACAGCCCGGCCTGGTCCCCGACGACGACGACGGCGACGTCGGCGCCCTGCGCGGCCGCCACGGCCTCGTCGAAGCCCGAGCGGTCGTCGCCCTCGACGTCGCAGCCCGCGGCGTGCACGAGCTCGGGCTGCGGCAGACCCGCCTCGGCGAACGCCCGGGCCAGCGCCTCGGCGACCGACGGGATCTCGAAGCCGATCTCGACGCCGGGGTGGTGCGCGAGCACGTGGTTGGCGAAGGAGTAGCAGCCCATGAGCGCCTCGGGCCGGTCCGCGTTGGGACCGACGACGGCGACCCGGGCGGGCGCCGTGCCCCACCCGGCGAGCGGCAGCACGCCGTCGTTGGCGAGGAGCACGACCGACTCCTCCGCGAGCCGGCGCGCGAGGTCCCGGTGGCGCGGCGAGTCGAGGTCGACGGACGACGGCGGCTCGCCGGCGAACGCGTCGGGCTCGAGCAGGCCGAGGGCCTCCTTCTGCGCGAGCGCGCGCAGCACCGCGCGGTCGACGTAGCGCTCGTCGAGCGCTCCGGAGCGGACACGCTCCGCGAGCGGCTCGAGGTACGCGTCGCCGTTCGGCAGCTCGACGTCGATCCCGGCCTGGAGCGCGAGCGCGGCGGCCTCGCCACGGTCGGCCGCGACGCGGTGCATGACCTCGAGGAAGGCGATCGCGAAGTAGTCGGCGACCACGACGCCGTCGAAGCCCCAGCGCTCGCGCAGGAGGTCCGTGAGCAGCGCGGGGTTCGCCGCGACGGGCACCCCGTCGATCTCGGCGTAGGAGTTCATGACCGAGCGGACGCCGCCGTCGAGGACGGCCATCTCGAACGGCGGGAGGAAGACGTCGGCCACCTCGCGCGGCCCGGCGGACACGGGCCCGTGGTTGCGGCCGCCGCGCGAGCCGGAGTAGCCGACGAAGTGCTTGAGCGTGGCGTGGACGCCCGTGCTCTGCATGCCGCGCACGAACGACGTGCCGACGGTGCCGACGAGGTACGGGTCCTCGCCGATGCACTCGTCGACGCGTCCCCAGCGCGGGTCGCGGACGACGTCGAGCACGGGCGCGAGGCCCTGGTGGATGCCGAGCTCGCGCATCGAGTCGCCGATCGCCTCGCCGACCTCGTGCACGAGGTCGGGGTCGAACGACGCGCCCCAGGCCAGCGGCGTGGGGAAGGTCGCGGCCCGCCACGCGGCGAGGCCCGTGAGGACCTCCTCGTGGACGAGCGCGGGGATGCCGAGCCGGGTCTCGCGCTGGAGGCGGCGCTGCTCGGCCCACAGCCACGCCGCGCGCTCCTCGGGCTCGACGGGACGCGTGCCGTAGACACGCGTGTAGTGCCCGATGCCCTGCCGCGTGATCTCGCCGAGCCGCGACTGGTCGCCCTCGCCGGCGGCCATCTCGGCCTGCATCGGCGCGACCGTGCCGTTCTGGTCGATCCAGTAGCCGACGAGCTGGGCGAGCTTCTCCTCGAGCGTCATGCGGGCGTGCAGCGCACGCACGCGCTCGGAGACCTCGGGCAGGGCAGGGACGTCCGTCACCGGATCCTTCTTTCCTCGGGACGCACCTGGAGCTCCGCCCGGCGCGGCGTCCACGCGACGGGCGCCCGCGAGGTCGCGGGCAGATCAGCACGAGCGGTCGTGGGCAGGACGTGCGGCAGGCAGGGCCGGCGGGTGGTGCCGCCGTCCCCGTGTCCCGGCGGTGCCCACCACCGCCGGGACCTGCGGGACTACCCCTTGACGGCCCCGGTGAGGCCGCCGACGATCCGCCGCTCGAAGAGCGAGAAGAAGATCAGGGCCGGGATCATCGAGAGCGACGTGAACGCGAGCACGCGGGCGGTGTCGACCGAGTACTGCGCCGAGAAGGCCTGCACGCCGAGCGGGAGCGTGTAGTTCGACTCGTTGTTGAGGATGAACAGCGGGAGCATGTAGCTGTTCCAGCTCGCGATGAACGCGAGGATCCCCGTGGTGATGACACCGGGCAGGGACAGCGGGACGACCATCCGGAAGAAGAAGCCCAGCCGGCTCGCACCGTCGATCGAGGCCGCCTCCTCGAGCTCCTTCGGGATGGCCCGCAGGAACGGCACGAGGATGATGATCGTCGTCGGCAGCGCGAACGCGATCTGCGGGAGGATGATCCCCGCGAGGCTGTTCATGAGGCCGAGCTCGCGGACGAGGATGTACAGCGGCGTGATCGCGACCGTCATCGGGAACATGAGCCCCGCGGCGAAGAGCGAGTACAGCGCCGTCCGCCCCCGGAACTCGTAGCGCGCGAGCACGTAGCTGGCCATGACGCCCAGCACGACGACGCCTGCCGTCGTGGCGAGCGCGCTGATCGCCGAGTTGCTCATCTGCTGCCAGAAGATGTCGCTGGTCAGCACGCTGAGGTAGTTGCCGATCTCCCACGGCGACGGGAACCCCGCGGGGTCCCGGATGATCTGCGAGTTGCTCCGGAAGCCGCCGATGACGATGTAGGCGACCGGGCCGATGCAGATGCCGACGAAGAAGATCGCGACGAGGTACGTCATGAGGCTGGCGCGCCCCAGGCGTCCCCCCTCGCGCCGGCGTCGGGCGGGCCGCTCCGCCGGCAGCGGCGGTGCGGCGAGGGTGCTCGCGCTCATGGCTTCTTCTTCCCTTCCGTGAGCGCGCCCTCGGTGTCACGGCGCAGGACGTAGCGCTGGTAGACGAGTGCGACGACCAGCGAGATGAGGAACAGCACGACGGCGACCGCGTTGCCGAAGCCGTAGTTCGCCGCGTTGCGACCGTTGACGACCATGTAGGTCGCCATGGTCGACGTGCCCGCGGTCGCGGCCACGTACTGACCCCAGATGATGTAGACGAGGTCGAAGAGCTGGAGCGAGCCGATGATCGAGAGGAACGCCCAGATCCGGATGGTGGGGCCGAGCAGCGGGAGCGTGATGCGCCGCTGGATCTGCCAGTAGGACGCGCCGTCGATCGCGGCCGCCTCGAAGAGCTCCTCGGGGATGCTCTGGAGCCCCGCGAGGAAGAGGATCACCGCGAACCCGATGTACTTCCACGTGATGATGATCATGAGGGACCAGATCGCCACGTCGGGGTTCGCGAGCCAGTCCAGCGTCAGCGCGTCGAGCCCGATCCTCTCGAGCACCGCGTTGAACGCCCCGGTGGTGCGGAGCATGAGGCTCCAGCCGGTGCCGACGATCACCTCGGAGATGACGTACGGGACGAAGATCAGCACCCGGACCAGCGAGCGTCCGCGCATCCGCTGGTTGAGGAGCAGCGCGAGCGCGATGGCCGCGGGTCCCTGCAGCACGAGCGACATCACGACGATGAAGCCGTTGTGCAGGAGCGCGTCGTGGAACGTGTCGTCCTGGAAGATCGCGAGGTAGTTGTCGAGGCCGACGAAGTCGGTGGGCGGGCCGAAGCCCTTCCACCGGTAGAAGCCGTAGTACGCGGCCATGATCACGGGGAAGATCACGAACGCGAGGAACATGATGACGGCGGGGCCCGTGAGGAGCGCGATCTCGCCGCGCTTGCGCCAGTCCGGGCCGCGGCGCGGCCGGCGGACCGGGGACGGTGCCGTGGTGGCACCGCCCCCGGCCCGGGAGGGACCCTCGGGCGACGTCGTGGTGAGCGTGTTCTCGCCCAGGGTGTCACTCATAGGTGTCAGCCCTTGGCCGCCGCGTCGTTGACCGCGGTCACGATGCCCTCGGGCGTGCCGTTGCCGGCCAGCATCTCGACGACACCGGCGTTGAGGGCGTTGCCCACGTTCTGGCCGAACTGCGTGTCGAGCCACACCTGGACGTACGCCGCCTCGTTGTACGCCGCGAGGACGTCGAGCAGCGCGGGGTCGGTCACGACGCCCTGGGCCTCCTGGCTCGCGGGCAGCGTGACGAACGCCTCGGCGTAGGCCTCCTGGCGCTCCTTCGACATGAAGAAGTTGAGGAAGGCCGCGCACTCCTCGGCGGGAGCCTGCGCGGAGCAGGAGTAGCCGTCGACGCCACCCATCATCGCGGTGGGGTCACCCTCGCCGTCCTCGACGGCCGGGAAGGGGAACCAGCCGAGGTCGGCCTTGGGCTGCTTGTCCGGCGTGAGGTCGGCGATGACGCCCGGGTTCCACGCGCCCATGAGCTCCATGGCGGCCTGGTCGTTGGCGAGCATGCCCGCCGACGAGGCGGCGCTGCCCTGCGCGTCCGTGGTGAGGAAGCCCTCGTTGAACGGCTGGGTCGACGCGAAGTCCTGGAGCTCCTGGGCCGCCTGGGTCCAGCAGTCGTCCTCGAACTGCACCGCGGCGCCGTCGGTCTCCATGGCCTCCTGCGAGCAGCTGCGCAGCGCGAAGAAGTAGTACCAGTGCGCCGCCGGCCAGGCGGCCTTGCCACCGAGCGCGATGGGGTCGACGTCGATCGCCTTGAGCTTGGCGACCGCGTCCTCGAGCTCGGCGATCGTCTCGGGCGTGCCCTCGATGCCGGCCTGCTCGAACATCGTCTTGTTGTAGTAGATGCCGCCCGGGAGGACCGAGGTCGGCATGCCGTAGACCTTGCCGTCGATCGTGAACGCGTTGAGCGTGCCGCTGACCGCGGACTCGACCTCGGGGTCGATGAGGTCGGTGAGGTCGAGCGCCTGGCCCGCCTCGACGATGTCGGCGAGCTTGCCGCCGCCGCGCGCCATGAAGATGTCGGGCGCGTCGCCCGAGTTGAGCGCCGTCTGGAGCTTGCCGTCCATGTCCTCGTTCTGGATGGACTGGATCTCCACCGTGACGCCCGGGTTGGCCTCCTCGAACTGGGCCGCCGTCTCGTCCCAGTACTCCTTGCCCGGGCCCGTCGTCGAGTTGTGCCAGAACGTCAGCGTGACGTCCCCGCCCTCGCTCGACGAGCCGCCGTCGCCGCCGCCGGCGTCGCTGCCGCCGCTGCACGCGGCGAGGAGCGCGGTCGCCATCAGCACCGCGGTGGGTGCCAGGAGCTTGCGTGTCTTCATGAGTCGTCCTCTTCGTTGAGTGTGCCGGGGTGGGCGTTGTCCGCTCGCTCGGCTCGGGGAGCCGTGGGTGGGGCAGCGGTGCGGAGAATCAGGGCCGTCGGGGTTCGAGGCGGACGACCGCGGCATGCTCCGCGTCGGCCGTGCGGGGCCGTTCGGCTCCCGCGGTGGTCAGGACGACAGGTGTCCTCACCGGTGCTCCTCTCCCCGTCGACAGGCTGGCGGGCCGAGCATCGCAATTCTCGACCGGGTGTGTCAACCGATATCGATAACGTTATCGAAACGCTATGCTCCCCCCATGCAGCAGCGCAGCCGCGTGACGATCAACGACGTCGCGCGCACCGCCGGCGTCTCCGTCGCCACGGTGTCCAAGGTCATCAACGGCCGCTACGGGGTCGCGCTCGCGACGTCGGCCAAGGTCCAGGAGGTCATCGACGACCTCGGCTACGAGTCGAGCCTTGTCGCGCGGAGCCTGCGCAGCACCCGGACCAACGTCATCGGCGTCCTCGTCGCCGAGTTCGAGCCCTTCAGCACCGAGCTGCTCAAGGGCATCTCGCGCGCGATCGGCGGGACCGGCTACGAGCTCCTCGCCTACTCGGGCGGTGGGCGCGCGGGCGGCAACGTCGGCTGGGAGCGGCGCTACCTCTCGCGCCTGAGCGGCACGCTCATCGACGGCGCGATCCTCGTGACGCCCACCGTCGTCGACGCGGACAGCCACGTCCCCGTGGTCGCGGTCGACCCGCACACCGGTCCGTCCGGGCTGCCCACCGTGGACTCGGACAACCTGCGCGGCGCGGTGCTCGCGACCGAGCACCTGCTCGCGCTCGGTCACCGCCGCATCGGCTTCCTGGGCGGCCGCACGGACCTCGAGTCGGCGAGGCTGCGCGAGGAGGGCTACCGCGCGGCCCTGCGCTCGGCCGGCATCCCGGTCGACGAGTCGCTCGTCCGGGTCGGTGGCTACCGGCCGGAGACCGCCGACCAGCCGGCGCACGAGCTCCTCACCATGCCGGACCGCCCGACGGCGATCTTCGCGGCCAACGACCTCTCGGCGATCCGGACGATGGAGGTCGCGCGCGAGCTGGGCATGACCGTGCCCGACGACGTCTCCGTGATCGGCTTCGACAACGTGCCCGAGTCCGCGACCACGACTCCCCCGCTGACGACCATCAACCAGCCGATCCGCCGGATGGGCGAGGAGGCGCTGCGCCTGCTCGTCGGGCTCATGGACGACTCCGACGCCGTCGGCCGGGCCACGCACGTGACCCTGCCGACCGAGCTGGTCGAGCGGAGCTCCTGCCGCGCGCTGTAGGCCGGGAGCGCGGCTCGACGGGCCACGGAGCGGCCGGCGGCTCAGGTCGCGACGGGCGTGGCAACCTGCTCCTCGCCCTCGCGGATGTGCCTCGTGACCCACGGGGCGAGCGCGAGGAGGACGAGCCCCGCCGCGACCGCGACGGCACCCGTGCCGCCGAAGAACGTCGCCTCGTCCACGCCCTGGGTCGCGGTGATGACCTGGGCCGTGATGGCGTTGCCCGCCGCGGGCGCGAGGAACCACAGCGCCATCGCCTGGCTGCGGAAGGCGGCCGGCGCGAGCAGCGTCGTGGCCGCGAGCCCGACGGGCGACAGGAACAGCTCGCCGAGCGTCTGGATGACGTAGACGAGCGCCAGCACCCACGCGGGCGAGCGGCCGTCGGGCCCGGCCGCCGCGGCGGCGGCCGCGAGCACGAGGAAGCTCACGCCGGCGAGCGAGAGCCCGATCGCGAACTTCACCGCGGTCGCGGGCCGGTCGTCCAGCTTCACCCACATCCACGCGAACACGGGCGCGAGGAGCACGATCGCCGCGGGGTTGATGGACTGGAACAGCTCGGGCCGGATCGTCAGCCCGAGCACCTCGAGCTCCGTCCGGTCCGCCGCGTAGGCCGCCATCGTGCTCGCGGCCTGCTCGAAGATCATCCAGAAGAGCATCGCCGCCACGAACAGCGGGACGTACGCCGCGAGCCGCGACCGCTCGGGCGCGGTGACGCGCGGCGAGCGGAACATGACGACGAAGTACGCCACGGGCGCGGCGAACGCGAGCAGGCTCATCGTGTCGATGAACACGCCGACGCCGCCCTCGCCCGACCACAGGCGCGCGACGAGCACCGCGACGGCGACCGCCGCGACGACCATCGCGCCACCGCGGACGAGCGCGGGCCGCTCCTCGCGGCGCACGGGGTTGGGCACCGTGTCCCCCGCGCCGCCGAGCAGCCGGCGTCCCGCGACGAAGAAGCCGAGGGCCACCGCCATGCCGACCGCCGCGACGGCGAAGCCGGCGTGGTACCCGGCCCACGCGCGCGCGGCCCCCACGAGGATCGGCGCTGCGAGGGAGCCGATGTTGATGCCCATGTAGAAGATCGAGAAGGCGGAGTCGCGCCGCGGGTCGTGGCGCGGGTAGAGCTCGCCGACCATGCTCGACACGTTGGGCTTGAGCAGGCCGGTGCCGATCGCCACGAGCGCGATGCCGACGTAGGACAGCGGCGCGCTGGGGATCGCGAGCGCCACGTGCCCGGCCGCGATGACGACGCCGCCGTGGAGCGTCGAGCGCCGGGAGCCGAGCACGCGGTCCGCGAGCCACCCGCCGACCACCGACAGCAGGTAGACCGAGGTGCCGTAGATGGCGACGAGCGCCGCGCCCGTGCCCTCGTCGACGCCCAGACCGCCGTCGGCGACGGAGTCCGTGAGGTAGTACAGGAGGATCGCGCGCATGCCGTAGTAGCTGAACCGCTCCCACAGCTCCGTGGTGAAGAGGGTCATCAGCCCCAGCGGGTGGCCGAAGAAGGTCCGGCCGCCGGGCACGGTCGCCGCGTCGGTGGTCTGCTCACGCATGATCCCCATCGTGCGCCCGCGCACACGCCCCGTCCGCCACGAAGGTCCCGGCCGAGCAGGGCGCCGTGACGGACGTCACGGCGCGACGGCGCCTCAGGTCCGCGCGACGACGTTCTCGGGCTCGAGGCCCGCGGCCAGGCGCGTGAGCTGGCGGCGCAGGAGCCGCACGACGCGCGGCGTGGTCGCGTCGGTCCAGCCGCCCACGTGGGGCGTCACGAGGGCGCCCGGCGCCGTCCAGAGCGGGTGGCCCGGCGGCAGGGGTTCGGGGTCGGTGACGTCGAGCGCGGCCCGCAGCCGTCCGCGCTCGAGCTCGGCGACGAGCGCGTCGGTGTCGACCACCCGGCCGCGGCCCACGTTGACGAGGAGCGCGCCGTCGCGCATCCGCGCGAGGAACGCGGCGTCCACCAGCCGCTCGGTCTCGTCCGTCAGCGGCGTCACGAGCACGACGACGTCGACGTCCGGCAGGAGCTCGGGGAGCTCGTCGACGCCGTGCACCACGACGCCGTCCTCGACCCGGGCCGTGCGCGCGACCATGACGACGTCGGTCTCGAACGCCTCGAGGCGGCGACGGATCGCCGAGCCGATCGATCCCGCCCCGACGACGAGGACGCGCCGGTCGGCCAACGACGACCGCGCCCGAGGCTCCCACGCGTGGCGCGTCATCGCCCGGGCCGCCTCGTCGATCCCGCGCTGCGCCGCGAGCACGAGGCCGAGCGCGAGCTCGGCCGTCCCGTCGTCGTGCACGCCGCGGCCGTTGCAGAGGAGCACTCCCGCCGGCAGGTGGGGCAGCGCGTGCTCGTACCCCGCGCTCGTGAGGTGCACGACGCGCAGCCCGGGCACCGCCGCGAGACGGCGCCACGCCTCCTCCGCCAGCGAGGAGTTCGGCAGCACGACGACGACGTCGTCGCCCGCCGCCGGGGCGTCCCCGGCCGGCAGGTCGGACTGGACGTCCCAGACGACGAGCCGGACGCCCGGGGGCACCTCATGAGCGGTCAGGCCGTCGCGGACCTCGGTGCTCGGTACGGTCACGGTCAGCATGCGGTGCGGTCTCCTCGCGTCGGCGGCAGGCGTCGGGGGCAGTGCGGTCGGGGGCAGGGCGGTCGGCGGCAGGGCCCGTCGTCCCGGGCGCCGGACCAGCCTCACACGCCGACCCCGAGGAGCGCCGCCCCGGTGCCCAGCGCGGCGAGCGCCGCGGCGAGCACCGCGCACGCGGCGAGGGGCGGTGCCGTGCGGCCGGGCGGCCGACGGCGGCGCAGGAGCCAGGCGGCGCCGCCCAGGCCGAGCGCGGCGGCGAGGGCGCCGACGACGGCGACGGCGGCGGTCCCCGGCGCGGCGGGCGCCGACCCGGCCCCGTCCACGGGAACGAGGAGCCGGGCCCAGCCGCCCGCGACGACCAGCCCCGCACCCGCCGTCGTCAGTGCGGTGCGCCGCCACGCGAGCACCGTGCGCTCGCGCTGGAGGCCCGGGTCGCCGTCGAGCGGCGCGCCCGCCGTGCTCACCGGACCACCCCGCTCACCCGAGCGCCGCGACCGCGTACCCCGCGAGCACCGCCGCAGCGAGGACGACGCCCGCCACGAGCACGGGGAGCGCGCGCGGCGGCGGCAGGGAGTCGCCCCGGCGCAGCGCCCGCTCGGCCGCCCGCCAGCCGAGCTGCGCGCTCACGGCCGTGGCGCCGCCGAGCACGCAGAGCGCGGCGGCGACGACGTCGAGCAGCGCCGGCAGGCCCGCCGCGGTCGCGACGGACGTGAGCGCGACGCCGCCGGCCACGAGCGCGAGACCCGTGCGCACCCAGGCCAGGGCCGTGCGCTCGTTGGCGAGGCTGAACCGCGGGTCGGGGTCCGAGCCGACGCCGTAGACGGAGGCGGGGCGCCGCGGCGCGCCGGGCGGGTGCGGACGCTCCGGGGTCGCGGCCGGCTCCGGGGTCACGGCAGGCTCAGTGGTCGTCGGCCCGGTGCGCGCGGCGCTCGGCCTCGGCCGTCCGAGCCGCCTCGGACTCCGCCGCCCGGCGCGCGGCGTCGGCGGCGCGAGCCGCGCGGTGGTCGTCCTCGAGCACGGCCATGAGGATGACGTCGCACCAGAACTCACCGTCGCGGTGCGCCTCGCGCAGGCGGCCCTCCTCGACGAAGCCGAGGCTCTCGTAGAGCATCCGCGCGCGCGGGTTGATGCTCAGCACGTCGAGGGCGACGCGGTGCAGCCCGAGGCCCTCCGGGGCGTCCGCGAACGCGTGGTCGAGCACCATGTCGATGGCCTCGCCGCCGAAGCCGCGCCCGCGCTGGCCCGGGCGCAGCGCGAGGCGCAGGTTGGCGCTGCGGGAGTGGTCGTCGACCTCGTTGAGCACGATCTCGCCGAGGTACTCGTCCCCGCCGTGCGTGATCGCCCAGTCGTACCGGCCCTCGCGCGCGGCGACGGTCGCGCACCAGTCGTCGACCTGCGCGCGCGTGAAGGTCGCCGTCGTGCCCGTCATGCGCATGCCCTCGGGGTCGTCGAGCATCTGCCACATGTGCTCGGCGTCCTGCGGCCCGATCGGCCGCAGGCGCACGAGCTCGCCCTCGAGGACGGGGGTGGCCGCCACGGCTCAGCCCTGGCCGACGCGCTCGAGGACGATCGCGCGCACCCGGGCGGCGTCCGCCTGACCGCGCGTGGCCTTCATGACGGCGCCGATGATCGCGCCGACCGGCCCGAGGTTGCCTCCGCGGATCTTGTCGACGACGTCGGGCTGGGCGGCGAGCGCCTCGTCGACGGCCGCCACGAGGGCGCCGTCGTCCGAGACGACCTCGAGACCGCGCGCGACGACGACCTGCTCGGGCGAGCCCTCGCCCGCGAGCACGCCCGCGAGCACCTGGCGCGCGAGCTTGTCGTTGATCCGGCCCGCGTCGACGAGGCCCTGGAGCTCGCCGATCTGCTCGGGCGTCACGGGCAGGTCGCCGAGGTCGACGCCCTCGGCCTTGGCGGTCCGGGCGAGCTCGCCCATCCACCACTTGCGGGCCGCGGCGGGCGCCGCACCCGCGGCGACGGTCGCCTCGATGAGCTCGACCGCACCCGCGTTGACGACGTCCCGCATCTCGGCGTCGGCGTAGCCCCACTCGCCCTGGAGGCGGCGACGGCGCGCCACCGGCGCCTCAGGCAGCGACGCGCGGATCTCCTCGACCCAGGCGCGGCTCGGCGCGACGGGCACGAGGTCCGGCTCGGGGAAGTACCGGTAGTCCTCCGCGTCGGACTTCACGCGGCCCGACGTCGTGACGCCCGTGTCCTCGTGCCAGTGCCGGGTCTCCTGGACGACCGTGCCGCCCGCGTCGAGCACGCCCGCCTGGCGGGACACCTCGTACCGGACCGCGCGCTCGACCGACCGGAAGCTGTTGACGTTCTTCGTCTCGGTGCGCGTGCCGAGCGGCGACTCCGGCGTCGGGCGCAGCGAGACGTTGACGTCCGCGCGGACGTTCCCGCGCTCCATCCGGGCCTCCGAGACCCCGAGGCCGCGGAAGATGTCCCGCAGCGTCTGGACGTACGCGCGCGCCACCTCGGGGGCGCGCTCACCGACGCCCGTGATGGGGCGCGTGACGATCTCCACGAGCGGGATGCCGGCGCGGTTGTAGTCGACGAGCGAGTACTCGGCGCCGTGGATGCGCCCGGTCGCCCCGCCCACGTGGGTGTTCTTGCCCGCGTCCTCCTCCATGTGCGCGCGCTCGATCTCGACGCGCACCACGGTGCCGTCCTCGAGCTCGACGTCGAGGTACCCGTCGAAGGCGATGGGCTCGTCGTACTGCGAGGTCTGGAAGTTCTTCGGGACGTCCGGGTAGAAGTAGTTCTTCCGCGCGAACCGGCACAGCTCGGCGATCTCGCAGTTGAGCGCGAGGCCGATCTTGATCGCCGACTCGACCGCGGTCCGGTTGAGCACGGGCAGCGAGCCGGGCAGGCCGAGCGAGGTGGGCGTCACCTGGGTGTTGGGGTCCGCGCCGAACTCCGTCGGCGCGCCGTCGAACATCTTGGTCGCGGTGCCGAGCTCGACGTGGACCTCGATGCCGATGACCGGGTCGTACCGGTCGACGGCGTCGTCGTAGTCCACGAGGGCGGTGGTGGCGGTGGCGCTCATCGGGCGCTCCCCTCTGCGGCGACGGCCGCCTGGGTCGTGGGCAGCTCGGGGGCGCGGTCGAGCAGCGGACCACCCCACCGGGCCTCGAGGAGCGCCTCGAGCGCGGCGCCCACGCGGTAGAGCCGCGCGTCCGCACGCGCCGGCGCGAGGACCTGGAAGCCCGCCGGCAGGCCGTCGTCGGACAGGCCGCTGGGCAGCGACATGCCGGGCACGCCCGCGAGGTTGGCGGGGATGGTCGCGACGTCGTTGAGGTACATGGCGAGCGGGTCGTCGAGCTTCTCGCCGAGGCGGAACGCCGTGGTGGGCGCGGTCGGCGAGACGAGGACGTCGGCCTTCTCGAACGCCGCGGCGAAGTCGCGCTGGACGAGCGTGCGGACCTTCTGCGCGCTGCCGTAGTAGGCGTCGTAGTAGCCGGCCGAGAGCGCGTAGGTGCCCAGGATGATGCGGCGCTTGACCTCGT
The DNA here is from genome assembly GCF_016464425.1 of Actinotalea solisilvae. Classification (GTDB taxonomy): domain Bacteria; phylum Actinomycetota; class Actinomycetes; order Actinomycetales; family Cellulomonadaceae; genus Actinotalea; species Actinotalea solisilvae. Next base: position 284,869 of record NZ_JADDKQ010000009.1, read on the forward strand.
CGCCGAAGCCCTGGCCGCGGGTCGCGGCCATGACGCGCTCGGCGGTCGGGTTGTCCTCGGGGACGACGCGCAGGCCGAAGCGCATGCCGTCGAACTTGGCGAGGTTGCTCGACGCCTCGCTGGGCAGGATGAGGTAGTACGCCGCGAGCGCGTACTCGAAGTGCGGGCACGACACCTCGACGATCTCGGCGCCGGCGCCGCGCAGCAGCTCGAGGGCCTCGTCGAACCGCGCGCGCACGCCCGGCTGGTAGCCCTCGCCGTTGAGCTCGGTGACGACGCCGACCCGCACGCCCGTGAGGTCGCCGGTGCGACCCTGCAGCGCGGACTCGACCAGCGGTCCGACGGGCTCGGGCAGCGACGTCGAGTCGCGGCGGTCGTGGCCGCCGATCACCTCGTGCAGGAGGGCCGAGTCGAGCACGGTGCGCGTCACGGGACCGGCCTGGTCGAGGCTGGAGGCGAGGGCGATGAGGCCGTAGCGCGAGACGCCGCCGTACGTCGGCTTGACGCCGACCGTGCCGGTCACGGCGGCGGGCTGGCGGATCGAGCCGCCCGTGTCCGTGCCGATCGCGAGCGGCGCCTCGAAACCGCCGACGGCAGCCGCGCTGCCGCCGCCCGAGCCGCCCGGGATGCGGTCGAGGTCCCACGGGTTGTGCGTGTTGCCGTAGGCCGAGTGCTCGGTCGACGAGCCCATGGCGAACTCGTCCATGTTCGTCTTGCCGAGGATCGGCAGGCCGGCGGCGCGCAGGCGCTCGACGAGCGTCGCGTCGTAGGGCGGGACCCAGCCCTCGAGGATGCGCGACCCCGCGGTCGTCGGCATGCCCCGGGTGACGACGACGTCCTTGACGGCGACGGGCACGCCCGCGAGGGGGTGCAGGTCCTCGCCGGCGGCGCGGCGGGCGTCGACGTCGCGGGCCGTGGCGAGCGCCTCGTCGTGCGCGACGTGGAGGAAGGCGTGCAGCGCCGGCTCGACCGCGTCGATCCGGTCGAGGTGCGCCTGGGTGACCTCGACGCTCGTGACCGTGCCCGCGGCCAGGGCCTCGGCGAGCGCCGCGGCCGAGGAGCGCGTGAGGTCGGTGGAGCCGGCGGGCGTGCCGTCAGGTCCGGCCAGGTGGCGTCCTGCCATCAGTCCTCCTCCAGGATCTGCGGGACGGCGAAGCGGCCGCCCTCGGCCGACGGTGCACCGGCGAGCGCGTCGGCGACGGGCAGAGGCTGCTCGGGCACGTCCTCGCGGAACACGTTGGTCAGCGGAAGGGGGTGGCTCGTCGCCGGCACGTCGGCGGTGGCGATCTCGCTCACCCGGGCGACCGACTCGACGATGACGTCGAGCTCGCCCGCGAGGCGCGTGAGCTCGGCGTCGGTCAGGTCGATCCGGGCGAGCCCCGCGAGGCGCGCGACCTCGTCGCGGTTGATGGTGGACATGGCGGGGAGTCTAGACGGCTGTCCCCCAGCGCCCCGGGCGCGCCCACCCCCTGCTGAGCGGACCGCGCCGGTCGACGGGCTGTGGGGCGGGGCGGGTGGTGGGGGTGGCCCTACCCTGGGTTCGCCGGGCTGCAGGATCGAGGCCGGACCGCCCGCTCGTGAGGATCGAGTCATGACCGATCAGACCCTCTCCTCGACACTGCCCGCGGCACCGGTCCCGGTGCCCTCCCCGCCGCGCACCGGCGTCGGCGCCCTCGCGCGCCGCACCCTGCGCGACACGGCCTACCTGCTGCCCACGTTCCCGCTCGCCCTCGCGTCCTTCGTCGTCCTGGTCACCGGGCTGTCGCTCGCGGCCGGCCTGCTCGTCGTCGTGGGCGGCGTGCTCGTCGCGGTCGCGACGCTCTGGGCCGGCACGGTGTTCGCCGCGATCGAGCGGACCCGCCTCGCGGCCCGCGGCACGACCCTCGCCCCGGTCGTCTACACGCGCCCCACGGGCGGCCTGCTGTCCCGGGCCCTCGCGACGCTCCGCGACCCGCGGCGCTGGGCGACGGTGCTGCACGGCATCGGCGCGCTCGCGCTCGCGACCGTCACCTGGTCCGTCGCGATCACGTGGTGGGCCGGCACGCTCGGCGGCCTCACGTTCTGGTTCTGGTCGCGGTGGCTGCCGCAGGACAACACGGGCCTCGTGGACCTGCTCCGCCTGCCCGTGAGCGAGTCCGTGCTCAACCTGGCCTTCGGCGTCGTCCTGCTCGTCACGATGCCCGCGGTGCTGCGCTGGTGCGCCGAGGCGCACGCCGCCTGGGCCCGCCTCCTGCTCACCGGCGCCTCGCGGGCCGCGCTCGCCGCCCAGGTGCAGGACCTCACCGAGCGTCGCTCGGCCGCGGCCGCCGCCGAGGCGCAGTCGCTGCGCCGCCTCGAGCGCGACATCCACGACGGCCCGCAGCAGCGCCTGGTCCGGCTCGCGATGGACCTGTCGGTCGCCGAGCGCCGGCTCGCCGACGACCCCGACGCGGCCCGGGCGCTGCTCGGCGAGGCGCGCACGCAGGCGGCCGAGACGCTGGCCGAGCTGCGCGCCCTCTCGCGGGGCATCGCGCCGCCCGTGCTGGCCGACCGCGGCCTGGCCGCCGCCGTCAGCGCCGTCGCGGCGCGCGCGACCATGACGACCTCGGTCGACGTCGCTCTGCCCGACGGCGCACGGCCCGCCGAGCCGGTCGAGAACGCCGCCTACTTCGTGGTCACCGAGGCCCTCGCCAACGTCGCCAAGCACGCCGAGGCGACGCGCGCGCACGTCGCGGTGACGACCGAGGCGCGGGACGACGGTCGGGTGATGCTCGTGCAGGTGACCGACGACGGCGTCGGCGGCGCGGCGCTCGCCAAGGGGCACGGCCTCGCCGGGCTCGCCGACCGCGTCGAGGGCCTCGGCGGGCACCTCTCGGTCGAGAGCCCGGACGGCGGGCCCACGGTCGTGACCGCCACGCTCCCGTGGTCCTGACCCTCGAGGCGCCCCGCACGGCGTCCCCGCAGGACGTCGATCGGCACGACCGGGAGCCGGCGCGTGGGCACGCGCCGGCTCCCGGCGCGCGGACCGGCACACTGGCGCCCATGCGCATCGTGCTCGCCGAGGACTCCGTGCTGCTCCGCGAGGGGCTCGTCCGTCTGCTGCGGGAGGCGGGCCACGAGATCCTCGCCGCCGTCGACCACGCGGACGCGGTCGTGCCCGCGGTCCTCGAGCACCGGCCGGACGTCGCCGTGCTCGACGTCCGGATGCCGCCGACGTTCTCCGACGACGGCCTCCGCGCGGCGGTCGCTGCCCGCGCCGCGGTGCCCGGGCTCGGCGTCCTCGTCCTCTCGCAGTACGTCGAGGAGTCGTACGCGCGCGACCTGCTCGCCGACGGCCGCGGCGGGGTGGGCTACCTGCTCAAGGACCGCGTCCAGGACCTCGACGCGCTCGAGGACGCGCTGACCCGCGTCGCGGCCGGCGGCACCGTGCTCGACCCGGACGTCGTCGCGCAGCTGCTCGTCACGCGCCGCGCCGACCCCGTCGACGCGCTCACGCCGCGGGAGCGGGACGTGCTCGGCCTCATGGCCGAGGGCCGCTCGAACGCGGCGATCGCCCAGCGCCTCGTCGTCACGGCGGGTGCGGTGGAGAAGCACGTCGCCAACGTCATGGCCAAGCTCGACCTCGCGCCCGCGGACGAGGACAACCGCCGCGTGCTCGCCGTCCTCGCCTGGCTCCGCGAGCCCCGCCCCTGAACCGGCCGGGTCAGGCGTCGACGTCGTGGAGGGCGTGGCGGACCAGCGCCAGGACCGCGACACCGTAGGCGTCGGCCGCCGTCGCGCCCTCGAACGTCGTCTCCCCCGCCACCGGCGCCGTGGTCACGCGGAAGGTCTCGCGGTCGCCGTCGGGGCCCTCGAGGGCGCGGAACGTCGCGCCGAGCAGCTCGCGCAGCTGGTCCTCGCGCGGCATCCAGAGCGCGTCCTCCTGAGCGACGGAGTCCAGGGCCCACTCGGTCGTGCCGTTGAACCCGAGGATCGTGCCCGTCGGGTACTCGCGCGCCTCGATCGTCATCTCGCTCAGCGTGAAGAGCTCGTCCTCGAGGCCGGCCTGCGGGATGACGAAGCGGTCGCCCGCCGCGGGCCGCCATCGCAGGCCGGCGTCGCGCAGGTCGGCGGCGAGGTGCTGGGAGATCATGCGCCCATCCTCCCCCGCCGCCCGCGGCCCGGCGCGCCCAGGACGACGGGGACGCGCCGGACCGGGCCGGGCCGGGCCGGGCGTCAGCGCGTGCTGAAGGCGGCGTCGAACGACGCCGACGGGGGCGCGAACGCCAGCCGCCGGACGAACTCGAGCGCCTCGGGGGCGCCGACGAGCCGGTCCATGCCCGCGTCCTCCCACTCGACCGAGATCGGCCCGTCGTAGCCGATCGTGTTGAGCATGCGGAACGAGTCCTCCCACGGGACGTCGCCGTGGCCGGTCGAGACGAAGTCCCAGCCGCGCCGCGGGTCCGCCCACGGGAGGTGCGAGCCGAGCCGGCCGTTGCGCCCGTTGCCCACCCGGCGCTTCGCGTCCTTGCAGTCGACGTGGTAGATCCGGTCGCGGAAGTCCCACATGAAGCCGACCGGGTCGAGGTCCTGCCAGACGAAGTGGCTGGGGTCCCAGTTGAGGCCGAACGCCTCGCGGTGGCCGATCGCCTCGAGCGTGCGGACCGTCGTCCAGTAGTCGTAGGCGATCTCGCTCGGGTGGACCTCGTGGGCGAACCGGACCCCGACCTCGTCGAAGACGTCGAGGATCGGGTTCCAGCGGTCGGCGAAGTCCCGGTAGCCGGCGTCGACCAGCTCGGCCGACGCCGGCGGGAACATCGCGACGTACTTCCAGATCGCCGACCCGGTGAAGCCGACGACCGTCGTCACGCCGAGGCGCGCGGCCGCGCGGGCCGTGAGCTCCATCTCGCGCGCGGCCCGCTGCCGGACGCCCTCGGGGTCGCCGTCGCCCCAGACCCGGTCGGTGAGCATGTCGCGGTGGCGCGTGTCGATCGGGTCGTCGCACACCGCCTGCCCGGACAGGTGGTTGGAGATCGCGAAGAGCTGCAGGCCGTGCCGCTCGAGCAGGTCGAGCCGGTCCCGGACGTACGCGTCGTCCTCGGCGGCGCGCGCGACGTCGAGGTGGTCCCCCCAGCAGGCCACCTCGAGGCCGTCGTAGCCCCAGCCCGACGCGAGGCGCGCGACCTCCTCGAGCGGCAGGTCGGCCCACTGGCCGGTGAACAGCGTGATCGGACGGGCCATGCGTCAGCTCTCCCTCGTGCCGGTCGTGACGACCTGCGGGTTCGGTGCGGTGCTCCCGGGCGGCGCGTCGGGCGACGCGCCGGTGGTGACGGCGGTCCAGCGGCTCTCGTCGCCCGCGCTGCGCTCGACGGCGTCGAGCACGCGCTGGACCTGCAGGCCGTCCGCGAACGACGGCGTCGGCTGCTCCCCGGCGCCGAGCGCGCGGACGAGGTCGACGACCTGGTGGACGAAACCGTGCTCGTAGCCGAGCCCGTGACCGGCGGGCCACCAGGCGGAGACGTACGGGTGCTCGGGCTCGGTGACGACGATGCGGCGGAAGCCCGCGACGCGCGGGTCCTCCGTCGCGTCGAAGAGGTGCAGGACGTTCATGTCCTCGAAGTCGAAGGCGAGGGACCCGAGCGAGCCGTTGATCTCGATCCGGATCGCGTTCTTCCGGCCCCACGCGAACCGCGTCGCCTCGAAGGAGCCGACGGCGCCGCCCTCGAACCGGGCGAGGAAGAGGGCGGCGTCGTCCACGGTGACCGGTCCCGTGCCCGACCCGGCGGCGCCGTGGAGGCCCGAGAACTCGGCGGCCAGCGGACGCTCGGTGACGAACGTCTCGAGGAGGCCGCCGACCCCCGTGATCCGCTCGCCGGTGATGAACTGCGTGAGGTCGACGATGTGCGCGCCGATGTCCCCGAGCGCGCCGGAGCCGGCGGCAGCCTTGTCGAGCCGCCAGGACAGGGGTGCCTGCGGGTCGGCGATCCAGTCCTGGAGGTACTGGGCGCGCACGTGGCGGACCGTGCCCAGGCGCCCTTCCGCGACGAGCTCCCGCGCGAGGGCGACGGCGGGCACCCGCCGGTAGGTGAACCCGACCATCGCCCGCACGCCGCGGGCGGCGGCGGTGTCGGCGGCCCGGACCATCTCCTCCGCCTCGGCGACCGAGTTGGCGAGCGGCTTCTCGCACAGGACGTGCTTGCCGGCCTCGAGCGCGGCGATCGCGATCTCGGCGTGCGTGTCGCCCGGGGTGCAGACGTCGACGAGGTCGACGTCGTCGCGGCGCAGGACCGCGCGCCAGTCGGTCTCGACGGACGCCCAGCCCAGCCGCCGCGCCGCCGCCTCCACCGCGGGCCGCGTCCGGCCGGCGACCACGGTCATCTCCGGGGTCAGCGGCAGGTCGAAGAAGCGTGGCGCCACGCGCCAGGCCTGGGAGTGGGCCGCGCCCATGAACGCGTACCCGATCATCCCCACGCCCAGCCGTCCGGGCGCCTCGTGCTGCTCCATCACCGTCTCCACTCTCCGTGCTCCTCGTCGTGCGCGTGGCGGGTCCCCGGGGCCCGGGTGGACCGCTGCCGACCGATGCCGGCGACCGTGCCGTCCCGCCGGACGCCGCGGGCGGCCCCGGCGGGGTGGCGGGCGCCCGGTCGGACGCCCGCCACCTCACGCGCCGGTCACTCGAAGGCGGTCGGCAGGTACTGCTCGACGTTGTCCGCCGTCACGACGGGGGCGAAGAGCTGGATGGTCCGCGGGACCTCGACCTCGACGAGGTCGCTGAGGGCCTTGTCCTGCACGATGAGCCGCGCCAGGCGGATGCCGTCCGCGGCCTGGGTCGAGGGGTAGATGACCGTCGCCTGCAGCACGGAGTCCCCGGCCTGGATGGACTCCATGACGCTCCGCGAGCCGGCCCCGCCGACCATGATGAACTCGTCGCGCCCGGCCTCCTCGATCGCGGCCAGGACGCCGACGCCCTGGTCGTCGTCGTGGTTCCACAGCGCGTCGATCTGCGGCGCCGCCTGGAGCAGGTTGGCCGCGGCCGACTGGCCGCCCTGGACGGTGAAGTCCGCGGCGACGCGGTTGTCGACGTCGAGCCCGCAGTCGGACAGCGCGTCCTCGAAGCCGCGGCTGCGGTCCTGCGTGAGCGGGAGCGAGTCGATGCCCGCGATCTCCGCGACGACCGCGTCCTCGTTGCCGCCGAGCTGCTCGCAGATGTACGTCCCGGCGCTGACGCCCATGCCGTAGTTGTCGCCGAGGATCGTCGTGCGGGCCGCGAACGGGCTCGAGAACTCGCGGTCGACGTTGATGACCGTGATCCCCTCCTCCATCGCGCGGGTCGCGACGTCGGTCAGCGCGGCGCCGTCGAACGGCAGCAGGACGATGGCGTCGACACCGTCGTTGATGAACTGCTCGACCTGGCTGATCTGCAGGTTGACGTCGTTGGTGCCCTCGGCGACGAGGAGCTCGACGTCGTCGTACTTCTCCGCCTCGGCCCGGGCCGACGACGTGATCGCACCCATCCAGCCGTGGTCGGCGGCGGGTGCCGAGAAGCCGATCGTGACGGTGTCGCCCGAGTCGTCGTTCGCGGAGGTCGCGCCGTCCTCCTGCTCCTGCGACGTGTCCTCCTCCTCGGCGGGCGCGTTGGACGTGCAGCCCACGAGCAGCGTCAGGCCTGCGGCGATGGCGCCGGCCTGGACGAGCCGGCGGCGGGGGCCGGAGCGGTGTGCGGACATCGGTGTCCTCCTCGGACGGTCGGGTGGTGCAGGTGCGTGCAGGTGCGAGCAGGTGCGAGCAGGTGCGAGCTCTGCGGTGCGTGGACGTGGACAGGGACAGGACGGCTCGGCCGGGGGGCCGGGCCGGGTGTGCGGGCCGCGTCCCGGCCGCCGGCGGGCGGCGCGGGGGTGCGCGGTCAGGCGCCGCGGGAGCGCGCGGCGAGGCGCTGCTGGAGCAGCACGGCGACCACGATGATCACGCCCTTGGCGACGGACTGGGCCGACGTCGACAGGTTGTTGATGATGAAGACGTTGGTGAGCGTGGAGAAGAGGACGACGCCGAGGACGGTGCCGATGATCGTGCCGCGGCCGCCGGCGAGGAGCGTGCCGCCGACGACGACGGCCGCGATGGCGTCGAGCTCGTAGAGCATGCCGTGCGTCGAGGAGCCCGAGCCGGTGCGCCCGAGCATCATCACCGCGGCGATGCCGGCCGTCAGGCCCGCGAGCGCGTAGAGGTACATGGTGTGCCGGCGGACCTTGATGCCGGCGAGGCGGGCCGCCTCGGGGTTGCCGCCGACGGCGAGCGTCCGCCGGCCGAAGGTGGTCCGGTTGAGCAGGAACCACCCGGCGACGGCGACGAGCACGAAGACCCAGACGATCTTCGGGATGCCGACGACGTCGCCGCGGACCGCGTCGAGGAACGCGTCGACGTCGACGATCTGCGTCTGGCGGTTGGCGATCATCTCTGCGAGACCGCGCGCCGCGACCATCATGGCGAGGGTCGCGATGAAGGCCACCACCTTGCCGTAGGCGATGAGCACGCCGTTGACGAGGCCGCACACGGTGCCCACCGCCAGGGCGGTGAGGACCATGACGACCCAGTGGACGTCCTCGGCCATCGTCTGGGTCGCGACGGTCGAGGCCCACACGCTCGCGAGCCCGAGGACGGACCCGACCGACAGGTCGATGCCACCCCCGGTGATGACGAACGTCATGCCGATGCTCAGGACGCCGATGATCGCCGCGAGGCGCAGGATCGTCATGACGTTGTCGAGGCTCGCGAAGCGGTCCCCGCCCGTGACGACGCCGACGACGCACAGGAGCACGAGCGCGACGACGAGCCCGAGGTTGCGGCCCACGCCGCCGTGCAGAAGGCCGCCCGCGCGTCCGCCGGTGCCGGCCGCCGCGGACGCGACGGTGCGGTGCCCGGCGTCGTCGGCGGTGCGCGCGAGGGGCGTGCGGCCGTCGGGGTCCGGCGGCACGCTGCCGCCGGTGGCCAACGAGGGTGGCAGGGACTCGCTCACGCGGCACTTCCTTCCATGACGAGGTCGAGCACCGCGTGCTCGTCGATGCTGTCGGCCGGCCCCTGGTGCACGACGCGGCCGTCGGCGACGACCAGGACGCGGTGGGCGAGGGCGAGGACCTCCTCGATCTCGCTCGAGACGACGACGACGGCGTTGCCGGCCGCCGCGAGGCGCTGGACGAGGCCGTAGATCTCGGCGCGCGCGCCCACGTCGACGCCGCGGGTCGGCTCGTCGAGGAGCAGGACGCGGCAGCCGTGGACCAGCCACCGCGCGAGCATGACCTTCTGCTGGTTGCCGCCCGAGAGCGTGCGGGCGTGGCGCTCCGGGTCGGTGGGGCGTACGTCGAGCGCCTCGATCTGCTCGCGCGCGACCCGGCGCTCCCCGCGCTCGTCGAGGACGGAGGCGCGCGCGTACCGCGCGAACGTCGAGAGGGTGACGTTGCGGTAGACGGGCTCGTCGAGGAGCAGGCCCTGGCTCTTGCGCTCCTCCGGCGCGAGGCCGATGCCCGCCCGGACGGCGGCGGCGACGGACCCGGCGGGGAGCGCGCGTCCCGCGACGCGCACCCGGCCCGACGTCGCGCGACGGGCGCCGTAGACGGTCTCGAGGATCTCCGAGCGGCCCGAGCCGACGAGACCCGCGAGCCCGACGACCTCCCCGGCGCGGACCTCGAACGAGACGTCCGCGAAGACGCCCTGCAGGGCCAGGCCGTCGACCTCGAGCAGCACGGGCGCGTCCGGGGCGACGGCGGCGCGCGCCGGGAAGACCTGCTCGACGGACCGGCCGGTCATGAGCCGGATGAGGTCCGCCGTCGGCGTCGACGCGACGGGCAGCCCGGTCGCCACCGTCCGGCCGTCCTTGAGGACGGTGATGCGGTCCCCGATCCGCCGGATCTCCTCGAGGCGGTGGGAGATGTACACGACCGCGACGCCGTCGGACGTGAGCTGCCGGACGACGCGGAAGAGGTTCTCGACCTCCGCCGAGTCGAGCACGGCCGACGGCTCGTCCATGACGATGAGCCGGGCGTCGTGGGACAGGGCGCGCGCCATGCTGACGACCTGCTTCTCGGCCGCGGACAGGCGGCCGACCTCGCGGTGCGGCGGGAGGTCCCCGTGCCCGAGGCGCGTGAGGAGCTCGCGCGTCCGTGCCGCCGCCCGGGACCGCTGCGTGAAGCCGCCGCGGGCGAGCTCGTGGCCGAGGAAGACGTTCTCCGCGATCGTGAGCCCGTCGACGACGTCGAGCTCCTGGTACATCGTGGCGACGCCGGCGTGCAGGGCGGCGACGGGCGACGTGACGGGGAGCGGCTCGCCGCGCCACAGGACCTCGCCCGCGTCGGGCCGGTGCGCCCCCGCGAGCACCTTGATGAGGGTGGACTTGCCCGCCCCGTTCTGGCCGAGCAGGCAGTGCACCTCCCCCGGGCGGACGTCGAGGTCGACGCCGTCCAGCGCCTTCGCGCCCGGGAAGTGCTTGACGATGCCCCGCATCTCGAGCAGGGCACCCGTCGGCGCGGGTGTCGTCGCCGGTCCGGCCGGGGCGGCGCCCCGCGTGTCGTCATCGACCATGCCGCCGAACCTAGGCGGGACTTCTGACGGGCGTCAAGCAAAAGGTGAAGCTGTCTCGTCGGGCACGTGAAGTGCGACGGGCACAAGTCCGGTGTGCTTCACTGCCCCCGATGGATCCCCTGACGAAGCCCACCGTGCGGCCGACGGGTGCCGGCGAGATGTTCCAGCTGCTCCGGGACGGCCGTCCCCGCACGCGGTCCGAGCTCGCCCAGGTCACCGGTCAGGCCCGCTCGACGATCGCGGCGCGGATCGACCACCTGCTCGCCCTGGGCCTCGTGGGGCCGGCGGGCGAGGCGACGTCAACGGGCGGCCGGCCCCCCGCCACGTTCGCGTTCCAGCCGAGCGCGCGGATCGTCCTCGCCATCGACCTCGGTGCCACCCACGCACGCCTGGCCGTCACGGACCTCGGGTCGACCGTGCTCGCGGAGCACCAGGAGCCGATCACGATCGCGCACGGGCCGGGGCCGGTCCTCGAACGTGCGGCGGCCGTCGGGCGCAAGCTCGTCGACCAGGCCGGGCGGTCGATGTCCGACCTCGTGAGCGTGGGCATCGGCCTGCCGGGGCCCGTGGACCACGCCACGGGACGCCCCACGAACCCGCCGATCATGCCGGGCTGGGACGACACCGACGTCCCCGGCATCGTGCGCGGGCTCCTCGGGGTCCCCGTCCTCGTGGACAACGACGTCAACATCATGGCGCTGGGCGAGCACCGCGCGGAGTTCCCCGAGGTGGACCACCTCCTCTTCGTCAAGGTCGCGACCGGCATCGGGGCGGGCGTCATCAGCGACGGGACGATGCGCCGGGGCGCGCAGGGGGCCGCGGGCGACCTCGGGCACATCGCCGTGCCGGGCGGGCGGGACCTGCTGTGCCGCTGCGGCAACACGGGCTGCCTGGAGGCGCTGGCCAGCGGTCGGGCGATCGCCACGGCGCTGGCCGAGCAGGGCGTGGAGGCGACGTCCACGTCCGACGTCGTCGCACTGGTCCGGGCCGGCGACCTGCGGGCGAGCCAGGCCGTGCGGGAGGCGGGCCGCGACATCGGCGGCGTCCTCGCCGCCGCGGTCAGCCTCCTCAACCCCTCCGTCATCGTCATCGGCGGGAACCTCGCGGAGGCGGGCGAGCACCTGCTCGCGGGCATCCGCGAGGTCGTCTACCGCCGCTCCCTGCCCCTGGCGACGCAGCACCTGCGCATCGTGGCGAGCCGGACGCGCGGCCGCGCGGGCGTGCTGGGGGCGAGCGCGATGGCGGTCGAGCACGTGCTGTCGGCGGAGGCGATCGAAGGGTGGGTCCAGTGAGCGGGCAGGCACCGAGCAGGCAGGCACTGGTCGTCCGCGGCGGCTGGGAGGGCCACGACCCGGTCGGGGCGACGGACCGCTTCCTCCCGTTCCTCGCCGGGGCGGGCTACGACGTCGTGGTCGAGGACACGCTCGAGGTCTACGCCGACGCGGAGCTCATGCGGGCCACGGACCTCGTGGTGCAGAGCTGGACGATGGGCGAGATCCTCCCCGACGAGCTCGCCGGGCTGCGCGACGCCGTCGCCGCCGGCACGGGCTTCGCGGGCTGGCACGGCGGCGTGGTGGACGCGTTCCGCGCGTCGCCCGAGTACGGCCAGCTGACGGGCGGGATCTTCCTCGCCCATCCGCGGGACCTGGTCGAGCACACGGTCGAGGTCGTGCCGGAGCGGGCCGACCACCCCATCGTCCGCGGCCTCGGCACCCTCTCCCTGAGGACCGAGCAGTACTGGGTCGCGACCGACTCGCTCAACGACGTCCTGGCGACGACGACGGTGCCCGCCGACCCGGACGACCCCTGGTCCGCGCCGGTGCGCAGCCCGGCGATCTGGACGCGCACGTGGGGCCGGGGCCGGGTCTTCGTCTGCACGCCCGGCCACCTCGTCGCGGACCTCGACGTCCCCGAGCTCCGCGGCGTGATCGAGCGCGGCCTGCTCTGGGCCAGTCGCTGACGGACCGGCTCACGGTCGGCGGGCCGGCTCAGGGACGCGGCGTGACCCGCTCCCGGTAGTGGTAGGTGTCGACCACCTCGAACCCGAGGCCGGCGTAGAGCGCGACCGCACCGGCGTTCGAGGCCTCGACCTGGAGGAACGCCCGCTCGGCCCCCCTCCCGGCGGCGTCCCGCAGGGCCGCGAGGGTCAGGGCGCGACCGATCCCCCGGCGCCGGCCGGCCGCGGGGACCATGAGGCACGACACGGCGACCCAGTCGTCGGCGGGCGCCGCCCGCACGACGCCGAGCAGGGTGCCGTCCGCCGCACGCGCGGACAGGTACCGCGCGGGCGAGCCGGTGAGGATCCGGGCGGCGAGCCCGTGGTCGACACCATGACCGCTCAGCTGGGACTTCACGCCGACCCAGCCGGCGACCCACGCGGCGTCCGGGGCGTCGGCGACGTGCACCGTCGCGCCGTCGGACGGCTCGGGTGCCGGGAGCTCGGCGAGGCCGCCGCGCGCCATGACCTGCGTGGTGGCGGCGACCGCGTAGCCACGGCGGGCCAGGCGTGCGTCGAGGTCGGCGGGCGCCGAGCCGGCGCAGACGCGGACGACGGGCGGCAGCCCGTGCTCGCGGTAGAGGGCCTCGGCACCGTCGAGCGCGCGCTCCGGGTCGGCGGGCTCGGCGAGCGCCACGACGCTGTTCGCCCGTCGCGTGAAGCCGGCCGACCGGCCGACCTGCCAGCCGTCGATCGTGGTGACGTCGACCGGACGCCACGTCGCCACCTCGACGCGGACGCCGGGCGCCCCGGGGCTGCGGCCGGGACGGACGGCGGCCGACGCCGACGTCACCGGACCTCGGCCGCGGGGCGCAGCGGGGCGACGTAGACCCAGAGCTGGTAGTCGGGGTCGTCGCCCCAGTCCCGCTCGGGTGCCCGGACGAGGCCGAGCCGCTCGTACAGCCGGTGCGCACTCCGCATCGTGTCGATGGTGGTGAGCACGAGCGTCCGCGCGCCGGCGTCGCGCGCCCGGTCGGTCGCGGCGCGCATGAGCACCTCCCCCAGCCCACGGCCGCGGGCGGCCGGGTCGACGGCCAGCATGCGGATCTCGGCCTCCCCCTCGGCGGCGATCTCCGCGTAGGACGACGGCGGGACGGCGAGCGTCACCGTGCCCGCCACCGTGCCGTCGGGCTCGACGGCCACGAGCACCGTCGCCCGGGCGGCGCGGTCCGCGGCGGCACGCAGCTCCTCGACGTACTCGTGGTCCGGCGTGATGAGGCCGTCGACGACGTAGGCGCGCGCGACCAGCTCGGCGACCGCCGGGAGCTCGTCGTCGCGCACGGGGCGGACGTCGACGCTCATGCCTCGCCCTCGTCCTCCGCCTCGGCGTCCGTGTCGTCGTCCGTGCCGGGGCCCGCACCGGCGTCCGCGCCCGCCCCGCCGACCGCGGCCGGCCCGCCCGCGAGCAGCGCGACGAAGCCCGCCTCGTCGAGGATCGGCAGCCCGAGCTCGCGGGCCTTCGCCTCCTTCGACCCGGCGTTGTCGCCGACGACGACGAAGTCCGTCTTCTTCGAGACGCTGCCCGCCGCCTTGCCCCCGCGCGCGAGGATCGCCTCCTTCGCGCCGTCGCGCGAGAAGCCCTCGAGCGAGCCGGTCACGACCACGGTCAGGCCCTCGAGGGTCCGCTCGACCGACGCGTCGCGCTCGTCGCGCATCCGTACGCCGGCCGTCGCCCACTTGTCGACGATCGCGCGGTGCCAGTCGACCGCGAACCAGTCGCGCAGCGCCGCGGCGATCGTGGGGCCGACGCCCTCGACGGCCGCGAGCTCCGCCTCGCCGCCCTCGCGCGTCGCGACGTCGCGGATGTCCTCGAGCGAGCCGAAGTGCGTCGCGAGCGCGCGGGCCGCGGTCGGTCCGACGTGCCGCACCGAGAGCGCCACGAGCACGCGCCACAGCGGCTGCTCCTTGGCCTTCTCGAGGTTGCCGAGCAGCGCCTCGCCGACCGCGTTGAGGTCGCCCGCCTCACGCACGCGCCCCTTGACCTTGGAGCGCGTCGAGAGCACGAACTGCGGCACGCGGCGCAGCTTGGCCTCGTCGAGCGCGAAGAGGTCGCCCTCGTCCTCGACGACGGCGGCGTCGAGGAGCGCGGCCGCGGCCTCCCAGCCCATCGCCTCGATGTCGAAGGCGCCCCGCGAGGCGACGTGGAAGAGGCGCTCGCGCAGCTGCGACGGGCACGAGCGGGAGTTGGGGCACCGGATGTCGACGTCCCCCTCCTTCGCCGGGGCGAGCGGGGTGCCGCACGACGGGCAGTGCGTCGGCATGACGAACTCGCGCTCCGTGCCGTCCCGGAGCTCGACCACCGGGCCGACGATCTCCGGGATGACGTCGCCCGCCTTGCGCAGCACCACGGTGTCCCCGATGAGCACGCCCTTGCGGCGGACCTCGTTCGCGTTGTGCAGGGTCGCCATCTCGACCGTCGAGCCCGCCACCTGGGCGGGCTGCATGACGCCGAACGGCGTGACCCGCCCGGTGCGCCCTACGTTGACCTGGATGTCGAGGAGCCTGGTGTTGACCTCCTCGGGCGGGTACTTGAACGCGATCGCCCACCGCGGCGCGCGGCTCGTCGAGCCGAGGCGCCGCTGCAGGGCCGTCTCGTCGACCTTGACGACGATGCCGTCGATCTCGTGCTCGACCGCGTGCCGGTGCTCGCGGTAGTGCTCGATCATCGCCTCGACCCCCGCGAGGTCGTCGACGACCCGCGTGTGGGTCGAGACGGGCAGGCCCCACGACGCGAGCAGGTCGTACGTCTCGGACTGCCGCGCGGTCGCCTCGGCGCGGCCCTCCCAGCGCAGCGCGCCGATGCCGTGGCAGAGCATCCGCAGCGGCCGCGACGCGGTCACGCGCGGGTCCTTCTGCCGCAGGGAGCCCGCCGCGGAGTTCCGCGGGTTCGCGAACGGCGCCTTGCCCGCGGCGACCTGCGCCTCGTTGAGCGCGCGGAACCCCTCGACGGGCAGGAAGACCTCACCGCGCACCTCGAGCAGCTCCGGGTGGTCGTCGCCCGCGAGCACGTGCGGGACGCCCTCGATGGTCCGCACGTTGAGCGTCACGTCCTCGCCCGTGCGACCGTCGCCGCGGGTCGCGGCGCGCACGAGCCGGCCGCCCTCGTACAGGAGGGCGATCGCGAGGCCGTCGATCTTGAGCTCGCACAGGTAGTGCAGGTCCGCGGACCCGCCGTCGAGCTCGCGCTGCACGCGGTCCGCCCACGAGCCGACGTCCTCGAGCGAGAAGGCGTTGTCGAGGCTCAGCATGCGCTCGACGTGGTCCACGGCGGTGAAGTCCGTCGAGAACGTCCCGCCCACGCGCTGCGTGGGCGAGTCCGGGGTGCGCAGGGCCGGGTGCGCGTGCTCGAGCGCGTCGAGGCGGCGCAGCAGCTCGTCGTACTCCGCGTCGGACACCGTGGGGGCGTCGCGCACGTAGTAGGCGAACTGGTGGGCGCTGACCTGCTCCGCGAGGTCGGTCCAGCGGTGGCGCGCGGCGTCCTCGTCGAGGCCCGCGTCGCGCTCGTCCAGCTCGGGCACCGGTGCGGTGCTCGTGCCCGTGCCCGGGACGGTCGGCGTGGTCACGGGCAGGTCGGTCGTCTCGCTCACGGGGCCATCATGGCGCCTGCCACCGACACCCCGCCGTCCGGCCGCCGTCAGCCGGACGCCTGCTCCGCGAGCCGTGCCGCGACCTCGCGCGCCACGCGCAGCGCCGAGCGCAGGTCCGCCTCGCGCAGCGTCTGCACGTCCGCGCCCGAGACGGTGCCGGACGTCTCCACGTGCACGGCGACGTCCGCGAGCCCCGCCGCGGGCAGGCCCACGGCGGTCCAGGGCCCCCCGACGCGCCGCGCGACCTCCGTCGGGTCGGTCCGGCGCCCGTGGCGCTCGCGCGGCAGGCCGAACCACATGCCCCGACCGTCCTCCACGGCGCCCGCGACCTGCTCCCACTGCGCGCTGCCCAGCGCCGCCGCGGCGGCACCGAGGTCGTCCGCGCCGCTGCCCGCGAGCACGCCGAACGAACGCGTCGCGAAGCGCGAGCCGCCGTGCGCGACGACGCGCGCCCCGGCGCCCTGGAGCATCCGGACGACGTCGGCGAGCGCGCCCGTCGCGACTTCGGTGGTCACCGAGCGGATCCGCGCGAACCCCGAGAACGTGGGCACGGTGCCCGCGAGGACGTCCGGCAGCTGCGGCTCGCGCAGCACGACGACCGGCTGCGCGCCCGGGACCGCGGCCCGCACGCGACCGAGCAGGCCCGTGAGCCCGTCGCCGAGCGACGCGACGAGCGCGCGCACCGCGCCCGGGTCGCTGAGCACCCGGTCACCGCGCGCCAGGTAGAGCGAGCCCGCGAGCGTCCACGGTCCCCGCACGGAGAGCACGAGCGGGCCGGTGTACCCGTACGCGGCGATCGCGAGCTCGTCGACCTCCTCGCGCAGGTTCGCGTGGCAGCGCTCGAGGTCGCGCCCCGGCCGGTCGGCGAGCTTCCAGCCGTGCGTGCCGAGCTCGACGGGCATCTCCGTGAGCAGGGACGCCGTCCGCGCCACCGAGTCCGCCCAGGGCCCGCGCCCGGGCAGCTGCGCCGCGACGGGGAGCCCGGTCACGCCCTCGGGGACGGCCGTGAGCTCGCCCAGCAGGGTCGCCTGCGCCTCGTGCAGCCTCGTGCCGGGCCACGGCCCGAGCAGGCTGACCCCCGTCACCGCGCCGTCCGCGTCACGGTCGCCTCGGCGAGCACCCGCGTCCCGTCGTAGAGCACGGCGGACTGGCCGGGCGCGAGGCCGCGCAGGCCGGCGTCGACCACGACCTCGACGTCGCCGGACGCCCCCGCCACCGCGCGCGCCCGGGCGGCGAGCGGCGACCCGTGCGCGCGCACCTGGACGCTGCAGTCGAACCACGCGCCGTCGGCCGGCGGGGCGAACCAGACCGCGTCCGTGCCGTGCAGGCGCGTCACGGTGAGGAGCTCGGCCGCGCCGACGACGACCGTGTTGCTCGCCGGGCGCACCTCGAGCACGTACCGCGGCCGCCCGTCGGGCGCGGGCCGGTCGAGCGCGAGGCCCTTGCGCTGCCCGACGGTGTACGCGTAGGCGCCGTCGTGCCGCCCCACCACGGCGCCCTCGGCGTCCACGACCTCACCCGGCCGCGAGCCGAGCCGCCGGCGCAGGAAGCCCTGCGTGTCGCCGTCGGCGACGAAGCAGATGTCGTAGGAGTCGGGCTTCGCCGAGACGCCGAGCCCGCGCGCGGCCGCCTCGGCGCGGACGTCGTCCTTCGACGCCGCGTCGCCGAGCGGGAACATCGCGCGCGCCAGCCGCTCGGGGCCCATGACCGCGAGCACGTAGGACTGGTCCTTGGCCGCGTCGCGCGCGCGGTGCAGCGAGCGCGTGCCGTCGTCGGCGATCTCGACCCGCGCGTAGTGGCCGGTGCAGACGGCGTCGAACCCGAGCGCGACGCCCTTGTCGAGCAGCGCCTCGAACTTGATGTGCTCGTTGCAGCGCACGCACGGGTTGGGGGTCCGGCCGGCCTCGTACTCGGCCACGAAGTCCGCGACCACGGTGCGCTCGAACGTCTCCGACAGGTCCCAGACGTAGTACGGGACGCCGAGCACGTCCGCCGCGCGCCGCGCGTCGCCCGCGTCCTCGATCGAGCAGCACCCGCGCGAGCCGGTGCGGTACTCGTCGCGGTCGCGCGAGAGGGCCATGTGGACGCCGACGACGTCGTGCCCCGCGTCGACCGCACGCGCCGCGGCCACGGCGGAGTCGACCCCGCCGGACAGGGCTGCCAGGACGCGCATGCGCCCA
Source organism: Actinotalea solisilvae (assembly GCF_016464425.1). Lineage (GTDB taxonomy): Bacteria > Actinomycetota > Actinomycetes > Actinomycetales > Cellulomonadaceae > Actinotalea > Actinotalea solisilvae. Next base: position 303,159 of record NZ_JADDKQ010000009.1, read on the forward strand.
GGGTACGGGCGCGCGGCGGGCGTGCGGACGCGCGTCCCGCGGGCCACACTGCGGCCATGACCGAGCCGGGCACCGCGCCGCGCGGCACCGCACCCGGTGCGCCGCCCGCACGGTTCCTCGACCTGTGCCTCGACGCGCGCGACCACCACGCCCTCGCCGACTGGTGGTGCACCGCGCTCGGCTACCGCCGCGCCGAGCCGCGCGCCGGCGACGCCGCGGCGCCCGAGGACCCGGTGCTGCTGGTCGACCCGACCGGGGCCGCGCCCCGCCTGTGGGTCAACCCCGTGCCCGAGCCGAAGGCCGTGAAGAACCGCATGCACGTCGACGTCGTGGGCGACCGCGACGCGCTGCTCGCCCTGGGCGCGACGCTGCTGCGCGCGCGCGACGACGCGATCCACTGGGACGTGCTGGCCGACCCCGAGGGCAACGAGCTCTGCTGCTTCGCCCCCGACGACTGACCCACCGCGCCCGGCACGCGCCGCCTCAGGCCCGCCGCGCGAGCCGCCGCCGCTGCGCCGCGACGTAGCCGCGCGCCCGGCGCGCGCCCCCGCGCAGGGCGATCGCCGTCTCGAGCGACGCGAGCGCGCGCTCGACCGCCGCGACGTCCGGCGACCAGCCGCGGCGCTCGCACTCCTCCAGCCAGTCGACGACGCCGCGGTGGCCGCGCTCGCCGTTGCACCGCCCGCACGCGGGCACCTCGTTCTCGAGCCACGACGGCCCGCCCTTCGCGCGCGGCACCAGGTGCTCGCGCGTCGGCACGACGAGGCCCGTGAAGGCGCGACCGCACCAGACGCACCGCGCCCCGTCCCGCTCGACCGCGAGCCGCAGCCGCTCGGTGCGCGGACGACCTGCCGCACCGGTACCGCTCATCGCACGACCGTACGTCGCTAGCGTGGCCCGGTGACCACCGAACGCGACGTCCGCCTGCGGGACGGCAGCACCCTGCGCACGTACGACACCGGGCCGTCCGGCGCGCCGACCCTCGTGTGGCACCACGGGTCGCCGCACACCGGCCCGTTCCCGCCGCCGCTCCTGCCCGCGGCGGCGGCCCGGGGGCTGCGGCTGGTGACGTACGCCCGCCCGTCGTACGGCGGCTCCACGCCGCGGCCCGGGCGCGACGTCGCGTCGGCGGGCGACGACGTCGCGCAGGTCGCCGACGCGCTCGGCCTCGGGCGCTTCGCGACCTACGGCCACTCGGGCGGCGGCCCGCACGCGCTGGCGTGCGCCGCCCTGCTCGGCGACCGCGTCGTCGCCGCGGCGTCGATCTCGGGCCTGGCGCCGTTCACGGGCGACGACGCCTGGTTCGCGGGCATGGCCTCCGACGCCGCCCTGCGCGCGGCCGCCGAGGGCCGCGAGGCGCGGGCCCGGTACGCCGAGATCGAGGAGTTCGACCCGACCGTGTTCGTCGAGCGTGACTGGGCCGCGCTCGAGGGGCCGTGGGCCGCGCTGGGCGAGGACGCGGGACGGGCCGGGGAGCAGGGCGACGACGGCCTCGTCGACGACGACGTCGCCTTCACCGTCCCCTGGGGCTTCGACCCGGCGGCGATCGGTGCGCCGGTGCTGCTGGTCCACGGCGACCAGGACCGCATGGTCCCCGCGTCCCACTCGGTGCGGCTCGCGGAGCTCGTGCCGGACGCGGAGCTGTGGCTGCGCCCGGGCGACGGCCACATCTCCGTGCTGGACCGGTACGACGCCGTCGTGGGCTGGCTCGCCGGCCGGCTCGGCTGAGGCGCCCGGCGCCGGGCGGGGTGCTCTCGCCGTCTCACGGTTCGGATACACCCGGTCCACGGCTCAGCCCGCGCCGGGCACGGGCCGATGACAGGCCATGGACATCACGCAGCAGCCCGGCTTCGCCGAGACGCACGCGGGCATCCGCCGCTCGTTCGGCGACGCGTGGGCGGAGCGCTTCTCCCTCGCCGCGCCGCTGATGATCGGCGACCCGACGAGCCCGCTCTACCGCGCCTTCCTCGAGGGCCTCGAGGCGCACGTGGTGGGCGCCGTCGAGTCCGAGGCGCTCGCCTGGGGCCGGTGCCAGTCGCTCATGGCGGAGGTCGCGGCGTCCGTCGTCGCGGAGGCCGAGGCCCTGCTCCTCGAGCCCCGCTGACCCTCCGCGGGCGCCTCGGGGCGTCCGGGCGCACCATGGTCGCCTCGCCCGCTCGCTGTTCGGCACGGAGGCCCGCCCATGACCACGACCGACGACGGCGCCCGCAGGGTCGCCGCGCTGCTCGCCGACGAGCGCACGGCGATGCTCACCACGACGGCGCCCGACGGGACGCTCATGAGCCGGCCGATGGCGCTGCAGGAGGTCGAGCCCGACGGCGACCTGTGGTTCTTCGCGCAGCGCTCGTCCCGCACGGTCGCCCACCTGGCGGCCCACCCGCAGGTCAACGTCACCGTGTCCTCGGCGTCGACGTGGGTCTCGCTCACGGGCACCGCGCGCGTGGTGACCGACGACGCGAGGAAGCGCGAGCTGTGGAGCACCGTGGTCGAGGCGTGGTTCCCCGACGGCCCCGACGACCCCGAGGTCGTCCTCCTCGAGGTCGAGGGCGACTCGGCGGAGTACTGGGACACGCCGGGCGGCCGCGTCGCGAGCCTCGTCAGCTTCGTCAAGGCCAAGGCCACCGGACAGCCCTACGACGGCGGCGAGAACGAGCGCGTCGAGCTCTGAGCCGCGCGTCGCCGCCCGGGGGCCCGCACCGCGCGACGCTCAGTCGGCCTGGTCGTAGCTCTCGACCACGCTGACGCTCACCGCGAAGTCGACGGGGAACGCCCCGAAGAGCAGCCGCCCGGCCTCGGCGGCGGCGTCGCGGACCGCCGCGGCGACCTCGTCGGCGACCTGCCGCGGGGTGTGCACCATGACCTCGTCGTGCAGGAAGAAGACGAGGTGCGGCCGGCCGTCGAGCTCCCGCAGCCGACGCCGCAACGACGCCATCCAGCACAGCGCCCACTCGGCCGCGGTGCCCTGGACGACGAAGTTGCGCGTGAACCTGCCCCAGTCGCGGGCGCGTCGCCGGACGGCGCGCACGTCGTCGGCCTCGGCCCCCTCGCTCGACGCCGCGCGCAGCGCGTCCGCGAACGCGGGGCGCGGCGAGGTGCGCCCGAGCCACGTGGAGACGACGTCGCCGTGCTCGCCCGCGCGGGCCGCGGCCTCCACGAGCGCGATCGCGTCCGGGTAGGCGCGCGTGAGGCGCGGCATGAGCGCGCCCGAGGTGCCGGTCGTCGCGCCGTAGATCGCGCCGAGCATCGCGTACTTCGCCTGCTCCCGCGTCTCGACGATCCCCGCGCCGACGAGACCCTGGTAGAGGTCGGCGTGGCGACCCGCGGCGGCCATCGCGGCGTCGCCCGACATCGCCGCGAGGACCCGCGGCTCGAGCTGCGCGGCGTCCGCGACCACGAGCAGCCGGCCCGGGTCCGAGCGGACGGCGGCCCGCACGCTCGCGGGCAGCTGGAGCGCCCCGCCGCCGCTCGTCGCCCACCGGCCGGTGACCACGCCGCCCGGGACGTAGTCGGGCCGGAAGCGGCCGTCGTGCACCCACTGCTCCATCCACGCCCAGCCGTTGGCGCTGAGGAGCCGGGAGAGCTTCTTGTACTCGAGCAGGGGCTCCACGACCGGGTGGTCGAGCGCTCGCAGCTCGCCCTTGCGGGTCGAGGAGACGTCGAGCCCGGCCGAGCGCAGAGCGCCGAGGAGGTCGGCCTGGGAGTCGGGGTTGAGCGACGGCCGGCCCAGCGCCGCGCGCACCTGCGCCGCGAGCTCCTCGAGCCGTGCGGGCCGCCCGCCCCCGCGCGGCCGCTCGCCCAGGGTCGCGGTGAGCAGGCGGTCGTGCGCCGCCACGTCCCACGGCATCCCGTCGTAGCGCATCTCGGCCGCGATGAGGGCGCCCGTGGACTCGGCAGCGAGCAGCAGGCGCAGCCGTCCGGGGGCGCTCGCGCCTGCGACCGCGTCGAGCTGGAGCGCGAGCTCGTGCGCCGGGTCGAGCGGTGCGCCGCGCGTCTCCGGCGCCGCGTCGAACAGCGTCGCCACGGCGGGCGGCTCGTCCGCGGCCGCCTCGTCCCACGGCCCGGGCGCCGCGTCGGCGAGCGCCGAGCCCGCGCACAGGACGCTCCGCCGCAGGATGGCGTGGCACAGCCGCAGGTCGTGGCAGCGCTCGACGCGCACGCCCGCGCGGAGCAGGGGCGGGTACCGGCGCGCCGTGTCGTCCCAGACCCACCGCGGCGCCGCCCCGTCGTCCCGGGCGGCCTCGTAGGACGCGACCACCTGCGGCAGCCGGTCGCGGCCCACCCGCTCCTGGCCCTGGGGCGTGCCGTCGTCGGCGCACCGGCGCAGCAGGACGGCGTCGGCGCGCTCGGCGTCGTCGAGCACCAGGACGAGGCTCACGTCACCAGTCTCCCGGCCGCCGCCGACACCGAGGCGGCCCCCCGACGCCGCCCCGGGTGCGGACGGGAGCGGAAGCGCGGCGCGCTCCGGGGCGGGCTCAGCGCGCGGCCGACGCGAGGCCGGCGGCGCGGGCCCGCTCGACCACGCCGGGGAGGGCCGCGACGACGGCGTCGACGTCGGCGCCGGTCGAGGTCCGGCCGAGCGAGAAGCGCAGCGCGCCGCGGGCGTCGTCGGGCGCGACGCCGCACGCGAGCAGCACGTGCGAGGGCTGCGGGACCCCCGCGCGGCACGCGGAGCCCGTCGAGCACTGGATCCCTGCCGAGTCGAGCAGGTACAGCAGCGAGTCGCCCTCGCAGCCCCGGAACGTGAGGTGGGCGTTGGCCGGCAGGCGCGCGGGCTCCCCGGCGGCCCCGGCGGACCCGGCGGGTGACGCCGCCCCCGGCCGCCGCGCCGGCGCAGCCACCGGGTCGGGCCCGCGCAGCACGGCGCCGGGCACGGCGCGACGGACCTCGTCCACGAGCCGGTCCCGCAGCGCCGCGAGGCGCACGGCCTCGGCCGGTCGCGCGGCCACCGCGAGGTCCACCGCGACGGCGAAGGCGCGCGCGCCCGCGGCGTCGACGGTGCCCGAGCGCACGCCGCGCTCCTGACCGCCCCCGTGGAGCACGGGGGCCAGCGCGAGCTCGCGCCGCGCGACCAGTGCGCCGACGCCGACCGGTCCGCCCACCTTGTGCGCCGAGACCGTCATCGCGTCGAGGCCGCTCGCGGCGAAGGAGACGTCGAGCTGCCCGACGGCCTGCACGGCGTCGGCGTGCACCGGCACGCCCCGCGCGTGGGCCGCCTCGACCACCGCGCGGAGCGGCTGGACGGTGCCGATCTCGTTGTTGGCCCACATGACGCTGACGAGCGCGACCTCGTCCGCGTGCGCGGCGAGCTCGGCCTCGAGCGCGGCGACGTCGACGGCGCCGTCCGCGTCCACGGGCAGCAGGACCACCTCGGCGCCCTGGACCTCGAGCCACCGGGCGGGGTCGAGGACGGCATGGTGCTCGACCGCCGAGACGAGGACACGGCGCCGACGCGGGTCCGCCGCGGTGCGCGACCAGTACACGCCCTTGACCGCGAGGTTGTCCGCCTCCGTCCCGCCCGCCGTCAGCACGACCTCGCTCGGGCGCGCGCCGAGCCGGGCCGCGAGCAGCTCCCGGGACTCCTCGACGACCCGTCGCGCGGCCCGGCCCGCGTCGTGCAGCGACGACGGGTTCCCCGTCCGACCCAGCTGCTCGACGAGCGCCTGCACCGCGAGCGGGTGCATCGGCGTGGTCGCCGCGTGGTCGAGGTAGGTCACGCCACGAGTCTAGGAGCGGCCCCGACGCGCCCCCGGCCCACGGCGTCCCAGGCTCCTGCACCGCACGTCCACCGGACCCACCCCGCGACGCGGCCGGAATGGTCACGACCCGCGCACCTGCGGCTGGCAGAATTCGCGCGTGATCCCGCCCGTGCCCGCGCTGAGCGCGCCCCGAGCCTTCAGCGGCTCACGCCTCGGCTGGGCGGACCTCCCCCGCCACGTGCGCGCCCGGATCGTCGAGCTCGCGGGCGCCCAGGTCACCTCGGAGACGAGCGCCACGAGCGGGTTCAGCCCGGGCTACGCGGCGATCCTCGAGCTCGGCGACGGCACCGAGGTGTTCGTCAAGGCGGTGTCCCCCGAGCAGAACCCCGAGTCCCCCACGCTCGCCCGCGCGGAGGCCCTCGTCGCGGGTGTGCTGCCGGACGGCGTGCCCGCCCCCCGCCTGCTGTGGTCGCACGACGACGGCTCGTGGGTGCTGCTCGGCTTCGCGGCGGTCGAGGGCTCGTCGCCGGCCCAGCCGTGGCGCCCCGACGAGCTCGCGCGCGTGCTCGACGCGGTCGGCGACCTGGCCGACGCGGGCACGCCCGGGCCGGCCGGCCTGCCGACGCTCGCCGCGACGCTCGCGGACGTCGTCACCGGCTTCGCGAGCCTCGAGGCCGACGGCGCGGCCGTGGACCGCGCGGTCGCGGAGGCCGGGCCGCACGGCGCGTGGCTGCGCTCCCGCCTCTCCGACCTCGTGACCTGGGCCGACGACGCCCTCGCCGCCGTCGCGGGCGACACGCTCGTCCACGGCGACCTGCGCGGGGACAACGTCATGCTCGGCCCGGAGCGGGTCTGGCTCATCGACTGGCCGCACGCGGCGACCGCCGGGGCGCGCTGGTTCGACCTGCTCGCGATGCTGCCGAGCGTCGCGATGCAGGGCGGCGGGGACCCGTCGGCGCTCTTCGCCGCGCACCGCAACGCGGCCGGCGCCGACCCGGACGCGGTCCGCGCGGCGCTCGCCGGCATCACCGGCTACTTCGTGCACGGGTCCGTCCAGCCCGCGCCGGTCGGCATCGCCAACCTGCGCGCGTTCCAGCGCGCGCAGGGCGTCGCCGCGCTCGGCTGGCTCCGCTCGCTCTGACGCTCTGACGCCCGGGCGGCCGCGGCGTCCCGGACGGCCCGGCTCTCAGCCCTGCTTGATCCGCCGGATCTCGGCGGCCGCCTGAGGCAGCACCGTGAACAGGTCCCCGACCACGCCGAAGTCGGCGATCTCGAAGATCGGCGACTCCGGGTCGGAGTTCACGGCGACGATCGTGCCCGAGGACTGCATGCCGCCGCGGTGGTGCACCGCGCCCGAGACGCCCGCACCGATGTAGAGCCGCGGCGAGATCGTCACGCCCGTCTGGCCGATCTGCGCCTCGTGGCCGATCCAGCCCTCGTCGGTCGCCACGCGCGTCGCGCCGACGGCGCCGCCGAGGGCGTCCGCGAGGTCCTCGACGGGCGTGAAGTCGCCCTCGGTCCCCCGACCGCCGACGACGACGACCTGCGCCTCGCCGAGGTCGGGCCGGTCGGACGCGGGCCGCGGCGTGCGCTCGACCAGCCGCGCGGCCGCCGTCGCGGGCGCGGCGACGTCGTGCGTGACGACCTGCGGGCGGGCCGGTCCCGTCTCGGGCGCGACCGCCTGGACCGCGTTGGGCTTGAGCGCGACGACGGCGCGTGACGTCGTCGTGCGGGCGCGGAGCGTCCACGTGGCGGCGAAGGCCTGCTGGACGGCGACGACGCCGTCGGGGCCGGGCTCGACCGCCGAGGAGTCGACCATGAGGCCCGCCCCGGTGGCGAGCGCGAGCCGCGCGGCGGTCTCCTTGTTCTCGAACGTCGAGGCCAGGAGCACGGTCGAGGCCCCCACCGCCTCGACGACCGCGCCGAGCGCGGTGCCGCGCTCGGGCGGCAGGAGGTCGGCGGCGGCGGGCAGCTCGTGGACCCGGCCGACCCCCCACGCGCCGAGGCGCTCGACGGCGGCCTCGGGGACGCTGCCGACCCAGGCGGCCTCGATCGGCCCGAGCGCGCGTGCGACCGTGAGCAGCTCGTAGGCGGACGAGCGCGGCTCGTCGCCGTGGTGGTCGACCACCACGAGCACGGGTGCGCCGGTGGCGGGCGTCGGGTCGGTCATCGGGTCCTCCGGCGGTCGGTGGTCGGTGCGGGCGGGCGGCGGGCCGGCACGGCGTGGGCGGTGCGGCGCGGCGGCCCGGTCAGACGAGGTGGTTCTCGACGAGGAAGGCGGCCAGGCGGAGGCCCGCGTCGCCCTCGTCGGTGACGAGCACGCGGTTCTCGCGCGGGGGGCGCGGCGTCGCGTCGAGGACCTGGGTGCGCGCGCCCGCGGTGCCCACGGCGCCCGGGTCGACGCCGAGGTCGGCGAGAGACCAGGCGGCGACGGCCTTCTTGCGCGCCGCCATGATCGCCTTGAAGTTCGGGTAGCGCGGCTGGTTGGACTGGTCGGTCACGCTGACCAGCGCGGGGAGCGGCGCCTCGACGACCTCGGTCGCGTGGTCGAGCTCGCGCCGCACCCGCACGGTGCCGGCCGCCGGGTCGAGGGTCAGCTCGGCCGCGAGGGTGGCCTGCGGCAGGCCCAGGTGACCCGCGAGCAGCGTCGGGACGACGGACATGAGGCCGTCGAGCGCGGCCATGCCCGTGACGACGAGGTCGACCGGGCCGTCCTGGGCGACGCGGCGCACGGCCGCGGCGAGGACGAGCGCGGTCGCGAAGGCGTCCGAGCCCTCGAGCGCGTCGTCGAGCACGTGCACGGCCTCGTCCGCGCCCATCTGGAGGGCGCGACGCACGGCGTCCTCGGCGTCGGCCGGACCCATCGTCACGGCGACCACCTCGCCGCCGTGCGCCTCGGCGAGGGCGACCGCCGCCTCGACGGCGTTCTCGTCGAGCTCGTTGAGGGTCCCGTCGCCCTGGCTGCGGTCGACCCGGCCCTCGGGCGTGAACCCGCGCTCGGCCTGCAGGTCGGGGACGTGCTTGACGCACACGACGATCCTCATCGGCACAGCTCTCCAGTTCACCCGAGGTCCGGCGGTCACGAGCCCGCACGGTCGACCCCCGGAAGGCTACCGCCGCGCCGCCCGGCGCGCGGCGGCCGCCCGCCGGGCCGCCCAGGGCCCGCCCGTCGGCCGAGCGCGGGCGGGAGGCGCCGCGGGGCTGCGTGCCGTCGGGCGCCGGCGTGGTCCAGACTGTCCCCTTGTGAGCGCTCTCGTGGGTAGCCGTGCCCCCTACCGGCTGGGCGTGCACCTCATCGACGACGGCGCGGACGTCGCCGTCCTCGCGTCGCACGCCGAGGCGGTCGAGCTGTGCCTGCTCGACCCGGACCCGGCGTCGGCGGACGGGTGGTCGGAGCGACGGATCGCGCTCCGGGGGCCGGAGCACGGCGTGTGGTTCGCCCGCGTGCCCGGGATCCGGGCCGGCCAGAGGTACGGCTTCCGGGCGCACGGCCGGTGGGACCCCGCTGCCGGACTCCGGTACAACCCCGCGAAGCTGCTCGTCGACCCCTACGCGCGCGGGCTCGCGGGCGACGTCGTGCTCGGGCAGGCCGTCCACGGGCACGTCGTCGACGACGAGGGGCGCACGGTCGGTCCCCAGCCGGAGCCCGACCCCACCGACTCGCGCGCGCACGTGCCCCACGCCGTCGTGGTGGACGACCGGTTCGACGCGCCCCCCGTCCCGCGCCCGCAGGTGCCGTGGGAGGACACGGTGATCTACGAGGCCCACGTGCGCGGCCTGACGATGCGGCTGCCGGGCGTGCCCGCCGAGCTGCGCGGCACCTACGCGGGACTCGCGCACCCCGCGACGATCGCGCACCTCCTCGCGCTCGGGATCACGACGGTCGAGCTGCTGCCGATCCACGCGATGGCGAGCGAGCCGCACCTCGTGCGCCGCGGCCTGACCAACTACTGGGGCTACAACACGCTCGGGTTCTTCGCGCCGAACCCGCGCTACGCGACGCGGGCCGCGCAGGACGCCGGCCCCCAGGCGGTCCTCGCCGAGGTGAAGGGCATGGTCCACCTGCTGCACCGCGCAGGCCTCGAGGTGCTGCTCGACGTCGTCTACAACCACACGTGCGAGGGCGGCACGGACGGCCCGCAGCTCAGCTGGCGGGGTCTCGACCCGACCGTCTACTACCTGCACGACGGCGGCATGCCCGCGCGGTTCGCGGACGTCACCGGCTGCGGCAACTCGCTCGACTTCCGTCGTCCGCGCGTGGTCCAGATGGCGCTCGACTCGCTGCGCTACTGGGTCGCGGACGTCGGCGTGGACGGGTTCCGCTTCGACCTCGCGGTGACGCTCGGCCGGGACGACGACGGCTTCACGCCGCAGCACCCCTTCCTCGTGGCGCTCCAGACGGACCCCGTGCTCGCGGGCACCAAGCTCGTGGCCGAGCCGTGGGACGTCGGGCCCGGCGGGTGGCGGACGGGGGCGTTCCCCGCGCCGCTCGCCGAGTGGAACGACCGCTTCCGCAACGCGGCGCGATCCTTCTGGCTCGCGGACCCGGCCCAGGCCGCGCACGGGCGGCCCGGGCACGGGGTGCGCGACCTCGCGACGCGGCTCGCCGGCTCGGCCGACCTCTTCGGCTACAGCGACCCGCCCCTCATGCGCGGCGTCGTCGCCTCGGTCAACTACGTCACCGCGCACGACGGGTTCACGCTCGCCGACCTCACGCGCTACGAGCACAAGCGCAACGAGGCCAACGGCGAGAACAACCGCGACGGCACGGACGACAACCGCTCGTGGAACCACGGCGTCGAGGGCCGCGTGGACGACGCGGTGGTGGGCGCGGAGATCCTGCCGCTGCGACGCCGGTCCATGCGCAACCTCCTCGGCACGCTGCTCCTGTCCGCGGGCACGCCCATGATCACCGCGGGCGACGAGATCGGCCGCACGCAGCACGGCAACAACAACGCGTACTGCCTGGACGACGAGACGTCGTGGCTGGACTGGGAGCTCGAGCCCTGGCAGGTGGACCACCTCGCGACGACGCGCCACCTGCTCCACCTGCGTCGCACGCACCCGGCGCTGCGCTCGCGCGCGTTCTTCCGCGGCCAGCCCCGGGACGGGGCGCCGTGGCCCGACCTCGACTGGCGGCTCGCCGACGCCGGGCCGTTCGACCACCACACGTGGCACGACCCGGGCGTCCGCACGCTCCAGATGATCCGCTCGGCACCGCAGGGCGACAGCGCGCTCCTCGTGGTCAACGGGCTGCTCGACGTCGCCGAGGTCGTGCTCGCGCGCGGGCCCGGCGCGTCGTGGGAGCTCGTGTGGGACTCCGCGTGGGACCGCCCGGACGAGCTGCGCACGGCCGCGATCAACGGCGCGCTGCACCCGTCCCCCGGTGAGCGCACGACGCTCGAGCCCCTGAGCATGCGCCTCTACACCGCCGGCCCCTGAGCGGCCTCCCGCCCCGCCCCCCAGCCCGGGCGCCGAGGTCGCTGGTCCCCGCGGCCCGGGCCGGCCCGAACCAGCGACCTCGGTGGGGTGCGGTCAGTAGGGTGCGGACATGGACGACGGCGTTGTCGGATCGGATCTCCCGCGCGCGACGAGGAGCGCGTCGGTCGACGCGGTGGTCGTAGGGGCGGGCCTGGCCGGCCTCGTCGCCGCGGCCGAGCTCACGGCGGCCGGGCGCAGGGTCCTCGTGCTCGAGCAGGAGCCGGCGGCGAGCCTCGGCGGCCAGGCCTGGTGGTCCTTCGGGGGCCTGTTCCTCGTCGACTCCCCCGAGCAGCGCCGCCTGCGCGTGCGCGACAGCGCCGAGCTCGCCCTCGCCGACTGGCTCGGGTCGGCCGCGTTCGACCCCCACGACCCGCTGGACGACGACCCCCGCCGCTGGGCCGAGGCCTTCGTCGAGTTCGCCGCGGGCCCGATGCGCGAGTGGCTGCACCGACAGGGCGTGCGCTTCTTCCCGGCGGTCCAGTGGGCGGAGCGCGGCGGCTACCTCGCGGGCGGGCACGGCAACTCGGTGCCGCGGTTCCACATCGTCTGGGGCACGGGCCCCGCGATCTGCGCACCGTTCGTCGCCGCGCTGCGCGAGGCGCGCGACGCCGGCCTGGCGGACGTCCGCTTCCGGCACCGCGTCACGGCGCTCGAGACGACCGCCGGGCGCGTCACCGGCGTCAGCGGCGAGCTGCTGGCCGACGACGACGCCCCGCGCGGCGCCCCCTCGAGCCGGCGCGTCATCGGGCGGTTCCGGGTCGACGCGCCCGCCGTCGTCGTGACGTCGGGCGGCATCGGCGCCGACCACGACCTCGTGCGCGCCGCGTGGCCCGCCGAGCACGGGCGCCTGCCCGAGCGGATGCTCTCGGGCGTCCCGGACCACGTCGACGGGCGGATGATCACGGCCACCGCGGCGGCGGGCGGCGCCGTCGTGCACGCGGGGCGGATGTGGCACTACCCCGAGGGGATCGCGAACCACTCCCCCGTGTGGAGCCGGCACGGCATCCGCATCCTGCCCGGCCCCAGCTCGCTCTGGCTCGACGCCGACGGCAACCGCCTGCCCGCACCCCTCTTCCCGGGCTTCGACGCGCTCGGGGCGCTGCGGCACGTCGTCGGGCGCGGCGACGACCACTCCTGGTTCGTGCTCAACCGCGCCATCATGGGGACCGAGTTCGCGCTCTCGGGCTCCGAGCAGAACCCCGACCTGACCGGCAAGGACGCGCGCGCCGTGCTGCAGCGGGCGCTGCCCGGCGCGGTGCTGCCCGTCGAGCGGTTCGCCGAGCTCAGCGAGGAGTTCGTCCGGGCGGACACCCCGGCCGGCCTCGCGCGGGGCATGAACGCGCTGACCGTCACCGACCGGATCGACCCCGTCGCGCTCGAGCGGACGATCCGCGCGCGCGACGCCCAGGTCGCGACGGGGCTCGGCAAGGACCCCCAGGTCGTGGCCACCGCGATGGCCCGGCGGTACGTCGTCGACCGCGTCGTCCGCGTCGCGCCGCCGGCGCCGATCCTCGCGCCCGAGGACGGCCCGCTGCTCGCGGTCCGGCTGTCGGTGCTCACGCGCAAGACGCTCGGCGGGCTGCACACGGACACCCAGGGCCGCGTGCTGCGCGCGGACGGGAGCCCGCTCGACGGCGTCTGGGCCGCGGGCGAGGCCGCGGGCTTCGGCGGCGGCGGCATGCACGGGCACCGCGCGCTCGAGGGCACGTTCCTCGGCGGGTGCCTGTTCTCGGGGCACGTCGCGGGCCGCTCGGTCGCCGCCCACCTGCGGGACTGACGCCGACGGCCCCGCCCCCCGGGAGGGGACGGGGCCGTCGGGCGCACGGCTCAGGCGTTGGCGACCAGCCCGGTCTCCGCGACCGAGGCGAGGTGCTCGTTCTTCGGCACGATGCGGACCGTGTAGCCGAACGGCCCCGACGCGCCCAGGCGGACGTCGCCCGCGAAGGCGTGGCGTCCGGCCTCGTAGCCCTCGACGTGCGCCAGCTCCTCGCGCCGGACGTCGCTGAGCTCGTCGGCCTCCGACACGCGGCCGTGCACGACCTCGACCGCGACGTCCTGCGGGCGCAGCGAGCCGAGCGACACGTACGCGCGCACCTGGAGCACGTCGCCCACCTGCGCCACCTCGCCCACGCCGACGGACTCGACGTGGTCGACGCGCACGTGGGGCCAGCCCTCGCGCACGGCCTGCTTCCACGCGGCGAGCTCCTTGGCGCCCGGGAAGCCGGCGCCGTTGAGCGAGCGACCCGCGACCGCGGCCGGCGTGTAGAGCCGGCGGACGTAGTCCGCCACCATGCGCGTCGCCTGGACCTTCGGGCCGAGCGTCGCGAGCGTGTGCCGCACCATCTCGAGCCAGCGGACCGGCAGGCCCCGCTCGTCGCGGTCGTAGAACCGCGCGGCGACCTGGTTCTCGATGAGGTCGTACAGCGCGGCCGCCTCGAGGTCGTCGCGGCGGTCCGGGTCGTCGACGCCGTCGGCGGTCGGGATGGCCCAGCCGTTCTCGCCGTCGTACCACTCGTCCCACCAGCCGTCGAGGATCGAGAGGTTGAGGCCGCCGTTGAGCGCGGCCTTCATGCCCGACGTGCCGCACGCCTCGAGCGGGCGCAGCGGGTTGTTGAGCCACACGTCGCAGCCCGGGTAGAGCGTCTGGGCCATCGCGATGTCGTAGTTCGGCAGGAACACGATGCGGTGGCGCACGCCCGCGTCGTCGGCGAACCGGACGAGCTGCTGGATGAGGCGCTTGCCCTGGTCGTCGGCCGGGTGCGACTTGCCCGCGATGACGAGCTGGACGGGACGCTCGGGGTGCAGCAGGAGCGAGCGCAGGCGCTCGGGGTCGCTGAGCATGAGCGTCAGCCGCTTGTACGTGGGCACGCGGCGCGCGAACCCGATGGTCAGGACGTCGGGGTCGAGGACGTCGTCGACCCAGCCCAGCTCGGCCGGGCTCGCGCCGCGGTGACGCCACGAGCCGCGCACCCGCTCGCGCGCGTTCGCAACGAGCTGCGCGCGCAGCGTGCGACGCATGGCCCACAGGTCCTCGTCGGCCACGCCGTCGGGGCGCAGCCAGCCCGTGCCGTCCTCGAGCTCGGCCTCCGACAGGTGCCGCGTCGCGAGGTCCACGAGCTTGCGGTCGACCCACGTGGGCGAGTGCACGCCGTTGGTGACGGACGAGATCGGGACCTCCGCCTCGTCGAAGCCCGCCCACAGCCCGTTGAACATCCCGCGCGAGACCTCGCCGTGCAGCAGCGACACGCCGTTGGCGCGGCCGCCCAGGCGCAGGCCCATGACGGCCATGTTGAACAGCGTCGGGTCGCCGCCCTCGTAGTCCTCGGCGCCGAGCGCGAGGACCCGCTCGACGGGGACGCCGTCGATCGCGAGGTCGCCGCCGAAGTACTGCGCGACGAGCGAGGCCTCGAAGCGGTCGATGCCGGCCGGGACGGGCGTGTGCGTCGTGAAGACGGTGGCGGCGCGCACGGCCTCGAGCGCGTCGTCGAACGCCAGGCCGACCTCGCCCACGAGCTCGCGGATCCGCTCGATGCCGAGGAACCCCGCGTGGCCCTCGTTGGTGTGGTAGACCTCCGGCGCCGGGGCGCCCGTGAGGCGCGACCACAGCCGCAGCGCCTTGACGCCGCCGACGCCGAGCAGCAGCTCCTGCTGGAGGCGGTGCTCGCCCCCGCCGCCGTAGAGGCGGTCGGTCACCTTCCGGGCCAGGTCGTCGTTCTCGGGGACGTTGGAGTCGAGCAGGAGGAGCGGCACGCGCCCGACGGCGGCGCGCCACACGTGCGCGTGCAGCGTGCGGCCCCCGGGCAGGGGCAGCGAGACGCGCGCCGGCGCGCCGTCGGCCTCGCGCAGGAGCGTCAGGGGCAGGCCGTCCGGGTCGATGACGGGGTAGGACTCGACCTGCCAGCCGTCGCGCGAGAGCGCCTGCTTGAAGTAGCCCGCCCCGTAGAGGAGGCCGACGCCGACGATCGGGACACCCAGGTCGGACGCGCTCTTGAGGTGGTCGCCCGCGAGGATGCCGAGGCCGCCGGAGTACTGCGGCAGCACCGAGGTGATGCCGAACTCGGGCGAGAAGTAGGCGATCGCGGCGGGCAGCGACGGGTCGGCCGCCGCCTCGCGCTGGTACCACCGGTCCTCGGCGAGGTAGCGCGCCAGGTCGGCGGACGCCTCGCGCACGCGGGCGACGAAGCCCGCGTCGGCCGCGAGCGCCGCGAGGCGGTCCGGGCCGAGGGCGCCGAGCAGGGCGACGGGGTCGCCGTTGACGCTCTCCCACAGGCGGGCGTCGAGCCCGGCGAACAGGTCCCGCGTCGGCGCGTGCCACGACCAGCGCAGGTTGTGGGCGAGCTCGTCGAGGTCCGCCAGCTCGGCGGGCAGGACGGTACGGACGGTGAATCGGCGGATGGCTCTCACGGGCGTGAGCGTAGACGGTCCGACGGCGCCGCAGCCACCATTGCTGCAAGTATCTGCAAGCGTTGCGGCCTCCGCGGACCTCGCGGGCTCCGGCGGCCGGGGACACCCGCGCAGGTCGCGGGCCCGGGCGCGTCCGACCGAGGCTCCGGTGCCCCGCGCGCGACCTCACCCGCACCGCTCGGCGCGCCCGTCGGGCCCGTCCACCAGATGGACGCCGGTCGGGCGCCCCTGCCGTGTCCGGATGCCGTCCGGCCGGGCGCCTGGGTAGGTTCGAGGGGTGACGCCGTCCACGCCGCCCCCTCCGCCCCGAACGCCGTCCACCCCTCCCCGCACGAAGGCCCGCCGGGCCTCGCGGTCCGCCGCGGCCGCGGCCCAGCCGGAGCCGGGTCGGACCTCGGTGCCGGTCCCGCCCGAGCCCGGCGCCCCGCCCGCGCCGCCAGCCGCCGCCGCGCCGCCGGCGCCGCGCGTGCCGCCCGCCCCGCCCGTGCCGCCGGCACCGCCGCGACCCTCGGCGCAGCCCTGGACCCCCACGCCCGCGCCCCGCGTCGGGCGCATCCCCGTCGTCGGCGTGGGACCGGTCGTCGAGGGCGGCCGCTGGCCCGCCAAGGCGGTCGTGGGCGAGGCCGTCGAGGTCACGGCGACCGTGTTCCGCGAGGGGCACGACGCCGTCGCGGCCACGGCGGTGCTCATCGCGCCGGACGGCACCGACCGCACCGCGGTCCGCATGGACGTCGTCAACAAGGGCCTCGACAGCTACCGCGCCGACCTCGTCCCCGACGCCCCCGGCTCCTGGGGCTTCCGCGTCGAGGGCTGGTCCGACCCGTACGGCACCTGGAGCCACGACGCGAGCGTCAAGGTCGCCGCCGGGGTCGACGTGGAGCTCATGCTGGCCGAGGGCGCCGCGCTGCTCGAGCGCGCCGCGAGCCGTCCCGGGCTGCCGTCCGACGTCGCGCGCGTGCTCGCGGACGCCGTCGCCGGCCTGCGGGACACGACGCGCCCGCCGGGTGCGCGCCTGGCCGCGGGCCTGGCGCCCGAGGTCGAGGAGGCGCTCGCCGCGCACCCGCTGCGCGAGCACGTGAGCCCGAGCGACACCTACCCGCTGCTCGTGCAGCGCGAGCTCGCGCTCGTCGGCTCCTGGTACGAGCTCTTCCCGCGGTCCGAGGGCGCGGTGCAGGACCCGGTGACGCACGAGTGGCGCTCGGGCACCCTGCGCACCGCCGCCGAGCGCCTGCCGGCGATCGCCGCCATGGGCTTCGACGTCGCGTACCTGACGCCGATCCACCCCATCGGGACCACGTACCGCAAGGGGCGCAACAACTCGCTCGACACCGAGCCGGGCGACCCGGGCTCGCCGTACGCCATCGGCTCGCCCGACGGCGGCCACGACGCGATCCACCCCGAGCTGGGCACCTTCGAGGACTTCGACCACTTCGTCGCCGTCGCGCGCGAGAACGGGCTCGAGGTCGCGCTCGACCTCGCGCTCCAGTGCTCGCCGGACCACCCGTGGGTGCGCGAGCACCCCGAGTGGTTCACGACCCGCATCGACGGCTCGATCGCCTACGCGGAGAACCCGCCCAAGAAGTACCAGGACATCTACCCGCTCAACTTCGACAACGACCCCGAGGGCATCTACGCCGAGGTGCGGCGCGTGCTCCAGGTCTGGATCGACCACGGCGTGACCGCGTTCCGCGTCGACAACCCGCACACGAAGCCGCTCCCGTTCTGGGAGTGGCTCATCGCGGACGTCAACGCCGCGCACCCGGACGTAATCTTCCTCGCGGAGGCCTTCACCAGGCCCGCGATGATGCACACGCTCGCGCGGATCGGCTTCCACCAGTCGTACACGTACTTCACCTGGCGCAACACCAAGGAGGAGCTCGCCGAGTACCTCGAGGAGGTCTCCGGACCGGCCGCGGCGTACATGCGACCGAGCTTCTGGCCGACGACGCACGACATCCTCACGCCGTACATGCAGCACGGCGGTCCGCCGGCGTTCGCGATCCGCGCCGTCCTCGCGGCCACGGGCGCGCCCACGTGGGGCATCTACTCGGGCTACGAGCTCGTCGAGAACGTGCCCCGGCCCGGTGTCGAGGAGCAGATCGACAACGAGAAGTACGAGTTCAAGCCGCGCGACTGGGCCGCCGCCGAGGCGACGGGCATCGGCCACCTGCTCGGCCGGCTCAACGCCATCCGGCGCGAGCACCCGGCCCTCCGGCGCCTGCGCGGCCTGACGGTCCACCCCACGAGCGACGACGCGATCCTGTGCTTCTCGCGCCACGTGACGGCCGCGCAGTCCCCCACCGGGCGCGCCGACGCCGTCGTCGTCGTGGTCAACACCGACCCGCACACGACGCGCGAGGCGGTACTCGACCTGGACCTCGCCGCGCTCGGCGTGCACGCGCCGCACGACCAGGACGCGCCCGCGTTCGCCGCCCACGACCTGCTCTCCGGCGCCGTCTACGCCTGGGGCGCGCACCCGTACGTGCGCCTCGACCCGTGGACCCAGTGCGCCCACATCATCGGTGTGAGGACCCTGTGACCGCTGACCGGCCCGAGAACCAGATGATCCCGGCCCCGGACCGGGAGCCGCCGGTGAACCCGCCGATCGAGGTGGCGGCCGGTCGACGCGCCGCCGACCCGCAGGGCGCGCTGCCGCCGCGCCCCGTGCCCACGTACGCCCTGCCGACCGCGGCGCCGTCGGGCCTCGTCGCGGACCCCGAGTGGTACCGCACGGCCGTGTTCTACGAGGTCATGCTGCGCTGCTTCTCGGACTCGACGGGCGCCGGCTCGGGCGACCTGCGCGGCCTCATCGACCGGCTCGACTACCTCCAGTGGCTCGGCGTCGACTGCCTCTGGCTGCCGCCGTTCTACCCCTCGCCCCTGCGCGACGGCGGCTACGACGTCGCCGACTTCACGGCGATCGCGCCGCAGTACGGGACGATCGGCGACTTCACCGAGCTCATCGAGAAGTCCCACGAGCGCGGCATGCGCGTGATCATCGACCTGGTGATGAACCACACGAGCGACCAGCACCCGTGGTTCCAGGCCTCGCGCTCGGACCCCGAGGGCCCCTACGGCGACTTCTACGTGTGGAGCGACGACAACACGCGCTACGAGGACGCGCGCATCATCTTCGTCGACACCGAGACGTCCAACTGGACCTTCGACCCGGTGCGCCGGCAGTACTTCTGGCACCGGTTCTTCAGCCACCAGCCGGACCTCAACTTCGAGAACCCCCAGGTCCGCGAGGCCATGAAGGACGTCGCGCGGTTCTGGTTGCGCATCGGCGTGGACGGCTTCCGCCTGGACGCGGTGCCCTACCTCTTCGAGGAGGAGGGCACCAACTGCGAGAACCTCCCGCGGACGCACGAGTACCTCGCCGAGATGCGCGCGATGGTCGACGCCGAGTTCCCCGGCCGGATCATGCTCGCCGAGGCGAACCAGTGGCCCGAGGACGTCATCCCGTACTACGGCACGGACGAGGCGCCCGAGTGCCACATGTGCTTCCACTTCCCCGTCATGCCCCGGATCTTCTACTCGATCAAGGACCAGCGGGCGAACCAGATCGTCGACATCCTCGCCGACACGCCGCGCATCCCCGCGGGCGGCGGGCAGTGGAGCACGTTCCTGCGCAACCACGACGAGCTCACGCTCGAGATGGTGTCGACCGAGGAGCGCGCGTCCATGTACGGCTGGTACGCGCCGGACCCGCGCATGCGCGCCAACGTCGGCATCCGGCGTCGGCTCGCGCCCCTGCTCGACAACTCGCGCGCCGAGATCGAGCTGGCGCACGCGCTCCTGCTCTCGCTGCCGGGCAGCCCGTGCCTGTACTACGGCGACGAGATCGGCATGGGCGACAACATCTGGCTGCCCGACCGCGACGCGGTGCGCACGCCCATGCAGTGGACGCCCGACCGCAACGCGGGCTTCTCGACGGCGGACCCCGGCAAGCTCTACCTACCGGTCAACCAGTCGCTCGTGCACAACTACTCGACGATCAACGTCGAGGCCCAGCTCGCGACGCCGACCTCCCTGCTGCACTGGGTCCACGGCATGCTCACCATCCGGCGCCGCCACCCCGTGTTCGGGACCGGCGACTTCGTCACGCTCCAGTGCGACAACGAGTCGGTGCTCGCCTACCTGCGGCAGAGCAGCGACGAGACCGTGCTGTGCGTCGCGAACCTGGCGTCGACGCCGCGGTCGGGCGTCGTCCGCCTCCCGGACCACGCGGGCCACGCGCTGCACGACGTGTTCGGCGGCGCCGCGTTCCCGACGATCGGCCAGGACGGGACGCTCTCGCTGACGCTCGGCTCGCGTGACTTCTTCTGGCTCACGGTGACGCCGCCCCCGGGGTGAGCGGGACCCCGGGCGCGGCCTGACCGCGCGCACGGGCGCGGGCCGGGTGAGGATCGTCGGCGACGACACACCGGGAGGTGCGGATGGACGGCAGCGGTGACCGGCAGCGGACGCTGCGCGCGACGCCCGACGACGGCGCGGCCCCGGCCGGGCTGCGCGCCCTGGTGGACGCGTGGCTGCCCGGGCGGCGGTGGTACCCGGCCAAGGGCAGCACGGGCACGCTGCCCGTCGTCGCCGTCCTGACGCTCGAGGACCCGGCCGGCGAGGCGACCGTCCGGGTCGAGCTGCTCCGGCTGCCCGGCGGCGGCCTGCTCCAGGTGCCGCTCGTGCTGCGCGCCCCCGGCTCCCCCGCGGCGACCGACGCCGCCCCAGGCGCCGTCGTGGGGCGGCTCGCGGACGGGACCGCGGTGGTCGACGGGACGTCCGACGCGGCCTTCCTGCGCGCGTGGCTCGCGGCCGCCGAGGGTGACGGGGCGGGTGCGCCCGACCTCGGGGGGGCCAAGGTCATGACGGGCGAGCAGTCCAACACGTCGGTGCTGCTGCCCGCCGCGTCGCCGCCCGCGATCCTCAAGGTGTTCCGCACCGTCGGTGTCGGGCCCAACCCCGACGTCGAGGTGCCGCTCGCGCTCAGCCGCGCGGGCTGGCGCGGCGTCCCGCGCCCGCTGGCGTGGCTCGCCGCGTCCTGGCCCGGCGCCGACGGCGAGGAGGGCGGCCACCTGGGCGTGCTCAGCGAGCTCGTCACGGACGCCCAGGACGGCTTCGAGGTCGCCTGCCGCCACGCGCGCGACGACGAGGACTTCGCGGACCTCGCGCGCGAGCTGGGCCGGACCACGGCGCAGATGCACGACGCGCTGCGCCGCGCCCTGCCGGTGGGCGGGTCCGGCGCGCCCGTCGCACCCCGCACGCCCGCCCGGACCGACGCGACCGTGCTCGCGACCCTGCGCGACCGCGCGGCCGCCGCGGTGACGGCCGCACCCCTCCTCGCCGACCGCAGCGGCGCCGTCGACCGCGTGCTCGCGCAGGTCGAGGGCCTGGACCTGCCGCCGCTCCAGCGGGTCCACGGCGACTACCACCTCGGCCAGGTGCTGCGCGCGCCCGGACGCGGCTGGGTGGTACTCGACTTCGAGGGCGAGCCCCAGGCGTCCGCGGACGAGCGGACCCGGCCGGACCTCGCGCTGCGCGACCTCGCCGGCATGCTCCGCTCGGTGGACTACGCGGCCGCCGTCGGCCACGGCACCGCCGCGTGGGCCGAGCGCGCGCGCGACGCCCTGGTCGAGGGCTACCTCGCCGAGGCCGGCGGGGTGACGACCGACCGGCTCACGGGGACGCTGCTGCACGCCCTCGAGCTCGACAAGGCGCTCTACGAGGTCGTCTACGAGTCGCGGAACCGGCCCGACTGGGTCGCGATCCCGCTGGGCGGCGTCGACCGCCTGCTCGACGCCGCCTGACGCCCGGGCCCCGGCGCCGGCCGACCCGCGGTCCGCGGGCGGCCTCGTGGTCTTGGTGCAGGGGAGGTCCCACCGTGGCAGGGTGAGGACATGAGCCTGCCGCCCACCTCGATGCCCCCGGCCCACCCCCGCGACGTCGTGACCGCGGAGCTCGACGCGATCGCCGCAGGCGTGCACCAGGACCCCCACCGGGTGCTCGGCGCGCACCTCGACGGCGACACGGTGACGGTGCGCGCGCTGCGCCCCCTCGCCGACGCCGTCGTCGTGGTGACGCCCGAGGGCGAGCACGCCGCGCGCCACGAGCACGGCGGCGTCTGGGTCGCGGCGTTCCGCGCGGCGACCGTCCCCGACTACCGCCTGCGGGTCACCTACGGCGAGCTCACCACCGTCGCGGACGACCCGTACCGGTTCCTGCCGACCCTCGGCGAGGTCGACCTCCACCTCATCAGCGAGGGGCGCCACGAGGAGCTGTGGACCGTCCTCGGCGCGAACGTCCGGACCTACCCGTCGGTGCTCGGCGACGTCGTCGGGACCTCCTTCGCGGTGTGGGCCCCGAACGCGCAGGCCGTGCGCGTCATCGGTGACTTCAACCACTGGCAGGGCGCGGCGCACGCCCTGCGCTCGCTCGGCAGCACGGGTGTGTGGGAGCTGTTCGTGCCCGACGTGCGCGGCGGAGCGCGCTACAAGTTCGAGATCCTCACGCGCGACGGCTCATGGCGCCAGAAGGCCGACCCGCTCGCCCAGGGCACGGAGGTCCCGCCGGCGACGGCGTCGGTCGTCGTCGAGTCGGAGCACCGCTGGGACGACGCGGCGTGGCTCGAGCGGCGCGCGGCCAGCGACCCGCACCACGGGCCGATGAGCATCTACGAGGTGCACCTCGGGTCCTGGCGGCCCGGCCTGGGCTACCGCGAGCTCGCGGACCAGCTCACCGCGTACGTCGTCGAGATGGGCTTCACGCACGTCGAGCTGCTCCCCGTCGCGGAGCACCCCTTCGGCGGGTCCTGGGGCTACCAGGTCAGCTCGTACTACGCGCCGACGTCGCGGTTCGGCCACCCCGACGACTTCCGCCACCTCGTGGACCGGCTGCACCAGGCCGGCGTGGGCGTGCTGCTCGACTGGGTGCCGGCCCACTTCCCCAAGGACGAGTGGGCGCTCGGCCGCTTCGACGGCAGCCCGCTCTACGAGCACCCGGACCCGCTGCTGGGCGAGCAGCCGGACTGGGGGACGTACGTGTTCAACTTCGGCCGCAACGAGGTGCGCAACTTCCTCGTGGCCAACGCGACGTACTGGCTCGAGGAGTTCCACGTCGACGGGCTGCGCGTCGACGCCGTCGCGTCGATGCTCTACCTCGACTACTCCCGCGGCCACGGGCAGTGGCGGCCGAACGTCCACGGCGGGCGCGAGAACCTCGAGGCGATCCGCTTCATCCAGGAGGCCAACGCGACGGCCTACCGCCGCACGCCCGGGATCATGATGATCGCCGAGGAGTCGACCGCGTGGCCCGGCGTCACGGCGCCGACCGACGGCGGGGGCCTGGGCTTCGGCCTCAAGTGGAACATGGGCTGGATGAACGACACCCTGCGCTACCTCGCGGAGGAGCCGATCAACCGGCGCTACCACCACCACGAGGCGACGTTCTCGCTGGTCTACGCGTTCTCCGAGCACTTCGTGCTCCCGATCAGCCACGACGAGGTCGTGCACGGCAAGGGGTCGCTGCTGCGCAAGATGCCGGGCGACCACTGGCAGCAGGCCGCGGGCGTGCGCTCGCTGCTCGCCTACCAGTGGTCCCACCCGGGCAAGCAGCTGCTCTTCATGGGCTCCGAGTTCGGCCAGGCGGCCGAGTGGGCCGAGGGCCGGAGCCTCGACTGGCACCTGCTCCAGTACCCCGAGCACGCGGGCATCTCGCGCCTCGTCACGGACCTCAACCGGTTCTACCGGGGCGAGCCCGCGCTGTGGGTGCTCGACAAGGACCCGGCGGGCTTCGAGTGGGTCGACGCGCAGGACTCCGACCACAACGTGCTCAGCTACATCCGCCGCGACGGGCAGGGCCGCACGGTCGTCGTCGTCGTCAACTTCGCGGGCACGCCGCACGAGGGCTACCGGGTCGGCCTGCCCTCGGGCGGCACGTGGGTCGAGGCGCTCAACACCGACGCCGAGGTCTACGGCGGCTCGGGGGTGGGCAACCTCGGGCGCGTGCAGGCGATCGACCACCCGCTGCACGCGCAGCGGCACTCGGTCACCCTGCGCGTCCCGCCGCTGGGCGCGGTCTTCCTCGTGCCCGAGGGCCAGGAGCCCGTCGCCTGACCCGCGCGGGCGCGGCGCCGGGGTGGCCGGCGCCGCGCCCGCGCGCCGCTCCGGCGGCCCGGCGCAGCCGGACGGGGGGGGCCGCGCGCCCGGGGGCGCGCCGGGGGGGCGGGCGGGGGGGGGGGCCCCCCCCCCCCCCCCCCCCCGCCGCTCAGGCGGCCCGGCGCAGCCGGACGGTCGGGAAGTCCACCGGCACGTCCAGGGCGACGTTGACGTAGTTCGTGAAGAGGTTGAGCGCGACGTGCGCGATCGCCTCGACGACCTCCTCGTCGGACCAGCCGTGCTCGCGCACGGCCTCGACGTCCTGGGCCGAGACGTGGCCCCGCGCGTCGACGAGCCGCAGGACGAAGGTCAGCAGCGCCTGCGTGCGCGGGTCGTCCGACCGGCCCTCCTGGGCGTCGGCCATCGCCTCGCGGCCGACCCCGGCCCGGCGCCCGAGCGCCGTGTGGGCCGCGAGGCAGTACTCGCAGCCGTTGCGGTCGGCGACGGCGACGGCGATCTGCTCGCCGAGCGCGGCGCCGAGCGCCCCGCCGCCGAGCGCGCCGAACGCGCCCCACATGCTCGCGAGCGCGGCCGGCGAGCTCGCGACCGCGCGGAACATCGCGGGCGTCGCGCCGAACGTCGCGTGGATCTGGTCGAGCTGCTCGCGCACGGCGCCGGTGGTCGCGGCGGGGTCGAGGAGAGGGACGCGGGACATGGGTGCTCCTTCGGTCGGACGTCGGGGACGTGATCACGGGACCTCCCGCGTCACTCCCCCACCCTGTCGCCCGGCCGCGGACGATCGGGCACGGATCGTCCATCGTTCTTGTCCGATCGTCTGACATCATGCGGTCATGTCGATCGACCGGCTCTCGTCCCTGCTCGAGCGCTTCCGGGTGCGCACCACGACGTTCCACACCGGGCCGCTGTGCGGCGTCACGACGTTCGCCGCGCAGCCCGGGCGGGGCTTCCTGCACGTCCTGCGCCGCGGGTCGATGGAGATCACGCACCGGGACGCCGCCGGCCGGCTCGTGCACCGGCGGATCGACCGGCCGAGCCTCCTGCTCTACCCCCGGCCGCTCGAGCACTCGTTCCGCCACGCGCCGACCGCGGAGTCGGACTTCGCCTGCGCGGCGCTCGACGTCGAGGGCGGTCCGACCCATCCGCTCGTGCGCACCCTGCCCGCGGTCGTCGTCGTCCCGCTCGACGAGGTGGGGTCGCTGGGGCCCTCGCTCGACCTCCTCTTCGCGGAGGTGGACGCCGTCGCGTGCGGCGGGCGCGTGCTCGTCGACCGCCTGTTCGAGGTGGTCCTCGTCCAGCTGTTCCGGTGGATGCTCGAGCACACGGCCGACCTCGCGCTGCCGCCCGGGCTGCTCCCCGGCCTCGCGGACGAGCGCATCGCGCGCGCCCTCGTCGCCGTGCACGAGCGGCCCGGCGACCCGTGGACCCTCGCCTCGATGGCAGGCGAGGCGCACCTGTCCCGGAGCTCCTTCGCGGCCCGCTTCAAGGAGCTCGTCGGGCAGGCGCCCGCGGACTACCTCACGACGTGGCGTCTCACGGTCGCGCAGGACCGCCTGCGGGCCGGCGTCTCGATCGCCCGCACGGCGCACGACGTCGGCTACGCGACGCCCGCCGCGTTCTCGCGCGTCTTCACGCAGCGGCTCGGGTGCTCACCGCGCGCCTGGCTCGCCGCCTCCACCGACACTCCGACGACGGTACCCGCGTAGCGCGCACGGTCCCGCCCGGCCCAGCACCGCACCGCACCGACGAGGCCGGTCAGTAGAGCGCGCTCGCCAGGGCCCGTCGCGCCGCCATGACGCGCGGGTCCGTGTCGCCGACGACGCCGAAGAGCTCGACGAGCCGCACCCGGACCCGCTCGCGCTCGGGGCCGGCGGTCACCCGCACGAGGTCGACGAGGCGCGCGAACGCGTCCTCGACCTGGCCGCCGAGCACGTCGAGGTCCGCGACCACGAGGTGCGCGTCGACGTCGCGCGCGTCGGCCGCGGCGGCCTCCCGGGCAGCGCGCGGGTCGACGCCGACCGTGCGGCGCAGCAGCTCGACCTGCGCCAGCCCTGCGCGCGCCTCGTCGTCGCGGGGGTTCTCCTGGAGCGCCTGCGTGTAGGCGGCGACGGCGCCGTCGAGGTCGTCGCGCTCGATCGCGTCGTACGCGGCCTGGTGGAGCGGCGGGAGCGGCGGCTCCTCGGGCTCCGGCTCGGCGGCCGGCTGCTCGTCGGCGCCGGGCACCGTCCCGGTCACGCCGTTCGCCGCAGCCGCCTGGAGCAGCTGGTCGAGCACCGCCCGCACGTCCTCCTTGCCCGCCGCCCCCTGGAACAGCGGGACGGGCTGGCCGCGCAGCACCGCCACGACGGCCGGCACGCCCTGGGCGCCGAACGCCTGGACGATCTGCGGCGTGGCCTCGGCGTCGACCCGGGCGAGCAGGAAGCGCCCCGCGTACTCGCCCGCGAGGGCGACGAGGTCGGTGACGACGGCCGCGCTCGCCTCGCTCCACGAGGCCCACAGGACGAAGACGACGGGGACCTGGGCCGAGCTCTGGACCACCTGGCCGAACGTCGTCTCGTCCGCCACGTCGACGACGAACGCCGAGCCGCCCGACGCCGCGGGCGGTCCGCCGGGCGCGGGCGCCGGCGTCCGGCCGAGGCCGGACAGGTCGACGGCGCCACGCACGTCGAGGCGCGGGCGGGGTCCGGTGGGCTGCGTCATGGTCGGGTGCTCCTGGGGATCGTCGTCGTGCGGGTCCGGATCGTCCGTGGGGTCGGCCCGCCGGGTCGCGCGCGGCGGCGGGCCGGGAGCCGGTGCGGCGGCAGGCTACTGCCCCTGCACCTGGATGCGGGAGTGCTCGCCGCCGAGCACCCGGACGGGCTCGGTGGAGCCCTCCGGCGGGACCGCGAAGGCGACCACGCTGAGCCACCCGATGACGAGGTTGCTCGCCACGGTGGAGGTGCCCAGCAGGGCGGCGGTCTGGTCGCCGAGCGTCAGGGTGCTGTCGCTGAGGCTGATGGTCGTCACCGTCCGGAAGCCGCCGACCACGATGGCGCCGCCGTCGGCGGTCGCGATCGCGTAGGGCCCGCTGTCCAGCGGCGCGTACGTCTCCGTGAGGGTGCCGTTCGCGCCCACCACGCCCGCGAACGCGGTCCGAGTGCCGGCGATCCCGGCCCGCAGCGGGTCGTCGCTGAACGTCCCGAGGTACGGCGAGGCCGTCCCGTTGGTCAGCAGGTCGACGTAGCGCGTGACGACCTCCGCCGGCGGCACGGCGAGCGTGTCGGCGTCGACCGCGAGCGGGGCGCTGCCCACCTCGGGCTGCGCCGTGGCGGGCATCTCGACGCCGGGGAACAGCCGGGCCCACGACCACAGGCGGTACTGCTCGCGGGGGGCGTCCTGGACCAGCGTGAGCAGCAGCGGCGGCTGGAGGTCCGCGGGCGGCTCGGTCACGACCATGACGGTCCGCGGCCACGTGTCGGTGGTCGGCGCGACGACGGTCTGCGCCGCCGCCGGGACGGGCGTCAGGGCGGCCGGGTCCCCCGCGCGCGCGAGCAGGTACTCGACGGCGCGGATCTCGCGGGCGGGGCCCGTGACCCGCGGGTCGAGCAGGGTCGCCTCGGTCGCGGCGTCGGCCTCGGCGAGCACGGTCGACAGGTCCGCCATGACGTCCTCGACCTGCTCGGTCGTGACGGCGGGCGGCAGGGCGGCGGGGACGGCGTCGGGCTGCGGCTCGGGGAGGGGTGTCGAGCACGCGGCGAGCACGAGGGCCGTCGCCGCGAGGACCGCGGCGCGCACCCGGTTCGGTCGGCGGGTCATCGACGGGGCTCCTCGGGTCGCGGCGTGGCGGGGGGCGTGCCGGGTCGGGCGTCGGGGGCCGCCGGGTCGCGGGGAGCGCGGGCGTCCTGGGGGCCGGTCGCGTCCGGCCCGGCCGACGGCGCACCGGGCTCCGGGGTCGTGCTGGGGAAGCCCCAGGCACGGCGCCACGCGTCGCCCGAGGGCCCCGCGGACGACGGCGGCGTCGCGACGGTCACGTCGGCGACCGCGGGCGGCGGCGTCGTCGGCCGCGCCGCGGCGCCCGGCTCGACGGTGGGCTGCTCGCCCGTCGCGCGGCGGCCCGGGAACCAGCCGCGGCGGCCGTCGTCGGCGCCCGGCCGGTGCGCGCGGCGCTCGCGCGCCTCGGCGAACCGCTGGGACCAGCCCGCCGGCGCGTCGGCGGCGCCGGGCGCCGCGCCCGCGGCCGGCTGCGCCGCGGGCGCCCCGGCGGGAGGACGGTCGGGTGACGCCGTCGGTGACGGCGTGGCCGGCCCGGCGGGTCCTGCGGCCGGGGGCACGGCGGCCGGGGCGGGGGCCGACGGCGTCCAGCCGCGCGGCGCC